>JBJMKB010000076.1:0-5461 GCA_045806045.1 Gaiellaceae bacterium | reverse complement strand
CTGCTGATCGAAGAGGCCGCGGGTCTGGGCAAGCACCGCAAGCGCCGCCGCCGTGCGCAGCTGAAGCTCGAGCGCACGGAGGAGAATCTGTCGCGTGCACTCGACGTCGAGCGCGAGGCACGCTCGCGGCTGAAGCCTTTGAAGCGGCAGGCCGAGGCCGCCGAGCTGCATGAGCGGCTGGAGCGCCAGTCGCGCGAGTCGCGCTATGAGCTCGCGCGCGAGCGCGTGCGCTCGGTTGCGGCCGATCTGGCTCGTGCGGAAAAGACTGCGACAGAGGCTCGGTCGGAGCGCGATGCCGCCGAGCGCGCGCTCTCCGAGATTGCTCAGCGCCGCGAGTCCGCCGAGGAGTCCTTCGCCGCGCACTCGCGTGAGCGCGAGTCGTTGTCCGGCCGCGTCTTTGCCGCCCGGTCTGCCGCTGAGCGCATCTCGGTACGCGCCGAGCGAGCGCGCGAGGTCGAACGCTCGGCGACGGCGGCGATAGCGCGCCGGCGGCGGGAGCTCGAGACGATCGAGGCGGTGCTGAGCGCGACCGGTGGCGAAGCGCCGGCCGAGTCCTTACAGGTTGAGGCGCTCGAGGCTGAACTGGTCACCTTGGATTCTGAGCGTGAGCGGCGGCTGGAGATCGAGCTGGCAGAGCTCTCCGCTGAGCGCGACCGGGCTGAGTCGGCTCGGGCTGCTGCTGCTGCCCAGGCTGATCAGCTGCGTGAGCAGCTGGCTCGGGTGGAGGCTGCCGCTTCGGAAGCGCGTGAACTGCGGCGACTGGGGGAGCGGGCTGCATCGGAAGCGCGCTCCGCGAGCGCCTCGGTTGCCGCTGAGCTTGCTGCCGTCAATAGGTTCCTCGACTCGGCTCCGTCCGCGATCGGTGGGACGAAGGCGCTAGCCGACGAGCTCGAGGTCGACCCGGGCTACGAAGTGGCGGTAGCCGCCGCGCTGGGCGCACTGATGCGAGCCGGCATCGTCGCCGACGTCAACGAGGGAGACGAGCTCCTGAATCGCACCCGCGACGGAGGCATAGCGCTCGTAAATCGAGCCGCCGTCCTGTCTCAACGTGGTTATGCAACATCAAGTCAGGAAAGCGATCCGGTTTCCGGCGCCGAGCCGCTGCTCGCGCACGTCCGACCGAGCGAGCGGGCGGCGGAGGTCACGAAGCGCCTGCTGCAACACACCCTCCTAGTCGAGTCGTTCGCATCGCTCCCCGCAGACTTCCGAGGGACCGCCGTGACCCGCGAAGGCCGCGTCTACGACAGCCACACCGGAGCCCTTCGCCAAACACCGGCCGGCGGCGAGGAGAAGATCCTCGCCGAGCGCAACCGTCGCGAGGAGCTGAGCCGGCGCTTCGCCGGCGCACAGCAAGCCGAGCAGGAAGCGCGCGACGCCGCCGCCGAAGCCCAGCGCAAGGCGCAAGAAGCCGAGGAAGCGCTCGAGCGCTCCGATCGCGCGCTGCGCACGGCGTTCCGCGAGGCTGAGCAGGCGGGCGAGTCCGTTCGTCGTGCGGATTGGCTGATCGAGCGTCGCCGCGAAGCCCCCGACGAGGGACCGGCCGCCGTCAAGCGTGCGCGGATCGAGGCGGAGATCGCCGCCGAGCGCCGGATGGCCGAGCGCGCCGCGCGCGAGCAGCGCGAGCGCACGCTCCAGGCTCAGCGCCTGCGCGCGCGGATCGAGCGTGGGGAGCGCGTCGCCGAGTCCGCGAAGCGTGCGATCGTTGCGCTCGAGAAGGCGGCCGAGGCCGTTGGCGAGCGTCACCTGAAGCTCGCGGAGGAGCTGACTGCCGACGAGGCGGTCGGCGAGCGCACCGCCGCCGAGCTGCGCGCCTGCGCGCAGGAAGAAGTGGGACTGCAGTCGCGCTTGCGCAAGGCAAGCGAGGCGGTCACACAGGCCGAGGTCGCGGCGCAGCAGATCCGCGACGCGGCCGCCGAGGCACAGCACGAGCTCGATGACGTCGCGACCAAGCTGGGGCTGCCGGCTGAAGCGGCGGAGGAAGCGCTCGAGCCCGAGCGGCGCTTGGAGCTCGAGGCGCGGATCGAGCGTCTGGCACGTCGGCGCGAAGCACTCGGACCTGTCAACCCGCTCGCCAAGCAGGAGTACGACGAGGCGATCGCACACGTCGAGGAGCTGGAGACGCAGCGTGCTGACCTCGAGGCGGCGCTGACCGAGCTGAAGGGTCTGATCAAGGAGACCGACCGACGGATCCGCGAGAGCTTCGAGGAGACGTTCAACGCGGCCGCGAAGAACTTCGAGGAGGTCGTGCAGCACCTGTTCCCCGGTGGGCGCGGCCGCCTGCGACTGGTGCACCACGAGGGCCCGCGGCCGGTCATCGGCGGCGCGGCAGTCGACGGTGAGGAGCCGGCGACCCCGGAGGCGGAGGAGCCCGAGAACGACGACGAAGAGAGGCCCGACGCGGGCGAGCCCGGGGTCGAGGTCGAGGTCACGCCCGCAGGCAAGACCATGCGCAAGCTGTCCCTGATGTCAGGCGGCGAGAAGTCGCTGGTCGCACTTGCGTTCATGTTCGCCGTCTTCCTGGCGCGCCCGTGCCCGTTCTACATCCTGGATGAGGTCGAGGCAGCGCTCGACGATCTGAACATCGACCGCTTCCTTCAGCTCGTGAGGAAGTTCGCCGACCGCGCGCAGTTCGTCGTGGTCACGCACCAGAAGCGAACGATGGATGCGGCCGACACCCTCTACGGCGTGAGCATGGGCGCCGACGGCGTAAGCCGCGTCATCTCGCGCAAGCTCGTCGGCCAGGACGTCGACGCGGTCAGCGAACCGACCGCCTCAGCAGCGCCCGCGAGCAACGAAGCCGCCGCTTAGGCGTCGGCCCATCCGAAGCCGGCAAGTACCACCGCAGCGGCCAGGGCAAGCCAGTGCAGCCGCCGGTCGCGTCTGACGACCGCAAGCCCGATACCGGCCACGAGCACGGCGGCCGCCGCCACGCTTATCGCCGGGGCGGAGCAATCGCGGTTCGCCTCGAACTCGCCGACGGCGCAGCCGAACGGCGTGACGAGTATCGAGCCTGCCACCCACAGCGCCGCAACCACCGACAGGACCCAGCGCGCGATCGGCTCCGCACGGCCACCTCTGCTGACCATTGGTCAATACCATAGGGGCGTGCCCGCCTATTCGCGGATGGATGTCGACGAGCGGCGCTCGCAGCTGCTCGAAGTCGGCACCGAGCTGTTCTCAACACACTCGTACGAGGAACTCTCGATGGCGCAGATCGCACGCGCGGCCGGGATCTCGAAGGCGCTGCTCTACCACTACTTCTCGAGCAAGGACGAGTTCTTCAAGGCCGCGCTGACCGAGGCCGCCACCGAGCTCGCTGAACGCACGGCAGCGGATGAATCCCAGTCGCCCGAGGAGCAGGTCAGGAGCTCGACGCGAGCTTTCGTCGGCTGGATCGGCGAGCGTGGGGACGCCTACGTGAAGCTGCTGCAGTCGGTTGGCGCGGTTCCGGAGCTGCGCGAGACGATGAGCGGCATCCGCGACTTCACCAGCGCCCGCATCCTCGAGGGCCTCGTGCCGGAGCCGGAGCGGACACCGGCGAAGCGTGCCGCGGTGCGTGGTTGGCTGTGGTTCATGGACGGCGTCCTCGTCGACTGGATCGAGCACCGCGACCGCGAACCGGATGCCGTTGCCACATCCCTTGTCGAGTCTTTGTTCGCACTGCTCGAGGCCGCATGAGGCTCGACCACGTCCAGATCGCGGGTCCGCCTGGCTGCGAACAAGAGGCGCGGCGTTTCTACGGCGACCTGCTCGGACTCGAGGAGATCGCAAAGCCCGAGCCGATGCGCGCGAGCGGCGGCGTGTGGTTCAAGGTGGGCGAGCGCGAGCTGCACATCGGCATCGAGGACCCGTTCGCGCCGGCGCGCAAGGCGCATCCGGCGTTGAGCGTGGGAGCCGCCGAGCTCGACGACCTCGCGGGCCGCCTGGCGGACGCCGGCGCATCCGTCGATTGGGACGAGCGCTATCCCGGCGTGCGGCGCTTCTACACGGCGGATCCGTTCGGAAACCGCCTCGAGATCCTGTGCGACTCCTGATCCTCGGTGGCAGCCGCTTCGTCGGTCGCCACATCACCGCGGCCGCGCTGGAGGCCGGCTGGGAGGTCACGCTGTTCAATCGCGGGCGCGAGGACCCGCATCCGTTCCCGGACGCGCGCAGGCTGATCGGCGAGCGCGATGGCGGCCTCGGCGCCTTAGCCGACGGCGACTGGGATGCGGTCGTCGACAGCTGCGGCTACGTGCCGCGAATTGTGCGCGCCTCCGCAGAGCTGCTGGCGGACAGGGCGGCGGCCTA
Organism: Gaiellaceae bacterium; assembly: GCA_045806045.1. Lineage (GTDB taxonomy): Bacteria > Actinomycetota > Thermoleophilia > Gaiellales > Gaiellaceae > PALSA-600. The sequence continues at coordinate 1,171 of JBJMKB010000076.1, read as the reverse complement.
CCTCTTCATCTCGAGCGCAAGCGTTTACGCAGACAAGTCGCAGCTCGGCATCAGCGAGGACGCGCCGCTCGCGCAGCTCGAGGATCCGAACAGCGAGGACGTCGAGGCCGACTACGACGGCCTGAAGGCGGCATGCGAGAACGTCGTCCGCGAGCGCTTCGATGATCGCGCGACGATCGTGCGACCGGGTCTGGTCGTCGGGCCGTACGACTACACGGAGCGCTTCAGCTACTGGGTCAAAACGATCGCGGCCGGCGGTGAGGTGGTCGCACCGGAGCCGCGCGAACAGCCGACGCAGGTGATCGACGGGCGCGACCTCGCAGCCTTCGTGGTCCGGCTGCTCGAGGATCGCCGGCCCGGGGCCTACAACGCGGTCGGCGAGGTCCAAACGATGGAGGCGCTCCTGAACACCGTCGTCGAGGCAACAGCCTCCGACGCCCGCCTGCGATGGACCAGTGAGCAGCAGCTGCTCGACGACGGAGTCGAGCCGTGGACGGACCTGCCGCTCTGGTTGGCCCCGGGCGCGGACCCGGGCTACCGCGGCTTCCTCGCGATGTCGAACGGGCGTGCGAAGGCCGCTGGCCTTGGGCTGCGCCCGCTCGAGGCGACGATCCGCGACACGCTGGCCTGGACGCGGCGCGGCTAGCCTCGCCCTCCGATGCCGCGTACCTGGCAAGAACTCGTCCTCACGAACCACGAAGCGCCCGTCATCCAAGAAGCGGATGCGGAGGCCGAGCAGCGCGGTGGCGGCTTCTTCCGGCGCCTGCGCGAGTCGATGTCCAAGACTCGCGACGCCCTTGGGGCCGAGATCCAGGCGACTGTTTTGGGGCCGCTGAACGACGAGACCTGGGAGCGGCTCGAGGAGACGCTGATCTACGCCGACGTCGGCGCACAGACGACGGCGAAGATCGTGGGGCGGCTGGAGACCGAGGCCGCGACCGGCGACCTCGCGGGCGGCGAGCAGCTGCAAGGCCGCCTGACAGAGCTCCTCGCCGACGCCGCGCGGGTGGGTGAGCCCGTTATCGACCTACGTCACCAGCCGGCGGTCATCCTGGTCGTGGGCGTCAACGGCACCGGCAAGACGACGACCATTGGCAAGCTCGCTTGGCATCTGCAGAAGGAGCTCGGCCTGTCGGTGCTGCTCGGTGCCGCCGACACCTACCGCGCCGCG
>JBJMKB010000075.1:0-4336 GCA_045806045.1 Gaiellaceae bacterium | reverse complement strand
GGCGAGCGAGACGACACCCTCCTGGATTCGCGCGCCGCCCGAGTCGTTGATCCCGATCACCGGGCAGCCGTACTTCCCGGCGAGGTCCATGATCTTGCAGATCTTCTCCGCGAACACCTCGCTCAGCGAGCCGCCGAAGACGGTGAAGTCCTGGCTGAAGACGAACACGCGGCGCCCGAAGATCTGCCCGTAACCGGTCACGACCGCGTCGCCGTACGGCCTCCGCTCCAGCATCCCGAAGTTCGACTCGCGGTGCCGCACGTAGCGGTCGAGCTCGACGAACGTCCCCGGGTCGCACAGCTTCTCGGCGCGCTCGCGCGCGAGCAGCTTTCCGGCGGACTTGTGCTTCTCGACGGCTTTCTCGGAACCGTGGTGCTCGGAGGCGTCGCGCAGCTCCTCGAGCCATTCGAGCTTCTCACGCGTCGTTTCGTGCGTTCGCTTCTCGGCCCTGGCCATGCGCCGGAGCCTATCCACCCGTCAGAATGGTGGAGTGAGCAGCGCGTTCGAAGCACTGCGCGAGACGATCGACTCGGCGGAGGCATCCGACCGGGCCGGGTTCGCGCGCGCGACGCGGAACGCGGTCGCGAAGACGATCCTCGCAGCGGCTTTCGAGCGCGTCGTACCGGAGGCCCCGGCGCACGATCCGCCGCCGCAGATCTTCGACCTGCTCGGACCGAACCTCGCCGGCGAGGTCGCGGCGATCTACCGCGGCGAGGACGGCTGGACGACGCACGCGATCGACGTCCTCGAGCCGCTGAACGAGCTCGCAAAGCGGGCGCGGCGCGAATGAGCAACGCAAACGGCGCGTGATCGATCTCGAGCGCGTTCGCGCCGAGACGCCCGGCGTCGGCCACGTCGCGCACCTGAACAACGCCGGATCGGCGCTCCCGCCGCAGCGCGTCGTCGACGCCGTCGTCGGCTACCTCCTCCGCGAGTCGGAGATCGGCGGCTACGAGACGGCGGCGGAACGAAGGGACGACTGGGAACACACATACGACGCGCTCGCGCGGCTGCTCGGCGCGCAGCGGGACGAGATCGCCGTCGTCGAGAACGCGACACGCGCCTGGGACATGGCGTTCTACGCCTTCCGCTTCGAGCCGGGAGACCGCATCCTCACCGGACGCGCCGAGTACGCGTCGAACTGGATCGCGCTCAAGCAGGTCGCCGACCGCACGGGGGCGACGATCGACGTCGTGCCCGACGACGAGCACGGCCAGTTCGACGTCGCCGCGCTCGAGAACATGCTCGACGAGCGCGTGAAGCTCGTATCGCTCGTGCACGTCCCGACGCAGAGCGGCCTGGTCAACCCGGCCGCCGAGGTCGGCCGCGTCACGCGCGCGGCCGGCATCCCGCTCCTGCTCGACGCCTGCCAGTCCGTGGGCCAGCTGCCGCTCGACGTGCACGAGCTCGGCTGTGACATCCTCACGGGAACCGGAAGGAAGTTCCTGCGCGGGCCACGCGGCACGGGCTTTCTCTACGTACGCCGGGAGCTGATCGGCCGCCTCGAACCGCCATTCCTCGACATGCATGCCGCCGAGTGGCTGCCCGACGGGAGCTACCGCATCCGCGGCGACGCCCGCCGCTTCGAGAACTGGGAGACCTACTACGCGGGCAAGGTCGGGCTCGGCGTCGCGGCCGACTACGCGCTCGAGATCGGCGTCGACGCCGTCTGGGCGCGGATCCAGCTGCTCGCAACGCGGCTGCGCGCGCTGCTCGGCGAGCTCGACGGCGTGACGCTGCTCGACCGCGTCGCCGTCCTCGGCGCGACGGTCACGTTCGACGTCGACGGCATCGCGCCGGAAGAGGTGAAGCGCAGGCTCGCGGCGGAGGCCGTGAACGTGTCGGTGATGGAAGCCGAGTCGGCGCAGCTCGACTACGGCGCGCGCGGAATCGCCGAAGCAGTGCGCTCGTCGGTGCACTACTACAACTCGGAAGAAGAGCTCGAACGGCTCGCGAGCGCGATTACACGCGCCAGAAGAGGCCGAGCACGATCGGCAGCCCCGCGAGCGTCGTCTCCGCCGCGCGGTAGCGGATCGCGATCTCTTCGCCGTCCTTCCGGGTGATCGTCAGGTCGCCGCCCTTCCGCGTCCCCCGTTCGATTTCGGCGAACTGCGCCGGCAGGTCCGAGAACGGGTGGAGCTGGCCGACGCGCGTGCCGATCAGCTCGGACCGCTCGTAGCCGAGGAGCTCGCAGGCGTACTCGTTCGCCGCGACGTAGGTGCCGCGGTCTGCGGCGAGGGCGCCGATCTGGGCGTTCTCCAGGAGCTCGCCGAGGAGCGTCGACTGCACAGCGGCGTGCGCGGCCCGCGTGAGCTGGTAGTCCACGAGCTGACCTTCACCGATCCCGCACCGCACGTCAATAGAGCCGCACGTCAATAGAGCTGCACGTCAATAGAGTCGTCGCATGGAGCCCGACCGCTCGACGATCTGGCCGTACGACGAGCGGGGCGATCCAGGAGCCTTCTATTACTCGCGCTACGACCATCCGGCGGGCGTGGCCGCGGAGGCCGAGCTCGGGCGCCGGGAAGGGGGCGACGCGCTGCTCTACGCCTCGGGCATGGGCGCGATCACGACCGCGCTGCTCGCGTTCGGGCGGCCCGGGACGACGGTCGCGCTCGCGGAGGGCGCCTACTACGGGACGGGCAAGCTGCTCCGCCTGCTCGAGCCCTGGGGGATCGAGCTGCTCGAGTACGACCAAACGGGCGAGCCTCCCCCGGGCGCCGGGATCGTCGTGGTCGAGGCGCCGGCGAACCCGGTCCTGACGATGCCGGACTTCGAGGCGCTCCGCCGCCATCCCGCTCTGGTCGTCTGCGACGCGACGATCGCGACGCCGGTCTACCTCCGGGCGCTCGAGGAGGGTGCCGACGTCGTCGTCCACTCCGCGACCAAGTTCCTCACCGGCCGCCACAACGCGCTCCTCGGCGCGACCGTGACTCGCGATCCCGAGAAGACGGCGCGCCTGCGGGACCTGCGCTCGAATGCAGGCATTCCCTCGGCGCCCGACGCCGCTTCCGCGCTGCTCGCCGGACTGGCCGACCTGGATCGGCGAATGGCCCGCCACACCGAGTCGGCGACGGAGATCGCGCGCCGCCTCGAGGCGCATCCGGCGGTGGAGCATGTCCGTTACCCGGGTTTCAGCGGCGTCATCTCGTTCGACGTCGCGGACGCCCGAGCCGTCGAGACCGCGACGAGCCTGATCGTGAACGCCACGAGCCTCGGCGGGGCCCGATCGACGATCGAGGGCCGCCACCGCTGGGAGGGAGACCGGATTCCCGCCGGTCTCCTGCGCCTGTCCGTCGGCCTGGAGGACGTCGAGGCCGTCTGGGCCGATCTCGACCGGGCGCTAGGCTAAATGCCCTAGGCCGAACGGCCTACTGCGAGAACTTGTAAGACCCACGATTTCGACGTAGAATTCGGCAGATTCCACTGCAACCCCGCCGTGGGACGCGCATTCCCAAGGGCCTTACATGAACCACCCCGTCACCGAGCAGTGGACGCGCCCCGCCCGGCGCGCCACTCACACCTGAGAAGAAGAGAGAAAGGAAGGTTCTGTGGCCACACAGGGCAAAACGCGCTCGGCACGCACCGCCGCGCGCACCGACGCTTCGAGGAACGGGGACGGCGCCGTGATCGCCGCGGCCGACCTCGAGCCGCTTCTGGAGGCGCTGCGCGCAGCCGCGCGCGGCGAAGGCGCTCCGCGTCTCGATGCCCGCAAGCGTGGGATCGTCGGGCAACTGAACAAAGCGTTCAACGACAAGACCGACGCCCGCGACGGGACGCTGAACGAGATCGTGCGGGTCGCGACTGCGATCGGCCGCGAGGGCCGGCTCACCGACCGGGCGAACCTGGCTAAGACGCAAGGCGTCTGGCGTCAGAGCCTCGTCGCGGTGAACGCGATGATCGACGACCTCTCCCGCCCCACGCTCGAGGTTGCCCGCGTCATCGACGCGGTCGCCGAGGGCGACCTGAGCCAGAAGATGCAGCTGAAGATCGCGGGCCGCGCCGTCAAGGGCGAGTTCCTCCGGATCGGCACGACCGTCAACTCCATGGTCGACCAGCTCTCGTCGTTCGCCGACGAGGTCACGCGCGTCGCCCGCGAGGTCGGCACCGAAGGAAAGCTCGGCGGCCAGGCCGAGGTGAAGGGCGTGTCGGGCACGTGGAAGGACCTGACGGACAACGTGAACGGCATGGCGACAAACCTGACGAACCAGGTGCGCAACATCGCCGAGGTCACGACGGCGGTCGCGAACGGCGACCTGACGCGGAAGATCACGGTGGACGTCAAGGGCGAGGTGCTCGAGCTCAAGAACACGATCAACACGATGGTCGACCAGCT
>JBJMKB010000074.1:0-6349 GCA_045806045.1 Gaiellaceae bacterium | reverse complement strand
TGCTTGCCGTTGACGGCGACCGCGAACGCCGCACGGACCGCGACCTCGGTCTTGCCGAAGCCGACGTCCCCGCAGACGAGCCGGTCCATGGGATGCGGCGACTCGAGGTCCTCCATCACGGCCTCGATGGCCGTGCGCTGGTCGTCCGTCTCGCGATAGGGGAACGCGCTCTCGAGCTTCTCGACCCACTCGTGCTCGACGTCGTAGGCGACGCCCGGCTGCGTCTGCCGCTGGGCGTAGAGCTGCAGCAGCTCCCCCGCCATCTCGCGGAGGTGCGCACGGGCGCGGGTCTTCAGGTTGTCCCAGGCCTTGCCGCCGAGCTTCGACAGCGCGGGCGCCTTCGAGTCGGCGCCGATGTAGCGGCTGACCTTGCCGATCTGCTCGTGCGGGACGTACACGCGGTCGTCGCCGCGGAACGCGAGCAGGAGATAATCCCGGGTGACGCCGGCCACCTCCTTCGTCTCGAAGCCCTTCAGCTGCGAGATGCCGTGGTCCTCGTGGACGACGTAGTCGCCCGTCCGGAGGTCGCTGAAGCTCTGCAACGCGCGGCCCGGGGCCGCAGTCGCGCGCGGCGGGCGCTTGCGGAAGACCTGGGTGTCGGGCAGCAGCGCGAAGCCGAGCTCGCGCCAGACGAAGCCGCGGCGTGCCGGCGAGACGGCGAACGTCAGCCCGTGCGGCGCCTCCCCCGGGTCGAGGATGTCGGCCGAGATGCGACGAAGGAGTTGCTGCTGGCGGAGCGCCTCGCCGCGATGCGGGAACGCGACGACGACGTCGAGCCCTTGCCGGAGCAGGCCGCCGAGCTCGTTCTCGGCCTCCGCCAGCCCGCGTGCGGCGAGCGCGGGCCGCTGCGCGTCGAACGAGAACGGCTGTCCTTGCGGCAGCGGCTCGAGCTCCGTCGCCCCTTCGAGCCGAACCGCGCGGAGCTTCTCTTCCTCCCACACCGCGGCTACGTCGTCCGGCGACCAGACAATGTCCGGCACGCGGTTAAATGCCGGGACGAGGTCGTCGGGCTCGACGAGCGCCGTCGCTTCTTCGTCTTCGTCGGGCCCAAGGTCGATCTCGACGAGCTCACGCCGGCGCTCCGCGGCCGGGTAGATCGTCGCCTCCTCCACCTGGCGCAGCGCGCGCTGCGTGAACGGCGAGAACGCACGGATCTGCTCGATCTCGTCCCCGAACAGTTCGATGCGCAGCGGCTCCCGTCCTGTCGTTGGAAAGACGTCGACGAGGCCTCCGCGTACGGCGAACTGCCCGCGCTCCTCGACACGCTCGACGCGCTCGTATCCCGCGGAAGCGAGGTGCTCGGTGAGCGAGTCGATCCCGGGCTCGTCTCCGCGCCCGACACGCAACGGGGCGGGCCGCTGCGCCGCAGGCGGCACACCCTCCGCCACGGCGGCGGCCGACGCGCAGACGAGCCCGCCGCGCTCGAGGACTTCGAGCGCGCGCGCACGCTCCCCGACGAGGTGCGGCGGCGGCTCGAGCCCCGAGCCCCAGTGCACTCCGCGCGACGGAAAGAGCGCGACGTCTTCCTCCCGGAGGAACCACGCCGCGGCTTCGGCGGCGTCGCGCGCGTCGGCGTCCTCGGGCAGCAGCACGATCAGGCCGCGGCCGACCTCCTCGTAGAGCGCTGCGAGGAGGAGCGGCAGCACCGGCTCCGACACGCGGGCGCGCGTCGGCATCGCGGCGGCGAACTGCTGGAGCCGCTCCTCCGCGCGGAGGCGTTCGACGAGGCTGTGGAGCACCGGATGGTCCATGAGATTTGGCCGAACGAGGCGTTCGGCCGGGGCGTCATGGTAGTCCGGCGAGGCGGTGCAGCGCCTGCTCCAGCGACTCAACGACGGCCTCAGGTTCGAAGAGTCTGCCGAAGGAACGCCCCGGCCATGTCCACACGGGACATGTCCAGGGACAGTCCCTGGTCACGTCCGGTTTGGGCATGTCGAGGGACAGTCCCTGGTCACGTCCGGTTTGGCCATGTCGGAAAGCTCTACGCCTCCGCCCAGCTCCGGGAGCCTGCGCGGCGATCGATCGGCGTGTCGTCGCGGTCGATCGGCAGGCGCGGCATCCGCCCACGCTGACGGCACGCGTTGCTAGAGCAACCTGCGGGCGCCGTCGTAGCGACCCGAGTACCAGCCAGCGAGCCTGTCGATCTCGACGTTCGTGCCCGAGTGCGGCGCGTGGATGAAGCGGCCGCTGCCGACGTAGAGGCCGACGTGGCCGAGGCCGTCGAAGAAGACGAGGTCGCCGAGGCGCAAGCCGGCGCGCGAGACGCGGTGGCCGACCGAGAACTGCGCGCCCGAATAGTGCGGCAGCTCGATCCCGAAGTGCGCGTAGACGAAGCGCGTGAAGCCCGAGCAGTCGAAGCCGCTCGCCGGGGAGGCGCCGCCGTAGACGTAGCGGACGCCGAGGTAGTGGCGGGCGAACTGCACGATCTTCGCCTGCTTGTGAGCGGTGACGGTCGCGTGGTCGACGCGGGTGACGTGGGTGACGCGGGTGACGCGGTCGGAGTGGTCGACGGCGCCGAGCGCGCCCCCGGCACGGGCGGTCAGGCACGCGACGACGACGAGTATGAGCAGCGCAAAGCGAATGCGGTCGTTCAACGGGAGGCTCCCTTCGGCAGAGGCGGCGCGCACATGGGCGGGCACCGCGACGCTCGTTGGCTCTGCGCATGTCAGCAACGCCGGGAGCCGTTCGGAACCCCTCGTTCCGGGGGTCTGGCATCACCCGAAAGGGGTAGGCCGGGCGGGCCTAGGCGCCGCGGGTCAGGCGGGCCGACCGTCCGGCTGATGCGCGTTTCCGCTGCATGTGCCGAACTTCTCGAGTGCTGTGGCTCGTGTCACGAGCGGCGGCCGTTGATCGCGCGTTGCGCGGCCTCGAGGCCCTCCGCGTCGAGGGTCTCGACGGCGTCGGCCGCCGCGTGGACGAGACGCTCCGCGTCGTCCTCGGGACGGAAGTCGGAGAGCACGAAATCCGCGAGCGGCCGGGGGTCGCCCCGCTCCGGCCTTCCGACCCCGACTCGCAGGCGCATGAACTCGGGCGTGCCGAGCTGCTGTGCGATCGAGCGCAGGCCGTTGTGTCCGCCGAGGCCGCCGCCGAGCCGCGCCTGCAGCCGCCCGAGGTCGAAGTCGCCTTCGTCGTGCACGACGAGCACCGAGTCGGGCTCGAGCTTGAAGAACTGCATGGCTGCCTTGATCGACCGGCCCGAGTCGTTCATGAACGTCTCGGGCTTGAGGAGCGCGACCTTGTGGCCATCGATGCGAACGTCGGCGAGTTGCCCGTTGAACTTGCCGCGCCAGGCGCCGCCGTGCCGGCGCGCGAGCTCGTCGACGACCATCCACCCAACGTTGTGCCGGTTGCGTGCGTACTCCCGGCCCGGATTGCCGAGGCCCGCGACGAGCAGGTCGAGCGAGGTGCCGTGGCGGCGCGGCCAGAGCCGCATCAGCGGGTCTAGCCCTCGGCGGTGCCGGGCTCGCCGGACTCGCCGGTGCCGGCGTCGGCAGCGCCCTCGGCTGCAGCCTCGCCGGCTGCCGCCTCGCCTTCCGGTGCCTCTGCGCCTTCCTCGCCCTCGACGGGCTCGGGCTCCTCTTCGCGCATCGGCTGCGTCACCGTCGCGACGACCGTCTCCGGGTCGTCGAGCAGGGTCACCCCCTCCGGCGTCTGCAGCGCGTCGAGCCGCAGCGTGTCGCCCATCTCCATCCCGGACACGTCGATCTCGAGGTGCTCGGGGACCTCCATCGGGAGCGCTTCGACGTTGATCTCGTTCGTCACCTGCGAGAGCACGCCGCCTTCCTTCACGCCGGCAGGCTCGCCGTGGAGGTGCAGCGGCACCGTGGCGTGGATCGGCTGGTCGAGGCGGACTTCCTGCAGGTCGACGTGCATGATGTGGCCCTTCACTGGATGCTGCTGGTACTCCTTGAGCACCGAGCTGTGCTCCTTGCCATCCTCGACGACGACGTCGAGGACGGCGTTCAGGCCGCCGCGCGTCGTCAGGGCGTGGCGCAGGTCGCGTTCCGGAATCGAGATCGCGACCGGGGTCTCGCGCCCGTAGAGGACGCCCGGGATCAGCCCGCTGCGACGCAGGCGGCGCGCCTCGGCGGAGCCGAGGATCGCGCGGTTCTGGACCATGAGCTTGACGCGCTCTCCAGCCACGGTCGGCGATTGTAGCGGCTCGCTGTCCGCCGCAGGCCGACTGAGTCCAACGGGTCGGATTGTCCCCGGTAGAGCGCAAGGTTGAGCCGGCGCCCGGGTCTACTCGACAACCGATGCGAGCACGAATCGTGCTCTCCCCCTCCAACTGGGCCTCACGTTGCGGCGTGAGGCCCAGTTCGTGCTCGGGCCTCGTCGCGCGGCAGCGCGCTGCGCTGCGTCGCGCGGCAGCGCGCTGCGCTGCACTGCGCGGCAACGCGCTACGCCGCTCAGAAGAGCTGGTTTTCGCCGCCGAAGATCGCGGAGACGCTGTCGTCGGCGAAGACGTTCATGATCGTCTCGGCAAGCAGGGGAGCGACGGGCAGGACGGTCATCTTGTCGGGCTTCGCGAGCGGATCGATCGGCACGGTGTCGGTGACGACGATTCCCTTGATGTCGGAGTCGTGGAACTTCTCGAGCGCATTCCCGCAGAAGAGCCCGTGCGTCGCGAACACCCAGACGTCCTCGACGCCGTGCTCTCGCAGTGCCTTCACGTTCGCGAGCAGCGTTCCGCCGGTCATGATCACGTCGTCGCCGAGGATCGCGGTCTTGCCGCGCACGCGACCGGTCACCTCCGTGACCTCGACCACGTCGTGCGCGGGACGCGACTTGTGCATGAGCGCGAAGTCCGCTTCGAGCATCTCGGCGAACCGAACCGCCTGCTTTGCGCGGCCGGCGTCGGGCGAGACGGAAACGACACCCTCGCCGGTGAGCCCGAGATCGCGGAAATGGCGTGCGAAGAGCGGCACCGCCGTCATGTGGTCGACGGGGATGGTGAAGAAGCCCTGGATTTGCCCGGCGTGGAGATCCATCGTCAACACGCGGTCGGCGCCGGCCAGCTGCAGCATGTCGGCGACGAGGCGCGCGGAGATGGGCTCGCGCGGCTTCGCCTTGCGGTCCTGGCGGGCGTACGGGAACAGCGGGATCACTGCGGTGATCCGCTTCGCCGAAGCGAGCTTCGCCGCCTGCACCATGAACAGCAGCTCCATCACGTTGCGGTCGACCGGCTCCGCGCCGGTCTGCACGATGAAGATGTCGGCGCCGCGGATCGACTCGTCGAAACGGCAGTACGTCTCGCCGTTCGCGAAGGTGCTCAACTCGACCTCGCCGAGCTCGACGCCGAGCTGCTCGGCGATGCGCTGCGCGAGCGTCGGGTGCGAGCGTCCCGAGAACCCCATCAGGCGCTTCTGCGGACCGCGCTCGATCCAGTGACCGGGCCGTTGCTGCGTCACGATCTCCGGCGTCTCCAATCCGGGAATGGCGAGCTCAGACGTCGCGCTGCCGGGCTGCATAGCCCTCCTTGTTCTCCTGGCGCTGGCGAGCAATCCCGAGCGCATCCGCCGGGACGTCCCTGGTTATCACCGAACCCGCGGCAATCCATGCTCCGTCCCCGATCTCGACCGGCGCCACGAAGCCATTGTGGATGCCGGTCCTGACGTTGCTCCCGATCGTCGTCCGACCCTTCGGGCGGCCCGGTTTGTGCGGGAAATTGGCCGTGATCGCCCCCGCGCCGATGTTCGTGTCGGGGCCGATGTCGGCGTCGCCGATGTACGAGAGGTGGGGCACCTTCGTGCGGTCGCCGATCCGTGAGTTCTTGATCTCCACGTAGGTGCCCGCCTTCGAGGACTCACCGAGGACCGTTCCAGGGCGAAGGTAACAGAAGGGGCCGATCGTCGCGTGCGCGCCGATGTGGGCGTCGATTGCGACCGTGTTCGCGCCGACCTCGGCGCCGCTCGCCACCCGGGTGGCGCCCCGGAGCAACGTAAACGGCTGAATGACGGCGTCGGGCTCGATCTCCACCGTCGGCTCGATCCACGTCGTCCTCGGGTCGACGATCGTGACGCCGGCGAGCATGTGCGCCTCGTTGATCCGATCGCGAAGGACGGTTGCTGCCTGTGCGAGCTCCGCGCGCGTGTTCACGCCGTCGGTCTCGCGGGAGTCGGCTGCAATGTGAGCGGCGACCTTGCCTCCCGCGGCGGCGACGATCCCGATCGCGTCGGTGAGGTACAGCTCGCCCTGCACGTTCTTCGGCTCGAGCTTCGCGAGTGCCGCCCACAGCACCTCGCTCTTGAAGACGTAGATCGAGGAGTTGATCTCGCGGATCTTCTGCTCGTCCTCGTTCGCGTCCGTCCCCTCGACGACCTTGAGGACCGACCCGCCGCGCGCACGG
>JBJMKB010000073.1:0-5238 GCA_045806045.1 Gaiellaceae bacterium | reverse complement strand
GGTCTTCTTCGGGCCCTTGCGCGTGCGCGCGTTGGTCTTCGTGCGCTGGCCGCGCGCCGGCAGGTTGCGCCGGTGCCGCAGGCCGCGGTAGGAGCCGATCTCCTGCAGGCGCTTGATCGCCTGCGTGCGCTCGCGCCGGAGGTCGCCTTCCACCTGGTGATGCTGGTCGATGTAGTCGCGGAGCTTCGCGACCTCGTCCTCGGTCAGATCGCGGACCTTCGTGTCCGGCGACAGACCGAGCGCCTCGCAGATCTCATGTGCGGTCGGCTGGCCGATCCCGAAGATGTAGGTCAGCCCGATCTCGAGCCGCTTCTGGTTCGGCAGGTTCACTCCGGCGATACGAGCCAACTCTCTCCTTTACCCCTGACGCTGCTTGTGGCGTGGATTGGTGCAAATGACCATGGTGCGCCCATGCCGCTTGATCACGCGGCAGCGCTCGCACATGGGCTTCACTGAAGGTCTGACTTTCATGGCGTGAGAAGATCGCGCGCGGGCATCTGCCTCGCGACGCGGGCCGTCATGGTACCAAAACTCGTGTTTTCCCTGTCAGGATCCGCGGGCCCTCGGGCGTGACCGCGACCGTGTGCTCGAAATGGGCCGCCAGGGACGCGTCAGAGGTCGAGATCGACCAGTCGTCGTCGTGGATGTAGACGTCCGGGCCGCCCGCCGTGATCATCGGCTCGATCGCGAGCGTCATGCCTTCCTGGAGCTCCGGGCCGCGGTAGGAGGAGACGAAGTTCGGCACCTGCGGGTCCTCGTGCATGGAGCGACCGACGCCGTGCCCGACGAGGCTCCGGATGACGCTGAAGCCGGCGGTCTCCGTGACCGTCTGGACCGCCTGCGAGATGTCGCCGACCGTGTTGCCGATCCGCACCTCCGCGATCCCGGCCGCGAGCGCCGCCTTGCAGGTGTCGAGCAGGCGCTGGGCCTCGGGCGAGATCGCCCCGACGGCGAACGTCCAGGCGGAATCGGCGACGAAGCCCTCAGAAGTCACGCCGACGTCCACCGAGAGGATGTCGCCGTCCTGCAGCTTCACCCTGCCGGGGATGCCGTGGACGACCATCGCGTTCGGCGAGAGGCACGTCGCAGCCGGATAGCCCTTGTAGCCCTTGAACGTCGGCTCACCGCCGCGGGAGCGGATGAACTCCTCCGCGACGGCGTCGAGCTCGCCGGTCGTGATCCCCGGCTGGATCGTCTCCTCGAGCAGCGCGAGCGTGTCGGCGACGATCGCGCCCGAGCGCGCCATCGTCTCGATCTCGGCCTGCGATTTGCGGATGATCACACGCGCTCCTTGAACTTTCCCGCTGCCTGCTGGAGAGACTCGGAGAGCTCGTTCCACACCTCGTCGACCGGGCGCTCGGCGTGCAGCGGCACGAGCTTGCCCGTCGCGCGGTAATGCTCGACGACCGGCTCCGTCTCAGAGTGGTAGATGTCGAGTCGCTTCGCGATCACATCCGCGGTGTCGTCGGAGCGGCCTTCGAGCTCGGCGCGCTTGAGCGCCCGCTCCGTGCCGACCGAGTCGGGGACGTTGAAGAACAGGATCGCATCGAGCCCACGGCCGATGCTCCCGAGCATCGTGTCGAGCGCCTCCGCCTGCGCGAGGTTCCGCGGGAAGCCGTCAAGGACGAAACCGTCCCGCGCATCGGGCTGCGCCAGCCGGTCCTCGATCATCGCGATCGTCAGCTCGTCGGGGACGAGCTCGCCCGACTCGAGGATCGGCCTCACCTTGCGGCCGAGCGCCGTCTGGTCGTCGAGCGCGCGGAACATGTCGCCGGTGGAGACGTGGGGGACGCCGTACTCCGCGGAGATGCGCTTGGCCTGGGTTCCCTTCCCCGCGCCTTGGGGACCCAGGACCAGCAGGTTCACGAGAGGGTCACCTGAGAAAGCCCTCGTAGGAGCGCATCATCATCTGCGACTCCATCTGGCGCATCGTGTCGAGCGCCACGCCGACGACGATCAGCACCGACGTGCCGCCGAGCGCGCGGCCGGTCGCCTGCGAGAAGCCGAACTCCTTGATGAAGATCGACGGCAGGACGGCGACGAGCGCGAGGAAGATCGAGCCGGGCAGCGTCAGCCGCGTCAGCACGCGGTCGAGGTACTGCGCGGTCGGCGGCCCAGGGCGGATGCCCGGGATGTAGCCGCCGTACTTGCGCAGGTTGTCGGCCTGGTCGACTGGGTTGAACTGGACGGCGGTGTAGAAGTAGGTGAAGAGGATGATCAGCGCGGCCTCGACGCCGAGGTACGTCCAGCCGTTCGGCGAGAAGTTCCGGTTGATGAACGACTGCGCGCCCGGCTGGAACGATCCGATCGTCTGCGGGAGCGCGAGCAGCGCCGCGGCGAAGATGACCGGGATGACGCCCGCCATGTTCACGCGCAAGGGCATGTAGGTCGAACCGCCTGCCGTCTGGCGGCGTCCGACCATGCGCTTCGCGTACTGGATGGGGATCCGCCGCTGGCCTTCCTGCACGAACACCACCGCGACGATCACGCCGAGCGCGACGAGCGGGAAGAAGAGCTTCTCGAGTGGCCCGCCGTTGATCCACGCGTTGATGCCCTGCGGCGCCGAGGTGAGGATTGACGCGAAGATCAGGAGCGAGATCCCGTTGCCGATGCCGCGCTTGGTGATCAGCTCGCCCATCCACATCAGGAGCGTCGTGCCGGCCGTGAGCGTGACGACGATCAGCACGAGGCGGCCTGCGTCCTTCGGCAGCGCGCCCTGCGTACGGAAGAGATATGCGTAGCCGAGGCCCTGCGCCGCGGCAAGGACGACGGTGAGGTAGCGCGTGTACTGGTTGATCTTCGCCATCCCCGACTCGCCCTCTTTCTGCAGCTGCTCGAGGGTCGGGACGACGACCGTGAGGAGCTGGAGGATGATCGACGCCGTGACATACGGCATGATCCCGAGCGCGAAGATCGAGAAGCGGGAGAGCGCCGAGCCCGAGAAGAGGTTCAGCAGGCCGAGCAGCGAGCCGCCCTTGCCGTTGAAGAAGTTCTGGATCTGGGCCGAGTCGACGCCGGGTGCCGGCATCCACGAGCCGAGCCGGTAGGCGGCGAGGATCGCGGCAGTGAACAGGAGCCGGCGCCGCAGCTCCGGGACCCGCCACGCGTTGGCGAGCCAGGAGAACACCGGCTAGGTCTCGCTCTCCGCGGTTTCGGTCGCCTCGGTGGTCTCAGCGGCGGTTTCCGGGGTGGCGTCCTTCGTCCGCCCCTCCGGCCGGCGCTTCAGGTTCTTCGGCTTGCGCGGCTTCGGCTCCTTGAGGAGCGTCAGCGTTCCGCCGGCGGCCTCGACCTTCTCGCGCGCGGTTGCCGAGGCGCCGTGCACGGTGATGCTCAACTTCTTCGTCAGCTCGCCGACGCCGAGCAGCTTTACGTCCTTGCGGATGGAGCGGATCAGGCCCTTCGCCTTCAGCGACTCGGGCGTGACCTCCTCGCCGGGCTCGAAACGGGTCTCGAGATCCTTGAGGTTGACCGGCTGCGTGTAGGTGCGGAACGGACCGATCGGCATCGCGTCCGCTGACGTGTTGCCGCGAAGCTTCGCCGTGCGCATGTAGAGCGGCATCTGACCGCCCTCGAAGCCGGCGCGCATCGCGTGCGAGCCCGCACGCGACTTCTGGCCCTTGATCCCGCGACCGGAGTAGCGCCCCTTGCCCGACCCGAGGCCGCGGCCGACGCGCTTACGGTCCTTGCGCGGCTGCGCGGGCTGCAGGTTCGACAGATTCAGATCGCCGGCCACTAGGAGGACTCCTCCACCTTCACGAGATGACGGACCTTGCGAAGCATGCCTGCGAGGACCGGCGTGTCGTCGATCTCGTTCGTCTTCCCGATCCTCCCGAGGCCGAGGGCCCGCAGCGTGCCGCGGTGGCGCTCGGACTGGCCGATCTGGCTACGCACCTGCGTCAGCTTCAGCTTCGCCACCTCCGGTCACCTCCCCTGCGTCACTCGGCGCCGCCGCCTTGGCCGGTTTCGTCTCGGCGGGCTCCGCACTGGTCGGCTCCGCCGCGACGTCCGGCTCCGCCGTTCCGTCCGGCTCCGGTGTGTCGTCCGGCTCCGCCGTGGGGGCCCGGTAGGGCAGAACCTCGCTGATCTGCTTGCCGCGCGCCTTGGCGACTTCCTCCGGCCGGCGCAGCTGGCGAAGCGCCTGCTCGGCGGCCTTCAGCATGTTGATCGGGTTCGTCGTGCCGAGCGACTTCGCGAGCACGTCGCGGATGCCGCCGAGCTCGAGCACCGCGCGCACGCCGCCGCCCGCGATCACGCCGGTACCCGGCGAGGCGGGCCGCAGGAGGACGCGCGCGGCGTCGAAGCGGCCGATCGTCTCGTGCGTGATCGTCTGCCCGTGCTTCGGCACGGTGAACAGGTTCTTGCGCGCGTCCTCGACGGCCTTCGAGATCGCGAGCGGTACCTCGCGGGCCTTGCCGTAGCCGACACCGACGCGATCGACCTCGTCGCCCACCACCACGAGCGCGGTGAACGAAAAGCGGCGACCGCCCTTCACGACCTTCGCGACGCGGTTGATCTCGACCACGCGCTCCTTGAGCTCTCTGCTCTCCTGGACGTCGATGGCCATCAGAACGTCAACCCTCCTTCGCGCGCGCTGTCGGCGAGTGCCTTGACGCGACCGTGATACAGGTAGCCGCCGCGATCGAAGACGACGTTCTCGACGCCCGCCTTCTTCGCGGCTGCGGCGAGCCGCTTGCCCACCTCGGCAGCCTGCTCTGTCTTGCCGCCCTTGAACGACGCGGGCAGTTCCTTCCACGACGCGGCGGCCAGCGTGCGGCCGGCGTCGTCGTCGATCAGCTGCGCGAAGATGCCCCGGTTCGACCGGAACACCTGCAGACGCGGGCGCGCGGCGGTACCGCGGATCTTCCCGCGCACACGGCGGTGGCGGCGCAGGCGAGCTTCGTGAACAGAGAGGCTGCTCATGCGCGCTTCCCGACCTTCCGGCGAACGAACTCGCCCTCGTAGCGGATGCCCTTGCCCTTGTACGGCTCCGGCGGGCGCACCTTGCGGATCTCGGCGGCGGTCTGGCCGACGACCTGCTTGTCGATGCCGCGCACGATCACCTGCGTCGGGATCGGCACCTCGAAGGAGATCCCGTCGCGCGGCTTGATCTTCACCGAGTGCGAGTAGCCGACCTGAAGCTCGAGGTCGGTGCCGGCGAGTGCTGCGCGGTAGCCGACACCCTGGATCTCGAGACGCTTCTCGAACCCCGCGGTGACGCCCTCGACCATGTTGGCGACG
>JBJMKB010000072.1:0-9116 GCA_045806045.1 Gaiellaceae bacterium | reverse complement strand
GCTCGTGGCGCTGGCGGCGGCGTCGGCCGGGCCCGCCGGCACGAACCTCTCGCTCGTCGGCTACTCCACCCCCCAGGCTGTGATGGGCAAGATCATCGCCGCCTGGCAGGCGACCCCCGCCGGAAAGGACGCATCATTCAGTCAGTCCTACGGCGCCTCTACCGACCAGGCGCGCGCCGTCGCGAACGGCCTCAAGGCCGACGTCGTCTTCCTCTCGACCGGGGACGACGTGAACCTCCTCGTCGACGGCGGCCTCGGCGTGGCCGGGATCGTGGTCTACCTCCTGCTCGCGCTCCTCGGCGGCGGGACGAGTGGGACCTACGGCGACCTGGAGGGGCTGACCGTCGCCCGGCAGCCGCCGTCCGAGTCGCTCGGGACGTCGTGCGGCCCGGGCGTCGACGTGAACACGCGACAGGACTGCCGCGTCCTCGCCGACGTGAACAGCGTGCAGAAGTACTGGTCCGGTTGGTTCCAGGCGCACGGCAAGCGCTACACGCAGGCGAAGACCGTCTTCTTCAGCGGCTCGACCGACACGGGCTGCGGGCAGGCGAGCACCGACGTCGGCCCGTTCTACTGCCCGGTCGACAAGCAGGTCTACATCGACCTCGGCTTCTACCAGGAGCTGCACGATCGCTTCGGCGCGCGTGGTGGCGCGTTCGCCGAGGCGTACGTGATCGCGCACGAGTACGGACATCACACGGAGGACCTGCTGGGCGACCTGCGCCCCGGCAACGCGGCGGGTGCGACGAGCAGGTCGGTGCGCACGGAGCTGCAGGCCGACTGCTATGCCGGTGTCTGGGCGAGGAACGCCGTCGCGACCGGGTACGTGACCGAGCTCACGCGACAAGACGTTGCCGACGGGCTCGACGCTGCGGCCGCCGTCGGCGACGACCGTATTCAGTCCGCGACGCGCGGCCAGGTCGATCCTGAGACGTGGACGCACGGCTCGTCCGCGGAGCGGCAGAGCTGGTTCACGCGCGGCTATCAGCGCGGGGAGCCGACGGGCTGCGACACGTTCAGCGGCGCGCTCTGAGTACGCTTGCGGCGTGCCGCCGGTGCTCTCCGCGAGGGGCCTCGAGAAGCGCTATGGGAGGACCGAGGCCCTCGCCGGCGTGGATCTCGAGGTGGACGAAGGCCAGCTCGTCGGGCTCCTCGGGCCGAACGGCGCCGGCAAGTCGACCCTCGTGAAGATCGCGTGCGGGCTCGTGCGCGCGACGAGCGGCTCGGTCGAGGTGTGCGGGTCCCCGGCGGGCTCGCCGCCTGCACGCCGGTCGCTCGGCTACCTCGCGGAGCTCTTCCGCTTCCCGTTCTGGATGACCGCGGACGAGCTGCTCACGCTGCATCAGCGGCTGGCGGGGTCGGCCGGCGGCGCGCACGAGCGCTCGGAGCTGCTCGAGCTCGTCGGTCTCTCGCATGCGCGTGCGCTGCGCATCGGCGCGATGTCCAAGGGAATGCAACAGCGGCTCGGGATTGCTCAAGCGCTCGTGGGGGCACCGCGGCTTCTGCTGCTCGACGAGCCGACGAGCGCGCTCGACCCGGCCGGGCGCCGCGTCGTGCGGGGGCTACTCGAGGAGCTGCGCCGCCGCGGGCAGTCGGTGCTCCTCAACTCGCACCTGCTCTCCGAGGTCGAGCTCGTGTGCGACCACGTGGTGATCGTCGACCACGGCCGGGTCGTCGCGGCCGGCGCGCCCGACGAGCTGCGGCGCCAGGGCGGGGTCGAGGTCGAGACGGCACGCGGCATCGAGCGGTTTCCGGACGCGCGCCGGGACGACGTCCCGCGCATCGTCCGCGAGCTCGTCGCAGCGGGCGAGCAGATTTACGAGGTGCGCGTCGTCGCCTCGAGCCTCGAGGACGTCTACCTGGAAGTGGTCGATTGACGGCGATCGTGCTCTACGGCCTGCGCGAAAGCCTGCGCCGCAAGATGTTCGCGGTCGTCCTCGTCCTCACGGTCCTGTTCCTCGCGCTCTATGCCTGGGGCGCGCACGCGGCGTTCAGGGACGCGCGGTCGTTCGTCGGTCCCGGCCAGGAAACCCTGGACCCGGAAGCCGTCGCGGGCGCGATCCTCTTCGGCCTCGCGATGTTCGCGACGCTCTTCCTCGGCGCAGTCCTCGCGGTGTTCCTGACGCTCAACGTCGTCCGCGGCGACGCGGAGGCGGGGCTCCTCCAGCCGCTCGTCGTGCGGCCGATCGGACGGACGCAGCTGCTGCTCGCGCGGTTCGCCGGCGCCGCGGCGGTCTGCATCGCCTACGTGCTCGTCGTCTACTTCGCGGCGCTCGCGGTGACGAGCTGGGCCGGGAGCTGGCGCCCGGACCGCACGCTGTCGCCCGCAATCGAGCTTGCCGCTGCGGTCGTCGTCGTCGCCGCCGTCGCGCTCGCCGGTTCGGTCGTCCTCGCGCCGATCGCCAACGGGATCGGAACGCTGATGGTCTTCGGCGCGGGACTGATGACGGGGCTCCTCGGCGAGATCGGGCAGGCGATCGGATCGCACAAGCTCGTCCACATCGCGCGCATCGCCGCGTGGGTCCTGCCGTTCGACGCCCTCTACGAGGACGCGTTGCACCGCCTCACCGTCGATACGTCGGGCTTTACGAAGTTCGTCCTGCGGCTCGGCCCGTTCGGCGGCTCGCAACGTGCGGGAACGACGCTGCTCGTCTGGGCGGCGGCATACCTCGCGCTCGTCACGGGCGCGGCTGTTGCCGCGTTCAAACGACGGGACCTCTGACGGCAAATGTCTTGCGCGAGCCGTCGCGCAGCACCTTGATCACGGCGCGCACGCGGTACGCCGGCGGTACGTCGGCGTAGAACACCCCGTGATCGAGCTTTGCCCAGGTCGTGCCCGAGCGGGTCAGCTTCACGATCACGGCACGGACGTCCCTCCCGGCGACGCCGCCTATTCCCTGCGGCGAGACGGTGAAGCCGATCTCACGGACCCCGACCCGCGCGCGGCACGAACGGGACGAGCCGGCGCTCTCGATGACCCGAAAGCAGACGACGCCGGACGGCAGTTGGCGCACCTGGACGCGGGCGGCGCCGAACGAGATCGTCCGCGAGATCAGCGTCGCCTGCGCGGCCGCGACGCCGCTCTGCGTCGGCGCGCCGAAGCCGGCGAGCACGGCGACGAAGGCGGCTGCCGTTCCCGTGGCGAGCCCTCCGACTGCCAGCGTACGCGTGCGATTCCAGCGCATTCGACTCCGTTCATGCCGCGCTTGCAGGATGTGAAACGGCGGCGTAGCCTGCGCATCATGAGCGCTTCACCGGGCCGGCGCGCGCTGGCCGAGGCGCTGCGGCATGTGGGCGTGCGGGAGTCGCCGCCGGGGTCGAACCGCACCATGTTCGGACGCTGGTTCGGCGTCGACGGCGTGCCCTGGTGCGCGATCTTCGCGTCGTACTGCTACGACGTCGGTGCCGCCGTCGTGCTGTGCCGGGGTTGGCATGGCGCAGGTGTCGGGCCGCGCGGCGTTGCCTACGTGCCGACGCTCGCCGCATGGTTGAAGGCCACCGGACGGTGGGTCGAGGAGCCGGTGCCCGGTGACCTCGCGATCTTCGACTGGGACGGCGGCGTACCCGACCACGTCGGGATCGTCATCCGCCGCCGCGGCCGCGAGCTGGACACGGTCGAGGGGAACACCGGCGTCGGCAACGACTCGGACGGCGGCGAGGTGATGCGTCGCGCACGCCACATCGCCCAGGCCGCCGGCTTCGGCCGTCTCTAGCGAATCTGTTCGACGAGCTCCGCCGGTGTTTGCGCCTCCTGGACGACGCGGCGCGCCAGGGTGTGCAACGGCACGCGGCTCGTGCGCGAGGCTCGCCGCAGCACGTCGAAGGCGCCGTCGACGCCGACGCGATACCGCTCGGCGAGGATCCCCTTCGCCTGCTCGATCACGATCCGCGACTCGAGCGCCGTCTCGAGTTGCTCGGCCCGCTCGCGCAACTGCGCGTTCAGGTCGAGCAGGCGCCGGAGTGCGAGTTCGCCTACCTGAGCCACGGCGCGAGGAACGTCTGAATCTCTTCGCAGCCGCGTGGTTCCACCAGCTTGCCGCGGACGACCTTGTGGTCGATCACCATCAAGGTCGGCGTCTTCTCGACCCTGAATCGCTCGAGCAGGTCTGGGCGCGACTCTTGCTGAACGAACTTCACCGCAAACGTCTCGTGGTTGTGCCTTCGCTGCAGCACCTGCGCGAGAAAGCCCTCGGCGCGGCGGCAGCGGCCGTTCGTCGGCGAAGTGAAGAAGATCAAGAGTGGACGCTCCGCCGTCGTGGTCGACACTTGGACGAACCTAACGAGCCCAGCGCGAAGTCGTGCTACAGGTTCGGTGAAGGTTTCTTCACGTTGTGTTCAACCGGTAGCCGACCCCGCGCACCGTGAGGAGCCTCGTCGGCTCGTCGCCGTCGTCTTCGATCTTGCGGCGGAGATTCGCAACATGCACGTCACACGATCGCTCGTCGGGCACGAACGTGGTTTCCCAGACGTGCTCGAGGATCTCGCGTCGCGTGAACGCACGATCGTCCGATGCGAGCAGTGTCAGCAGTCGCAGCTCCGTCGGCGTCAAGCGCACCGCGCGGCCGGAGACGTGCGCGTCGTGACGTGCGAGATCGATGCGCAGCTCGCCTACCGAGATCGTGCGAGGTTGCGTGGATCGATCGAGCTCGCGCCGGCGCAGCATCGCCCGCGAGCGGCTGACCAGCTCCGTCATCGAGAAGGGCTTCTTGACATAGTCGTCCGCGCCCGCCTCGAAGCCGAGGACGACGTCCGCCTCCGCGTCGCGTGCGGTGAGCATCATGATCGGCACTGCGCTGGAGGCTCGGATGCGCCGGCAGATCTCGACGCCCGAGATATCCCCCAGCACGACGTCGAGGATCACCAGCTCGAATACGCGGTCCTCAACGGCCTTCAATGTCGATTCGCCGTCGTCGCGGCACTCGACTTCGAGCCCCTCGGCCCGGAGTGCGTAGGCAATCGCCTCTCTGATCGCCGGTTCGTCATCGACCACGAGAACCGCGCTCACGTGTCCCCGATGCTGCGCGGGAGCGTGAACCTGAACGTCGTCGGCGGGCCGGCCGATTGAAGCGTCAGGTCTCCGCCCGCGGCCAAGGTCGCCTCGCGGGCGATCGCGAGGCCAAGGCCGGCGCCGTCGCCGCCGCCCGGGGACTTCCGGCCGCGGAAGAAGCGGTCGAAGATCTGGTCGGCATCGACTGGTGTGATGCCCGGCCCGCTGTCCTGCACGTCGATCAGCGTGCTGCCGTTGACGTTGCTCACCACAACACGCACCTCTCCGTTTCCCGAATAGCGAACCGCGTTCTCGATCACGTTCGAGAGCGCCTCGCGGAGCAGCCCGCCGTTCACGATCACGATCGTTTCTTGCGGGCAATCGAGCCGGATCGTCTTCGGCGCCTCGAGCTGCAGGTTCTGCAGCAGCATCTCGAGGAGTGGGCAGAGGCTGACAGCCACGCGGTCGGGCGTCTCGAACCCTCGCTCGAGACGGGCCAGGCTCAGGAGCGAATCGGTGAGTCGCGCCGCGCGGTCGACCTCACGCTGAACGTGCGAGAGGAAGAATTCGCGCTCGATCGTCTCGTTCTTGGCGCCGAGTTGCAGTGCGCCGAGCGCACTTGCGATCGCCGCGACAGGCGTGCGCAGCTGATGCGCCGCGTTGGCGAGGAAGTCCTGCTCGCGCCGGTCGCGCTCGGTGATGTCGTGGACCGTGATCACTGCGGCGATCACACCGCTCTCGTCCGTGACAGGCGCGACGTTGATCAGCGTGAGGATCTCGCTTCCGTCGGCGCGCCGGATGCGCAGCCGCTCGTCGCGTATCGTTTCGCCGCCGAGCCCTCGCGTGACGGGCCAGAGCTCGCGCGGCAACGGCTCCCCGTTTTCGGTGCGCCGGTCGACGTCGGTGGAGTACGTCACGCTTGCCGGCCCGAGCAGCTCGCGCGACAGTCGGTTCGTCATCAGGACGCGGTCGGTCCCCGCCTCCACGACGGACAGCCCGATCGGCAGCTCTTCGATCACGGTTTCGAGCAGCCTGCGCTGCCCGTCATTCTCGCGGCGGAGCGACGCGCGCTCCACGCCGACTGCGATCGTCCGCATCGCATGGGAGACGGCGGCGAGCTCGGGCTCGTCGAGCACGCGCCCCTCGGCACCCACGGTGGCAAGCGTGACGAGTGCGATCACGCCGTCCTCGCCGACGAGCGGAACGCACATCCACGAGCGGATCCCGAAGGTGCGGCACAGCTCGTAATGCTCCTCCGAGCGGCACGTGCGCCGGAGTGTGTCGTCGTCGATCTCCGGGAAGACGATGCCGCGGCGATTCGCGATCACGTGCACGTGCACGGGCGGGAAGCCGGTCGCGGCAGCCCGCGCCTCCGCTGCCCGCTCGTACTTCGCGCCGGTCCCCGGGGTGATCGCGATCTGCCGCATTCTGTCGTCCTCCAGCACGTCGGCGCCGGCATAGTCGGCGACGAGCGGCACCAGCACATCGACGAGACTCCGCAGAAGCTCCTCCGGGTCCTCGACCGAGAGGAGCGTGAGCGCGCTGGCAGAGAGAAGTTGAAGCTCGAGGTCAGGGAGCGATAGGGACTGATTCGTGCCCAACGGCGGTGGCAGTCTACTTGGGCGAATTTCTGCCCGAACCCTGCGATCCGCGCTACACTTGAGGGCACAAGTATGGCAACCTCCGCACCTCCACAGCACCTCGCCGCCTTCGTGGCCTACATGCGCTCCCACGCGGCGG
This sequence comes from Gaiellaceae bacterium, assembly GCA_045806045.1. Lineage (GTDB taxonomy): Bacteria > Actinomycetota > Thermoleophilia > Gaiellales > Gaiellaceae > PALSA-600. The sequence continues at coordinate 2,389 of JBJMKB010000072.1, read as the reverse complement.
TCACCCGCGAGCTCTCGGCCCAGCTCCAGCGGGAGCATGGGTTGACGCTGAACGACTACGAGGTCCTGCTGCACCTGGCGCACTCCGAGCACGGCCTGATGCGCCGCGTCGATTTGGCGGAGAGCGTCCTTCTGACCGCGTCGGGCATCACACGGCTCCTCGACGGGCTCGAGCGGTCGGGCTTCGTCTGCAAGGAGACGTGCAGCGCGGATGCGCGCGTGTCGTACGCAAAGCTCACCGAGGCCGGCCGCAGCAAGTTGCGGGAGGCGTCGAAGACGCACCTGCGCGACATCGACGAGCTGTTCCTGGGGCGTTACTCGGAGGAGGAGCGGGAGACCCTTGCAGAGCTCCTCTCGCGGCTGCCGGTGACCGGCAAGCTCGGCTCCGAGACCTGCAGCGCCTGAGCCGCGGCGCTCAACTCTGCGCCCTTCAACGCTGCACCTTTCAACTCCGCGCCCTTCAACTCTGCTGCGAGGCGGCGGAACGGACCGTCCGTTGCGAGCAGCTCGTCGAACGTACCACGCTGGGCGATCCGGCCGTGCTCCATGACGAGGATCTCATCGGCGCGCCGCACCGTCGCGAGCCGGTGCGCGATGATGATCGACGTGCGGCCGTGCAGCAGCCGGTCGAGCGCCTTCTCGATCAGGACCTCGGTCGGCCGATCGATGTTCGACGTCGCTTCGTCGAGGATGAGGATGCGCGGGTCGGCGAGCAGCGCTCGCGCGATCGAGATGAGCTGACGCTCGCCCGCTGACAGGCCGGCGCCGCCCTCGCGCACCTCGTGCAGCAGGCCGTGCTCGAACCGCCGTGCGACGCGATCGACGCCGACGGAGGCCGCGACGTCTTCGACCTCCGCATCGGTCGCCGCCGGTCGCGCGAAGCGGATGTTGTCGGCGATCGTGCCGGCGAACAAGAATGGATCCTGGAGGACGACGCCGAGCTGGCGCCTGTAGGAGCGCAGCTCGAGCGAGCGCAGGTCGTTGCCGTCGACGCGGATTGCGCCGCTGTCGGGGTCGTAGAAGCGCCCGACGAGCTTCGCCGTCGTCGACTTCCCCCCGCCGGACTCGCCGACGAGCGCGAGACAGCTCCCCGCCGGCACGTGGATGTCCACCGCGTGCAGCACCGGATCGCGCCCGTACGCGAACGTGACGTGGTCGATGCGCAGGTCACCTTCGATGCGCGGTGCGCGCTGCGCGCCGGGCTCGTCGCGGATCTCCGGCTCGGTGTCGAGGACGGTCGTGATCTTCTCCATCGCGGCGCCCGCGGACTGCACTTGCCCGTAGAGATCGGAGAGCTCCTGCAGCGGCTGGAAGACGAGGTTGAGCAAGAAGACGGACGAGACGAGCGTCCCGATCGTCAGCGAGCCATCCGCGAGCATCCGGCCCCCGACCCACAGCACCGACACCATTGCGACGACTCCGAGCAGCTCGATCGCCGGAAAGAACACCGAGTTCAGGTACTGCGCATACGTGTTCGTGCGCCGGTTCGCATCGTTCGCCGCATCGAACTCGGCGAGGAATGCGCGCTCTCGGTTGAACGCCTGGATGACGGCCATGCCGGAGACCGACTCGGCGATCTGCGCCGTCATCGCAGAGATGGTCTCGCGCACGCGGAGGAACGCTGCGTGCGACTTCACCTGGAACCACCGCGTGAGGACGAGCGTCGGCGGAAGGATCACGAGCGCCACCAGCCCGAGCCGCCAATCGAGCACGAAAAGGCCGACGATCGCGGCGAGCAGCGTGAGGGTGTTCACGACGAGCGTCGTCAGGCCCTGCGAGAGAACGTCGGAGAGCGCGTCGACGTCGGAGGTGAGGCGCGCGATGATCCAGCCGGCCTTCTGCTGCGAGAAGTAGCGCAGCGAGAGCGTGGTCAGATGGTCGAACAGATCCTGGCGGAGGCCGAGCACGACGTCCTGCCCCACGCGTGCCAGACCACGGACGAGCGTCGTCTGCATGATCCACGCGAGACCGTTGATCGCGAGGTAGACGACTACGTCCCGCCCTAGCCGCGTCTTGTCGTGGGCGCGCATTCCGTGGTCGATCGCGTCCTTGACGACGACGAGTGCCGTGACGGGCGCCGCCGCGGAGCAGACGCCGAGGAGCCCGAGCGTCACGACGCGCATGCGACGACCCCGCAGATAGCGACCGAGACGTGTCAGGCCGGCACGTTGCTTACGCGGCAGCGGAGACCTCTTCGCCGAAGAGACGCGTGAACAGGCCGCCGAGTGCGAGGAGCTCGCCGGGGGTGCCGGCCTCCACGATCACGCCGTCGTCGAGGACGACGGCGCGGTCGGCGACTTCGACGGTCGAGAGCCGCTGGGTCGCGATCAGCACGGTGCGTCCCGCGAGCGCGGGGCGGAGGTTCTCGACGAGGTGGCGTTCGGTTTGCG
>JBJMKB010000071.1:0-6750 GCA_045806045.1 Gaiellaceae bacterium | reverse complement strand
TGGCCGATCGCGATGTAGAAGCACTTCACGTTCTGGTCGTGCTGGTTGAGGATCGTGTCGATCGCGATCGCCGTCTTGCCGGTCGAGCGGTCGCCGATGATCAGCTCGCGCTGGCCGCGCCCGACGTTCGTCATCGAGTCGATCGCCTTGATGCCGGTCTGCAGCGGCTCCTTGACGGGCTGGCGCTGGATCACCCCCGGCGCCTTCCATTCGACGGGACGCGTCTCGCTCGACTCCACCGGCCCCTGCCCGTCGATCGGGTTCCCGAGCGGGTCGACGACGCGGCCGAGAAGCCCCTCGCCGACGGGCACGGACGCGACCTTGCCGGTGCGGCGCACGGGCTCGCCTTCCTTCACCTTGTCCCACTCGCCGAAGAGCGCAACGCCGACGTTGTCCTCCTCGAGGTTGAACGCGAGCCCGGTCACCCCGTGCTCGAGCTCGAGCATCTCGAGCGCGACGCAGTTCTCCAGGCCGTGGACCCGCGCGATGCCGTCTCCGACCTGCAGCACGGCGCCGACCTCGGCGAGGTCGGTCTCGACGTCGAACTTCTCGATCCTCTCGCGGAGGATCGACGTGATCTCTTCGGGGCGCAGCTTCATCTGCTTCTCAGCTCCTTGCGTGCGTCAGGTCTTGGCGTAGTCGTTCGAGCCGGCCGCGCACGCTCGCGTCGAGCCTCATCGATCCGGCCTGGAGGACGATGCCTCCGATCAGGTCTGGGTCCACCTTGCGCTCCGCCTGGACTTTCCGGCCCGAGGCGGACTCGATCTGTCCGAGGATGCGCTGGAACTCCTCGTCGGAAAGCTGGTGTGCCGTCGTCAGCTCGACGTCGAGGATCCGCTCCTCCTTCGCGACGAGCGTGTCGAGCTCGTCGGCGATCTCGCCGAGCTCGGCGGAGCGGCCCTTCTCGGCCAGCAGGCGGACGAAGTTGACGACGAGCTCGTCGGCGCCCTGGGCGACCTCCGCGAGCACGTCCGCCTTCAGCCGCGAGTCCGCTTCCGGGTTCTCGAGCAGCTCGCGCAGCTCGTCGCTCGACTCGATCGAGTCGCGGAGCCCGCGGAGCTGCTCGTGCACCGTCTCGAGCTTGCCCTGCTCCTGCGCGGCCTCGAACAGCGCACGCGCGTAGATGCGGTGCGCGGAAGCTACGACCTGCTCCCTTCAAGCTGCGTGCCTTCGAGTGCAGAAAAGTCGATCTCGGCGAGCGCCTCGTCGATCAGCCGCTTCTGGTCGGACTCGTCGAGCGTCTTCCGCGTGATCTTCTCAGCGGCGAGCAGGCTCAGCTTGCCGACCTCCTCGCGGATCTGGCCGAGTGCCTGAACCGTCGCCTGCTCGATCTGGCGGCGCGTCTCCTCGAGCCGGCGCTGGCGGTCCTCCTCGGTCTCCTCCCGCACGCGCTCGCGCTGGGCGTCGCCGATGCGGCGCGCCTCGGAAAGGATCTCCTCGGCTTCCGACTTCGCCTGGCCGATCAGCTTCCGGTGCTCCTCGAGCAGGCTCCGCGCTTCTGTGCGCGCGTTGTCCGCTTCCTCGAGTGCCTTCTCGATCCGCTCGCGCCGCGCGTCGATCATCGACTGGATCGGACCGAACGCGTACTTGCGCAGCACGAAGTACGTGATGCCGAAGCAGATGATCGTCCAGATCATCAGGCCGGGCGTGACCTGGATCAGTGGGTTCGACGCGAGCATCGGCCTCAGACCAGGACGTACGCGAGGATCGAACCGAGCAGACCGTAGAACACGACCGCCTCGGTGAGTGCGAAGCCGAGCCACTGGATGCCCTGCAGCTCGCCGCGCAGCTCCGGCTGACGGGCGACCGACTGGATCATCGAGCCGAAGATGTTCCCGATGCCGACGCCGGCGCCGAGCGCGCCGAGACCGACGCCGAGCGCGAGGCCGATCGCCTTTCCGGCCTTCGTGACGTCACCGCTCGTAGCGGCGAGGATGGTGCCGATCATCTGATCTTCCTTTCTCTAGTGCTCCGGCTCGATCGCCGAGCCGATGTAGATGGCGGACAGTGCAGCGAAGATGAAGGCCTGGATACCGATCACGATCACGACCTCGAACAGATAGAAGGCCGTGGCGACCGGAATCACGACGAACGCGAGGACCCACGTCTGCAAGATGAACATGAGGCCGATGAACGTGAGGATCAGGATGTGCCCGGCGAGCATGTTCGCGAACAACCGGACGGAGAGTGAGATCAGGCGCATGAACTGGCCGAGGATCTCGAGCGGCACGATCAGTCCGAGCAGCGGCTTCGGCGCTTCGGGGATCCAGCTCTTGAAGTAGCGCACGGGCCCGTTCCAGCGCACGCCCTCGACGTGCGTGAAGATGAACGTCAGGAACGCGAGCGCGAGCGTGACGGAGATCGAGCTCGTCGCGGCGTAGATCCCCCAGACCGGGAAGCCGTGCCACGTCTCCCCCGTCAGCGGCAACGGGATGAAGCCGAGCAGGTTGACCATGAAGATGAAGAGCATCAACGTGGCGACGTAGGGGAACCAGCGGCCGATCGCCTTGTGCGGAAGCCCCTGCTCGGCGACCTGGGTCTGGGCAACGTCGTAGACGAGCTCGCCGATCGTCTCCCGGCGGCCCGGGACGCGCGCGGCCTTCGACCGCATGAAGAAGAGGCCGAACGCGATCGTCAGGAGCGTGCCGAGCATCAGGTACACGACCGCTTTCGTGATCGACATGTTGAGCGGCCCGAGGTGGATCGGGATCCACTCCTTCTGCTCGAACTCGGTCGTGGGATCGAACTCTCCCCGCGCGAACGCGTTCGCCGGCAGAAGCAGCGCGAGCGTGACGAGTGTCACGAGCGTGCGCTTCATGCCGCGGCCCCCGCCTTGGGGCCCGTGTAGTACGCGACGAGCTGCAGCCCGAAGGTCGCGGAGTAGCCGGCGGCATACGTCAACGCAGCCGCCAGCCCGAGCCATTTGTCGGACACTGCGACGGCGAAGACGACCACCATCACGGCAATCGCGCGAAAGAGCATTCCGAAAGCGACCACGCCTGCGGCGGCGAGGTTACCTGTCCGACTTCCGAGACGCGCCAGCAGGGCGCCGAAGGCCTCGCTGCCGAACCAGAGCACGGCGCCGAGCGCCCATCCGGAAACGCGCCAACCTGCGATCAGGAAGATCGGCAGCGCGAGCAGCACGACGACTGCGCCCGCGATCGCGGGCAGCAGGGCGGGCGGTGCGGTGCGTGGCTCAGTCCAGGCGGGCATCAGACGTTGCGGTACTTGATCACGGTGGCGGCGACGCCGACGGGGATGCCGACGACCGCGCCGAAGGCGAGCCCGTAGCCGGCGTTCCCAGCCGCCCAGCCGATCAACGTGCCCACGGCGATGCACGCCGCCGTGAATCCGATGAGCACGCTTCCGGCGCCGGCGAGGGAGAACGTCGACCGCTCGGGCTGCACCGGTCCGGAGCATACCAGCGCTTGTGACAGCTGTTTTCCTCTACTGATGCGGCGCTAAGGTGGCATTTGTGACGTCCATTCCGGACGCCGTGATCATCGGCGCGGGGCACAACGGCCTCGTCGCGGCAAACGTGCTCGCGGACGCCGGGTGGTCGGTGTCGGTGGTCGAGGCCGAAGACGAGCCGGGCGGCTGCGTGCGCTCCGGCGAGCTGATCGAGCCGGGGTTCGTGCACGACCGCTTCAGCGCCTTCTTTCCGCTTGCGGTCGCCTCACCGGTGTTCCGCGCGCTCGAGCTCGACCTGCCGTTTCGCCACGGCCCGTTGGTGCTCGCGCACCCGGCGCTCGACGGATCGTGCGCGGTGCTCGCGCGCGAGGAGCCGTGGGAGCAGCTGGCTGCGGTCTGGGCGCGGCTCGAGCCCGCGGTGCTACGCGGCATGATCACGCCCTTCCCGCAGGTGCGCGCGCTCGCCGAAGCGGTGCCTGCGCTGCTCGCGGCGCGGGCCGTGCGCGTTCAGGACGAGCTGCGGCAGCGGCTCGTGCTCGGCAACACCCTGCACAGCGACCTTCCGCCCCGCTCGCGCGCCGGCCGGTCCTTCGGGCTGCTGCTGACCGCGTTCGCGCAGCGCTACGGGTATCCATGCATCGAGGGCGGCGCTGGGAAGATCACCGACGCGCTCGTCTCGCGTGCGCTCGCGCGGGGTGTCGACCTGCGGCTCGGCGAACGCGTCGAGCGTCTTCCTCGTGCGCGCCGCGCGGTCCTCGCCGCCGTGGACGTCTGGACGCTCGGGCGCATCGCCGGCCGGTCGTTCGGCATCCCGCCCGACCCCGCCACGGTGAAGGTGGACTGGACGCTCGACGGGCCTGTGCCGTGGGCGGCGGAGGAAGCGCGCCGCTCGTGCGTCGTGCACCTCGGCGACGATCGGTCGTTCGTCCTCTTCGGGCAGTACTCGATGGCCGATCCGACACGTTCGCCCGTCGGCAAGGAAACCGCGTGGGCCTATTCCCACGTGCTGCGCGACGCCGACGCGATCGAAGCGCAGGTCGAGCGGCACGCGCCGGGCTTCCGCGCTCTGATCCGGGGCCGCCACGTGCTCCATCTCCCGCCGGGGCGCGTCAACGGCGGAACGGCGCGCCGCCAGATCCTTCTCCGGCCGCGCTTCGGCCGCCCGAAGATCGCCGACGGCCTCTATCTCGCGTCGATGTCGGCCCATCCCGGCGGCGGCGTCCACGGCGCCCCGGGCTGGATCGCCGCGCAGGCGGCGTTGCGCTCCGCGTCGCGACACCGCGCGCGCGGGCTCGTGCGCGTGCGTTCGTGAGCGCGCGTTCGTGACACGACGGCCGGACATGTCCCACCGTTGTGGACTGTCCACAGCCACCTGTCACCCCAAGACAGCGAACACGAGAACAAACAGTCCCGGCACCGCCCCTAGACGTGTCCCAGCTGTGGAGAGATCGTGCTCGTGTCTGACACGTGCCATGGCCCCGCCGGCCACGTCTCGAGGGTGAGCTTTGTGACGATCGTCAGGCGGCGTTGCGGGCCGCGTCGCGGCGACGCGTGCGCGGGCTCGCGAGCTTCACGATCTCGAGCACGTACACGACGTAGAGCGAGAACGCGATCGCGGCGAGGCCCGCGGCGGCGTCGATGGCGACGTTGGCCGGCGACCAGCGGCCGTGATGATGCGGCGGCGCGAACCGCGTCGCGAGCGCGGCGAGCGCCAGCGTGATGCACCACGTCCACAGGTACACGACGGCGCGCCGCTGCGAGAACCCCACGCGCATGAATCGGTGATGCAGATGCCGGGCATCAGCGACGTAGATCGGCTGACCGCTGCGCAATCGCTTCGCGACGACGAACGACGTGTCGAGCACCGGGACGGCGAGCACGAGCAGCGGCAGCACGAGCGTCGCCAACGCCGCGGTCTTCAAGAGGCCCTGGACGGAGATGGTCGCGAGCGTGAAGCCGAGGAGCAACGCGCCCGAGTCGCCCATGAAGATGCGCGCCGGATAGAAGTTGTGGTGCAGGAAGCCGATGCACGCGCCGCAGACGATCGCCGCGAGCACCGCGGCGCCGATGCGCCCGAGCGACAGCTCGATCACCGCGAACGTGAAGCCCGAGATCGCACACACGCCGGCGGCCAAGCCGTCGAGGCCGTCGAGGAAGTTGACCATGTTCATGACGGCGACGATCCCGAGCACCGTCACCGACACCCCGATCGCCATCGGCACGACCTGACGACCGAGGAACGGGAACGTGAACTCGTGCAGATAGATCCCGAAGCCGACCGGGATCGACGCGGCGATCACCTGTCCCCCTAGCTTCTGCCACCAGTTCAGATGGCGGAAGTCGTCGATCGCCCCGACCGTCGTCGCGACGGCCGCGCCGAGCACCACGCCGCGCAGCTCACCGCCGAGCGGTAGGAACGCGAGCGACGGGACGAGGATGCCGAGGAACAACGCGAGCCCGCCGAGGCGAGGGATCGTCGGCCGCTCGCGCTCGCCTTCGCGCGGCCGCTCGATCAGCCGCAGGTAGCGGGCGCTCCGGCCGACCGCCGGTGTGAGCACGAGCACGATCCCGAGCGCGGCCGCCGCGCCGTAGAGCACCTGCAGGTGGTCGGTGAGTTGCTGCCAGACCACGATTCCAGATTACTTCGTGCCGTACAGGCGGTCTCCCGCATCGCCGAGGCCGGGGACGATGTAGCCCTTCTCGTTCAGGCCGCGGTCGATCGCCGCGACGACGATCTGCACGTCGGGGTGGTTCTCCTGGATGTTCTGGATCCCCTCGGGCGCAGCGATGATCGCGATCAGGCGCACGCTGGTCGCCCCTGCGTCCTTAACGAGCTTCGCGGCATGCGCGGTCGAGTTACCCGTCGCGAGCATCGGGTCGAGGAGGATCACGTCGCGGTCCGCGACGTCCTGCGGCAGCTTCACGTAGTACTCGACCGGCTGCAGCGTCTCCTCGTCGCGATAGAGGCCGATGAAGCCGACCCGCGCGCCGGAGATCAGCGTCAGCACGCCGTCCAGCATCCCGAGCCCCGCCCGGAGAATCGGGCAGACAGCGACCTTCTTGCCGGAGATGCGAGGCATTGGCGCAACCTCGAGCGGCGTCTGGATGTCGACGTTCTCGGTCGGAAGGTCCTTCGTCGCCTCGTAGGTGAGGAGCAGCGTCACCTCCTCGACGAGCTTGCGGAAGTGCACGGTCGGGGTGTCCTTGTCGCGCAGGTACGACAGCTTGTGCTGGACCAGCGGGTGCTTGACCTCCGTGACCGACATAGCTACGTGACGTACGAGGTGTAGCCGCGGAAGCCCGGGTAGAGCGGCCGCTTGTCGCACAGCGCGACGGCGC
>JBJMKB010000070.1:0-6401 GCA_045806045.1 Gaiellaceae bacterium | reverse complement strand
TCGAATCGGAAGTCGCGCCTGCAACTCCCCAGCTGAGCCCGCGTCTGCGCTCCGGCCTCGGGTGGTCGACGGCCGGGCGTTTTTCCGCTCTTTTCGCAGCCGCGGCCGCGAACGTGCTCATCGCGCGGCTTCTCCAGCCGAGCGACGTGGGCGCCTACTTCGTGATCGTCAACCTGGTGAGCATCCTCGCTCTGACGAGCATGCTCGGCCTCAATCAGGCAGTGGTGCGAGGCGTGTCCGAGGCCATGACTCGCGGGCGTCCGGCCGCCGCTGGAGCAGTCGTGAGGAAGGCGGTGCGATTCACGGCTGCGGCTTCGGTCACGCTCGGGCTCGGGTTCCTCCTGGTCGGTCACATGATCGGCCGACACGTGTTCGGGTCAGCAGCGATCGCCGGCGCGACTGTCTGGATCGCACTCTTCATTCCCGTGACGGCCTTCCGTTTACTCGTGCCGGAGGCGTTCCGGGGCTTCAACGACATCAAGTGGGCGTCGATTCTCGGCGACGCCGCGACGAACGTGACGCTCGTGCTCGCACTCGCGACGATCGCCGTCGGGGGCTGGAACACGAATCTAACTCCTGTACTCGCCCTCACGGTCGGTCTCTCAGCCGTGCTCGTCGTCGTCTCAGGTGCCCGGCTGCACGGAAAGATCAGGCCGCTTGGAGTCGATCCAGCAGGTGCCCGATCACTTCTCCGGATCGCCCTCCCGCTCCTCGCAGCAAACCTCAGCTGGACCCTGATGGTCCAGATCGACACGATCCTGCTCGGGATTTTCCGATCCGGCGGGGAGGTCGCCTTCTACGTCGTAGGATCGCGGCTCGCGTCGCTGCTCTTGGTGCCGCTACTGATCGGGATTTCCGTTCTCGCTCCGCTGATCACCAAACTGTGGGCTGAGCGACGCTTGCCGGATCTCGAGCGGCTCCTGCGGGCCACATCGGCAGCGACCGGCTTTGCCTCGGGCGTTGGTCTCCTCGTGCTCGCCCTCCTCGGCCCGTGGGCGCTCACCCTTCTGTTCGGTGATTACTACCGCCGCGGCGGCACGGTCCTCCTCGTCCTCGCAGTCAGTTGCTTCCTCACCTCGATGGGGGGCTATACCGGCCTTGCCTTGATGATGGCGGGGGAGCAGGTGGCGGCGATGCTGATCACCGTGTTCGTCGCGGTCGTGACGATCGCGGGTACCGCCGTGGCCGCGGACTTCTCCGGAGCGCTCGGAGTGGCGATCGCCATGGCATGCGGAGTTTCTCTGCAGAACGTACTGACCTTCTTCGTCCTCCGGGCTCGGCTCGGGATCTGGGTGTATCCCTACGTCCCCCTGCGAGAGATCCGCGGGGCCTTCGGGCGACTGGTCTCGGCCGGAGACGCGTGAGCTGACGCTGCTCCAGGCTAGATCAGTCGGTGGGCATATTGGCTCGCGTGCTAAGAAGTTGCCGCCAGATGAGCCGAGGCCAGCCGTCCTGGCAGCCGCCGAACGCGAGCCGTTCGGAAACCAGCGTCCCGGCGAGTCGGACTCCGGCGATCCGGCGGGTGATCGTGAACAGCTTGACAAGCACTGCATCGGTGATTGTTCGACGGGGGACGTGGTAGCGCCGCTCGAGCTCGACCTGATCGACTGCCGCGATGTGGTCGGACGTGGCTGCCTTGCGTCCGGCCCAGTGCCGGTCGATCGCCAGGATGCGGTCGATGCGGCGAAAACGGCAACCGGACGCGAGCAGACGCAACCACAACTCCCGGTCCATCAAGAGGTCGAAGTGCTCGTCCACCAGCGCGGTGCCGATGGCCGAGCGGCGGACAAAGACGGCCGGCTGGATCAGGAAATTCGTCCTGCGCAACAGCCGCCCGTTGAAAGGGGGGGCCCAGAGGGCATGGAGGACCCGTCCAGCGCCGTTCACGAGTGCCGCGTGACCGTAGACGACGTCGGCGGGAGGCCGGCGCTCGAACTCGGCAACGACGGCCGAGATCACCTGTGGATCGAAGTACGCATCATCAGAGTTCAACCAGCCGATGATGTCGCCGGTACTGGCGGCGAATGCCTTGTTGATGGCATGAGATTGGCCGCGATCCGGCTCGGACCGCCATGCCGTCAGCGAAGGGGATGCGGCAAGGATGTCCGGCGAGTCGTCGGTCGATCCACCATCCATCACGACATGCTCGATATCGGGGTAGTCCTGGACGGCCACGGAGCGAATCGTGTCCCCCAGCCAGCGGGCCTGGTTGAACGAGGGCGTAACGACCGACACGCGCAGCCGGTCGGCCATCAAAGCCCGGCCATGGCCAGCACCGTCTCTGCCCAGCGCTCCGGTGTAAAGCGCTCGGCAAGGGTGCGGCTGACCGCCGACATTTCGGGCAATTTCGACCTCGAGAGCTCGTGGCTCCACGAGAGCGCGTCGGCCAGTGCACTCACCGAGCCTTGAGCCACGATCCGCCCGTTCTCACGGTCGCGGACGAACGCGTCCGCGGCGCCCACCGCCGTCGAGCAAATGCAGCCGAGGCCCGCGGCGACGGCCTCGTGAACTGCCACGCCCCACGGCTCGAAAGTGCTCGGAAGCACGAGGAAGGATGCCTGCGCCAGATGCGTCGGTAGCTGCGCCGGTTCGACGAATCCGGCAAGGTCGACGCCCGGCTGACGGGAGGCGAGCTCTCCGAGCGGCCCCGCGCCGAGCACCAGAAGCGGCCACGGCTCAGCCACCGCCTCCCGGTATTGCGCGTAAGCATTGAGGAGAACACGCACGCCCTTCGACTCGACGAGCCTTCCAATGAAGACGAAAGTGCGGCGATCGCTCGTAGCGCCGTTTCCGAGGGACGGCACGTGCCTGAACGCATCGACGTCGGCCGCGTAGAACCCCTCGAAGATTCGCTCGTTCGGAAACCCGAGCCGCAAGGCGAAGTCCCTCTGCCGCCGGCCCGGCAGAAACGCAGCGTCGAAGTATGGCCGCAGATAGATGCGTCGGGTGGCGATTCCGAGGAACTGCTTGGGAGTCGCGAGCCACTGGTTGTCCATGCCGACGACCCGAAGTGACGACCCCCGGAGGGCGAGGGCACACCGCCGGTACGCCCGCTGCTCCCAGCCGACGACGAGCGTCACATCGGGCCGGAAACTCTCGACCGCCGCTACAAGGCCCTCGTCCCGTCTCAGCGAAGTGAGGGGGTAGGTGTTCGAGGGCCAGTCGAACACGGCCCGGTCGTACGGCGCATCCTCGAGGCTCGGCGGCAGGGTCACGAAGAGCTCCGCGTCGTGGGAAAGGGCCCGGAGACAGGCATCCATGTGCCCGCTCGGAGCCTTCTGAAGATAGGCGACGCGCACTCGCTTCATCGGTGAAGCTCAAACAACCGGGCGATCTTAGGCAAATGAATACGATCCCCGGCGATGCAGGACGGGGATCGGGTCCGCGCGGCGGAGGCCCCGCAAGAGTTGCGAGATTCGCTGCACGTGCGCCTTACACCTGACGCCTTCGCGAAGTACTCCGGTGGTGTGAGGAGGAGCGCGCTCGAGCTCCTCGGGGCGCTCCGCGAGGCCGGCGCACCAGTGTCCGTCTCGACGTTCATAGAGAGGACGACGACGCAGACGAGTCCGACGCCGTCGCCCCTGAGGCGCGCTTTCTTGCAGGCCGCGGAGGCCGCCTACTTCGCAAGACAGCGGCTCCACCACCAGCGAGGCATCGCGCACAGCCTCTACTACGACCAGCAACTGCGCGCCGCCGACTGGCCCCTTGTCGTGACGGTGCACGACATGATTCACGAGCGGTTCGGTGAGGGAAGCACCGCCCTGCGCTGGGCGAAGCGGCTGGCGGTCCACCGGGCCGCCTTGATCGTCACGCCCTCACGCGCGACGGCCTCGGATGTGACGGGGTTCTTCCCGGACGTCGGCTCGAAGGTGGTCACGATCCCCTGGGGCGTCTCGCCGGTGTTTCTCGAGGACGTTCCCGAGGGTCCGCAGGTGGAGCCCGACCGACCCTTTCTCCTGTATGTCGGCGCGCGCTCGAGCTACAAGAACTTGATCGTTCTCGTCCGCGCGCTGGAAAGCGCTTCGGACCTCGACGAGTTTCGGCTCGTGCTGGCCGGCGGAGGGCCCCTTCTCGCGGGTGAGCGCCACGAGTTGACGCACGCACTCCGGGACCGCGAACGCCTCGCCCATGTGACGTCACCGACCGACGAGGCTTTGCGCGATCTCTACGATCGCGCCGCGGTGTCTGTCGTCACATCCCGGTGCGAAGGATTCGGCCTTCCTCTCCTGGAGGCGATGGCAAGAGGCTGTCCAGTTGCTTGTGCCGGGGGACAGGCCGCGGCCGAAGTTACGGGCGGCTATGCCGCGACGTTCTCGCCCGACTCTGCTCAGGAATGCGCCGCCGCCATCCGGCTGGCGTTCAGGTCCTCTCGCGCCGATCGCAGGTCCGCTCGCGAGCACGCGAGGCGCTTCACGTGGGCGGTCGCCGCCCAGTCGCACATCGATGTCTACCGCTCCCTGGAAGGGGCAGACCGGCGCTCGGGTCGCGTCAGGAAGCCTCGCTAGGACGGGCGAACACGATCATCAGCCCGAGGAAGCCACCGGTGTCGCTGGTGAAGCTGAGCAGCGCCTCGCGGCACCCCTTCGTCTGAAGAAGACGAAGTACGTCGCCGGCGTCATATGTATGCATCTCGACGAGGGGCGAGCGCGCGGGCAATCCCTGAGCCAGGTTTCCGATGGTTCGGCCGAAGGGCATCCGAAGGCGGAGCCAGTGCCCACACGCTCTGAGCCGAGACGCGTCTCGTGCGTACTGGACGTGGATTGCGCCGACGCCGCCCGGCCCGATGAGATCCACCAGCTGGGCGAGGATCGCAAGGCCTCGACGCTCCGGAATGTGCTGGAGCACGATGTAGGAGTGCACCAGGTCGAACGTGCGGCGATGCCCGAGCAAAGCCAGGTCGGTCGCGAAGTCCACGTTCGAGCAGCCCTGCGCGCCGGCGTTGCGCCGCGCCTCCTCGAGCATTGCCTCAGAGACGTCTACGCCGACCACCTCGTCGAAACGACCGGCAAATGGAATCACCAACCTTCCGACGCCGCACCCGAAGTCGAGGACGCTGCTCGGGCGGAAGGCGGGGGAGAGGCGATCGACGAGCTGCAACACCTCCTCGACGTGGCGCTCGCCAGACTCGAAGAATCCCGCTTGAGAGTCGTGGTTGATGATCGCCGAGTAGGGGTCCGTTCTACCGAGCTGCCGCCATACGCGATCGGACCGCCCCACGGCGTCAACATAGCCTGCCGACTCGAGCGCCCTCGGCGGGAGGCCGGGGTTAAGCAGCCGTAAGGACTACGGCGGTCAGCCGAATGTCCGGCTACGATCGCTCGCGGTGCGGGTCGTATGGTTCTTCCTCGGGGTGCTTTCTCGTCGCGCGTCCGTTCGCGGGCTCGTGGGCTGGCTTGTCCGGCCCGCGAATTGGGCTGCGCCCGGGCTGACGCGGACCCCGGTAGCGCGCTCGCCGCTGAGGCCTACAGCGCGTAATCTCGCCGTGGCGGCCACCGTCCTCCTACTCGCTGCTGTATCGGCCTCCGTCGCTGTCGCAGCCAGCCACACACGGACGTACTCGACTCCGGCGACAGGGCGGCTGGCAACGGGAATCTTCGATCCGGCGCTTTTCGGCGGGAGTCAGATGGCCGCGGCGTTTGCGCAGACGAGCGCCGCGGGCGCGACCTACGCCCGCATCAGCGTTAGCTGGAATAGCATCGCCCCGTCCACGCCCCCGGAGGGGTTCGTCGCTACAGATCCGACGTCACCGGGATACTCGTGGGTGGGCACCGTTGCGGTCGTCGTGGCGGCCGAGGCCGCGGGGCTCACCCCGATCCTCTACGTCAGTCAACCCCCGGCCTGGGCCTACGACACACCGCCGACCACCGTCAACGGCGGCTCGCCGAACGTCGCAGATCTTGGTGACTTCGCGACGGCGCTGGCGACTCATTACGACGGTTCGACGCCTGGAGCGCCGGCGGAGCACGTGTTCCAGGTGTGGAACGAGCCGAATCTCAGCCTCTACATGAGCCCGGTCAGCGCGAGCAAGTACCGGGACATGGTGAATGCGGTCGCCGATGCGGTGCACGCGGTCGACCCGGCGAATCTTGTGGTCGCGGGAGGGCTCGATCCGTACGGCCACCCGAAAAGCAAGGGCCAGGAGTGGTACGCGACCGCGCCGCTGACGTACATGCGCTCGCTGCTGTGCCTCTCGTCGGGAGCTCATCCCCATCCGACCTGCCACACCCCGATCCGCTTCGACGTCTGGTCACACCATCCGTACACGCCGTACATCCACGGCGGTCCGTTCTCGCACGCGCAGGTCGCAGGCGACGTCGAGCTCGGCGACCTGCCCAAGATGCGAGCGGTCCTGAACGCGGGCGTTCGGTCCGGCAACGTCCTCTCGGCGCATCCGGTCCAGT
>JBJMKB010000069.1:0-38021 GCA_045806045.1 Gaiellaceae bacterium | reverse complement strand
GGAGCGGCGCACGTCGGAGTGGCGCACGTCGGAGTGGCTCCGGCCCGTGTGACGCTGTCGGCCGCGCCGACCCACGTCGTCCTTCCCGCCGGAGGCCGCCAGGTCGTCCATGTCACGGCGACCGGAGGCGGCCGCCTCCGGGTCGCCGCGAGCATCGCGGGGTTCGGCCTCGATCTGCGCGGAAGACCGCGTATCGCCGGACGGGGAGACGCCGCGCCCTGGATCTCGGTCAGGCCACTCGCGTTCACGGTCGGCCGTGCCGGTGCCGCACTCGTCGTGTCTTCGCGCGGGCCCCTCCGCGCGCGCGCCGGCGATCACACGGCGATCGTGCTCCTCACGGCGACTCAGCCGTCGGCGCGCGGAGTCGTGGTGCGCATGAGGATCGGCCTCGTCGTTGCGGTGCGCGTACCGGGGAGGTTGACGCACCGGATCGCGGTCCTCGGTGCGCACGTGCGGCACAGCGGCCGGGTCCGCGTGCTCGACCTCATGCTCGCGAACAGCGGCAACGTGATCGAGGTCCTCACGGGCGCACGGCTCAGGGTCACGCTCGTCCGTCAGCGTCACGTCGTGGCGCGCCTGCGACCGGGGCGCCGCGAGCTCCTCCCAGGCACCAAGGCTCTCGTCGGGCTCAGGTACGCGGGAGGCCTGCGCGGCCCGGCGATTGCGCGGATCGAGCTCCTGCGACCAGGGCCTCACTGGACGGTGCGGCTCGTCCCGGTGCGGCTGTGAGGGGGCGCGCGCTTCCACCGACCGGGGCGGAAGCGCGTGGGAGTGTTCCCTACGCCGCCGCTTCGAGCGCCGGCTCGACCTCGCGCGGGGCGGTCGCAAGACGGCGCGCGCGCGGCTTGATCGCGAAGGCCGCGAGCGCGCCGAGGGCGACCACGCTGGCACCCGCCCACACGGCAGGGTTCATCCCGTCGACGAAGGAGGTTCCGGAGGCGTAGCCGCCGTAGTGCGAGAACACGGACGCGAGCACCGCGACGCCGAAGACGCCCCCCAGCTCGCGGATCGCGTTGTTCGCACCGGAGGCCTGCCCTTCCTCCTCCCCGCGCACGGTGCCGAGCACGATGTTCGCGATCGGCGCGAAGAACATGCCCATGCCGATGCCGGAGATCGCGAACGGCGCGACGAGGTCGGCGTACGGAATCGTGGGAGTCGAGACCGCGGCGATCCACCCTAGGCCGATCGCCTGCAGGGCGAGGCCGGTGCCGATGATGCGGCTCGGCGCGATCTTGTCCGACAGCGCGCCTGCGATCGGCGCGACGATCATCGGCATGGCAGTCCAGGGAAGGATGCGCAGGCCGGAGCCGAGCGGCGAGTAGCCCTGCACGGTTTGAAAGAATTGCGCGAGCAGGAACACCGACCCGAACATCCCAAAGCTCATCAGCATCGAGGCGACGTTCGAGAGCGCGAACGTGCGGTTGCGGAAGAAGCGCATCGGCAGCATCGGGCTGTCCGTCCGCAGCTCCCACGCGACGAAGGCCGCGACCAGGACGAAGCCCGCGACGAGCGCCCCGACGATCTCGGTCGAAGCCCAGCCGACGGAGTTGCCGCGCACGAGGCCCCACACGATCCCGAACAGGCCGGCGCTGACGAGCGCGAGCCCCGGAAGGTCGACACGGCTCTGCGCACCCCTCGTCTCGTCGAGCTGCCGCAGCGCGAGCGGGATCAGCACGAGACCGATCGGCACGTTCAGCCAGAAGATCCAGTGCCACGAGATGCCGCTGACAACGGCACCGCCGACGAGAGGGCCGAACGCGACGGCGAGGCCGCTGATTCCGCCCCAGGCGCCGAGGAAAACGCCGCGGCGGTTCTCCGGAACACCTGCCGACAGGATCGTGAGCGTGAGCGGCATCACGATCGCGCCGCCGAGACCCTGCAGCGCGCGGGCGGCGTCCAACGCGCCGATGGTCGGCGCGAGCGCGGCCGCTGCGGAGGCAAGCGTGAAGATGCCGAGCCCGATCGCGAACATCCGCCGCCGGCCGAAGCGGTCGCCGAGCGCGGCGCCGGTGAGGAGCAGGACCGCGAAGGTCAGGGTGTACGCGTTGACGGTCCATTCGAGGCCGGAGAGTCCCGCGTGCAGGTCGGTGCGGATCACGGGCAGCGCGGTCGTCACGACGAGGTTGTCGAGCGTGACCATGAAGAGCGCCGCCGAGGTGAGCGCGAAGGTCCACCAGGTCTTTGAGCTGCTTACTTTGTGAGTCATCACTTACCTCCGAGTGAAAAAAAGAGCAGTTACAGGTCCTGCTTGCAGGCCTCGACGAGGCGCACGCCCCAGTCCTCGGCCACTGCGTCCATCGACGCGAGCACGTTCATGAGCATCCCGCCGGCGAAGAACTGCGAGATCGCCTCGGCAGGCGCGCCGGAGACGCGCTCGACGTAGGTGACGAGGTCGCCGTAGCCGGCGCGGACGGCGGCCGCGATCTCCGGGTCGTCGCAGGCGGCGTAGGCCTGCATCTGGGCCCGCAGGTAGGTCCGGTCGGACTGGAGCAGCTGCCCGTAAGCCGCGCCGATCGCGTGCAGGGCTTCCTCGCCCCGCTTGCCCTCGGCCGCGCGCTGCATCAGGTCGAGCGTCTGACGGAAGCAGCGGACGACCCCCGCGACGTAGAGCTCCTTCTTCGTCCCGAAGAGCCGGAAGATGTAGGGCTGGGAGATGCCGGCCCGCTTGGCGATCTCCTCGGTCGAGGCGCCGTACAGCCCCTGGTGGGAGAACACCTCGATCGCGGCGTCGAGGATCTCCTCGCGCCGTTCCTCCTTGGACTTTCGTTCCGTCGAGACGACCATGCCAATAAGTTAGTGATGACTCACTAGTTTGTCAAGCGCCCCGGCCACGCGGTCGAGATCGCCGTCCGCGAGCCGGGAATGGAGCGGCAGGGCAAGGGCCCGCTCGAAGACGCGCGTCGCGCCCGGGAAGTCGCCCTGGTCGCGGTAGGCGCCGAGCAGCGGGAGGGCGTACGTACCGATCTGCGCCTCGATTCCCTGCGCCCGCAGCTCGGCGAGCACGCGGTCACGGTCGTCGACCTGGATCACGTAGGCCTGCCAGCCGTGGACGTCGCCCTCGTCGGCACGTGGGAGCAGCACCGGCAGGTCGCGCAGACGCTCCGTGTAACCCTCGGCCACGCGCCTTCGCTGCGCCATCAGCTCGCCGAGCCGGCGCGCCTGCGGGATCCCGACGGCACAGAGGATGTCGGACAGACGGTAGTTGAGGCCGGGCGCGGGCATGTCGGGCGGGACGAGCGTGCGCCAGCCGTGGTTTCGCATCTGCTGCACGGCGGCGGCCAGCTCGGCGTCGTTCGTGGTCACGGCCCCGCCCTCACCGGTCGTGACGACCTTCCGCGGGTGGAAGCTCAGGCAGCCGGCGACGCCGAGCCCGCCGCAGGCGCGGCCACGGTAGAAGGCGCCCAGCGCGCCCGCCGCGTCCTCGAGGAGCGGCAGGTCGGGCAGCTCGTGCAGCGGCAGCGGACGCCCGAACAGGTGCACGCCGAGGAGCAGCTTCGTGCGCGGCCCGACCTCGATCTTCGACGCGTCGAGGTTCATGGTCTCCGGGTCGACGTCGACCAGCACCGGCGTCAGGCCGGCGAGCGCGACGACGTTCGCCGTCGCCGGGAACGTGTAGGCGGGGACGAGGACCTCGTCGCCCGGCTGCAGGCCGAGCGCGAGCACCCCCAGGTGCAGCGCAGCGGTGCCCGAGGTGACCGCCAGCGCATGCTCGACGGAGCACAGCCGCGCGATCTCCGCCTCGAACTCGGCGACCTTCGGGCCCATCGTGAGCATGCCCGTCTCGAACACCTCGGCCACCTCGGCGAGCTCCGCCTCGCCCACGTCGGGCAGGCCTAAGCGGATGCGAGCGTCTTCTGCCGGTACCACGCGATCGTCTTCTCGAGGCCGTCGTCCAGCTCGACGACCGGCTCCCACCCGAGCACGGTGCGCGCCTTCTCGACGTTCGGGATGCGCAGCTCGACGTCGGCGTAGTGCAGCGGCTGGAACACGATGTCACCGCTCGCGCCGCTCAGCCGCTTGATGCGCTGGGCGAGGTCGAAGATCGTGACCGCCGAGCGCGGGTTGCCGACGTTGAACGTCTGGCCGGCCGCGGACGGGTGCTCGAGGCAGAGCAGGACGCCGCTCACCATGTCGGTCACGTACGTCCAGGCGCGGATCTGCGAGCCGTCGCCGTGGATCGTCAGGTCGCGGCCCGCGAGCGAGGCCTCGATGAACGCACGGATCGCCCCGCCGCCGATCTGCCCCGGGCCGTAGACGTTGAACGGATGCACGGTGACCGCCGGGAGGCCCAGCTCGTCGTGATAGGCGTGCGCCATGTGCTCGCCGGCGAGCTTCGAGACGGCGTACGTCCAGCGCGCCTCGCCGACCGACCCGATCGTCGAGACCTGGCCCTCCTCGACGCGAAACGCGTGCGTGCCGAAGACCTCGCTCGTCGAGAAGTCGACGAAGCGCTCGATCGTGTCGAGGGTCGTGATCGCGGCCTCGAGGGCGTTGTACGTGCCGATGATGTTGACGCGCATGGTGCGCACGGGGCTCTCGAGCACGGTGTCGACACCGGCGATCGCCGCGCAGTGCACGAAGTGCGTCGCTCCCTGAGCAGCCTCGCGTAGCCCGTCCGCATCGAGGATGTCGCCCTGGATCAGCTCGAAGTTCGGATGCTCCCCGAGGTCGATCCCGGAGAGCGAGTCGCGGTGGAGGTTGTCGAAGGCGACGACCTCGTTGCGGTCGACGAGCTCGCGCGCCAGCGTGGTACCGATGAAGCCGGCGCCGCCGGTGATGAAGATCCGCTTCCCTTCGAGCATCCGGCGAAGGTTAGCCTGGGGCCGTGCAGCCCGACCTCGACGAGCTCTGGCGCTTCGTACTGCGCCGGCCCATCGAGGCCGGAGAGCTCGCCGCGACCGAGGAGCGGCTCCGGGGCGGCATGTCCTATGCCGCGCTCCTCCAGGAGCTGGCGACGTCCGTCGAGTTCGAGCATCTGAAGCGGCTCGAGGACGGGGTCGCCTGGGCGGCGGCGCAGCGCCGCGCCGGCGCGCGGCCACGCAATCTCCAGGCTCCGCCCGGCGTGGACGAGCGGCCGGTCGAGATCGCCTGGTGCTTGTCGCGCGTGCGGCCGGGCGAGAAGGTGCTCGACGTCGGCTACGCGTTCGCCGAGCCCGTCTATCTCGCCGGCCTCGGCGAGCTCGGCGACGTGACGGGCGTCGACCTCGTGCACGCGGACGTGCCGGGGGTCGTGAGCGTCCAGGCCGACCTCCGCGACCTTCCGTTCGAGGACGAGCAGTTCGACGTCGCGATCGCGATCTCGACGCTCGAGCACGTCGGTCGCGACAACACGCAGTACGGGATCGATGCGGAGGAGAACGACACGCTCGACGCGGCGCTGCGCGAGCTGCGACGGGTCGCGAAGCGCGTGCTCGTGACCGTGCCGACCGGCGAGCGCGAGGTGCTCGCGGAGCAATCGGTGTACGAGCCGTCGGAATGGGTCGACCGCTTCGCGCGCGCGGGCTTTCTCGTCTACGAGGACGAGCTCTACGAGCTGCTGGGCGACGGGTGGCGCTCCGTGGCCGAGCTCTCCCCGGGCGTGCGCTATGCGGCGCGTGGCCCCGCCGCGTCGGCTGTCCTCTGCGCCGAGCTGCAACCCCGCCGGCTCTCGACGAGACTGCAGCTCGCAGTGCGCGACCTTCGCCATTCCGACGAGCCACGCCGCGCCACGTGAAGACGGTGCTCTTCGTCGGCGCGGGCCGGCACCAGCTGCGCGCGATCAGGCAGGCGAAGGAGCGCGGGCTGCGCGTCGCCGCGGTCGACCGCAACCCGGAGGCGCCCGGTCTGAAGGAAGCCGACATCGTGAGGGTGGTCGACTTCGCCGACACCGAGGCGGTGCTGAAGGCGACGGCGCGGATCAGGCTCGACGGCGTCCTGACGGTGAGCGCGGACCGCGCAGTGCCGGTCGTCGCCGCGGTCGCAGAGGCGCGAGGCCTGCCGGGCATCGGCGTCGAGACCGCGCACCTGATGACGCACAAGGTGGCGATGCGGCGGCGCTTCGCGGACGCGGGCGTTCCGCAGCCGCGCTTCGCCGCGGTGCGGACGATCGGCGAGACACGTCGTGCCGCCGACGAGGTCGGTTTTCCGGCCGTGCTCAAGCCCGCAGACTCGGGGGGCCAGCGCGGCGTCTTTCGCGTCGAGTCGCTCGACGACCTCCACGCGCACCTTCACGAGGCGCTGATCGCGTCTCCGAGCGGCGAGGCGATCCTCGAGGAATACGTCGAGGGCACCGAGATGAACGGAATCGTGATCGCGCGCGGCGACGAAACGATCGCGCTCACGCTCTCCGACCGCCTGCGACCGCGGGGCATCGGCTTCGGCGTCGGCTGGATCCACGTCTACCCGGCGACGATTTTCGGCTCGCAGCTCGAGGAGGCCGAGCGCGTCGCCCAACACACGGTGCACGCGCTCGGGCTGGAGAACGCGATCGCGTTCCCGCAGCTGATCGCATCGCCCGACGGGCGGGTGAGCGTCGTCGAGTGCGCGGCCCGCATCCCCGGCGGTCAGATGGCCGACCTCGTCCGCTGGGCGGTCGGCGTCGACCTGATCGACGTGCAGTTGCGCTTCGCGCTCGGCGAGGAACTCCCCGACGAGGTGGTGCACGCGCGCTTCGAGCAACCGCTCGCGATCCGCTTCCTGACCGCCTCGCCGGGCCCGCTCCCGACCGGCCGTGTGAAGCGCATCGGCCCGCTGGACAAGGTGCTTGCGTTTCCCGGCGTCGTGCAGGCGGATGTCTATCTCCAGGAGGGCGAGGTGATCCGCCCCGTGCGCCTCGACGGCGACCGCCGCGGCTATGTGATCGCGACCGCGGACACGAACGTGGAGGCGCTCGAGCGCGCCGAGGCGGCGGCGCGACTGCTCGACGTCGAGGTCGAACCACCGGAGGTCGAGTGAGCTGCGATTTCACGCTCGAGCACTACCGCGAGCTGCTGCAGGCCGCGAAGACCGGCGGGTATCGCTGGACGGGTTTCGACCGAGAGCCGGCCGCGGGCGATCTCCTCCTGCGCCATGACGTCGACATCTCGCTCGACGCGGCGCTCGTGCTCGCGGAGCTCGAGGCGGCGGAGGGCGCCTGGTCGACCTGGTTCCTGATGACGCGGTCCGTCTTCTACAACCTCGCCTCCTCGGAAGGCGAGCGCGCGATCGAACGGCTACGCGCACTGGGTCACCGGGTTGGACATCACGGGGTGTATCCGCACGTCGACCTCGACGATCGCTTCGACGCGGTGGTTGCGTGGCACAACCCGGATCCTGCGTTCATGCACGAGCCGGTCCCCGGTGCGGTGAACGTGATGCAGCCTCCGTGGTTCGAGCCCGACCACTACCGCTCGGACTCGAATCAGCGCTGGCGCAGCGGGTGTCCCCGAGACGAGCTCGCGCGGGGTCAGTTCGAGTGGCTGCAGCTGTTGACGCACCCGGAGATCTGGGCGTTCGCCGGTGGCACGATGCGCGAGAGCATGGAGTCCTTCCTCGACGCAGACCGCACGGCGCGGCTCGAGCACCTGCGCAACGACAGGATCGACCTCTCGTGAGGCCGATCACGGTGCTGGTGACGGCGTGCGGCGCGCCGGGCACGGCCGCGCTCCTGCGCGCGCTGCGCGAGAACGGCGAGCGCGAGGTTCGTTTGGTGGGAACGGACATGGGCGACCGCGCGGTCGGACGCTTCCTCTGCGACGCGTTCCACCTGGTGCCCGCAGGATCGGATCCGGGATTCGCGGACGCGATGCTCGAGGTCGCCGGCCGCGAAGGTGTCGACGCGATCCTGCCGCAGTCGTCGTTCGATCTCGAAGGGCTCGCGGAGCACGTCGACCGCTTCCCGATGCCGGTGCTCGTCTCCAGCCCCGACGCGATCCGCCGCTCGAACGACAAGGCGGAGACGTACGAGCTGCTGCAGCGGCTCGGCATCCGCGCGCCCGAGTTCAAGCGCGTCAAGGGCGGCCGCGGGGTCGAGACGGCCGCGCGCGAGCTCGGCTACCCCGAGCGAGCGGTCTGTTTCAAGCCGGTGTTCTCGTCGGGCTCGCGCGGCTTCCGCGTGCTCGATCCGAGGGTCGATCGTGCACATCAGCTGCTGAACGAGCGGCCCGGCTCGGTCGCGATGCGCCTCGAGGAGGCGGTCGAGCTCCTCCCCGACGAGGGCGGCCCCGACCTGCTCGTGATGGAGCTCGCCACGGGCGGCGAGCGCACGATCGACGGAATCGCAAACGGCCGCGAGATCGTGCTCGGCCATCCGAAGACACGCGAGTCGATGCGCGCGGGACTCGCGATGTACTTCGTGACGCTCGAGGACGACGACCTGATGCGCATCGCGAACGCGATCGTCGAGGAGCTCGGCATCGAGCACTTCTTCAACATCCAGCTCGTCGGCGACCACGTGATCGAGATCAATCCGCGCATCTCGACGATCGTCTACCAGGAGGACCTGAACCTCCCGTACCTCGGCGTGAAGCGAGCCCTCGGCGAGATCGGCGACGACGACCTGCGGACATATGCGTCGCGAATCCGCCCGGGCCGAACAGCCCTGCGCTATTTCGACCAGCTCGAGTTCGACGCGTCCCCAGGGGCCTAGGCTCTTGCTCCGAGCAAGGTGTTAAAACTGTGACGGATCGTCCAGCTGCCGGTTACGCGACTCCTCTGGGGCCGAGGCTCTTGCTCCGAGCAAGGTGTTGAAGCAGTGACAGATCGTCCACACCTGTCTGTTACGCACGCGCCCGTGAACATTGCGGGAATTCCGTGGGAGAACGTGCAGGCGCTGCGACGGAAGGGTGTCGACGCTCGGCTCGTCGTGTTCGAGCGCGGGACGCTTCACCACGAGGCCGACTGGTCGCTCGACCGACACGGCCCGCTGCCGCAGCGGCTTGCGCAGCAGTTCGCCGCCTTCGCGAAGCTCGCGCCGCGCACCGACATCTTTCACTTCTACTTCGGGCTGACGCTGATCCCGAAGTCGGTGCAGTTCCCGCTGCTGCGCGCGTTGCACAAGAAGAGCGTCTTCCACTACCTCGGCTCCGACATCCGAGGGAAGACACGCGACCAGCTCGCCTACGGCACCCGCGCCGACGCGGAGGTCGTCGGCTCCTACGACGCGATCCGCTGGGTGCCGCACGCGCACGTGATCCCTCCGGGGCTCGACCTGCGGCAGTTCGTTCCCGTTCCTCCGTCCGACAGCGCGCGGCCTCTTGTCGTCCACGCGCCGTCCAACCGCGAGAAGAAGGGCACCGCGCAGGTCATCGCGGCGTGCGAGCAGCTCGACGTCGACCTCGACGTCGTCGAAGGCGTGCCTCACGAAGAGGCGCGCGCGCGGTACGCACGCGCGGACATCGTCGTCGACCAGCTGAACGCCGGCTGGCACGGCGTCTTCGCGCTGGAGTCGATGGCTCTCGGCAAGCCGGTCGTCACCTACCTCAAGCCGGATGTCGTGGAGAAGAGCGCGGCAGGCTTCGGCGTTCGCATCCCGATCGTCCCGACGACTGCCGGGACGCTCGCGCACGACCTGAGGCCGCTGATCGAGCAGCCGGCGCTCCGCCGCGAACTGGGGGCGGAGAGCCGTGCCTACGTCGAGCAGGTGCACGACGTCGACCGCGTGGCCGACCGCCTGCTCGACCTCTACCGTTCGCTCTGACCGGATGAGCCTCGCCTTCCAGATGCGGCGCCTCGTGCGCCACTCCGCGATCTACGGGCTCGGCGGGATCCTCTCGCGGCTGCTCGCCGTCCTGCTGCTCCCGCTCTACACGTCGTATCTCGGGACGAAGGGCTTCGGAAAGATCGAGACCGTCACGGCCCTCACGACAGTCCTCGTGATCGTGCTCGGCGCCGGCATCTCGAGCGCGTTCTTCCGTTTCTACTTCGACTCGAAGGACGAGGCGCGTCGCGTGCTGATCGTGCGCACGACGTTTTGGTTCACGATGGCGATGGCGACGGTGGGGCTCGTCCTGGGACTCGCACTCGCGACACCGATCGCCCATCTGCTCAGGCTCGGCGACGACCCGTGGCTCGTTCGCGCGGCCGCCGTCGGTTTGTGGGCCCAGATGAACTATCAGCAGCTGACGAACCTCTTCCGCGTCGAGGAGCGCTCTGTGCAGTTCGTCAGCGCGAGCGTCGCGAACATCCTGATCACGGTCGGCGCGACGGTGCTCCTCGTCGTCGGCCTGCACAAGGGACCAACCGGCGCGGTCGTCGGCAACTTCATCGGCACGCTCGCGGTGTACCTCGTCCTGCTCGCCTACCGCCGCTACCAGCTCGGCCTGCAGCTCGACCGCGACCTGCTCCGGCAGATGAACCGCTTCGGGCTGCCGCTCGTCCCTTCGGCCCTCGCACTCTGGGCGATCAACTTCATCGACCGCCTCTTCGTCGCGGTCTACAAGGGCCAGAGCGAGGTCGGCGTCTACTCGCTCGCCGTGCGCGCGTCGAGCGTGATCGTCTTCCTGATGATCGCGTTCCGGCTGGCGTGGCCGGCATTCGCGTATTCGATCGAAGACGACACGACCGCGAAGCGGACGTACTCCTTCGTGCTCACCTACCTGCTGTTTCTCTGCTGCTGGGTCTCGCTCGCGCTCGGGACGCTCGCCCCGTGGATCGTGCGCGTCCTCGCACCGTCCAGCCCGGCGTTCTACCGCGCCGACAAGGCGGTCGGCCTGCTGGCGTTCGCGTCCACCGCGTACGCCGGCTACACCGTGCTCGCAATCGGCATCGGCCGCGCGCGGCGGACGCAGTTCAACTGGATCGTCAGCGGTGCGGCCGCCGCGCTCAACGTCGCACTCAACTTCGTTCTCATCCCGCGCTATGGGATGATGGGCGCCGCGATCTCGACGGCCGCCGCGTACGTCGCGCTGTTCGTCGGGATGACGCTCAACTCGCAGCAGGTGTATCCCGTGCCGTACCAGTGGCGGCGCGTGCTGACGCTGAGCTCCGTCTCGATCGCGCTGACGGTCGTCGGATACGAGGTGCGGTCGCTTCCGCTCTCGCTCGCGCTCTGCCTCGCCTACCCGCTTCTGCTGCTCCCGCTCGGCTTCTACCTCCCGGCGGAGCGAGCGCGACTCAGACGCCTGCTACCGACGTGAGCGGATGTGCCGTACGCCGGCGCCGATCGCACCGGCCGCGACGAGTGCCAGCGCGAGGCCGCCGAGCAGGAGGATCGGGAGCGGCGCTCCGCTCGCAGCGGCGACGACGCCCTGGGGCTTCGCAACCGCGCGCTTCGGCGGTCCGCCGGTCTGCACGGAAGCGACAGTCCCCTTGACCGCGCCCGCACCGAGTGCCCTCGGACCGTGACCGACCTGCTTCGGCGCGGTCAGCCCATGCGAGCGCCGCATCGCCGCGCGCATCGCCGCACGCACGTCGTCGATCAGGCTCGAGTAGATCGCGGCATCCGGCTGGACGTGCTTGAGCGCGTCGCGGTAGCACCCGATCGGATACGTCGAGGCGATCTTGCCGTCGCGATACCAGTCGTTGAAGATCTTGTTGCGGCACGGGGTCCCCGACGCGCCGGCCGTGCCCGGCAGCGCGACGGCGACGAGCAGCACGGCGAGGAGCAGGAGGCGCTTCATCACGGCCATGTTCCCGCTGACCCGTCAAGATCCACCTTGATGGCCGTAAGGCTTTCGTTAAGGCTCACATCGGGCTGAAGCACGCGTCGTGACACGAATCCGCCACGTCGACACGCGCAAGCAACGCTCCGGCCTCGTTCAGCACCGCGAGCGTCCCGTGCGAGAGCGAGGGTGTGAGCACGCGACCCCACCCGTGCTGAACGTTGTACGAGCCGATCGGGATGCGTGTCGTCCGCAACACTCGTGCATCCGCGAGCGACTGCACGTGCAGCGTCCCGGAATCGCCGCTCGTCACGTACGCCGCGTGCGCGCCGAAGGTGACGTGCTGGGGCGCGGCGTCGGCCGGCCGCACGCTTCCCGCAGCCGTCAGCTTGCGCTCGTTCCCCGACGTCACCCAGAGCCGCCCGTCGGGCGCCACGCCGACGTCGTGGGACGCATACCCCGGCTGCAGCGTCGAGGCGTGATGCAGTCGCCGCGTGTCGACGACCGCGACGTCCGGCGAGGCCGACCCGAGGCCGACCCACAGCCGGCTGCCGGTTCGATCGATCGTCAGGTGACGTGCCCAGCCGGGAAGCCGCACGCGGCCGATGACGGTGCCGCGAAGCACGTCGATCGCAACGACGCCGCTGCGACCCGAGTCCGTGACGAACGCGTGCACGCCGTCCGGGTGCGCGGCCACGTAACGCGGCTGCTCGAACCCGCGCAGCACGTGGACGACCCGTGAACCGTCGACGATCGAGAGCGCACCGATCGCCGTATGGCAGACAACCGCGCGCTTGCCGACGAGCTCGACCGCGCGCGGGTCTGGAAGCGTTTCGATCGAGCGCACGACGCGGAACGATCCGAGATCGACGACCGCGAGCCTCGACTGCGAGTCGCACGTGACGAGGGCCGACGGCACGCGCGCCGCAGCGGCGAGCACCGTCCGAAGCGCAAAGGGAGTCGCGGCCGCGGCCGCGACGAACTCACGACGGTTCACGTAGATCAGTACGCGGGAGCCGCCGCGGCGGGTCCCAGACGTTCAGCGTCGCGCCGGGGCCGAGGTCGATCGTCCACCTGTCGAGCTCGCGGATCACGTTGCCGCTCTCGTCCAGCTCGACGAGGACGCCGCGCACCGCCTCTGCCTCGTCCTCGGTCTCGCGGCCCGACGCGTCGTAGAGGATCTCCAAGGTCAACTCGGCCATGGGATTCCCCTACCTGTGCGAGCTACGGTGAAACGGTGAGCCACCCGGAGCTGCAGCAGGAACAGGAGTACGTCGACCGCGCCTACGAGCACCTCGAGCGGATGCGCGACGCCGTCGCGAGCGCCGGCGACCGCGTGGACGGCGAGGTCGCGCAGGCGGCGATGGACGCATGGGCTGCCCGCCGCCTGCGCACGTTCGAGGACGCCGACCGCGGCCTCTGCTTCGGGCGCCTCGACGCGGAGACGATGCGACGGCCGCTGTACGTCGGCCGCCGCTGGGTACACGACGAGGAGCGGCAGCAGCTCGTCGTGAACTGGCAGGCGCCGGCGGCACGTCCGTTCTATACGGCGACGCCGCAGGACCCGCACGGCGTGACGTTGCGCCGCCGCTTCCGCACGGACGGCCGCACCCTGCTCGACATCGCCGACGAGGCGCTCGACGGCTCGATCGTTGACGGCGCCGCGGTCGGCGACTTCCTGCTCGAAGAGCTGGAACGCAACCGCGACCTGCATATGCGCGACATCGTGGCCACGATCCAGGCGGATCAGTACCGGCTGATCACGCACGACCCGAACTCGCCACTCGTCGTGCAGGGCGGCCCCGGCACCGGCAAGACCGCGGTCGGCCTCCACCGCGCGTCGTGGCTCCTTTACACGGCGCGCGAGAACGCGCAGCACCGCGGCGTGCTCGTGATCGGGCCCAACCGCACGTTCATGCAGTACGTCAGCCACGTGCTGCCGGCGCTCGGCGAGGAAAGCGTCCAGCAGCGCGCGGTCGGCGAGCTCGTCGACGGCGTCGTGCCGGACCGGCGCGACCCGCCGGCGGTCGCCGAGCTCAAGGCGGACCTGCGGCTCGCGGACGTCGTGCGGCGCGCGGCGGAGCTGCGCCTCGTGTCCGAGCCGACGGAGCTCGTGATGCGGCTCGAGGGCTCGTTCGTCTCGGTGCGTGTGCGCCAGGTGCGCGAGCTGCTCGCCGCCGCACGCGACGAAGGCACGACGACATCGGCACGCGAGCGCTTCCGGATGAGCCTCCTCCGCCGCTTCTACGAGGAGTACGGCCGCGTGCACGGCGCGGGCGCGATCCGAAACTTCGACGAGGTCGAGAAGGCGGTACGCGCGAACGGCTATCTCGACGGCGTCATGAAGGCGGCGTGGCCGCTCGTCGCGCCCGACAAGCTCGTGCGCTCGCTGCTCACATCGCGCGCCGCACTCGCCGAGGCGGCAGAGGGGATCCTGGACGACGCGGAGCAGCGGCTTCTGCTCCGGCGCGGCCCCGGGTGGACCGACGGGGACGTCCCGCTACTCGACGAAGCCCGCACCGTGCTCGATGGACCGCCGCGCGTGTACGGACACGTGATCGTCGACGAGGCGCAGGACCTGACGCCGATGCAGCTGCGGATGGTCGCCCGCCGCGCCCGCGCCGGAGCGTTGACGATCCTCGGCGACGTGGCGCAGGCAACCGGCGCGATCAGGTACTCGAGTTGGGACGGCGTTCTGCCGCATCTCCCGGGAGGGGCCGAGGCGACGGTCGAGGAGCTACGCCATGCCTACCGCGTGCCGCGAGAGATCATGGAGGTCGCGCTGCCGCTCCTGGCCGCGATCGCGCCCGGCATGGCGCCGCCGATCTCCTATCGCACGGGCGCCGCCCCGCCCGTGGTACGGCGAGTGGAGGCGGAGCACCTGCTCGCCGAGGCCTTCCACGCCGCCGAGGCCGCGCCCGACGGGCTGCTCGCGGTGATCGTGCCCGAGGAGCTGATCGACGAGGTGCCGGGCGACGAGCTCGTGCCGGTGCTGACCCCGCGCCAGTCGAAGGGCCTCGAGTTCGACCACGTGATCGTCGTGGAGCCCGCGCTGATCGAGCTGCGCGAGCTCTACGTCGCGCTGACGCGGCCGACGAAGACGCTCGTCGTCCTGCACGCACGCGAGCTCCCGGTCGAGTTGACGCCCGGTAACACGGCTTGATTCATCGCCATCTCAGACGCGCAAATGTTGTTGTCGGGCCGGTCGGAACCGCAAGAAAGGCGCGCCGTTGCTTGTCGGATGGCCTGGTTTGGGACGTATCCGAGCAAATCGTCTAGGAACCTCTTGCCGTCGTCACGACGATCGCCGAGGCGGCGAGGATCCCACCCAGGAGCCAGAAGACGGCCGACACCCCGGAGCTGCCCGCGATCGCGCCCGCAGCGGCAGGCGTCGCAGCCTGACCGATGCGGTTCCCGGTCAGCCGCAGGCCGAGCGCGGTCGCGCGCGCCTGCGCCGGGACGAGCTGCACGACCATCGTCATCGTCAGCGGCTGCCCGAAGCCGAGCGTGAAGCCGGCCACCGCCGTGAGCACCGCGATCGCGACGAAATCACCCGTCGCTCCGATGCCGACGATCGCGACCGCGGAGATGACGGCGCTCAGCGCGATCAACCGCGTCCGCCCCACGTGCCGGACGATCGTGGTGATGCCGAGCCGCGAGACGATCGATGCAGCCGCCCGCAGGGCAAGGAGCGCACCGACAGCGCCGGGTGCGATGCCCTCCTTCTGGCCCAGCACCGGGAGGTACGCAGTGAAGACGTCGACGCACGACAGCACAGCGACGCTCGCGAAGATCCCCGCGGGGACGCCAGGGGTCCCCAGCAGCCGGCGCACCGTCCCGCGCGAGACCTCGAGCGGCTCGACCACACCCGCCGGTCGGCCGGCTGCAAACGCGCACGCGACGCCGACGGCGCCGAGCCCTGCTGCAGCGAGCAGCGCATGCGTCGTCGACGTGCGGAGCGCGCCGCTGGAGACGATCGCTCCGCCGAGCAACGGACCGACAAGCTGGCCGAGCGAAACAACCGCGGTGAAGAGCCCGAACCGCGGGTCGTGCTGCTCGGCGTGCGACTCGAGTGCGATCGCGTTCTGCACGCCGAGCATCAGCGCGAGATGGCCGAGCCCCAACACGACGCTCGCAGCGGTCAGCGACCACACGGTCGTGCCGAACGCAAGGCCGACGCACGCGAGCGCCAGCAGCACCGACCCGGCGACGAGCAGCGCCTCCGACCGCCGACGGTCGGCGAACCGCCCGAGCGGGATCGCGAGGAACACCGGGACGACCGCGAACGCCGCCGCGACGTACCCGACCTGTCGCGGCCCCGCGCCGAGCGCGAGCAGCCGGTAGGACGTCATCGGCCGCGCGAGGTACTGCGCGGCCTGGCCCGCGCCGGCCGCCGCCAGCACGAATGCCAGGCGGCGGCCGTTGCGGGAGGTCACTGCCCCCAAGTGGCTGTGACTACTTCGCCTTCGGCGGCGTCGTCTTGTCGGCCCTGAGCGCGAACTGGTTCGTGTAGGTCGCCTTCAGGTTGACGTGCTTGCCGGGCAGATCCGGCTCGAACGTGGCGAGGACCTTGTATTGGGTCGCCGGACCGTCCTTCGGCATGATCCCGTCCTTCGAATAGAAGCCAAGCGTCTGCTGCCAGCCCGAGACGTAGAGGCCCATGTCGGAGCCCGCGTAGTCGGCCGGCATCTTCGCCGCGATCTGCGCCGCCGAGTGGGTGTGGATCCACTTCAGGGTCCAGACCACGGCGTTGACGAGCTTCTGCACAGCCTCCTTGTGCTTGTTCACGTAGTCCGTCCGCATGTAGATGCAGGTGGACGGGAACGTGCCGCCGAAAGCCTTCTTCGACTGCGCGTTGTCCTGCAGGTCGACGAGCACGCGTGCCTGGCCGCTCGAGAGCAGCCGCCCGATCGTCGGCTGCGAGGTGATGCCGCCGTCGATCTGCCCGTGCTGGAACGCGGCGATGAACGTCGCGCCCGCACCCACCGGCAGCCGGGTGAACTGGCTCGGCTGGACGCCGTTCCGAAGACCGAGGTACTGCAGCTCGAAGTCGGTCGACGATCCGGTACCCGTGATCCCCATGACCTTGCCCTTCATGTCGGCCAGGGTCTTGATCGAGCTGTTCGTCGGGACGAGGATCGCGTGGCCGGGCGTGAGCCCGATCTGCACGACGCACTCGGTCGCCTTGCCCTTGCCGGCAAGGTCGATCGTGTGGTTGTAGTAGCCCATCGCCGCGTCGATCTGGCCGGCGACGAGCGCGTCGGCCTCTTCGATGCCTGCGGGGGAGTCGAGCGGGTAGATGTCCACGCCGGCCTTCTCGTAGTAGCCGAGGTTCTTGGCGAGCGTCGCCGTTGCGTAGATGACCTTGTTGATACCGCCGATCATCATCGTGATGCGCGCGCGCTTCGAGTTCGAATGCGCAGACGCGGTCGTCGTGGCCACAAGCACACTGGCCATGACGACGAGCGCGGCGAACATCGCCACGTAGGTGCGCTTCATGCTTCCCTCCTCTGGGATTTACAGGGCAACTTCGTCCCGGCGGCTCGGCCGCCAAGTGATGAGCCGGTTCTCGAGCGCGGTGATCAGGAACTCCGCGACGAGCGCGATCACGGCGAGGATGAACATCGCCGCGAACACCGCGTTCGTGTCGAACGTTCCCTGCGCGAACGCGATCAGGTGCCCGAGACCGTGGATCGACCCGATGAACTCACCGACGACGGCGCCGACGAGTGCGAAGCCGAAGCTCGTGTGGAGGCTCGCGATGATCCACGTCAGCGCCGAAGGCAATACGACCTGCGTCGTCACCTTGCGGCGGTTGGCGCCGAGGATGCGCGCGTTCGCGATCACGTCCTCGTTCACCTCGCGCACGCCCTGGAAGGCGTTGAAGAAGACGACGAAGAAGACGAGGACGAACGCAAGCGCGACCTTCGACGGCAGGCCGAGACCGAGCCAGATGATGAAGATCGAGCCGAGGACGACACGCGGGATCGAGTTGGCGGCCTTGATGTAGGGACCGAGCACCTCGGCGAGCATCCGGATGCGGCCGAGCGCGAGCCCGAAGACGACGCCGCCGATCACGCCGATCAGGAAACCGAGCAGCGCCTCCTCGAGCGTGACCCAGACCTGGTCCCACAGCGGGCCGTCCGGCGTGCCGGCAGTCGCCCACCTCCAGATCACGCGTGCGACGCCCGACGGCATGCCGAAGAAGAACGGGTCGATGATCTTCGTCCGGGAGAGGACCTCCCAGCTGCCGAGCATGCCGACGCCGAACGCGATGCGCAGCGCGATCACGAGCTGACGGTGGCGCCGCACCTTCTTCTTCGCCGCGGCGACGTTCGCGTCGAGCGCGAGGCTAGACATTCTGCTTCGCCCGCTCGTAGGAGACGAGAGCCTCGTCGCGGAGGTTCTCCCAGATGTCGCGATAGAGCTCGACGAAGCGCGGCTCGAACCTGATCTCCGACACGTGACGCGGACGCGGCAGGTCGATGTCGTAGATGCCTTTGACGGTGCCGGGGCCTGCGGTGATCACGCACACGCGGTCCGAGAGCGCGATCGCCTCCTCGAGGTCGTGCGTTACGAAGATGACCGATGCCGACGTGGCGGACCACAGGTCGAGCAGCTCGTCCTCCATCAGGGCGCGCGTCTGCACGTCGAGCGCACTGAACGGCTCGTCCATGAGGATGATCTCCGGCGAGGTGATCAGGCTCTGCGCGAGCGCGGTGCGCTTGCGCATGCCGCCGGAAAGCTGGTGCGGGTAGTGGTCCTCGAAGCCGCTCAAGCCGACCTTCGTGATCCACTCGCGCGCGCGTTCGAGCGCCTCCTTCTTCTTCACGCCGCGGAAGCGCAGACCGGCGGAGACGTTCCCGAGCACGCTCTTCCACGGGAAGAGCACGTCGCCCTGGAAGACGTAGCCGAGATTCTCGCCGATCCCGTGCACCGACTTGCCCTGGACGAGCACGTCGCCGCTCGAGGCCGGCGTGAGGCCGGAGATGAGAGCCAGCGTCGTCGACTTCCCGCAGCCGGTGGGGCCGACGACGGAGACGAATTCGCCCGCGCCGACCGACAGCGTCAAGTCACGGAGCGCCGTGTAGATGTCGCCCGAGGGGGTGCGGAAGCGCTTGGTGACGTCGCGCAACTCGATCGCGGGCGGGCCGGTCGGGGCTGCGGCGGGAACTGCGGTGAGTGGGCTCGGCGACGTGAACATCCGGTGACCGGCCGGGATCGTGCGACAGGTCACGTGTCAAGTCACGTTTGTGGCCGTTCATTTCTGTTGGGGCCGTTGACTGCGTTACGGCCGTTGGCGCCGTTCTGTT
Organism: Gaiellaceae bacterium; assembly: GCA_045806045.1. Lineage (GTDB taxonomy): Bacteria > Actinomycetota > Thermoleophilia > Gaiellales > Gaiellaceae > PALSA-600. Next base: position 19,150 of record JBJMKB010000069.1, on the reverse strand, counting down.
CATTCTGTTCACGGCCACCTGTCCTAGAGTTCAGGCGTGGCGCAGTGGCGCAGGCTGTTACGGCGACCGCGGCTGTCGACGCAGATCGTGCTGCTGCAGCTGTCGATCATCCTGCTCACGCTCGGGATCGGGGTTGTCGTGTCGCTGTACGAAGCGCGCAAGGACCTCGACCGCTCCGCCGGGCGCCGCTCGCTCGTGATCGCACGCACGGTCGCCTCCGTGCCCGAGATAGCGCGCGCGTTCGACCAGCCGCACCCCGAGCGCACGATCGACCCGATCGCGGAGCGGATCAAGCGCGCGACCGACGCGTCGTTCGTCGTGATCGCCGACCGCCGCGGAATCCGCTACTCGCACCCGAACCCGGCGATGCTCGGGAAGTCGCTCGCCGGCGACCCGGGCGAGCCGATCGGCCCGGTGCTGGCCGGGCACGAGTTCGTCGGCGTGCAGACCGGAAGCATCGGCAGGTCGGTGCGCGCGAAGGTCCCGCTTCGGGCTGTAAACGGCCGCGTCATCGGGCTCGTCTCGGTCGGCGTGCTCGAACGGAACATCAGGGACGCGCTTCGCTCTTCGCTCCCGGTCGTGCTGATCCCGCCCGGCCTCGGGTTGCTCCTCGGCACCCTCGGCTCCGTCCTGCTCGCGCGCCGGATCAAGCGGCAGACATTCGGGCTCGAGCCGAAGGAGATCGCGACGCTCCTCGAGCAGCGCGAAGCCGTGCTGCACGGGATCCGTGAGGGAACGGTCGCGACCGACGCGACCGGGCGCGTGACGCTCGTGAACGACGAGGCGAAGCGTCTGCTCGGACTGTCCGACGACGTGCTGGGGCAGACCCTCGTCGAGGTGGTGCCGCCGGGACACGTGCGGGAGGTGCTGTCGGGCGCGGCGGGAGGGCCCGACCAGGTCGTGCTCGTCCGCGACCGCGTCCTCGTCGCCAACCGCATGCCCGTGACCGTGCGCGGACGCGAGATCGGCGCCGTCATCACGCTGCGCGACCGCACCGAGCTCGAGGGCCTCCTGCGCGAGCTCAACGACGTGCGCAGCCTCGCCGACGCGTTGCGCGCGGCGGAGCACGAGTTCTCTCATCGCCTGCACGTGCTCGCCGGGCTGATCGAGCTCGGGCGCAAGGACGAAGCACTCGCCTTCATCGCGCAGTCGTCGCTCGTCCACCAGGCCCTCGTCGAGTCGATCGTCGACAGCATCGGCGAGCCGACGGTCGCAGCGCTCTTGCTCGGCAAGGCCGCGGTCGCGTCCGAGCGCGGAATCGAGTTGCGCGTGACGGACGAGACGTCACTGCCGGAGGAACACCCGGACGCACGCGAGCTCGTCACGGTCGTGGGCAACCTCGTCGACAACGCGCTCGACTCCGTCGCGCAAACCGGGAGCGGCTTCGTCGAAGTGACGATCCGCGAAAAGGACGGCGGCGTCTTCGTACGGGTCCGCGATTCAGGCCCGGGCGTCGACCCCGCGCTCGTCGACGAGATCTTCCGCGACGGGTTCACGACGAAGGTCGCGACGGGCACGGGCAGGCGTGGCCTCGGGCTCGCGCTGGTCAGTCAGACGGTGCGCCGCCGCGGCGGCTACGTGCGCGTCACCCACGAAGGCGGCGCCGTGTTCACGGCGTTCCTTGCGCAGGTGCGGGAGGTCGTGAAGTGACGCCGATCCGCACGGCGATCGTCGACGACGACTACATGTCGGCGTCCGTCCATCGTTCGTACACCGAGCGCCTGCAGGGCTTCACCGTCGTCGGCGAGGCGCACACCGGCGCCGAGGCGCTCGCGCTCGTCCGCGTCGCGAGGCCGGACCTCGTGCTGCTCGACATCTACCTCCCCGATATGACCGGCCTCGAAGTGATCCGGCGCCTCCGCACCGAGGCCGCCCCGGTGGACGTGATCGCGGTCACCGCGGCGAAGGACGTCGAGACGCTGCGCGGCGCGATGCAGGGCGGCGTTCTGCACTACCTCGTGAAGCCGTTCCTCTTCGACACGTTTCGGGAGCGGCTCGAGCGTTACGCGACGCTGAAGCGGCGGCTCGAGAAGATGCGCGAGGCGAGCCAGGAGGACGTCGACAAGCTGTTCTCCCTGCTGCGAGCCGAAGGTCGCGATGGCCTGCCGAAGGGCATCTCGTCCCCCACGCTCGGGCTCGTCGTCGAGGCGCTGCGCGACGCCGAGGACTCGCTGACCGCGGTCGAGGTCGGCGACCGCGCCGGCATCAGCCGCGGAACCGCGCGCCGCTACCTCGACTACCTCGCGACCGTTGGCACCGTCGAGCTGACGCTGCGCTACGGCGCGGCTGGTCGGCCGGAGCATCTCTACCGCTGGGCCGCCGCGCAGCCCGCGTAAAACTCCCGTAAATCAGGGCCTCCGCGGCGCTAGAAGCGCGACGAGCCGGGTAGATGACGGACAGGCGCAGCGGCCACTTCGGCGTCGCCGCGCCAATCCGAGGAGGAAGTTCATATGCGCAGGCTTATTTTGCTTGGCGCGATCGCGCTCGTCGCGGTCGCGGCCGGATCGGCGACGGCCAAGACAGTGATCGTCACGATCACGAAGAACGGATACGTGCCGAGCTCGACGACGATCGCCCAGGGCGACACCGTGCAGTTCACGAACAGCGACACGGTCGTCCACCAGGTGACGTTCAAGTCGACGACCGGCGTCACGTGCACGCCGAATCCGCTCGTCGTCCAGCCCGCCGCCAGCGGCACGTGCACGTTCCAGAACGCCGGCAGCTACACGTACTCCGACCCGAACGTGAAGGGCAATACGTTCCGCGGCACGGTCGTCGTCACGGCCGCCCCTGTCTCGCTCACGCTGACGGCCAAGCCGCTGCTCGTCGTCTACGGCGGCAGTTCGACGCTCTCCGGCGTGCTGTCGACGCAGAAGGTCGGCGAGAACATCGACGTGTTCGCGCAGCAGTGCGGCGCGTCCGCGGCGACGAAGCTCATAACGGTTCCGACCACCACGGGCGGCGCGTTCACGACCGCCGTCAAGCCGTTGAGCAACACCGCTTACACGGCGAAGGACAAGTCGGTCTCGAGCCCGGCCGTCACCGTGCGAGTCCGGCCGAGCGTCCGGCTCGCGAAGGTCGCGGCGCACCGGTTCTCGCTGCGCGTCTCCGCCGGCACGAGCTTCGCCGGCAAGTACGCGAGCTTCCAGCGGTACAACGGGACGCTCCGCCGGTGGGTCGCAGTGAAGTCGGTCCTGCTCAAGGCGAGCTCGACGGGCGCCGCCCCGACAGTCGTCTCGGCGGCGTCTTTCCGCTCGACGGTCGCCTCCGGCCGCCGCGTTCGCGCGACGCTGCCGCAGGCGCAGGTCGGCGGCTGCTACGCGCCGGGGACGAGCAACACGATCCTCAGCTAGGTCGCTGGAGGAGCGGGCGGGCCGGAGAGGCCCGCCCGCTCCCGGCTCCCGTTTGACAAAGAACACTTTGCAAAGATAGCTTGGTCGTCCCTTGGACGGCCGGGCGCGCAGAGAGATCAAAGACCCCCTGGAGCTCCGGGCAGTGGCGCATCCGTTTCGTCTTCTCTTGCTCGATCTGATCGTGCGCCGGGGAACGCTCACCTCTGCCGAGGCCGCCGAGGCAACCGGCGAGAGCACCGCCGGCTGCTCCTTCCACCTGCGGCAGCTCGCGAAGTACGGCTACATCGAGCCGGCGCCCGCGAGGGACCGCCGCGAGCGGCCGTGGAAACGCGTCGAGGGCGGCGAGCGGATTCCGGACGGCCTGGGTGCCGAGTCCGCACGCGCCGCGGCCGAGGTGACGAAGGTGATCCTCGGACGCGCGTACACGGAGACGCTCGAGTGGCTCGACCGGCAACGCGAGCTGCCGGTGGAGTGGCAGCGCGGCGCCGTCCTCGATGAGGAGCTGCTCTATCTCACGGCCGACGAGCTGCAGCGTCTCTCGGCAGCGGTCGTCGAGCTGCTCGCGGAGCATCGCGGCAGGACGAGCGACCCGGCGGCGCGGCCGGCGGGGTCGCTGCCGGTCCGCGCGCTCGCGATCCTGTTTCCCGCGCCCGAGATCGACCGAGTCGACCAGCCGGAGACATGACGCGCGGCGCGAGCCTGCGCGACTTCCGGATCCTCCTGGCCGGTCAGGTGGTGTCGGCGCTCGGCACGCGTATCTCGGGCGTCGCGAGCCCGCTCCTCGTCCTTGCGCTGACGCACTCCGCGACGAAGGCCGGCGTCTTCGCATTCGCGGAGACGCTGCCGATCCTCGTGCTCACGCTCTACGCGGGCGCCGTCGTCGACCGCTACGACCGCAAGCGGTTGATGCTGTGGTGCGAGGGCGTCCGCGCCGTCGCGCTACTCAGCGTCGGCGCCGGCGCGATCTGGGGGTTCGTGTCCTTCCCGCAGCTGATCGTCGTCGGGTTCGTCGACGGCGCAGGCTTCACGCTGTTCGAGGTCGCGCAACGCGCCGCGCTCAAGCAGCTCGTGCCCGTCGAGGACCTCCCGCACGCGGCGGCGCTCAACCAGCGCCGCGAGTACGGCGCGCTCCTCGTCGGCACGCCGCTCGGGGGAGCGCTCTACGGCCTCGGCCGCGCGGTGCCCTTCGTCGCCGACGCGGCCTCCTACGCCGCGTCGTTCTTCTCGCTGCTGCTGATCGAACGCCCGCTCAACGAAGCGCGCGTCGCGACGAGCGACGCACCGAGCCGCATCCATCGCGAGATCGCCGAGGGCGTTCGCTGGCTCTGGCGCGAGCCCTTCCTGCGCATCAACTCGATCCTCGTCGTCGCGAGCGACCTCAGCGTGAACGCGCTGTATCTCGTCGTCATCGTCGTGGCCAGGCGCGGTGGAGCCTCGCCGGCGCTGATCGGCGCGATGCTGCTGTTCCTGGGCGCGGGCGGCATCGCCGGCTCGCTGATCGCGCCCCGCCTCATCCGGGCGCTTCCGATCCAGGCGGGGATCTACGCGACGCTGGCCACGATCACGGTGCTCCTGCCGCTGATCGCGTTCGTCCGCAACCCGATCGCGCTCGGCGTCGTCTACGGCGCGATGTTCGTCCCCTATCCGACGTGGAGCGCGAGCCTGAGCTCGTATCGCGCCGTACGCACCCCGGACGACCTGCAGGGCCGGGTGCAGAGCGTCTTCACGCTGATCTCGCTCGGCGCCGTGCCGTTCGGCCTGCTCGCGGTGGGTGTCTCGCTCCAGCACCTCGGCGCGAAGCCCACGGTCTTCGCGCTCTTCACCCTCATGCTCGCCGCAACCGCGTTCGCGCTCGCATCCCCGCAGATCCGGCATGCGCCGGCGCTCGCGGCCTAGGACACGCCGCGTGCGAAATCCGCCACGAGACGCAGCTCGGGTCGGGCTGCAAGGACGAGCATCGCGTGGCTCCAGGTGAGAGGGACGACCCACGGCGTTCCGTCGGGACCCGATTGCTCCGGCAAGAGCCCCACGGCCGTCCGGCGCCGGATCGCGTAGTCGAGCGAGCGACCGAACGCGACGTCGTCGCCCGCCTGGCGCGACCAGAGACCCAGCCAGAGCGTCGTGAGGATCCAGGCATTCCCGCCGGCGTAGGTGTCGCCGTCGTATCGCCGAAGGCCGCCGTCGGGCAAGAGCAGCCGGGCGCGAAGCGCCTCTACGGTTCTCATCATGCGCGGGCTGCTCGCACGGACGACGTTGAACGGCCAGGAAAGGCCGAGGAGCGACGCGTCCGGCGTTCGGTCGAGTCCGCTCCCTGCGCCGCTCGACGCACTCACCGCGACGTCGGCTGGATAGCGCAGCGCGGCGATCTCGGGCTCGCTGCTCGAGCCGCGCGCACTTCTCAGATACGACGCAGACTCGTCGTCCCACAACGCCGACTCGATCGACCCCGCCAGCTCGGCGGCGGCCGCGGCGTAGACGACACGGCGCTCAGGGTCGTGCCGTGACGCAATCGCCGCCGCCGCCCGCAGTCCTCCGCAGACGGCCGCCGCCGAATACGCATGCCGGCCGTGCCGCTCTTCCCACAGGTCGACCGACGGCCGCGTGAGCCCCGTATCCGGATCGCGAAAGGCGACGAGAAAGTCGGCTGCCGCTCGCGCCGACGGCCACAGCTCCGCGTCAAGCAAAGGGTCTTCGAGTTCGCGCCAGGCGGCCTCGAAGGCGAAGAGCGCCGAGCCGGTTTCGTCGATCTGGTGGAGGCCCCACGAGGGGGCGAGGGACCCGTCCGTCCAGTGGCGATGGAGCCACAGCCCCTCGGGCGACTGCGCCTTCACCAGCCAGAGCAAGGCGCGCGTCGCGAGATCGCTGCGACCGGCCGCGAGGAACGCGAGGATGCTGAAAGCCATGTCGCGTCCCCAGACGAAGCCGTAGCCACCGGAGCGGCGGAAGTCACCGTCCATCTCGGGCGCCGCGATGACGCCGCCCGTGCGGCGGTCCGCGAGCGTTTCGAAGACCAGCAGTGAGCGCCGGTAGAGCCGCGCCAGCCCGGGCCGTTCGATGACCGGCTCACGAGCCGACTCGACCACGCGCCGGTCGTGGGCGAGCCGTTCGCCGAGTGCGTCGGAGTTCACCGAGGCGATTCCCGCCGAGAGCGCCGACAGCGCCTCGGCCGGGCTCCTTCCGAAAGCTACGAGACACGACACGCAACCGGTGAAGTCGGCGGTGACCGCGCCGTCGACCGATCCATATTCGACGTTTCCGCGGCCGAGCTCACCCCGCCGCGCATCCTCCAGGGCGGGGGAGGCAGCGCCGGGCTCGAGGCGTCCCGTCCGCGCGGCCGACGGCACGTTCAGGCCGACGGCGATCGCAGTCCCGCGGCGGTAGAAGACGAGATGGCCGGTCGCTCCGTCGACATAGGCGCCGCCGTACCGCGAGCTCTCGTCGATCTCGGGCCGGATATAGACGACGATCCGGCGCGGGTCGACGCCCGCCTCGATCGAGCGAGCGAGGACCGGGGCATCGTGCAGAACGAAGTCGGTGATCGTCACCTTGACCTCGGCGCTCACGGCAGTCGTCTCGACGACGGCGGCATCCTCGAGATAGCGCTGCTGATGCTCGAAGGGGAACTCGTCGAGCCACTGCGTCTCGCCGCTGCTGACGATGCCGAGCCGGAGCTCACCGAGGTGCTGCCCCCAATCCACATGCGGCCAGAAGAGCCTTTCGACCTCGGCTCGCGCGGAGAGCGTGACGAGCACCTCGCCGTTCCCGGCGATCGCGGACGGCAGATGCGGCACGCGTCTCGCATCCGCGGTCGCGGGAGTCCTGAGAAACGCCTCAGTCGTCATCGGCGTGCGCACGGAGGAACAGAGCGGCGCGTCCGGGCAGGTGCGGCACGACGAGGCATGAGTCGCGCGCCGAGTAGCGGTCTCCGTCGAGCGCGTCGACGAAGGTCGAGGAGGCGTCGAGCGGAAGCCGAACCGGAAAATCGCTGCGCGGAGGCCCCGCGTTCAGGAGGACGATCATGTCGTCGTCGCCCGTCCTCCGCCGAAGCGCGAGGACGCGGTTGAAGGTCAGGAGAACCTCGGTCGTGCCCCGGCGCAGAGCGGGACTCGCAGCGCGCAGAGCGATCAGGCTCGTGACCCGATCGAAGATCGAGCGGCGCCACGCCGCTTCGTCCCATTGCATCGCGCGGCGGCAATCGGGATCTTCGCCCCCGTCCATGCCGATCTCGTCGCCGTAATAGATCATCGGGACGCCCGGAAGCGCGAACAGCGCGCCGAGCGCGAAGCCGACCTTCGCCTCGTCTCCGCCCGCCAGGCTGAAGAGCCGGGGCGTGTCGTGGCTCCCGAGCAGGTTGAGCATGAAACCACCACCGCCCGCGTCGGCCAGCAGAAGCTGCAGCTCGATCGCGAAGTCTTCGGCGTCCATCGTGTCGAAGAGACAGAAGCCGAGCAGCGCCGAGCGGAGCCGGTAGTTCATGAGCCCATCGAACACGCGGAGCAACTCGCCCCAGCTCCACCACGCTTCGCCCACGAGATAGAGCTCCGGCCGCAGCTCCGTCAGGCGCGCGCGGAACGCCTGCCAGAACTCGAGCGGGACCTTCCACGGAACGTCGAGTCGCCAGCCGTCGATTCCGGCCTCCTCGACCCAATGCGTCGCGACATCGAGCAGGTGATCGCGAACGTGGCCGTTGCTCGTGTCGAGCTTCGGGAGGAAGGGCGCGCCGCCGCACGTCTGGTAGTTGGGCGGATCGGAGGTGAGTGGAAGATGAGGCGCGTCGAACCACTCGCGGTATGGCGATTTCTCGCCGCGGACCTGCAGGTCACGGAAGGCCCAGAAGCCGTCGCCGACGTGATTGAAGACACCGTCGAGCACCACCTTGATGCCGCGCCCGTGCGCGTCCGTGACCAGTTCGCGAAGGGCGCCCGCGTCGCCGAGCATCGGGTCGACCTCCCGGTAGTCGTGCGTGTCGTAGCGGTGGTTCGAGCCGGCCCTGAAGATGGGCGTCAGGTACAGCCCGGTCACGCCGAGTCGCTGGAGATGCGGCAGCTTCTCCTTGACGCCAAGCAGGTCGCCGCCGAAGAAGTTCTCGCGTGTCGGAGTGCTGCCCCACGGCGCGACGCCGGATGGGTCGAGCGACCGGTCGCCGTTGTGGAACCGGTCCGGGAAGATCTCGTAGAAGACGGCGTCCGGGACCCAGTCAGGGCCTCTTGCTGCGTTCGTCATTCGTTGATCGCCCCGACGGTCAGGCCGCGGATGATCCAGCGCTGCACGAGCAGGAAGAGTGCGAGCACGGGCAGCGTGGCGGTCACCGTTCCGGCCATCAGCTGGACCCACTGCGTGCCGTACTTGCCCGCGAAGTTGGCGAGTCCCAGCTGGATCGTGAACCTGGACGGGTCGTCCAGCATGATCAGCGGCCAGAGGAAGTCGTTCCACGCAAAGAGGAATGCGAAGAGGCCGAGGGTGGCGACGGCGGGCCGCGAGAGCGGCAGGAGAACGCGGAAGAGCACGCCGAACCTCGTCGAGCCGTCGATCATCGCCGCCTCGTCGAGTTCGCGGGGCAACGTCCGGAAGTACTGACGCATCAGCAGGACGCCGAACCCCGTCCAGAGGCGTGGGACGATCAGCGCCCAGAACGTGTTCAACCAGCCGAGCTGCTCGATGATCACGTACGACGGGATCACGAGCAGCGGCAGCGGGATCATGAGCGTCGCGAGGAACAGGAAGAAGAGCGTGTTCTTGAAGGGGAAGTCGAGCCGGTCGAACGCGTAGGCGGCCATCGCACTGGTGATGACCTGACCCCCGGCAATCGCAACCGCCATGATCAGGCTGTTCAGGTAGTAGCGATCGAACGGGGCCGCGTTCCACGCCTCGACGTAGTTGTGCCAGACGAAGTGCTCTGGGATCAGGTACGGCGGCGCGAACGTCAGCTTGATCGGCTTAAGCGACGTGGTCACCATCCACAGGTACGGCAGCAGGACGACGAATGCCGTCGCGATCAGGCAGGCGTGGAGAAGGCCGTGCCGCCCGAGTCGCAGGAATCGCTTGGAGCTCATGCGCGCTTCCATCCTCCCCCCTTGCTGAGCCGCCACTGGAGGAGGACGACGCCGAGCACGACAAGAAAGATCACCCAGCCGACGGCGGCCGCGTACCCGAGGTGGAACAGGCGGAAGCCCTGGTTGTAGAGGAAGAGCGGCGCGACGTCTGTCGCGCCGAGCGGTCCGCCCTGGGTCATCACGTAGACGTGATCGAAGACCTGGAACGAGTCGATGACGGCCATGATCACCTGGAGGACCGTGATCGGCGTGAGGAGCGGCCAGGTGATGTCGCGAAAGCGCCGCCACGATCCCGCGCCGTCGACCTCGGCCGCCTCGTAGTAGCTCGGCGAGATGGTCTGCAGCCCGGCGAGGTAGATGATCATCGTGAAGCCGATCCGCTTCCAGACGCCGACGACGATGATCGCGGCCAGCGCCCACGAGGGATCCGAGAGCCAGCGCGGCCCCTGCAGCCCGACGTCGCGCAGCCCGACGTTCACGATCCCCGTGAACGGGTCGAACAGCAGCTGCCACACCACCGCCGCGGCAACCGTCGCCGTCAACACGGGCGTGAAGAAGATCGTGCGATAGACGTTCCGCCCCAGGAGCTTCCGGTTCAGCGCGAGCGCGAGGAGCAGGCCGATCCCGATGCTCGCGACCGTAACCGTGACCGTGTAGATCGCCGTCACCTTGAGCGAGTGAATGAACTCGTGGTCGTGGAGGAGCGCCCGGTAGTTGCCGAGGCCCACCCATCGCTGCGCGGCGCTGATGCCGTCCCACTGGGTGAGGCTCAACTTCGCTGCGTAGACGAACGGATACGCGGTGAAGACGAGGAAGAGCGAGAAGGCCGGCAGAAGCAGCAACGCAGCCGTCCCCCACTGGCTCCTCCGGCGAAGCCACCGAGGCGTGCGAGTCGCAAGTCGGCGTGTCGTCGTCGCGGCCACTGCTGGATTTTCGCCTGTCAACGCGTGGGCCGCCCGCACCGGAGGGTTGTGCGGGTGGCCCACATGTCGTTGGATCCGGATTCGATCAGTGCGCGTTCAGCGCCGCGTTCACGTCGCGGGCCGCGTTCGCGAGGGCGTCGTTCACGGACACCTTCCCGTAGAACGCCGGCTCGATCGCCTTCGAGAAGGCGTCGGAAACCGCCGGGTATTGCGGGATCGCCGGCCGCGCGTGCGCGTACTGCTGCTGCTTCACGAAGGCGCCTAGCTGCGGCGTCTTCTTCACCCACGCCTTGATCTGCTTGCTGCTTGCGACCGACGCGCGCGTCGGCATGAACGACGTGAGCTGATCCCACTTGATCTGCACGGGCGTGCTCGCGAGCCAGATCGCGAAGGTCGTCGCGGCTGTCCGCTCTGCGGACGAGGCGGACTTGAAGACGAAGATCTGCTCGCCGCCCATGTTCGTTGCGTGTTGGCCACCGGTGGGCGCCGGGATCATTGCCGTGCCGACCGGGAACGGCACCTGGTGCGCGTAGCTGTTGACCATCCAGGATCCGTCGACGCGCATCCCGGCCTGCCCCTTGTCGAAGGCACCCCACTGTCCCGCCTCGGTGACCTTGTCGGTCTGGATGAGACCGACGAGGAAGCCGAGCGCTTTCCGGCCTGCTGCGTTGTTGAACGCCGCAGCGGTGTTGTTCTTGTTCAGGAAGTCGCCGCCGGCCTGCCAGATGTACGGCTGGAGCTGCCACGTCAGCCCCTCCCCCTGCTGCGTGTAGATCTCGAAGCCTTGGACGCCGTTGCCGAGCGCGGCGATCTTCTTCGCGTCGGCGCGGAGCTCGTCCCACGTCTTCGGCGGGCGCAGCGGATCGAGCCCAGCCTGCTTGAAGAGCGCCTTGTTGTAGAAGAGCGCGAGGTTGTTCGTGCTCACCGGGAGCGCCTGGATCCGGCCCTGGTAGCTCGAGTACTTGAGGATCTGCGGGTAGAAGTCCTTGAGATCGACCTTCGCCTTCTTGACCGCCGCCGTCAGATTCGCGAGCTGACCCGAGCGGTGTAGCGCAGCCGTCCACGCGATGTCACCGGCCGCGACCGCGGGCAAGCCCGACCCGTTCCCCTGGGACGCGGCCTGCATCTTCGTGTAGAGGTCGCCCCACGGGAAGGTCACGTTGCGCACGTGGATTCCCTTGTGCGACGCGTTGAACTGATCGATCAAGGACGAGATCGCCTTCGCGTTGTCGCCGTCCCAGTAGTTCCAGAAGTCGATGTTGACAGTGGCTGTCTTCGTCGTCCGCGCCTCGCTCGCCCCGGGTGCCGCGACAGCTGCGACGGCGGCGAGAACCGAGACGATCGCGAGCGCGAGACCGATACCCCAACGGTTGCCCATCAGATACCTCCACCTCCTGGCTCAGCTCCGAAACGGACGATCCGGCTCGGCGCATGGAATCTTTTCACATGGATGTAACGGCGAGAACCTAGAACTCACAAGACTTGATGTCAAGCGATGAAACTGTTTACATAGCGGCCGTGAGCACGCTTCGCGAAGTTGCCGACCGCGCCGGGGTCAGCATCGCCACCGCCTCCCGCGTCGCGTCGGGCGCCGAGGCGGTCCGGCCCGACACGCGAGAGCGGGTGAAGAAGGCGATGGCGGAGCTGCTGTACGTGCCGCCGCGCCACGGAACGACGACCGGCGCGATCGGTCTCCTCGTCCCCGAGCTCGAGAACCCGATCTTCCCGGCGCTCGCGCAGGCGATGGAGACGCGCGCGAAGGCGTGGGGCTATGCGTCGATCCTCTGCAACACCGAGGGCACGACACAGGCCGAGATCGAATATGTCCAGATGCTGCTCGAGCGCCAGGTCGCGGGAATGATCTTCATCTCGTGCGAGGGCGTCGACCTCGAGGCCGAGCACGACCACTACGAACGCCTGACGCGCGAGGGCGCGCGACTCGTGTTCGTGAACGGGGCGCCGCAGCCGGTCGATGCGCCCGCGGTGGGCATCGACGAGCGCGTCGCGGGTCACCTCGCGACTGAGCACCTGATCGGCCTTGGGCACGAGCGGATCGGCTTCGTCGCCGGCCCGACACGGTTCCTTCCGACCCAGCAGAAGACCGGAGGACGCGCGGCAGCTCTCGCGCGCGCGGGAATCGCCGAACAACCCGAGCTGATCGCGCACGAGGAGTTCGGAGTCGAGGGGGGCCGGCGTGCGCTACGCGCGCTGCTGAAGCTCGACGACCCGCCGACGGCGGTGATCTGCTCGAGCGACATGATGGCGATCGGCGCGCTCCAGGAGGCGCTCGATCGCGGACTGCGTGTCCCCGAGGAGCTTTCGATCGTCGGCTTCGACGGCATCGCCGCCACCCGCTGGCTGCAGCCGCCGCTCACAACCGTCGCGCAGCCGATCCTCGACATTGCCGAGATGGCCGTGAACGCTCTTTGGAGCCTCGTCGAAGAGCCCGAGCGGCACGTTCCGAACTTCCTCTTCCGCCCCCAGCTGCGTGAGGGCCGCTCGACGGCGCCCCCTGCTCACGCGTAACCGTCGATGGGCGAGATCACGATCGAGAACATGGTGAAGGAGTTTCCCGGCGGCGTTCGCGCCGTCGACGGAGTCGACCTGACCGTCCGCGACGGCGAGTTCCTCGTGCTCGTCGGGCCGTCCGGGTGCGGCAAGACCACGCTGTTGCGACTCCTGGCCGGGCTCGAAGAACCGACAGGCGGGACGATCGCGATCGGCGCCACCGACGTCACCGAGCTCGCCCCTCGACACCGGGACATCGCGATGGTGTTTCAGAACTACGCGCTGTACCCGCACATGACGGTGCGTGAGAACCTCGCCTACGGCTTGCGGGTGCGACGCACGGCAAAGCGCGACATCGAGGAGCGGGTCGCACGGGTGGCCTCGCTCCTCGGCCTCGCCGACCTGCTCGAACGCAAGCCGTCCGCCCTGTCAGGCGGGCAGCGCCAGCGCGTTGCCATGGGACGCGCGATCGTGCGCGAGCCGGCAGCGTTCCTGATGGACGAGCCGCTCTCGAATCTGGACGCGAAGCTGCGCGTCTCGATGCGCGCCGAGTTGTCGCGGCTCCACGATCGCTTGGGCGTGACGACCGTGTACGTCACACACGACCAGGTCGAAGCGATGACGCTGGGTCAGCGCGTGGCGGTGATGCGCGACGGGAAGATTCAGCAGCTCGAAAGCCCGAGCGCGCTCTACGCACGGCCTGCGAACCTCTTCGTGGCCGCCTTCATCGGCTCGCCGGCGATGAACCTCGTCGAGGCAGAGCTCGACGGGGAGCGCGTCGCCTTCGGCCAGCTCGCCGTGCCGCTCGCCGCTCGGCCCCCCACCACCGGCCGCGTGATCCTCGGAATCCGACCGGAAGCGTTCGAGGACGGCGCCTTCGCGCCACCGGCGCTGCGGCGGGTCGACGTCGAGGTCGCCGTCGTCGAGGACCTCGGAGCCGACGCGCATGTGATCTTCACGCTCGACGCTCCCCGGCTGGACATCGACGAGATCCGAGACGCGGCGGAAGGAGAGACCGAAACGTTGATCGCGGACGACCGGCGCGCGCTGCTGACCGCGCGCGTCGACGCGCGCAGCGTGGCGCAACCGGGCCAGCGCCTCACGCTCGCGGTCGACCCTTCGCGCTTCCACTACTTCGACCCCGACACCGGCGATCGAATCGAGTCGGTTTCGGCCACGGACCGGGCGGCGCTCGCGCGTTAGCGACCGCCTGGCGACTACGCGACGACGCGGTACACCTGGAACACCTCGGCGTACTCGCGGTTCACGTTGATGCCATGCGTGCGCGCGACGTTCCACACGTACTCGGCGTTCGCATAGCGGCGGTGCTGCTGCGACGCGTACTTCTCGAGGGCCGCGACTTTGCGCTCGACGTGGCGCGTTTCGAGCGCGAAGTACGCCTGGTAGGAGAAGTCGAAGTTGTTCCAGGGAATCTCGTAGCCGAGGATCGTCGTGCGCTTGAACGCACGCAGGCCCTCGCTCGCGATCGTCTGGTGGTCCTGGTGCACGTCGTGGAGCGACGGCATGAAGACGCAGTCCGGCCGCCAGTCGTTCCAGATCTCGATCAGCAGCTCGAGGATCTCCTGCCGGTGGTCGGGAAACGTGCGCACGTCGAAGTCGTGCACCGTCAGGTTCTCCGGTGGGATCCCGATCTCCGTCGTCGCCTCCTTGACCTCGCGCGCGAGCGCGTCGGGCGGGAAGCCCTCGGGCAGCGACCTTGTCGCGATCGAGAACGCGACGTAACGGACGTCGGCGCCCGCCTCCACGAGGCGCGCCATCGTCCCCCCGCAGCCGAACTCGCCGTCGTCGGTGTGCGGCGCGAGCACGAGTGCGCGCTTGACGCCGTCGATCACGCCGCGCGCTCCCCGTCGACCGTGCGCGCGCCGACGGCGACCAGCGCGAGCAGGCCCCAGAACGTCGGGTCTTCGAAGAGCGCGTTGTAGAAGACGCAGTGCACGAGGATCGCGACCAAGGCTAGTCCGAACGCGAGACGGGCCGCTCCGTCGAAGCTGCGTCGCAGCCCGCGAAACGCGAGCGCGAGGGCCGTCACGATCATCCACGCGAAGATCGCGATCCCGGGTACGCCGGTCTCGGCGAAGACCGTGATCGGCGTCGTATGCGACGCGGCAGCCTTCGGCTCCTTTCCGCGCAGGTGCGTCAGCTCGGCGTACGCGCGACGGAACCCGCCGACGCCGACCCCCGCGACAGGATGGTGCAGTCCGACCTTGACGCCGTGCGAGACGAGCGTCGAGCGGCCGCTCGTGACGTGCGACAGGGACGCCTTGTGCCTGATCGCCGGCGAGGCGATGCCGGCCGCCACCAGCACCACGACGGCCACACCCACGAGCAAGAGGCTGTGGCTACGCCAGACGACGACCGCGGCGACGCCGATCGCGACGAGGAGCGCGACGAAGCTCGACTGGGAGAACGACGGGAGCAAGCCGGCCCACGTGATGGCGATCGTCAGCGCCGCCGCAATCGCCCACAGCGGGTCGCCGCGACGCCATACCACGATGACGAGGCTCGCCAGGATCGCGATCACGAGGAAGCGCCCGTAGATCGACGGGTCGTAGAAGACCGAGTTGACGCGGTAGAACCAGCCCGAGGGCGCGTACGCGTTGTCGACCTTCACCTTCGGGTTCCAGAAGATGCTCCGCGTCTCGTATTGGACGATCCCGATCACGGCGAAGACGAGCGCCATCACGGCAAGCTGCACGTAGAGCGTCAGCACCCAGGCGCGCGACCAGACGAGCCGTGCGAGCGCCAGCGCCAGCAGTGCGAACGGCAAGACGAAGAAGAGCAGCTCGATCGCGCCCTGGCGGACATCGTTTGTCCAGAGGAGCGACAGGCCGTCCCAGGCGACGAACGCGGCGACCGGCCAGGAGAGCGGGCCGAGCTCGCGACCGTCGTTGCCGTCGCCGAACAGCTCCCAGGCAAGCGCGATCGCGGCGACGGCGACGACCGCGTACAGCGGCAGCAGCAGATTCGCCTCCGTGGAGCCGACGTGGACGGGGATACGCGCGGGAACGCACGCGAGCGTCAGCACCGCGAGCAGCCACGGCACGCGCAGAACCGCCCACGCGCCCGCCGCCGCCGCGACGACGCCGAGCACGGCGGCCGCGGCAAGCACCCGGTGGTGACCGTGCGGGGCGAGGTAGATCGCAAGGCCCGCGCACCCGAGCGCCCACGCGGCGAGTCCCGCGATCCGCAACTCCCGTCGAGACGCGACGATCAGGAGCGCAAGGCCGAGGGCTCCCACGGCGCCGGCGGCCTGTGCCACGCCCGCGCTCATGCAACGACCACCGTGCACCGCGCTGCGTGATTCGCCGCCGTGACGTACAGGCGATAGACGCCCGGCGACTTGGGAGCCCTGAAGCGGAGCGTCCCGCGCCGCTGCACGCCGGAGCGGCCGTGCAACGTCCAGTGGACGAACGCAGCGTCGGTCGATACCCGCATGGCGAACCTTCCGCCGGGCCTGACCACGACGCGGTCGCGCGCGAGCACGACGTACCGGACGAGCGCGATCGCGAACGGGAACGGCTTCGACTCGTTCCCTGCTTCGTCACGCGCCTGAACCGTCATCAGGTACCGGCCCGGCTTCGCGGGCACCGGCGGCTTACCGAGCCTGCCGGTCCAGTGCAGCTCCCCGCTCTGCTTGCGGCTGAGCGTGAACCACACGCGCTGGCCGGCGACGTTGAGAATCGCGTTGCCCTTCTCGTCGATCCGGTAGGGCGTCGTGAAGCGATCGCTTCGCCCGTCGCCGTCGGGCGACAGGATCGGATGCTGGGGGTGGTGCACCGTGATGACCGGCGGCTTCGTGTCGAGCATGATCGGGTTCGGGAGGCGCACGACCCAGTGCGAGCGGTGGAGCTTCACGACCGGCGTGTACGTCCCGTCCGGCACCGCAACGCCGTCGTCTGCGATGCCATCCCAGGCCACCGACACCTTCGAGCCGCGCCGGAACGTCCGGGGCGCGAGCAGCGTCCGCACGCGCCGGTGCCCGGCATCCTCGATCCAGACCTCCACCCGCTCGGTCTTCCGAATCCGGAAGTCGAGGTCGGCGTCGGGATGCAACACGCCGTCGGGCGAGAAGATCGGATCGGGGAGGTGCGTCGCGAAGATCGGCGACCTCTCGAGCTTCGCGCTCTCCGTCACCACGAACGCGACTGCCGTAGCGGCGAGCAGGGCGAGGACGATCGCCATCGACAGGACCCGGGCCACGAGCCGACGATTGTACGTCGGCGGTCCCACCGTCCCGCACAGTTGAATGCGCCGCCGGGTTCAGTCGGTCGCGGGGGAGAGGCGCCGCGTCCGCAGCTGCGCGATCGACCACGCCGCGAAGGCGACCGCGCCCGCCGGCCCGGCGATCTCGATGATCGTCGTTGCGGCCGGGAGCTCGACCAGCTTGATCCCCGAAAGCACGAGCACGAAGGCGAACGCGAGGCGCAGGGCCTGCTCCGGGACCTTGATCGAGAGATGTGAGCCGATGAGCACGCCCGGAATCGAGCCGACGAGCAGCCACGCCATCGCGTGCAGGTCGACGTTTCCGTGCAGCAGGTGGCCCGCGCCCGCGACCCAGAGGAGCAGCGCCGCATGGAGCATGTCGGTGCCGACGATCCGGCGCGCGGCGAGCGGATAGACGAGCAGCATCGCCAGGCCGAAGAACGTGCCCGACCCGACGGAAGTCAGGCCGACGACGAAGCCGCAGGTCGCGCCGATCGCGATCGCGATCGCCTTCTGCCGCGCCGAGAGGTGCAGTTGCTCCTCACCGGCGTAGCCGCGGACGAACGCCTTGATCGCGAAGCCGATGCCGCCGAGGATCAGCGCACCGCCGACGACGCGCCCCATTGCGGACTGCGTGGTGTCGGAGAACGAGCTCGCGATCTGCACGCCGGCGAGTGACAGCGGCGCCGACCCGACGAGCATCCAGAGCGCGAGCGGCACGTGCACGTTTCCGAGCTGCCGGTGGCGGATCGCGCCGAACGACTTGAAGACCGCGCCGTGGAGGATGTCGGTGCCGACCGCGGCCTTCGGGTCGAAGCCGAAGAGCAGGATCAGCATCGGCGTCATCAAGCTTCCTCCGCCCATGCCGGTCATGCCGACGAGCACGCCGATCAGGAGACCGGCGATGCTGAGCTCCCAGGTCATTCGGCGGCGACGACCATTCCGGCGCCGATCGTGTCGTTCGTCGCCTCGTCGATCAGGATGAACGCGCCCGTCGAGCGGTTGCGCGCATAGGGGTCGACGGCGAGCGGCTCCGCGAGCCTGAATTGGACGACGCCGAGGTCGTTCAGCTCCATCTTTCCGGGCGAGGACCGGTCGGTCAGCGAATGGATGTCGACCACGCTCACGATCTCGTCGGCGCGCGCGGGGACGGTACGCGTCGTGTGCTTCACGAGCAGGCGCGAACGCTCCTCGAGCGGGCGCTCGCTCATCCAGGACACGCGCGCGATCAGCGTTCGCGCCGCGACCGGCGCGCAACCGGGGTCGGCAAGCAGGTCGCCGCGCGAGACGTCGACGTCGTCCTCGAGGCGGATCGTCACCGACTGACCGGGAATCGCGTCCTCGAGCTCGATGCCGGCCGCCTCCACGGCGGCGACACGGCTGCGGAGGCCGGACGGCATGACGACGACCTCGTCACCCGCTCGCCAGACGCCGCCCGCGACCTGACCGGCGTAACCGCGGTAGTCGTGGTGCTCGTCGGCCATCGGCCGGATCACCCACTGCACCGGGAAGCGCCGCTCCTCGAGGTTGCGGTCGCCGAAGATCTCCACCGTCTCGAGGTGCTCGAGCAGCGTCGGGCCGGCATACCACGGCATCGCGCCGGTGCGGTCGACGACGTTGTCTCCCTTGAGCGCGGACACGGGGATCGCCGTTTCGTCGTGCAGCCCGAGCTGCGAGGTGAGCTCGGCGAGCTCGCGCGCGATCTCGTCGAACCGCTCCTCGGAGAAGTCGACCAGGTCCATCTTGTTCACCGCGTAGACGATGTGCGGTAGCTCGAGCATCGCCGCGATGTACGAGTGGCGGCGTGTCTGCTCGATCACGCCCTTGCGCGCGTCGACGAGGATCACCGCCACGTCGGCGGTCGACGCCCCGGTGACCATGTTGCGTGTGTACTGCACGTGGCCGGGAGCGTCGGCGAGCTGGAACCGGCGCCGCGGCGTCACGAACGAGCGGTACGCGACGTCGATCGTGATCCCCTGCTCCCGCTCGGCGCGCAGGCCGTCGGTCAAGAGCGCGAGATCGACGTAGTCATGGCCGCGACGCCGGGACGCGTCCTCGATGTGCTCGAGCTGGTCGGCGAGGATCTGCT
>JBJMKB010000068.1:0-3442 GCA_045806045.1 Gaiellaceae bacterium | reverse complement strand
TGATGCGCTCCTCGTGCTGCAGCTCGTAGAGGCCGGCGGCGACCGTCTCCGCGAAGAGTGCGTCGACCGCGCGGATCGTCTCGAGCCACTCGCGCATGTCGAGCGTGCCCAGCTCGGCTCCGCCGGCGGCGACGGACGGACGCTCCCCGAACGGCTGCGTGTCGACAAGGATCGCGTCTGGCGCGAGCGCGGCGTGGATGTTAGTCAGGGCGTGCACGACGCCCTCCAGTGGAACGCATCACAACGACCAGCCACAGAGCGCGACGTCGAAGCGCTCGCGCGGGAGGTCGAGCGCTTCTGCGTCATGAACGGCGAAGCGGACGCGACGGCGCTGCTCGCTCGTCAACGCCGCCCGGGCGATAGCGACGTTCTCCGCGCTCGGATCGAAGGCGTAGACCGACGCGGCGTGGCCTGCGGCGAACGCGGTCATGCGGCCTTCGCCACAGCCGACGTCGAGCACCCGCCTACCATCGAGCGCGATGACTCGAGCGATCGCTGCCACCTCGACCCCGTCTTCGTCACGTCGCTGCATCGGCTACCGCTTTGTACGTCAAACGGACGCGCCGCGAACACCGAACTGTGCCGTGCGCCGGCTGTCCGGTCACCACTCCTGTCTAGCAATCGTGCGACGGGATAGAGCTCGCCCCAACACACCGCGGGCGGGCGAATGATGAGCAGACAGACGTTGATTGCTCACATGCGCGCTTCGACAGCGAGCATCGCCTCGAGCGGCGCCGACGTGCACGACGTCGAGCACCTGCTCAAGGCGTGATGCTCGCTCGACCGGCCTGGACGATCACGAAGCCGATCGAAGACTCGCCCAAGACCGGCGAAGCGCCGGACTAGACCCAGGCCGTCTCGGCAAACACGCCGTCGCCGCCCTCGGGCCGGTCGGCGCCCACGGCGATGAGCTCGAGCCCTTCGTCGCCTGCTTCGAACGCGCGAACAATCGTCGGGCTGACGCGGACGACGTCCCACCGCCGGAGGTCATGCACGGCGTCGTCCAACCGGATACGGCCCGATCCGCTGACGACGACGTACGCCTCCTCCTGCTCACGGTGGCTGTGCGCCTTCGGCGAACGGACGTTGGCGTCGTAGCGCATGAAGGTCACGCCGAGATGCTCGGAATCGAGATGCTTGCGAGCGAAGCGCGCCTCCACCCCCTCCCGGTCGGCTGCCGAGTCCTCGATCTCCTTGAGGTTGACGATCGTGAAGTCGCTCATCCCTGCTCCTTTCACTCACTCGAGTTGTTTGAGATCAGAGTCCCGCAGCGCGGCCGTCCCCGCACGAGGAGCGCCGCAAGCGTGCAGACGACAAGGAAGCCAGTCGTAAACCCTTTCTTCGCAGCACGACCTCACGCAGCCTCTGGCGCCGATGCAAGACGTGACGGTGCTTCGTGGAGCGGGTCGGGGACACGGTCGCCGAGTCGAAGCAGGACGGCTCCGGCCAGCACCGCGGCAAGCGCGCCACCCCACCAGATGGCGTCTGGATTGGTCTGCAGGAGAAAGCCACCAATCGCCGGGCCGAGGGCAAGGGAGCCGGTGAAGGTCAGGCTGTAGAGAGAGAGGTAGCGGCCGAGCAGATGGACTGGAGCCATGTCCGCGACCAGCGGCCCGAGAACGAGAGTGTGTGCGATTTCGCCGCATGCAAAGACGATCGCAACGCCGACGAGGATACTGGTAGCAGCCAACTCCGAGTGGACGAGGGTCGCCGGCAACACCGCGAGCAGAGCGACCGCAAAAAGCACGCTTGTCGCCGCGAAAGCATGCGTGCGTCGCATCCGCGCCACGACGCGCACCGCCGGGATCTGCGCGATCACGATGAAGGCCGTGTTGAACAGAATGATGATCCCGATCTCGGCGGGGCCGACCGGTGTGTGTGCCTTTGCAAATGGCGGCAGGATGTTGGAGAAGAACGTGTGGCCGACGACGACGAGCACGATGTTGGCTGCGATCACAGTGAGGAAGAGCCGATCTCGAGCGACGGCGCGAAAGCCGGTTCCGTTGCCGTCTGTCGCTGTGGCGATCTCGGCTCGCGGGCTCGGTACGGCCGCAAGCACGATCAGCGCGAGTGCGGCGGAGGTGACGGCGTCGAAGAGATAGAGAATTTGGAACGTGCTGAGATGCTGTGCGGATGCGACGATGAAGCCAGCGACGGTCGCGCCGGCACCAATACCGAAGTTGCCCGCGACACGGTTAAGCGCGAAGGCGGCCGCTCGCTGCTCGGGCCTGATCAACCTGACGACCAATGTTCGGTTGGCCGTCCCTGCGGCGCCGAGCCCGGCTCCACCGACAATCGAGCAGGCAAAGCCCTGCCAGGGACGATCTACGAATGCGAAGCCGGCGTAGCCAAGGGCGCTCGCCAAGCTTCCTGCGACCACGAGCGCTTTGGCGGAGCACCGGTCGAGCAGCGCACCCGTCGGCGGGGTGACGATTGCGGACGACCCCATCGTCGCCGCCAGAACCAGTCCGGCCATCGACGTTGAAAAGCCACGTATCTGGTGCAGATAAATGATCTCAAAGGGAAGAACGAGCCCGTACCCGAAGTAGTTGAGGGCGTTTCCCCCTTGAAGGATCAGCACAGGGCGAGAGAGCCCGGTGCGCCACCCCCCTACGAGGCGTGAGACACGGCGGCTCATCGCCTAAGGACCTCGCCGCAGCTCGAACATTCACGGGGACTTCTCTCCTCCAGCGCAGAGAAGTCGTCGGCTGTAGTGATCGTGGCGGCGAGGCTCATCGGTTCTCCTTACGGGTTCGTTTGCCGTCGCTCGTACCGTCACGCGATGCGGCAGTCGCGTTACGCCTTCGCGAGCATGTAATTTTTTGAGCGGATGCAGGGTCCCGAGACCTTGAGCAGCGAGACCGCGCTCCTCGCGGCCCTCCGCTGCGGCGACGAGGACGCATTCAGCGCTCTCGTCGATGCCTACGGCGCCGCGATGCGCAGGGTCGCGCTGACGTTCGTCCGCTCGGGCGCGGTCGCCGACGAAGTCGTGCAGGAGGCGTGGCTCGGCGCGCTCCGCGGCCTCGACCGGTTCGAAGGCCGGTCCGCCCTAAGGACGTGGCTGCTCCGGATCGTGGCCAACATCGCCCGAACCCACGCGGTTCGCGAGGCGCGCACCGTGCCCTTCTCCTCACTCGAGCTCGCGCGCGAGGCAGCGGGGCACGAGCCGGCCCTTCCGACCGACCGCTTCCAAGGCCCCGACGAGCAGCATCCATCCCGTTGGGTCTCGTTCCCGATGCCCTGGTCGGCCGAGCCGGACAGCGCTCTCCTCTCCGCCGAGACTCGCAAGCTGATCGCCGACACGATCGCGGGCCTCCCCGACGGCCAGCGGATCGTGATCTCGCTGCGCGACGTCGAAGGTTGGGACTCCGCGGAGGTGTGTAGCGTTCTCGAGCTCAGCGAGACTAACCAGAGAGTGCTTCTGCACCGCGCGCGCTCGAAG
>JBJMKB010000067.1:0-24199 GCA_045806045.1 Gaiellaceae bacterium | reverse complement strand
TACCACTGGACGCAATGGCTGTTCCTGAAGTTCTTCGAGCACGGTCTCGCCTACCGCAAGGCGGCGCCGGTCAACTGGTGTCCGAACGACCAGACGGTTCTCTCGAATGAGCACGTCGTCGACGGTCGCTGCTGGCGGTGCGGCTTCGTGGTCGAGACGCGGAACATGGAGCAGTGGTTCTTCAAGATCACCGCGTACGCCGACGCCTTGCTGGACGATCTGGAGACGATCGACTGGCCCGAGCGCACGAAGAAGATCCAGCGCCAGCACATCGGCCGCTCCGAGGGAGCCGAGGTGCTGTTCCGCGTGGAAGAGCTCGACCGCGACATCCCCGTCTTCACCACGCGCCCCGACACGCTTTTCGGCGCGACGTTCTTCGTCGTTGCGCCCGAGTCGCCGCTCGTCGAGGAGCTGGCGGCCGGCAACGAAGAGATCCTGACGTACGCGAGCATCGCTGGCGCGCGTCCGACCGAGGAGCGCGCGACCCGCGAGAAGAGCGGCGTGTTCACCGGCCGCTACGCGACGAATCCCGTCAACGGCGAGCAGTTGCCGATCTGGGTCGCCGACTACGTGCTGATGGAGTACGGCACCGGCGCGATCATGGCGGTGCCCGCGCACGATGAGCGCGACCGCGAGTTCGCCGAGCGCTACGACCTGCCGATCCGCCCGGTGATCGACGAGGACGGCAGGCTCGTCAACTCCGGCGAGTTCGACGGTCTGCCGTGGCGCGAGGCGATCAAGGCGATCGTTGCGTGGCTCGACGAGCACGGCAAGGGCAAGCCGGCGATCCACTATCGCCTGCGCGACTGGAGCTTCTCGCGCCAGCGCTACTGGGGCGCCCCGATCCCGATCGTCTACTGCGCTGAGCACGGAGCCGTGCCCGTGCCCGAGGCGGAGCTGCCGGTGCTGCTGCCGGAGGTCGAGGACTACCGTCCGAAGGGGAAGCCGCCGCTCGCGTCCAACGCAGACTTCATGAACACGACATGCCCGATCTGCGGCGGGCCGGCGCAGCGCGAGGGCGACACGATGGACACGTTCGTCGACTCGTCCTGGTACTTCCTGCGCTACGCCGATCCGCACGACGAGCACGCGCCGTTCGAGCGGCGTCTCGTTGACTACTGGATGCCGATCGACCAGTACATCGGCGGCATCGACCACGCGAAGGGGCACCTGCTGTACTCGCGCTTCTTCGTCAAGGCGATGAACGACCTCGACATGCTCGGCTTCCGCGAGCCGTTCGCGCGGCTGTTCCATCAGGGTTGGGTGCGGCAGGACGGCAAGCGCATGTCGAAGTCGCAGGGCGGCGTCTCGCCGAACGAGCTGATCGACCAGTTCGGCGCCGATGCGATTCGCATCTACATCCTCTTCCAGGGGCCAGCCGACCAGGACATCGACTGGTCGCCCGACGGCATCGGCGCGACCGCGCGCTTCATCCGTCGCTTCTGGCGCGCCGTGCACGAGGCGGCGGAGCAGCCGCCCTCGCCCGCCGGCGTCGATACGCCGCTTGCGCGAAAGGCACACGAGACGATCGCGCGGGTGACCGACGACATCGACCGCCGCTTCGTCTTCAACACGCCGATCTCGGCGGTGATGGAGCTGATCAACGAGCTGGCCAAGGCGCCGGCCGACCCGGCCGCCCGCTTCGCGGCGGAGACGGCGGTGTCGCTGCTGCAGCCCTACACGCCGCACGTCGCCGAGGAGTTGTGGACCGTGTTGGGGCACGAGCGGCTGTGGGAGCACCCGTGGCCGACCCACGACGAGTCGATGCTGCGGAGCGAGACGATCGAGCTGGTCGTGCAGGTGAACGGCAAGGTGCGGGACCGGCTCACGGTGCCGGCGGGCCTGCCCGAGGAGGAGCTCGTCGCGCGCGCCCGTGCGTCCGAAAAGGTGCAGGCGCACCTGAACGGGGCGGAGTCGAAGGTCTTCGTCGTGCCCGACAAGCTCGTCAACCTCGTCGTGTAGCGCAGAAGTTCCACTTTCGTCACAGAGGCGTTTCCCACGCGTGACGGCTTCTTCGTCACCGTGGTTGGATGATCGATCTCCCGCTCGGCGTGCGCGGACGGCGGCTGCTCGCGCTCGCGCTCCTCGCTCTTGTCGTGCTCGTCGTCGCTTGGCGCCACTCGGGCGCGCCAGGCGCGGATTCGACGGCGCTTCGCGTTGCCCCGGTCGTCCCGCGCAGCGGTGAGCGCGCGCCGGACAAGCGTCTCGTCGTCGACGTCGTTGGTGCGGTCCGTCGTCCCGGTCTGGTTCGGCTGGCGGCCGGCTCCCGGGTCGCGGATGCGATCACGCGGGCAGGCGGCCTGGCGCGCGGCGCCGAGCGCAGCGGCGTCAACCTCGCCGCGCCGGTTGCCGACGGCCAGCAGGTCGTCGTGCCTGTGCACGGGGCAGGAGGGGCGGTCGCCGGCGGTGGCGGAGCGAGCACCGGCCCGGTCTCGCTGAGCTCGGCGACGCCCGAGCAGCTCGACGCGTTGCCGGGCGTCGGCCCAGTCACCGCGCAGAAGATCGTCGCGTACCGGCAGCAGCATGGCGCGTTCCGCAGCGTTGAAGAGCTCGACGCGATCCCGGGCATCGGGCCGGCGCGCATCGGTGAGCTCCAGGGACTGGTGGTGCCATGACGCGCGTGCTGCCTGCACACGTCCTCGCGGCGGCGCTCGTGCTGGGCCTCGCCGCGGCGAACCTCGTGCGCGTCCATCCGCCGCCGCTCGCAGGAATTTTGGTGCTCGCGGTGCTTGTGGCACCGCCGCGCGTACGCCTCGCCGGCGCCGCTCTCGTACTAGGCGTGGCCGGCTGGTGGTGGGGGTCGCTCCGTCTCGACGCGCTCGACCGCAGCCCGCTGCGCATGGAGGTCGGCCGCGCAGGGCGGGTACTTGTCGAGGTGACCGGCGAGTCGCGCCGCGGCATGTTCTTACAGCGTCAGCCGGCGCGCGTGCGCCGGTTCGAGGAGCGTCCGGTCGACGAGCGAGTGCAGCTGGAGCTGGCGCTCGGGCGCGCGCCTCCACAAGGCGCCCTCGTGAGCCTGCTCGCGGTCGTGCGGCTACCGCGCGGGCCGGCGCACGGCTTCGACGAGCGCACGTGGCTGCGCCGGCAAGGCGTGCACGTCGTCCTGCGCGTGGACGAGTGGCACGTCGTCGGCCGCCGCGGCGGCCTCGGCGGTGCCGGCGACCGGCTGCGCTCGTGGCTGCGCGCCGCCTCGGCGCCCGGGCTCACGGGAGAACGGCGCGCGGTCCTCGAAGGGGTCGTGCTCGGGGACGACGCCGGACTCTCACCCGGCCTCAAGCAGGCGTTCCGGCGGTCGGGGCTCTACCACCTGCTCGCGGTCAGCGGCGGGAACGTCGTCCTGCTCGCGGGCGGGATGCTCGCGCTCGCGGCGCTGCTCGGGCTGCCCCGCACCTGGGGCCACCTCTCCGCGCTCGGGGCGATCGGCGCCTACGTGCTCGCCGTCGGGCCACAGCCGTCGGTCATCCGCGCGGCCGTCGCCGGCTGCGCCGTCTCGATCGCGTGGCTCGTCGCCCGCGACCGCGACCAGTGGCACCTGCTGCTCCTGGCGGCGATCGTCCTGCTCGCGTGGAACCCGTACGCCCTCTTCGATGCGGGCTTCCAGCTCTCGTTCGCAGCGGTGGCCGCGATCTTCCTCGCGGTGCGTCCGCTCGCGCGCGAGCTCGAGGGCTACCCGCTGCTGCCCTACCTGCGCACCGCGTTACCGGTTGCCGCGGCGTGCAGCGTCGCTACGGCGCCGATCCTCTGGCTGCAGTTCGGCGCCGTGCCGCTGCTGGGTGTCGTCGCGAACGCGCTCGTCGAGCCTGCGGTCGCGCCGTTGCTCGGGCTCGCGTTCGCTGCCGCCGCGGTCGACCCGGTGGCCCCGCCGCTCGCCGTCGCGCTTGCGTGGCTCAACGGCTGGGTCGCCGCCTACATCGCGCTCTGCGCGCGCGCCGTTGCCGCGGTCCCGTTCGCGCAGGCACGCGGCAACGGCGCCGCCGTAGCGACGGCGGGTGCGCTCGTCGCCGTCGCGCTCCTCTGGCGCCGGCTCACCACGGACCGAACCGCCAGTCGCTGACGTCGGCGACCGGGCGGTACCCGACCCGCTGGTAGATCGAGTTCGACGTCGGGTTGGCGAGATCGGTGAAGAGGAAGCAGAGACGCCGCCCGTTCGCGAGGAGGCGCGCCGTCAACTCGCCGACGAGGGCGCTTGCGTAGCCTCGGCCCCGCAGCTCGGGCGGCGTGTACACGGGGCCGACGCGAATCCCGTTCGGCGTGGGGGAGCCGAAGCCCGCAATCGACACGGCCGCGCCGCCGTCCTCCCAGACCACGAGCCCGCCTTCGGGCTCTTCGAGGCGGCGTGCGACAAACGACGCGCCGTCACCCTGCCGCGCCGGCGGTGCCGACGCCAGCGCCTCGGCGACGAAGGCGTCGAGCCACGCGGCGGCGACATCGTGGTCGTCGTCCCGGTACTCCCGGTACCGCCCGGGCACGGCGCCGGGCGGAAACGCCTCCCGCGCTTCGTAGATGCGCTCGGCGAGGGCGACTCGCGCCTCGACGCCGGTCAACTCGGACCATCGGTGGGCAAACCGCTCGGCGGCTACGACCGGTCCGAAGACGCCGCCGAGGTCCGCGCCGCGCAGGTGGTCGACGAAGGCATCGACCGCCGCCTCGTCTTCGAGCACCGAGAGCCCGAGCGGATGGGGCGGCGTGCGGAAGGCGGCTCCGACGATCTCCCCGGCGGATTCCGCTACGGCGAACCACGGATCCGCTTCGCCGAATGCATGCCGATCGCGCAGCAGCCTGTTCCGGAGGCCGAGAACGAGATTGTGCTCCGCCTCACGCCGCTCCAGGAACGGCGCTGCGTGCGCGAAGAACTCCGCCGGATCGTCGAACCGCCGTACGTCCACGCCCTATCCTTGACGGAGATGGCGGACGACCTCAAGCCGGCGTACCTGATCGGGGGAAGCGACCGTCCGAAGGTCGACCGCGCCGTCGCGCGCCTGCGCAGCCGCTTCGACCACGACGCGGTCGAGCACCTCGACGCGACCGAGGCGACCGGCGACGATGCGGTCGCCTCGTGCAACGTCATGGGCCTCTTCGGGGCCGGGCAGCGGCTCGTCGTGGTCGAGCACGTCGAGGCGTGGAAGGCGCCCGACGCGAAGGCGGTCGCCGGCTATCTCAAGGCACCTGCGCCCGGCACGACCCTCGCACTCGTCGCGAACGAGCTGAAGAAGGACGCGCCGATCGCGAAGGCGGTCGCCGCCGCGGGAGAGCTTCTGATCTGGGACGTCACGGCCAAGGCCGTCCCGCGGTGGATCGCGGACCAGTTCAAGCTGCAGGGCACGAAGGCCGAGCCCGAGGCCTGCCGGCTGCTCGCCGAGCTCGTCGGCGACGACCTCTACGAGCTCGCCGGCGAGGTCGAGAAGCTCGCGACGTGGGCGGGCGACGCCGAGGTGACGGAGTCGGATGTCGCACAGCTCGTTGCGCCGCGCGCGGAGTCGCCGCCGTGGAACCTGACCGATGCGTGGGGCATGCGCGACGTGGGAGGCGTCCTCCGCGAGGCCGAACGGATGCTCGATCGCACCGGCGATCCCGTCTCGCGCACCATCCCGCGCCTCGTTGGCAGCCTGACACGGCACCTTCAGCGTGCTCGGGCCGCACACCGGCTCGAGGAGCAGGGACTCTCGCCGGCCGACGCTGCGTCGGCGCTCGGCATGAAGCCGTACCCGGCCCAGAAGCTCTACGCACAGGTGCGTAACTTCAGCGGCGCGGAGCTTGACGACGCGCTGATCCGGATGGCGCAGCTCGACCACGCGCTCAAGGGCGGCTCCCGGCTCTCGAACGAGCTGGAGCTCGAGCGCGCGCTGGTCGAGATCACCGCGCGCGACTGATGGACGAGGCGCTAGGCGCGGGGGCCGGAGAGGATCCGGGCCGCCTGCGACTTCTTGCGAGCGCCGGCGTTCCGGTGAAGCGCGCCGCGGGCGACCGCGCGATCGATCAGCTTGACGAGCGCCTTGTGCGCCTCCTCGACCTCCGTCTTCTCGCCGGCCTCGACGGTCGTGGACAGTCGCTTCGCGAGCGTCTTGATCGACGAGCGGTAGCGCAGGTTCTCGAGGCGTGCCTCGGCGGCGGTGCGGACGCGCTTCTTCTGTTGCTTGATGTTCGGCATGGCGGTAAAAAGCCCGCTTCTGCGGGCGCGCGAAGGGTAGCAGGCGTGGGCCCGACCGAGGCGCCCGGGGAGTGGAGGCGCCGGAGGTACGGCGCCGGAGCGGGGCGCGGAGCCCTTATTCCGCCGCTCCCGCGCGTAACCTATCGGTGGCAGTGGCCGACGACGCGACGACCCCCGGCGCGGGCGAGACCGAGGATCCGGCTGCCACTCCCGTCTCGGAGCGCCCGGCCCGCCGCCTCGCGCTCTCCACGGCGATCTTCTCCCTCGCGACGGGTATCTCGCGGGTGCTTGGCCTGGCGCGCGAGATCGTCGCGAAGAGCTACTTCGGCGTCAACGGCCCGGTCAACGCGTTCAACATCGCGTTCCTCGTCCCGAACACGATCCGTGCTCTCGTCGCCGACGCCGCGCTCTCCTCGGCGTTCGTCCCCGTCTTCAGCGACCTGATCGAGAAGGGCGAGCGCAAGCGCGCCTGGCGCGTTGCGTCGTCGCTCTTCTGGCTCACGCTGCTCGGGCTCGGGAGCATCAGCGCCCTGTTCATCCTCGCGGCCCGCTGGGTGATGCCTCCGCTCTATCCCGACTACCACCCGCTGCTGATCGGGCTCTCGCAGGTGCTGTTCCCGATCGTCGCGCTGCTCGGCGTCTCCGGTGTCGTCGTCGGGATCCTCAACACCTACGACGAGTTCTCCATTCCCGCGCTGACACCGGTGGCGTGGAACCTCGTGATCATCGCCGGCCTCGTCTTCGGCGTGCCGCACGTCCACGGCGCCGACCACAAGCTGTACGTCTACGCCGGCGCGATCCTCGCGGGGACGATCGTGCAGGTGCTGCTTCCGATCCCGTGGCTCCGCGGCCTCGACGGGCGGCTGCGGATGGTGATCGACTGGCGCGACCCGGCCGTCAAGCAGGTCTTCAAGCTGATGCTTCCCGTGACGCTCGGGCTCGGCTTGATCAACATCAACGCGCTGATCGACGGGGTGGTCGGCGGCTGGCTGGTCACGAAGAACGCACCGGCGACGATCGACGCCGCCTTCCGTATCTACATGCTCCCCCAGGGCGTGTTCTCTGTCGCGATCGCGACCGTGCTCTTTCCGTCGCTTGCGCGCTTCGCCTCGCGCGGCGACATGCGGGGGTTCCGCGACACGACGGCAACCGGTCTGCGCCAGATCTCGTTCCTGCTCGTTCCGGCGAGCGTCGTGTGCGCGGTGCTCGCAGAGCCGCTCACGCGCCTGATCTACCAGCGCGGGGAGTTCACCCCCGACCAGACGCCGCCCGTCGCCGCGTGCCTCGCCGCGTTGTCGCTCGGGCTGACGTTCAACGGGACGATGTTGATGCTGAACCGGTCGTTCTTCAGCCTGCAGGACAACTGGGTGCCGACCGTGGTCGCGTTGGGGAACCTCTTTCTGAATGCCGTCCTCGACGTGGCGTTCTCGTCGTTCGGTGTCTGGGGCATCCCGCTCG
Organism: Gaiellaceae bacterium; assembly: GCA_045806045.1. GTDB lineage: Bacteria > Actinomycetota > Thermoleophilia > Gaiellales > Gaiellaceae > PALSA-600. The sequence goes on along the minus strand of JBJMKB010000067.1, from coordinate 16,593 downwards.
CGACGTCGCTCGTCAACATCGCGGGCACGGCGGCGCTCCTCGTCGTCCTGCGGCGCAGGCTCGGGCGAATCGAGTTCGGCGAGGTGAGTGCGTCGTTCGTGCGCGTGCTCGCCGCCGCCGCGGTCGCAGGCGCTGTCGCGTTCGCCGCCTGGAAGCCGCTCGACGACATTGCGGGGCGGTCGCTCGGAGGCCAGCTTCTCTCGGTCTTGCCCGCCCTGACGGCCGCGGTCGCGACGTACCTGATCGCCTGTCGCGCGCTGCGGGTGCGCGAGATGCAGGCGCTACTCTCCTTGCAGAGCCGCTTCCGCCGCGGCTGAGCTCCCATGGACCAGCAACACATCCGCAACTTCTCGATCATCGCGCACATCGACCATGGCAAGTCGACGCTCGCGGATCGCATCCTCCAGCTCACGGAGACCGTCGCCGCGCGGGACATGCGCGACCAGCTGCTCGACTCGATGGACCTCGAGCGCGAGCGCGGCATCACGATCAAAGCGCAGGCGGTCCGCGTGCACTGGAAGGGCCACGAGCTCAACCTGATCGACACGCCCGGCCACGTCGACTTCACGTATGAGGTCTCTCGCTCGCTGCAGGCGTGCGAGGGCGCGCTGCTCGTCGTCGACGCCGCTCAGGGCATCGAGGCGCAGACGCTCGCAAACGCGTATCTCGCGATCGAGAACAACTTGGAGATCGTCCCGGTCGTGAACAAGATCGACCTCCCGCAGGCGGATCCGGAGGGCGCCGCGGCCGAGGTTGCCGACCTGATCGGCGAGGACGCGGACCGCGTGCTGCGCATCTCCGCGAAGACGGGGCAAGGGGTGAAGGACGTCCTCGACGCGATCGTCGAACGGGTCGCGCCGCCCGCCGGCGACCCCGACGCGCCGGCGCGCGCGCTGATCTTCGACTCGTCCTACGACCAGTACCGCGGGGTCGTCGCCTTCGTGCGCGTCATCGACGGTGTCTTCCGCCCGCGCGAATGGCTGCGCGCGATGGCGCTCGGTACCCGCTTCGAGGCGCAGGAGATCGGATTCATGTCGCCGTCGATGCGTCCGGTCAAGGAGCTGAGCGCCGGCGAGGTCGGCTATGTGATCACCGGCCTGAAGGACGTCTCCGAGCTGCGCGTCGGCGACACGCTCACCTTCGACAAGGATGGCGCCGCCGAGCCGCTTCCCGGATACAAGGACGTCAAGCCGATGGTGTTCGCGGGACTCTTCCCGACCGAATCCGACGACTACCCGGAGCTGCGGGACGCGCTCGAGAGGCTGAAGCTGAACGACGCCGCCCTCTTCTACGAGCCCGAGACCTCGCAGGCGCTCGGCTTCGGCTTCCGCTGCGGCTTCCTCGGCCTCCTGCACATGGAGATCGTGCGCGAGCGGCTGGAGCGCGAGTTCGACCTCGACCTGCTCGTCACCGCGCCGAACGTCGCGTACCGGGTGAAGCCGGTCAGCGGCGAATGGGTCGAGGTGCACACGCCCGCCGACCTCCCGGACGCGTTCGACGAGGTGGAGGAGCCCTACATCAAGGCGTCGATCATCGTGCCGAAGGAGTTCGTCGGCACGGTGATGGAGCTGAACAACGACCGGCGCGGGAAGTTCGACCACATGGAGTACCTCTCGCCTGAGCGCGTGCACCTCACCTACGAGCTGCCGCTCGCCGAGATCGTGCTCGACTACTACGACCAGCTGAAGTCGCGCACGCGCGGCTACGCGAGCTTCGATTACGACATGGCCGGCTTCCGCACAGGCGACCTCGCACGCGTCGACATCCTCGTCGGCGGCGAGCCGGTCGATGCTCTGTCGCTCATCGTGCACCGCGACTTCGCGTTCGAGCGTGGGAAGGCGCTCGTGGAGAAGCTGCGCGAGGAGATCCCGCGCCAGATGTTCGACGTCGCGATCCAGGCCGCGATCGGCGCGCGCATCATCGCGCGAGAGACCGTGAAGGCACGGCGCAAGGACGTGCTCGCGAAGTGCTACGGCGGCGACATCTCGCGCAAGCGCAAGCTGCTCGAGAAGCAGAAGAAGGGCAAGAAGCGGATGAAGTCCGTCGGCGGCGTCGAGGTGCCGCAGGAGGCGTTCCTCGCCGTGCTCAACCTGAACGAGACCGGGAAGAAGTGATGGCGCTCGAGATGCGCACGGAGTGCGAGCGCTGCGGAGACGCACTGACATCCGACGACAACGCGCGCATCTGCTCCTTCGAGTGCACCTTCTGCGCCTCGTGCGCGGACTCGCTGGACGGCGTCTGCCCGAACTGCGGCGGCGAGCTCGTCGCGCGCCCGCGCCGCGTCGCAGCGTCGTGAAGGGCGCGCGCCACCTCTACGTCCATCTGCCGTTCTGCTCGTCGCGTTGCGGCTACTGCGACTTCGTGACCGTGGTCGGCCGGGACGGCGAGCACGACCGATACGTCGACGCGCTCCTGCGCGAACTCGAGCTGGAGCGCGGCCTGGTCGCGACGCGGCTCGAGTCGGTCTATCTCGGCGGCGGAACCCCGACGCTCACGCACCCGCGGGCTCTCGAGCGGTTGCTCGCGGCGCTGCCGGACGCCGACGAGGTGTCGATCGAGATGAATCCGGAGACGGCAACGGCCGACCTGGCGCGGCTTCTGTCAAGGAACGGTGTCGATCGCGTGTCAATTGGCGCGCAGACGTTCCACATGCACCTTCTGGACGTGCTGGAGCGCCGCGCGCGGCCCGACGACGTCCGGCGAGCCGTGCATGTTGTCCGCGATGCCGGAATTGACAACATCTCCCTCGATCTCATCTACGGCATCCCGGGCCAGGAGCCCGCCCACCTCGAGCGCGACCTGGCCGAGGCCTTGGCGCTCGAGCCCGAGCACGTTTCCGCGTACGAGCTGGAAGCGAAGCCGGGAACACGCTTCACGCACGCCCACGGAGCCGAGCTGGAGCGCCAGGCCGAGTCGATGGAGACCTCCTTCGAGCGCGTCGTCGAGACGCTGACCGCTGCCGGTTACCGCTGGTACGAAACCGCGAGCTTCTGCCGCGTCGAACCGGGCCGCGACCTGCGGGCGAAGCACAACCTCGGCTACTGGCTCGCACGTGACTACCTCGGCCTCGGCGTGGGCGCGGTCAGCACAATTGACGGTCGGCGCTGGCGAAACCCGCCGTCGCTCGGGCGCTACCTCGCGGCCCTCGGCCGGGGCGAGCGGCCGGCCCGGGAGGTCGAGGAGCTGCCGGCCGACGTGCGCCTCACCGAGCGCGTGATGCTCGGCCTGCGACTGGACGAGCCGCTGCCGCTCGAGGAGATCGAGCACGCTCTCGACCCGGACGAGCTCGACCGCCTGGCGCGTGGCGGCCTCGTCAGCCGCGGCCCGGGATCGCTCACGCTCACCCCGCGCGGCCGGTTTCTCGGCGGCGGCGTGACCGCACGCCTCCTCGCGTAGCGGGAAGGCCGGCGGTCGACGCCGCGGCGCGGCCTACCATTGGGGCATGAACGCCCCCTTGTCCGAGCGCCGGCAGGCCATTCTCAGCCTCGTCGTGGAGGAGTACGTCGCGACCAAGCAGCCGGTCGGCTCCAAGACGCTGGTCGAGAAGGCGGGGCTCGACGTCTCGCCGTCCACCGTCCGCTACGAGCTGGCCGAGCTCGAGCGGCTGGGGCTCCTGACGCATCCGCACACCTCGGCGGGGCGGCTGCCGACGGAGGCCGGCTACCGCCTGTATGTCGACGAGCTGCTCGCGCGGCCGGAGGCGAGGCCGCACGACCTCGGCTTCGACCTGCCCGACGCGCGCGCCGAGGTGCAGGACGCGCTCCAGGCGACGACGGAGATGCTCTCGCAGGTGACGCGGCTGCTCGCGCTCGTCTCCGCGCCTGCGCCGCAGACGGCGACGGTCAAGCACGTCGAGGTGCTGCTGCTGCAGCCCGAGGTCGTGATGGTCGCCGTGATTACCTCCACGGGCGGTGTCACCAACGTGCGCTACGCGTTCCCCGAGCCGGTCGATCCCGGTCTCGCCACGTGGGCCGCCGACTACCTCAACGAGCGGCTCGAAGGCGCTCGCATCGGGACCCGGCAGGTCAAGCAGGCGTTCGACGAGCCCGGCCTGAGCCCGCGCGAGCGAGGGTTCCTGCTCGTCGTGCGCGGCGCGTTCGAACAGGCCGCCGCGGAGGACCGGCAGCTGTTCGTCGGCGGCGCCGCGGGACTGCTGGACGAGATGCGAGTCGAGGAGATCGACGCGTACCGCAGCCTGATGGAGGCGCTCGAGAAGCGCGCGGCGCTGCTCGACGTCGTCGCGCAGCGGCTCGACCCGCGCCGCCCGTTCGCGCGCGTCGGCGAGGAGCTCGAGCAGCCGGGGCTGCGCGAGCTGGCGCTCGTCGGCTCGACGTACGGGCTCGCCCGGCAGACGCTCGGCTCGGTCAGCCTGCTCGGGCCGCTTCGCATGGACTACGAGAAGGCGCTGCGCTCGGTGCGCTCGGCCGCCCACGAGCTGTCCAAGTTCGTCGAGGACGTGTACTCCGAAGACTGATGGCGACCACCGACCACGACTACTACGAGCTCCTTGGCGTTCCGCGCGACGCCGACGAGACGACGATCAAGAAGGCCTTCCGGCGCCTCGCGCGCCAGCTGCATCCCGACGTCTCCGCAGACCCGGAGACGGAGGCCCGCTTTCGCGAGGTGACCGAGGCGTACGAAGTGCTGTCGAGCTCCGAGCGCCGCGCGCTCTACGACCGCTACGGCCACGCCGGCCTCCGCTCGGGCGGATTCACGCCGACGCACTTCGACATCAGCGGGCTCGGCGACCTCTTCTCCGCGTTCTTCGGCGACGACATCTTCGGCGGCGGGATCCGCGGCGCCGCGCGCGAGCGCGGTGCGGACGTTGGTGCGCAGGTGGAGATCGAGCTCGAGGACGCCGCGCGCGGCGCCACGGTCGCCGTTCCGTTCGACGTCGCCGTCATGTGCAAGACCTGCGGTGGCGACGGCGTGGAGCCCGGCACCGATCCGACTCCGTGCACGCGCTGCGAGGGCAGCGGCCGGCTGCACCAGGTCTCGCGCGGCATTTTCGGCGAGTTCGTCCGCACGCAGGCCTGCCCGCAGTGCGGCGGGAGAGGCGTGATCGTCGAGCATCCGTGCGTTGCCTGCGAGGGAGCCGGCCGCACGATCGAGCAGCGCGAGCTGAACGTGGACATCCCCGCGGGGATCCACGACGGTCAGCGCATCCGTCTCTCCGGCGAGGGCCACGCGGGCGCCCTCGGCGGGCGTTCAGGCGACGTGTACGTGCTCGTCCGAGTGAAGCCCGACCCGCGCTTCGTGCGAGAGGGCAACGACATCTACTCGCAGGTCGACCTGACGATCGTGCAGGCGGCGCTCGGGGCCACGATGAGCGTCGACACGCTGGAGGGCCCGGTCGAGCTGGAACTGTCGCCCGGGGTGCAGCCGGGCGAGGTGCGCGTGCTGCGCGGCAAGGGTATGCCGGTCCTGCAGGGCTTCGGCCGCGGCGACCACCGCGTCCTCGTCAACGTGTCGGTGCCGCGCCGCGTGAGCGACGATCAACGCCGGCTGCTCGAGGAGTTCGACGCGGCGAGCGACGAGCACACCTATCGCACCGACGAGAGCTTCTTCGACAAGCTGAAGAGCGCGTTCCGCTGAGCACGCTGCGCAGGGTCTCGATCGAGGTCGGCCCCGAACGGCTCGAGGAGGCGCGCGCCACCATGGTCGAGCTGTTCCCCGAGGGGTTCGAGGAAGTCGACAAGGCACAGGGCACCGAGCTCGCGGCCTACACCGACGCCGCCGGCGAGGAACGGCTCTGGGCGTTCTTCGGTAGCGGGCGCAGCGCCGATGTCGACGAAGGCTGGGAGGAGAGGTGGCGCGCCTTTCATCGTCCGATTCGCATCGGGGGTCTCTGGATCGGGCCGCCGTGGGAGGCACCGCCCGCGGACGCGCTGGTCGTGGTCGTGGATCCCGGCCGCGCGTTCGGCACAGGCTCGCACCAGACGACGCAGCTCTGCCTGCAGTGGCTGCAGGAGCTCGAGCCGGGCCCCCTCCTCGACGTGGGCTGCGGCTCCGGCGTGCTCGCGATCGCAGCGGCGCTCCTCGGCTTCGCGCCGGTCGTCGGCGTCGACGTCGAAGAGCCGTCGATCGGCGCGACGCTCGAGAACGCGCAGGCGAACGGGGTGGACGTGCACGCGATCCTCGTTGCCGCCGATGAGATCCTTCCGAGCTCGCCGCTCGCCGTCGCGAACATCTCGCTCGACTCCGTGGAAGCGCTCCCTGGTCGCATCGACGCGACGACCCTCGTCACGTCCGGCTACTTCGTCTCCGAGATGCCGAGGCTCGCCGGGTTCGAACATGCGGAGCGCCGGACGCTCGACGGGTGGGCTTCGGACGTGTATCGCCGCGCCTAAAGCCCTACGATTGCGCGATGACGACGTTCCGCGTCGACTTCCTCGGCTGCAAGGTCTCCCATGCCGACGCGCACGAGGTGCGCGAGGCGCTGTTCCGCGACGGCCACGAAGAGCGGCCCGATGCCGACGTGGCCGTGATCAGCACCTGCTGTGTCACGAAGGAAGCCGTGGCGAAGAGTCGCAAGGCCGCAGCGCGCGCCGCGCGCACGCACGAGCGCGTGTACGTCACCGGCTGCGCCGCCAACCTCGTCGACGCCTTCGCGGGGCTGCCGGGCAATGTCACCGTCGTCGCGAAGCGCAGCGAGGACACCGCCGCGTTCGTCGCCGGCGACGTAGGCGCGATCGGTTGCGTCCAGGCCAGTGCGCGGATCGACCGCGTGCGCGCCTTCGTGAAGATCCAGGACGGCTGTTCCTTCTCCTGCAACTTCTGCGTGATCCCACTCGTGCGCGGCGCCTCGCGCAGCCGCGCCGCCGCCGCGGTGCTGGCCGAGATCCGCCGCCGCGTCGACCAGGGCCACCGCGAGGTCGTCCTGACCGGGATCAACCTCGGCTGCTTCCGGGACCGAGGCGCCGGGTACGACCTGCCGCGGCTCGTCCGCGAGGCGGGGGAGACACCGGGGCTCGAGCGCCTGCGGCTGAGCTCGATCGAGATCAACCACGTCGACGCCGCGCTCGTTTCGGCGCTGCGCGAGACGCCGACCATGGCCAAGCACCTGCACGTCCCGCTCCAGTCCGGGCACGACGGCGTGCTCCGGGCGATGCGCCGCCGCTACAGCGTCGCCACCTATCTGCGCAGGCTCGAGCCGCTCGCGGGCGAGTTCAACCTCACGACGGACGTGATCGTCGGTTTCCCGGCCGAGGACGGGGCGGCGTTCGAGACCACCTTGGGCACGGTCGAGCGTGCCGGGCTGACGAAGGTGCACGTCTTCCCGTACTCGCCGCGGCCGGGGACGGTCACCGCGCAGGACGACCCGGTGCCGCCGCTTGTGAAGAAGGAGCGGGGCGCCCGGCTGCGCGCTCTCTCGCACGAGCTATGCGTGCGCCGCTGGAGTCGCAAGACCGAGGACGTCGTACTGGTCGACCGCCCGGGTCGCGGCTACGGCGACGACTACACCCCGTGGCTCGTCGACGCGCCGGTCGGCGAGCTCGTCCCCGTGAGGGCGGCGGCGGTCACCGAGGAGGGAATCCTTGCCCAAGCAGCGTGACGACTGCCTCTTCTGCGACATCGCGCGCGAGGGCGCGTACGTGAACAAGGGCAAGGGGTTCGTCGCGATCAACGACATCAACCCGCAGGCGCCGGTGCACGTGCTGGTGCTTCCCGAGCGACACGTCGACACGTTTCGGGAGGTTCGCGAATTCGAGGCGCGGGAAGCGAAGCGCATGCTCGAGTTCGTCGCAGAAACGGCGGAACGCGTCGGCCTGACCGATTACCGCGTGCTCGTCAACGTCGGCCCGAGCGCCGGCCAGACGATCTTCCATCTCCACTGGCACATCCTCGGCGGCGGCCCCGAGTCCTCGGACGTCGTCCCGGCGGCGGTCGCGACCGCGGAGCTGGAGCAGGAATGAGTCTGATCGCCGTGCTCGAGGAAGAGGTGCGCGATGCCATGCGCGCGCACGACAACGACCGCCGCGACGCCCTGCGACTGATCCTCTCCAGCCTCAAGTCGGCCGAGAAGGAGCTCCTCCGCCCGCTGTCCGACGACGAGGAGCTGCAGGTGCTCCAGCGCGAGCGCAAGAAGCGGCACGAGGCCGCGGAGGCGTTCCACGGCGCAGGCCGCGCAGCGCAAGCCGCGAAGGAGGAAGCGGAGCTCGCGATCCTCGAGGAGTTCATGCCGGAACCGCTCTCCGAGGACGACCTCGAGCGGATCGTCGATGACGCGATCGCCGAGAACAAGGCGACGAGCATCCGCGACATGGGCCGCGTCATGGCGGATGTCATGCCGCAGATCGCCGGCCGCGCCGACGGATCGGCGGTGAGCCAGCTCGTTCGCGAGAAGCTCGCGTGAGCATCGAGCGGGTCGACCTCGGCGTCTGCCCCGCATACGACTACGGCGGCGAGGGACCGACGGCGATCGTTCTTCCAGGCCGGATGCTCGCGGGCATGCCCGCCGTCTGGTTCGCGTTCGAGCCGTTGTTGCGGCACGGCTGGCGCGTGATCCTCCTCTGGTGGGAGTACCTCGATACCTCACAGAGCCCGTGGGAGTTCGTGCGCGAACGCGCGGATGCCGCGATCGCGCACGCGGGCGGCGCCGACCTCCTGGTCGGCAAGTCGCTCGGCACGTTCGGCGCGCCGATCGATCTCCCCGCTGTCTGGCTGACGCCGCTCTTGAGGGAGCCTGAGGTCGTCGAGGCGCTGCGCGCCCGCGTGGCGCCGTCGCTCTTCATCGGCGGCACGAACGACCCGGCGTGGGACGGCACCGTCGCGCGCGAGCTCGGTGACGCGGTCGAGCTGGAGGGGGCCGATCACGGGCTTGCGCGACTCGAGGATGCTCCTCGAGTCGTCGACGCCGTGACCGCGTTCTCAGGTCGCCTGGGCCTGCGGGCCTGAGGCGACGAAGTCCTGCGGGCGCACGAGCACGAGCGCGAGCACCGCGCCGACGCCCGCGACCGCAGCGCCGACGAGCAGGATGTCGTGCAGCCCGTGCACGAACGACGCGGCGGCTGCCGCACTCGGGTGCGGCGCGAACGCGCGCGGGTCGACCCTGCTTGCGAAGATCGCGCCGAGCGCGGCGATCCCCGTCGCGATCCCGATCTGCCGGAACGTGTTGTTGATTCCAGACGCCATCCCCGCACGCTCCTGGCGCACCGTCGACACCGCGGTCGACGCGAGCGGCGCGTTGACGAACCCGATGCCGATGCCGCCGACGATGAAGCCGGGGAGCAGCACCGTCCAGTGCGAGCTCGGCGTGACGCGGCTCATCAGCCAGAGCGCAATCGCGTTCAGCGCCAGCCCGAAGCCGAGCAGGTAGCGGATGGGGAGGCGCGCGGACAGCCTGCCCGCGAGCGGGGCCGCGAAGAACGAGACGACGCTCAGCGGCAGGAAGCGCACGCCGGTCGCGAGCGCCGAGAGGTGCAGGATGTTCTGCAGGTACAGCGTCAGGTAGAGGAACATCGCGAACATTGACGCCGAGATCGTGAATGCGGTGATCTGCGCGCCGACGAACGCGGGCCGCTTGAAGAGCGCGAGGTCGACCATCGTCGTCCGCTCGCCCGCCTGCGACGCGATGAAGAGCGCGAGGAACACCGCGCCGGCCGCGAACAGCCCGAGGATCCAGCCGCTCGTCCAGCCCTGCTTGTTCCCCTCGATCAGCGCCAGGATCAGGCAGAGCAAGGCGCCGGTCAACGTGACGAGCCCGACCGGGTCGAGCCTGCTGTGCTCGGGGTCGCTCGACTCGCGTAGCTGCTTCGCCGAGAGCACGACCGCCCCGATCCCGATCGGGATGTTGACGAGGAAGATCCAGCGCCACGAGAGCCATGTCGTCAGCGCGCCGCCGGCGAGCGGCCCGATCGCGACCGCCGCGCCGATCGTCGCGCCCCAGATCCCGAACGCGGTGCCGCGCTCGCGGCCGTGGAACTCCTGCGAGAGGAGGGCGAGGGCGGTGGCGAACATGATCGCCCCGCCGAGCCCCTGCACGCCGCGCGCGATGATCAGGAAGAGCGAGTCGTTCGCGAGGCCGCACGCCGCCGAGGCGATCGTGAAGAGGACGACGCCGATCAGGAACAGCCGCTTCCGTCCGTAGAGATCGGCCAGCGAACCCGCCGTGAGGACGCAGGTCGCGAGCGCCAGCGCGTACGCGTCGATCACCCACTGCAGGTCGGAGAACGAGGCGTGGAGGGCGTGCTGGATCGCCGGGAGGGCGACGTTGACGATCGTGATGTCCAGCAGGAGCATGAAGGTGGCGGTGCAAACCGCCAGCAGCGTCCACCACTTCCGCTCCATCGCGGCAACCTACACTGGGCGGTGATGCAGGAGACGTTGGAGGTATCGAACGCGGTTGCGGCCGAGCTGGCCGGGATCTCGGACGGCGTGCTGGACGCGCTGAAGGAACGCCTGCAGTGCACCGTCCGCTTGCGCGGCAACCAGCTGACGCTCGAGGGCGACGAGCAGCACGTGGAGAGCGCGCGCACGGTGATCGACGAGCTCGTCGAGCTGGTGGAGGGCGGCCACCAGATCGGGTCGCACACAGTCGACGCCGTGCTCGGGACGCTGGAGGCGGGCCAGGACGTGCGCGAAGTGTTCGACGCCGTCGTGTGGCGGCACCGCGGCAAGAAGATCGCACCGAAGACGGTCACGCAGAAGGCCTACGTCGACGCGATCCGCCGCCAGACCGTCACCTTCGGGATCGGCCCCGCGGGCACCGGCAAGACCTATCTCGCCATGGCGGCCGCAGTCGCCGCGCTGCACGAGCGTGAGGTCGCCCGCATCATCCTCACGCGCCCCGCCGTTGAGGCCGGGGAGCGGCTCGGCTTCCTCCCCGGCGACCTGATGGCGAAGGTCGACCCGTACCTGCGCCCGCTCTTCGACGCGCTCTACGACATGCTCGACCCCGACAAGGCGAACAGCCTGATCGAGCGCGGAACGATCGAGGTCGCCCCGCTGGCCTTCATGCGCGGTCGTGCTCAACCGTTGGCTACGCCGGTTCTGACGCCGCACGGCTTCGAGCCCATCGGGTCGCTGCAGGTCGGCGATTTCGTGATCGGCTCGAACGGTCTGCCGACGCCCGTCATCGGCACGTATCCGCAGGGCCGAAAGGAGGTCTTCCGCGTTCGCACCCAGGACGGGGCGTCGACGCTCTGTTGCGCCGAGCATCTGTGGCACGTGCACACGCGGGAGGATCGCCGCCGCGGGACGGGCGGACGCGTCGTCGAGACGCGCGAGATGATCGGCCGCCTTCGTCAGGCGCATCAGCACCGGTATGAGCTGCCGCTCTTGTCGTTCCCGACGTGGTGTCCGCCGCGCGACGTCCCAATCGACCCATACGCATTGGGACTTCTGCTGGGCGACGCGTGCCTCACCACGCGGACGACTCCGAGCTTCACGACTGCCGACCCGGAGCTCGCGGAGGCGCTCGAGGCTTCGCTGCCGGGAATCGAGCTGCGCCGTAAGGGCGAATACGACTACGTCCTTCGACATGTCCATGGGCACCACGGCGGCGTCATCGTCGCCAACCCGGTCACCGCCGCCTTGCGTGAACTCGGCCTCGCAGGCACCTACTCCCACACGAAGTCGATCCCGGACGTCTATCTCCGAAACTCCGAGGATGTCCGCATCGCACTTCTGCAGGGTCTCCTGGACAGCGACGGCGGCCCTGTCCCGCAACCGGCCCGGTCGTGCCGGATTCAGTACACGACGTGCTCGGACCGCCTCCGGGACGGTGTCGTCGAGCTGGTGCGTTCACTCGGCGGTGTCGTCTACTCGCGCCATCGCGCGGCAGCTGGGCGAACGCCCGGCCGTGCCCGCGGTCGTGACGTCTTGTACCGCCATGACTCGTATGTGATGGACATCCGGCTGCCTTCCTCGATCGAGCCGTTCCGACTCACCCGCAAGGCCGAGATGTACCGCTTGGCCGGCGGAGGCAGGCCGATGCGCTTCATCGACTCGATCGAGCCCGAAGGGGAAGCCGAGTGCGTCTGCATCCAGGTTGCCGCCGAGGACTCGTTGTACGTCACGGAAGACTTTTTGGTCACGCATAACACACTGAACGACAGCTTCATCATCCTCGACGAAGCGCAGAACACCTCCCCCGAGCAGATGCAGATGTTCCTCACGCGCCTCGGCTTCGGGTCGAAGGTCGTCGTCACGGGCGACATCACGCAGATCGATCTCCCGCGCGAGTCGCGCTCCGGCCTCGTGCACGTGCGCGACGTGCTGCAGGACATCACGGGCATCCAGTTCGTCGAGTTCGGGCACAAGGACGTCGTGCGGCACAAGCTCGTGCAGCTGATCGTCGAGGCCTACAAGGAGCACACGGACGAGCGCAACCGGTGATCACGGTCGACGTGGAGAACCGAAGCGGCCTGCAGGTCGACGAAGCGGGCGCGGTCGAGCTCGCCGGGCGCGTGCTGCGCGCGGAGGGGGTCGAGGACGGTGAGCTCGGGATCGCGTTCGTCGGCGCGGACGAGATGCGCGGGTTGAAGCGCGAGCATCTCGGGATCGACGAGCCCACCAACGTGCTCTCGTTCCCGATCGACGGCCGCGAGGAGCTTCCGGAAGGTATGCCGCGCGCGCTCGGCGATGTCGTCATCTGCCCGGAGGTGGTGGGGGAGGAGTGGCGCTGGCCGCTCGCGCACGGGCTGCTGCACCTGCTCGGCTACGACCACGGTTCTGCGATGGAGGCGCGCGAGCGGGAGCTGCTCGCATGAGCGTGCGCAGGGCACCGACCGTCTTCGACTCCTTCAACAACGCGGCCGAGGGGATCATCCACGTGCTGCGCACGCAGCGGAACATGCGCATCCATTTCGCCGTCGCGTTCGTCGTCCTGATCGCGGCGCTGGTCGCGGACGTTGCGAAGCTCGAGCTGGTCGCCCTGCTGATCTCGATCACGTTCGTGCTGATCGCCGAGATGCTCAACACCGCCGTCGAGTCCGCGATCGACATCGCGACCACATCGTTCGACCCGATGGCGAAGCTGGCGAAGGACATCGCGGCCGGCGCGGTGCTGATCGCGTCGGTGAACGCGATCGCCGTCGGCTACCTGGTCTTCGCCGGCAAGATCGCCGACCGGTCCTCGCACCTTCTCGACCGGCTCCGTGAAGCGCCTGCGGAGCTGACGCTCGTCGCGCTCGTGCTCACGGTGATCGTCGTGATCGCGACGAAGGCCTATACCGGTCGCGGCACGCCGCTTCGCGGCGGTCTCCCGTCCGGCCACGCCGCACTCGCGTTCGCGGGCTGGATGGCGCTCACCTATGTCGCCGATGGCGACCACCGGTTCGTGATCTCCTCCGTCGCGCTCGCAATGGCGTTCCTCGTCGCACAGACGCGCGTCGAGTCGGGCGTTCACTCCGCGCTCGAGGTGACCTATGGGGCGCTCGTCGGCGCGCTTGCCGCCCTCGTCGTCTTCCAGGTGTTCTCGTGAGTGACATCGTCGAGCGGGCGGAGGCGGCGGCCGCGAACGCATACGCGCCGTACTCGAAGTACAAGGTCGGCGCCGTGGCGCGCATGACAGACGGCACCGAGTTCGCCGGCGCAAACGTCGAGAACGCCGCCTATCCGCTGACGCAGTGCGCGGAGAAGACAGCCATCGGCGCAGCGGCGAGCGCGGGGTACCGGCCAGGCGACATCGCAGCGGTCGGAATCAGCGCGTCCCCCTGCGGCGGTTGCCGCCAGTGGCTGTACGAGTGGCGCGTCCCGGAGGTCTCCTTCCGGCGTGCGGACGGCACGATCGCCACGTACACGGCGGAGGAGCTCCTGCCGGACACGTGGGACCTGCCCGGATGAGGTCGGGCTTCGTCGCCGTCGCCGGGCGGCCGAACGTCGGCAAGTCGACGCTCGTGAACGCCCTGACCGGCTCGAAGGTCGCGATCGTCTCCGACAAGCCGCACACGACGCGTCACCAGATCCGCGGCGTGTCGACCACCGACGACGCGCAGCTCGTCCTCGTCGACCTGCCGGGATGGCAGAGACCGATCGATCCGCTCACGGAGCGGATGCAGGAACGGGTCGACGAGACGATGTCGAGCGACCTCGACGCGGTGCTGCTCGTCGTCAGCGCGCGCGACCGCATCGGCGCGGGCGACCGCTACGTCGCGCGCCACGCGTTCCAGCTCGGCGTACCGGTGATCATCGTCGTCAACAAGACGGACCGTCTGAAGCCGGGGCACATCGCGTCGCAGATGAAGGAGGCGGCGACGCTCGGCGACTTCCACGCACTGCATCCGGTCAGCGCGAAGACGAACGACGGCATCGACGAGCTGCGAAGCGACCTGATCTCGTTGCTGCCGGAAGGGCCCATGTACTACCCGGCGGACACCGACACCGACATGCCGCTCGAGGCGCGCATCGCGGAGCTCGTGCGCGAGCAGGCGCTGCGCCTGACGAAGGAAGAGGTGCCGCACGCGCTCACGGCCGAGGTGGTGGAGATGGACGAGAAGCTCGTCCACGTGCGCCTGTACACGGAGACGGAGAGCCAGAAGCAGATCCTGATCGGCAAGGGCGGCACGATGGTGCGCGAGATCGGCCGCGGCGCGCGCCCGTTCGTCGAAGAGCTCGTCGGCCATCCGGTGTACCTCCAGCTGCAGGTGAAGACGTCCCCCAAGTGGCGCCGCAACCAGACGATGCTTGAGCGGCTGGGCCTCTAGCCGGGGTCCTGCGTTTGGCCGGCTGCGGCGTGCGAGAGAAACTCGTCAACCTGGTTCAAACTTCGAACCAGGTTGAGATGGGTGGCACCTGTCGAGCGGGGCGGAACCTGGTTCGTTCTTTGAACCAGGTTCCTGAGTTTCGGCGCGCTCGGCTCGCGATCAGCCGGGCTGGCGCGGCGAGAAGTAGCGCTTCAGCCACGTCGCGAGGCCGTCTAGGCCGGGGAAGAGCACCCGCTCCGTGATGTTCGCCTGGTCGAGCTTGTCGCGCACCTCCCACTTCAGCTCCGCGGGCAGAACGATGCGCCGCGCGAGCTCCGGATTTCGCTCGAGCCACTCGTCCATCCGCGCATGCGGCGACGGCATGAGCGAGAAGAGCGCGTACTGGTTGACGATCCGCTCGTCGAGCGCGGGCGGCTCGAAGAAGACGACGAAGTCCTCGCCGAGCTTGTCGAAGTCGGGGAGGCTCGGTGCGAGCTCGTGCAGGAGGTCGGCCGACATCGCGTTCATCCCTTCCTGCTCGAGCGCGCGGCGCAACGCACGCGGCAGCAGCTGGTTCGTCTTCACGAAGTCGACCATCCAGATCGCACCATCCTCGCCGTAGCGTTCGGGATGCGCGGTCGCGAAGTGGAGCGCTACGTACGGCGAATACGTCCAGTCGAGGAGGCGCGTCGAAAGCCCGTGGTGCTTCGCGAGCGCGAGCCAGTGCCAGAGCGAATCCTCCGGCACCGCATCGCGCTCGGCGTACTTGCGGAAGTTGCGCAGCAGGTGCGGCTCGACGTCCTGGAAATTGCCGCCGAGACGCTGCAGGCTCGTCGAGAGGTTCGCGCCGCGGGACGCCTCGCCGCGGAAGACGAAGTCCGAGCGATGACGCGCGAGGCCCTCGTGCCAGGAATCGGCGAAGAGGAGCTCGTGCAGGTGCGTCCAGGATTCGGCGCGGATCTCGTCCATCGGTCACAGATTTCCGTGGGTCTACACTGCAAACCGTGGCCCAGGCGCCTGTCCTTCCGCGGGGATTCGAGTTGCCGCTCAAGCAGCGGCTGCCGCGGATCGGCGCGATCGACCAGGTCGCCGTCGAGCAGCGCGCCGCCGAGCTCGCGAAACGCAGCATCAAGAAGGACGCGAAGGTCTGGGCGCTCGAGCTCGCGATTCGCTGCTGCGACCTGACGACGCTCGAAGGGCAGGACACACCCGGGAAGGTCGCCGCGCTCTGCTCGAAGGCGATCCGCCCCGATCCGAGCGACGCGAACGTTCCTTCGGTCGCGGCCGTCTGTGTCTACCCGAACCTCGTCGCGACTGCGAAGGAGCGCCTCGGCGACAGCGGCGTGAAGGTCGCGAGCGTCGCCACCTACTTCCCGTCGGGTCAGGCTCCGCTCGACGTGAAGGTGCGCGACGTCGAAGACGCAGTGGCGATGGGCGCCGACGAGATCGACATGGTGATCGACCGCGGCGCGTTCCTTTCCGGCCGTTACGCGAAGGTGTTCAACGAGATCGTGAAGGTCAAGGAGGCGTGCGGCGACGCTCACCTGAAGGTGATCCTCGAAGTGAGCGAGCTCGGCACGTACGACAACGTGCGCCGCGCGTCGCTCCTCGCCATGGCCGCGGGCGGCGACTTCATCAAGACGTCGACGGGCAAGCTGCCGGGCGCGGCGACGCTGCCGGCGCAGCAGCTGATGCACGTGCAGCTGTGGTGGTCGTGACCCGGCGTCTGCTCGTGCGACGTCTGGCTAGTCGCCTCGCCGTGGCCGTGATGCTCGCCGACATCGGCGGCGGCGTGGTGAGACGGTGTGGCAGCGACTGCCCGCGTAAGCGCGCCGTGGGTGGGACACGGCTGCAACACGCCCGGCTCCCCCACAACAAGGGGGAGCCACAAGGCAAGCAAGGCTGCGATGGTCCTGAACCAAGAGGTTCTGCGCATCGCTATGAAAATGACGCCAAAGGGCGTTTG
>JBJMKB010000066.1:0-13586 GCA_045806045.1 Gaiellaceae bacterium | reverse complement strand
TCGATCTCGTCCATGAAGACGATGCACGGCGACGCCTGCTTCGCCTGCTCGAACAGGTCGCGCACGCGCGACGCGCCGACACCGACGAACATCTCGACGAAGTCCGAGCCGGAGATGGAGAAGAACGGAACGCCCGCTTCGCCTGCGACGGCGCGCGCAAGGAGTGTCTTACCGGTTCCGGGAGGGCCGTAGAGGAGAACGCCCTTGGGAATGGATGCGCCGAGCGCCTGGAACTTCTTCGGGTTCTCGAGGAACTCCTTGATCTCCTGTAGCTCCTCCACGGCCTCGTCGACGCCGGCGACGTCCTTGAAGCCGATCTTCGGGGAGTCCGGCGCCATCCGCTTCGCGCGCGACTTGCCGAAGCTCATCACCTTCGAGCCGCCGCCCTGCACCTGGTTCATGAGGAAGATCCAGAATCCGATGAGCAGCAGGAACGGAAGGAACGACCCGATCAGCGCGGTCCACGAGAACCCGCCGGTGCCCTTGGAGTCCCACCTGACGTTGTTCGCCTGCAGCAGATCCTGGAACTGCACCTGCGCCTGGTCGCTCGCGTAATGGACCGTCGCCTTCTTGCCGTTGAGGAGCTTCAGCGTGACCGCGTGCTTGCCGGGGCTGAAGACGGCGTCGCTGACCTCGTGGTCCTTGACCGCGGCGATCGCCTCGGACGTGGTGAGCTTCTTCGCGTTGTTGCTCTTCGGGATCAGCGTCTGGCTCGCGAGCCAGACGAGGAGGACGATCACGATGAGTGGGAAGAATGCGCTGCGGAAGAAACGATTCATACGGGGTCTTCGGTCAGGGTAGCTCTTTGGATGTTCCTGTCGTCATCCCGCAACCCTTTCTTGAGGGCTGCGTTCAGGTCCCTTCCGGCATCAGATCCGGGTGCAGGACCCCCACATAGGGCAGGTTCCGGTACCTCTCCGCAAAATCGAGGCCATAGCCGATCACGAATCTGTTGGGGATCTCGAACCCGACATAGCGGACGGGGACGTCGATCTCGCGCCGGTCGGGCTTGGTCAGAAGGGCGCAGATCTCGAGGCTCGCAGGCTCCCGCGACTCGAGGTTCCGCAGCAGGTAGGAGAGCGTCAGGCCCGAGTCGATGATGTCCTCGACGACGAGCACGTGGCGCCCCTCGATGTTGATGTCGAGGTCCTTGAGGATCCTCACCACGCCCGAGGAGTCGGTGGCGGCGCCGTAGGAGGAGATCGCCATGAAGTCGATCTCGCAGGGCACGGACAGGTTGCGCATCAGGTCGGCCATGAAGAACACGGCGCCCTTCAGCACGCCGACGAGCAACAGCTCGCGTCCCGCATAGTCCTCCGACAGCTCGCGGCCGAGTTCGCGGATCCGCTCCTGCAGGCGGTCCTCCTCGATCAGGATCTCGCCGACGCCCTGCTCGACCTCAGTCTGCGACACGAGTGGCCCTCACCCCCTCCGCCTCGACGATGCCCGGGACCGCGACGACCTCGTCGCCGCGCACGACGAGCGGCCAGCCTTCGCGATCGGACCGGGGGATCTTGGCGTCGACGAACACATCCTGAACCTTCTTGGAGCGGCCGGCGAGGCGGTCGCCCGGACGCCAGCCTCGTACCCTAAGGCCTGGCAGCTCCGACTCGATCCGCCACGCTCCCCATTCGACGGGCGCGTCGAGCGCGCGCGGGCCGGACTCGAGCCAGAGCCGGTCGTGCTCGCGCACCGCCTGGACTCCCGCGCCCAGGTCGACGCGCTTCGAGCCCGGGCGCGAGTCGAGCAGCTCCGCCAGGGCGGGCGGCATCGTGCGCCGCTCGTCGAGCGAGCGGAGGATGTTCTCGCGCGCCGCGGGGTGAAGCTGCGCGAGCAGCGGAAGGATCTGGTACCTGATCAGACCGCGCAGCGTGTCCGCGTTCGTCGAGTCCTCGCGCCACTCGAGCCCGCGCTCGCGACAGAACGCCTCGGTGTCGTCACGCCACACGCAGAGCAGCGGGCGCACGACGCGATCGGCGCGGCGGACGTTGATCCCGGTCGTCGAGCCGCGGGTCGCGAGCCGGTAGAGGATCGTCTCGACCTGGTCGGAGAGCGTATGCCCCGTCGCGCTCAACGTCGCGGGCCGGATCGAGTAGCGTCCTTCGCGCAGCTCCGCCTCGCTGCGTCCCGGCGCGCGGACGACCTCCGCGCCGAAGCGTTCGACGCACCAGCGCGCGTCCTCGTCGGATTCCGCGCCGCGCAGCCCGTGGTCGGCGTGCAACGCGGAGACCCGGTAGCCGAGCTCGTCCAGTGCGTGGAAGAGACAGGTGGAGTCCGCGCCACCCGAGACGAGGCACAGCACCTCACCGCCCGGCTCGATCAGCTCGTGCCGGCGGACATGCGACTCGATCCGCTCCAGGAGCTCCAGAGGGACAGTGTTACAGGACGTCGGCGACGTTGCAGCCGAGCGGCGTCAGGACGGGTTCGGCTTCCGTCAAGACGTCTTGCACGCGTGCGCTCAGGCTGTACGCGCGGTACATCGCCGGGCCGGCATCGCGACCGGCGGCTCGCGCCTTCACCGCACGTCCGAACTCGAGGAACATCGGCGGCGCGAAGTGCTTCACGGTCTGCAGCGACGGGTCGAACGGCGCGGACGACCGGACGGCGACCGCCGCTTCCTTCGCGGCGGAGATCGCATCCTGCGCCTTCGCCGACCCGTTCAGGTAATCGCTGCCGTACATCCCCACCGCCTGGAGCTGGAGCTCGTAGACGGCGAGAAACTGTTGGTCGGTCAGCCCACACGAGTGCTGCACCGGACCGTGCGCCGCGGACGAGCCCCTCGCGAACCCGAGGAAAGCCACCGTCGCAATGAGGAGTACCCCAAAGACCCCGAGCCGCAGCATGCCGTCCAGCTATCGACTCCTCCTCAAGCCTCCTCGATCCCCCGTTCGGGACCCGGCATCCACCCCGGAGGGTGCGGCGAATCGAGCGGATCGGGGCCGGGCGCACGCGGGTGGCGGCCCACATAGGTCGCCAGCTCACGCGCGACCCACCGGCCGAGCCAGACGAGCAGCGCGAGCCGCAGGAGCCGCCTCAAAAGAGGACGCTCCGGTATTCGAGCGCCTTGCGCATTCCGATCGACTCGTAGGTCGCGATCGCCGGACCGTTGTCGCTGCGAACGAAGAGCGTCACGGTCGGGGTCGTCTCGAGCAGCAGCCGGACGAGGTCGCGCATGCCGCGCGCGCCGTAGCCACGCCCCCGTGCCTCCGCGTCGACCCAGACCTGCTGGACCTGCACCGCCTGCGGTGTCCAGGCAGAAGCCTCGGCCTTGAAGAGGATGACGTCGTCCTCGAGCCACAGCCACGACCGTCCCTCGTCGATCTGCACCGCAGTGCGCCAGCGGAAGTTCTCCGCGTCGCGGGCGATCGGGTCGACGTGGAGCTCGAGCTCGTGGGCCGCGGCGCAGGCGGGCAGCAGCCGTTCAAGGTCCCCAGGCGTCGCCGCGCGCAGCCCCGTCTCGCCGGGAGCCGGCGGCTCCTCGATCGCGTACACCGGTTGGTGAGGACGATCCTCCCTCGCCTCCGGCAGGAGGTCGCGCGCCGCCTGCCACAGGTCGGTGACTGCGCCGATCTCGCCGATGATCATGCGCGCGTGACCGCCGGCAGCGGCGTCGGCGAACGCGCCGCAGCCCTTACCCGACGGAACGAGATTCGCGCCGAGGTGACACAACGCGGTCAGATCGGCGTCGCCGATCGCGACGAAATGGCCGAAGCCGCGGCGCGCGACGTCCTCGAGGAACACGCGCTCGACGGGGTCGCGGGCGCAGAACGCGAGCACTTGCTCCCTCGACGGCTCGAAGACAGCCACGACGGAAGTCTTCTATAGGCTCAGCGCCCATGCCGATCCACGTTCGCGCCGAGCAGGGGGACTATGCGGAGGCCGTCCTGCTTCCCGGCGACCCGCTCCGCGCCAAGTACATCGCAGAGACGTACTTCGACGACCCGGTGCAGAAGAATGCGGAGCGTGGCCTGCTCGGCTACACCGGAACGTGGAAGGGCAAGCCGATCTCGGTGCAGGGCACGGGGATGGGCTGCCCGGGCGCGACGATCGTCTTCGAGGAGCTGATCCAGCTCGGGTGCAAGCGACTGATCCGCGTCGGCACGTGCGGCGGGCTTCAGCCGCACCACGCGCTCGGCGACGTGATCGTCGCCCTCACGGCCGTGCCAGCCGACGCGACGGCGCTGCACCTCGTCGGGAACGAACCGCACTGTCCGACCGCCTCCTGGTCGGTGATCCACGGCGCGGTGCATACGGCGAAGGAGATCGGGCAGGAGCTGCACGTCGGCCCGATCGTCTCGAGCGACCTCTTCTACAACCCGGACGACGGTCAGTACGAGCGTTGGTCGAAGCGCGGCGTGCTGGCGGTCGAGATGGAAGCCTCCGCGCTCTTCACGGTCGCGGCGTTGCGCGGCGTCGAGTCGGGCTGCCTGCTCACCGTCAGCGACATCGTGGTCGAAGGCACGTTCACGCGGATCAGCGACGACGACCTGCGCGGGGCCGTCGACCGGATGACGAAGATCGCGCTCGACGTCGCGGTCTCCGATTAGCGACACGGTCTTCTTCCTCGTCAACCCCGCGTCGGACAACGGCGCCACGGGCAAGCGCTGGCCCGAGCTCGCGCACCGCGCGGCGCGGCTGGGGCTGGCCGGCGAGACGCTCTTCTCCGAGCGGCCGGGCCACCTGATCGAGCTGGCCGCCTCGGCGGTGGAGCGCGGCGCGACGCTGGTCGTCGCGGTCGGCGGCGACGGCACGCTGAACGAGGTCGTAAACGGCATCGTGCAGCGGGACGTCGACCTCGCGACGATCCCGCTCGGCACCGGCATGGACTTCGTGCGCACGTACTCGATCCCGACGAAGTTCGAGGACGCGGTGCGCGTCGCCCTCGACGCAGCGCCTCGCACGATCGACGCCGGCCGCGTTCGCTACCGCACCTGGGCCGGCGCCGAGGCAGTGCGCTGGTTCGCGAACGTCGGCTCCGTCGGGATGAGCGGAGCGGTCGCGCAGCGTGCGAACGCGATGTCGAAGGCGCTCGGCGGGAAGCTGACCTTCTTCTACGCGCTGACGCGAGTCTTCCTCGAATGGGAGAACACCGAGGTGACCGTGAAGCTCGACGACGGCGAGCGACGCGGACGCATGCACGACGTGATCGTCGCGAACGGCGTGTGGCACGGCGGCGGGATGATGCTCGCGCCCGAGGCGCGTCCGGACGACGGCCTGTTCGACGTCGTGTTGATCGGCGACGTCGGCAAGGTGGACTTCCTCACCACCGCGCCGAAGATCTACAAGGGCAAGCACGTCGCCCACCCGAAGGTGGAGGTCGTACGCAGCGCACGCGTCGAGGTCGACGCGTCCGAGCACCTGCCGATCGAGGTCGAGGGCGAGCAGGTCGGCACGACGCCCGCGACGTTCGAGGTCGTGCCCGCGGCGCTGCGTCTGCGCGTGCCAGTGGAACCTGGTTCGGTTGTTGAACCAGGTTCCTGAGTTTTCGCGTGCGACGGCGTCCTAGGGAAACTCGCGAACCTGGTTCAAAGATCGAATCAGCTCTTCTTCGGGGCGCTCGCCGACTTCCGCGCCGGCTTGCTGCCGCCTTCGAGCTTCGCGATGCGCTTCTCGAGCTGTGCGATGCGCTTCTCCATCGCCTCGAGCCCGCGCACGCGCTTCGACAGGTCGTCGACGCGGTCCTTGAGCTGCATCGCACTCTGGAGCACGCGATGCGCCGTCGGGTTCTGCGCTGCCTTGCCGAGCACCTCCTCGCCCAGCGAGGCGAGACGGTCGAGCGGGTTCTTGGTTGCCATGTCGCTCCTTTCCCCGGTCAGCGCACACGGCTAACCGTGTACGTCAGCTGATAGCACCCGTGCACATTCGACGGCGGGCAGCTCGAGCCTGCGGTCGCGGAGTTCGTCACGTGGCGACCGAGTGCCGGGCCGCGGTAGGTGACCTGGATCGCACCGGGAAAGTCGTCGCCGCTCGAGTTCCCGACCTCGTTCGACCGCGGGCACGGCCCCATCGGATGCCCGAGCCCGTTCCAGCCGGGCAACGCGCCGAAGTCGCATTCGCGCGCGAGCACGACGAGCGTCCACGGCTTGCCGCTGACCACGTGGAAGTCGACGCTCTGGCGGCCCCTGAAGGTCGACCCGTCTTTTGCCGCCAGCGTCCCCGGCCAGCTTCCCCAGACGCCGTCGACGCTCCAGGCGAGCTGCCACTCGCCGGGCGACGCCGCGATCTGGCCGAGAAGCGTCGTCTCGTTCTTCGACGGGCAGCTGGGCCTGTCGGGTGCGCAGCTCGGATCCATCGCGCGCCGCACGAGCAGCTTGTCGAAGTGCATCCGCAGGTGATCCACGTTCACACCGGTCGACCAGCCGAGGTAGACCTGCTTCGCGATCACGACTCGCTGGCCCGCGGGCGCGTTCAGGGCGAAGCGGATCGATGCGCAACCGAGGTTGCCGGGATAGAGCGGCACCGTCGGCGCGTTCACGCTTCCCTTGTCGACGATGTGCCACACGAGATGCGAGCCCTTCGGTTGCGGCTGCGGCGCGCAGAGCGAGAACTCGTAGGAGCCGTTGATGCTCAACCAGTCGGCAGCGGCATGCGAGCACGCCTTGAACTGATCTGTCCCCTTCGTCCTGTGCGCGCACTCCGCCTGCTGACCGGCTGGCGTCGCGTCCGTCGACGCGAACAGATCGCCCTCGGCGTCGCCGCGCGGGCTCGTCGGCGACGGCTGCTCGGGATGGCGGACGACCCACGCGGCTCGCACCGGATGGAGCTCCGTCTTCTCCCCGCGACCCTGGTAGTGGTCGCAGTCCCAGACCCACGAGCCGACCGCCTGGACCCGGTCGCCCGCCTGCGGAAGCGCCCAGAACGGAAACGACCCGGATTCGCGCTCGAGGTGCAGCGTTCCCTGCTCCGGCGTCGAGTCGCGCGAGATGCCCGTGAGGAAGTCGCCCGTCGAGTCGACCGTGACGTCGACGTTCACGTCGACGGAGCGGTGCGTGATCGGGTCGTCCGAGCTCGAGATGCGCGCCGCAAGCAGACCCGACGCACCCTTCACGACGCCGGTGACCGTGCGCGCGGCGGGCGGCGGACCGCTCGCGGAAAAGTCGTGGTCGTTGACGTAGACCCAGTTGGGCGCGAGCCCGGCGTAGATCTTCGACGTGTCGCGCTGGCAACCGTCCGAGAGGGCCTGCACGTTCGGGTCGGGCTTGATGTCGGCGAGCCTCCAGGCGGCGGCTCCCGCTGCGAACACGAGCAGGAGCACAACGGCTGCGATTCGCCTCACGGGTGAATTATCACCGGAGTCCCCGCGAGCGTCTCGCGGAAGACACGATCGAGAGTCGCGTTCGGCAGCCTGATGCACCCGTTCGAAACCGCGTGGCCGATCGACCAGGGCTCGTTCGTGCCGTGGATCGCCACCGGCCCGCCCTGCGTCCAACCGGTGAGGACGTTCGAGAACGCGGAGATGCCGATCGCGCCGGGCCCGTACGGCCCCGTGGCGTCCCTGGGAACGAGCCGCTGGTTGACGTAGTAGCGGCCGATCGGGGTGGGCGTCGACGGCGAGCCGACGGCCACGGTGGCAGACAACTCGGGCTTGCCGTCGCGAAAGAGCGTGAGGCGTCGCCGAGACACGTCGACCGTGATTCGCGTCGCGACCCGCTCGACGACGAGCGCGGACGCGCGAACGAAGCCCGTCGTGCCGTTCGGCTTCAACGGGAGCTGCACGCGGTACCACCGCGGGGTGCAGTCCGGACGCACGACAGCGCCGAGCACCCCGAACACCGTCGGGTAACGGTTGAGGTTCGTCGAGCCGAATCGCGCGAGGACGGCGCCGCCGGGCCGGCGGAACACGATCGCCCCGCGGGGCGCCGAGCCGGCATAGGCGACCCGCGCCGACCCGAGCGGCAGCGACTGGCCGGCGCTGCAGCGCCGCACCTTGGCCGCGACCACATGCGATATCTGCGGCTCCCTTTGTGCACCGCACCCGGCCAGGAGCAGTGCGAGCGGCAGGAGGCCGAGCTTCCCCATGTCGGTGAAACGCGCGACCGGAGCGGCCGGTCGCGCACCTACGCTGTTTGGGATGGCCCGGATCGTCGCGCACCTCGATCTCGACGCGTTCTTCGCCGCCGTCGAGGAGTTGGAGCGCCCGGAGCTACGCAAGCTGCCGCTCGTTGTCGGCGGCGACCCGAATGGGCGCGGCGTCGTCGCGACCGCGAACTACGTCGCCCGGCAGTTCGGGATCCGCTCGGCGATGGCATGCGCCGAGGCTCTTCGGCGCTGCCCGCAGGCGGTCTTCGTGCGGCCGCGCCATTCGCTCTACAAGGACTACTCGCGGGAGGTGTGGTCGACGATCCGCGAGATCGTCCCGACGGTCGAGCAGGCAGGGATCGACGAGGGTTACCTCGACCTCGGCGAGGTCGCGCCGGTCTTCGACGACGCACGGGCGATCGCCGAGGCGGTCCAGGCGGTCGTCCGTGCGCGCACGCGACTGTCCTGCTCGCTCGGAGTCGCGACGTCGAAGGTCGTCGCGAAGGTCGCCTCGGACCGGCGCAAGCCCGGCGGCCTGACCGTCGTGCGACCGGGTACGGAGGCCGCCTTTCTCGCGCCCTTTCCGATCCGGATCCTCCCCGGCATCGGACCGCGCGCGGAAGAACGACTGGTCGCGACCGGCATCACGACGATCGGCGATATCGCGCTGCTCTCAGACGACGACCTTCGCCGGACCATGGCGGGCAAGGTCGGCCGCGAGCTGCGCGACCGCGCGCGCGGGATCGATCCCCGGCCGCTGGAGGTCTCGACGGAGCGGATCTCCATCTCGCAGGAGGAGACGTTCGCGCGCGACATCGCCGACCCCGAGCGGCTGCACGACGAACTGCGGCGCATGGCCGGGAAGCTCGCCGACCATCTCCGTGGGCGCGGCCAGGTCGCGCGCACCGTCACCACGAAGGTGCGCTACCCGGACTTCGCGATCCGGACCCGGTCGACGTCGCTTCCGGTCGGGACCGACGACGGTGAGCGGATCGGCGCGCTCGCCTGCGCTCTCCTCGACCGCGCCCTCGCCGACCGAGCGGCGCCGCTGCGCCTGGTCGGCGTCGGCCTGTCCGGGCTCGAGGAGCACGTTCAACTTTCGCTGCCGGCCGCCGTCTAACTCGTCACACGTTCGTTGCAGGGCTTTCACCCTTTCGAGGCACACGACGACCGATCCCCGTCCTACTCTGAGAGCGAGATGAGCGCACAGCACCCCGTCACGGTTCACGAGCACGTCGCCAAGCGTGTTCATGTGCTGTTGCAGCGCTCCGGCGTCCCGTACGAGATGGAGCAGCAGGTCTGCGCGGCCTGCAGCCGAGTTCTCGACGAGAAGCCGGTCAAGCGCGCCACCGCTTAGGCGCAGCGCTGCAGGTGCGTCGGCCGGCACCGCCGGCCGTCTCGGCGTCACCCCTGCGGGCTGAGCGACAGGAGGCTCGCCGCGAGTACCGCGCCCGCCGAGCCGCGCACCACGAGCTGCGCTCGTGCATCGAACGGCGTCGCCTCGCGGTTGACGATCGCGAGGCTGCCGCCGCACGCGAGCGTCTCCTCCGGCAGGCCGGCGACCGGCCACACCTCGAGTGACGTCCCGACCACGAGGAGGAGCCGCGCCTCCTGCGCGAGTGCCGTCGCGCGCTCGATCGCCGCGCTCGGCAGGAGCTCGCCGAACATGACCACGCCCGGCTTCAGGATCGCGCCACAGCCGGGACACCTCGGCAGGGGCAGGAGCTCACGCACGGACTCCTCCCGCCGCCCGCACGCGAGGCAGACTGCACTCCCCACGGACCCGTGCACCTCCACGACCTCGCGCGAGCCGGCCGCCAGGTGCAAGCGGTCGACGTTCTGCGTGATCACGGCGTTCACGAGCCCGCGCGCCTCGAACTCGGCGAGCGCGCGGTGCGCCGCGTTCGGCTCGGCGTCCGCGAGCACGTCGAGCCGGAGGGCGTAGAACTCCCACACGCGCTCTGGATCGCGGTGGAACGCGTCGATCGACGCGACCTCGTACGGGTCGAAGCGCTTCCAGATGCCCGTCGCGCTTCGAAAGTCGGGGATCCCGCTCTCCGTCGAGACGCCGGCGCCGGTCAGGGCGACGCATGGCTGATTGGCGCGAATCAGTTCTGCGAGCATTGCGGCGTCGTGCACGGCTTCAGTTTCTCAACGGACGTGAAGGTGCGGTTCGCCGAGACGGACGCGCAGGGAATCGCGCACAACGCGAACTACCTCGTGTGGTTCGAGGTGGCGCGCGTCGCATATCTCGCGCAGCACGCCGGCGGCTACCAGCGTCTTCGCGAGCTCGGAATCGAGGCGCTCGTGCTCGAGTCGCACGTGCGCTACCTCGAGCCCGCGAGGTTCGACGACCGGCTGACCGTCCGTGCACGCTGCGTCGACGTGAAGGGCGCCCGGTTCCGGTACGAGTACGCGATCGAGCGGGACGGCGCCGTGATCGCCGACGGCTGGACGGCTCACGCGACGGTCGACGGGAGGACGCTCCGGCCCACGCGCGTCCCGACGTGGCTCGCCGAGGCGATCGTCAGTGCGGAACGGCCGGCGCCGACTCGGTCGTCGTCGTAGCGGTCGTGGTCGTCGCGGTCGTCGTCGTCGAGGGCGACGCCGCCTTCGGCTTCTTCGGCCCGACGCGGATCACCTTCGGCTCGGCGACGTAGCTCGAGTACCACGTCGAGTCCGAGAGGAGCTTGCCGTCGGGCGCGTACACCTTGCGCTCGACCGACGTCGCCTGCGCCGGCACGCCGTACTCGTCGACCACGACCTGACCCGGATCGAGCGTCGCGTCGATCGTCTTCCTCACCGGCGGGGGCGAGATCGTCCGGAGCGGCGCCGCGACGCTCACGACGCGACGGTGCTGCGGCGCGCCGTACAGCGCAACGGTGAGCGACGACGCACCGACCCACGTGCGCAGAAGCAGCCAGTGGCCCGTGTCGTTGACGAACTTCAGATCGGTGCTCGGGTAGTCGACCGTCGCGTCGCGGCCAAGCGGGTAGTGCGAGATGTACAGCGCGTGATTCGTGCGCGCAGTGATCGGCAGGCCCGCCTCGTACGCCGCGTTGAAAACGGTCGTCGAGACCTGGCAGACGCCGCCGCCCAGTCCCGTCTGCAGCTCGCCGTTGACGATCACCGGCGCCTCGAGGAAGCCCTTGGCGGCGCTCCGCTCGCCGGTCGTCCCATTGAACGAGAAGGTCGTCCCCGGGGCGATGAGCTTGTGGTCGACGAGGTGCGCGACGAGCTGCACGTTGTGGATGCGGTTCGGGACACCGCCGTAGAACGTCTCGTACGCGCCGACCGTCCCCGTGATCCCCATCGCCTCCGCAGCCGCCGTCGTCCGCTTGGGCTGCTCCGTGACGAGCTCGAGGGTCGCGACACGGTTCCGGTCCCGCGTCGCCGCGGCCAGGATGCGCTCTGCTGACCGGGAGACGTCGAGAGCGACGCCGACCTGGCTCGGGACGATCCGTACACGGCCGTCCGAGTCCGCGGCCCAGTCGGCGTCCTTCGGCGGCCGCTCGACCTGTCCCTCGAGACGGGCGAAGAACGACTGCGCCGCGGGACCACCGAAACGAAGCGTATGCAAGTCGAGCATCTTCGCGAGCTCCCACCGTGGAACGCGCAGACGCTTCTCCGTCGCGACGACGGTCACCGGTGCCGAGACGATCCGCGACGCCGTCCGCTGCTTTGCCGTTAGCGTCGCCACCGTCACGCTCGGCGCGTCGGTCCGGACGGGCAGTTCGACCGGCGCGCGCGAGAACGACGCCAGCGAGTGCACGATCAGCTCCCGCGCGGCAGCGCGGTCGAGGATCTGGCCGGTCGCGCCCGCGGCGATCGTGATGTGCAGCCCGCGGCGCACGAGCTTCGCCTCCCGGTGAGGCCTGTTCACGGCGCGGCCGAACAGGTCGAGCTTGTAGCTGAGGGCCGGCTGGTACGCCTGCGTCGGCGGATCGAGGTTCTGCGGGAAGAACTCGAGCCCGAGCCGGCGATAGCCGCGAACGAAGCCGAAGCCCCCGCCGTGCTGCTCGGCGTTCGCAACGGCCGCGCGCCAGTCGACGCGGACGTCGAGCTGGCGCGGCGTGATCCGGAACGTCCGCGAGCCCACGGTGAACCTCACCGGGACCGTCGCGAGAGACGCGGAACGGCGCTCGAGCAGGCCTCGCGCGTCGGATGCCGTGAGCCCGCCCACGTCGATGCCGGCGATCCGCGTCCCGTCCGCGAGCCTGCTTCCGGACCCGGCAAAGACCAGCCCGATCCCGATCGCGATCACCGCCGCGATCACGGCGAGGATCGCTAAGCGGGACCAGAACCGGCTGCGCGCGGGCGCGCGGCGGCGAACGCGGACGGCCGAGGAGGACGCAGCCACGGGCGGGCATGGTAGCCGCCGATTTCGAAGATCTAGAACACGAAGAGCTCGACGCCGCCGGAGACGTTGAGCTCGATACCCGTGATGTACGAAGCGAGATCGGAGCAGAGGAACGCGATCGCATTCGCGACGTCCTGCGGCTCGCCCGGCCGCTTGAAGACGGTGCGACCCGCGATGCGCTCGTTCATCGACGCATTTCCCATGTGGAACGCCTCGGTGCCGATGATCCCCGGCACGATCGCATTCGCCGTGATCCCGTGCCGGCCGCCCTCCATCGCAAGCGTCTTCGTCAGCCCGAGGATCCCGGACTTCGTCGTCGAGTAGGAGGCCTGGCCGAAGCCGCCGAGCGTGCCCGCGACGGACGCCATGTTCACGATACGGCCCCACTTCCGTTCCTTCATGTGCGGCCACACCGCCTGCGCGCAGTTGAACGCGCCCGTCAGGTTGACCCGCAGGTCGCGCTCCCACAGGTCGGGATTCTGGTCGGGGAGCTGACCGACGTGGTCGAGCGTCCCGGCGTTGTTGACCAGCACGTCGACGGAGCCGAGCTCGCCGACCGCGCGTGCGACCGCCGCCATCACCTGGTCGCGGTCGGTGACGTCGCATTTCACGGCGAGCGCGCGACGGCCCATGGAGCGGATCTCTTCGGCTGCCGACTCAGTGCCGACGAGGCCCTGAGTGCGCGCGACCGTCGCCAGCGGCCCGTAGGCGTCCGTCTCCTCGGTCAGCTCCGACTCGACGAGCAGGTCCGCGATCACGACGTCCGCGCCCGCGCGCGCGAGCGTCAACGCGTCGGCGCGGCCGAGCCCACGCGAGCCGCCGGTGACGAAGGCGACCCGCCCCGAGAGATCGATGTCGAGCGCCATCAGCCGCGGGGGAGGAAGATCTCCCTCGCGATCACGAGGCGCTGGATCTGCGACGTGCCCTCGTAGATCTGGAACAGCTTTGCGTCGCGCATGAGCTTCTCGACGGGATACTCCTTCATGTAGCCGTAACCGCCGAAGACCTGGACCGCGTCGGTGGTGACCTTCATCGCCGTGTCAGCCGCGAAACGCTTCGCGAACGACGACTGCAGGGTGGCGCGCTGCCCCTGATCGAGCATCCACGCCGCCTGCCACGTGAGCAGGCGCGCCGCCTCGATCTCGGTCGCCATGTCGGCGATCATGAAGTTGACGCCCTGGTGCATCGCGATCGGCATGTCGAACGT
>JBJMKB010000065.1:0-36176 GCA_045806045.1 Gaiellaceae bacterium | reverse complement strand
GGCGGCACCGCGCAGAAGGCGGGCGGCGTGCTCAAGGCGGCGCTGACCGGCGAGCCGGACAGCCTCGACCCGGGCGTCTCGCAGATCTACACCGGTGCGCAGGTCTACGACAACATCTTCAGCAAGCTCGTCGACATCGACGAGCACCAGCAGTTCTTCGGCGTGCTGGCGAAGAGCTGGCACAAGCAGAACGCGAAGACGTGGGTGTTCGACCTGAAGCCGAACGTGCTCTTTCACAACGGAGAGCAGTTCGGCGCGCAGGACGTCAAGTACACGTTCGAGCGGATCCTCGCCCCGAAGACCGCGAGCGGCTACGCGCCGCTGTACGGGGCGATCAACCGCGTCGAGGTCGTCGACGCGCACCGCGTCGTCTTCCACCTGAAGACACCGTTCGGGCCGTTCCTGACGAACCTCGCGAACAACGGCGAGATCGTGAACAGGAAGGCGATCGAGGGCAGCAAGAACCCCGCCCGCAACCCGGTCGGCACCGGGCCGTTCCAGTTCGTCAACTGGGTGCAGGGCGACCACGTGACGCTGAAGCGGTTCGACAAGTACTTCGAGCCGGGGAAGCCGTACCTGGACGGCATCCGGTTCAACTTCCTGCCGGTCGACCAGAGCCGCATCGACGCACTGCGGTCGGGCGACCTCGACTGGCTGGACGCAATCCCGTTGCAGCAGCTCAAGCAGCTGATGCACGACGGATCGCTCACGTACGTCGGCTCGAAGCTCGCGGGCATCCCCGACTTCCTGTCGATGAACGTGAAGAAGCCGCCGTTCAACAACAAGGCGCTCCGGCAGGCGGTCGCCTGGGCGCTCGACAAGAACGAGATCCGCGCCGTCGCGTACTTCGGTGCCGGCGAGAACGGGTCGGAGGAGGTGCCGTCGGCTTCGATCTGGCACGACAACGCCGACCCGTACCGCGGCGGGCCAAACCTGAAGAAGGCGAAGCAGCTGATGACCGCGGCCGGACATGGCAATGGGTTGCAGGTCAACTATCTCGGGCTGCCGCAGTACCCGGAGCTCTTGAAGACCGGCGAGGTTGTGCGCGAGCAGCTGAAGAAGATCGGCATCGACATGAAGATCCAGCAGGTCGACGTGTCGGTCTGGTTCGACCGCTTCAGCAAAGGCAACTACCAGATCACGTCGGCCTACCAGGAGCGAACGATCGATCCGGACAACTTCTACTCACTCGTTCTGAAGAGCGGCGCGGCGATCAACGCCACGGGCTATTCGAACCCGAAGGTCGACCGGTTGATCGAGCGAGCCGCGACGGAGACGAACCTCTCGAAGCGGAAGGCGCTCTACACGCAGCTACGAAAGATCGTCTTCGACGATGTCCCGCTGATCTTCGTCCACTACGAGACGCTGAACTACCTGATGCGCAAGAACGTGCACGGCTCGACGATCAACCCGACGCTCGAGTTGCGCGCCGGGAACATCAACGAGGGCTGAAGCGTGTGGGGGCGGCCTCGGCTGCCCCCACCGGCCTCTCTCTCACCCGCCGACGCCTTTCGCATCCCGGGCCGCGTTTCGCGGTCAGCGCGGAAGGGTGAACGGGCCCGCTGTGATCGTTATCGGCTGCCAGGTCTTGCCGTAGTCGCGCGTCGACCACAGCGGCCCATCGTTGCCATCGGGAACGGCGAAGCCGACGCGGGCCGAGAGGAAGCTCAACGAGAGCGGCGCGCCGATGGAGTCCCTCATCGTCCGGGCGGGCCTCCAGCTCCGCCAATGACGGCCGCCGTCATTTGTGCCCAGGAGGATGGTGCCGTCGGTGAGTCGCCAGTGCTCGGTGTCGACGAGGTCGACCCGCCACTGCTTCGGCCGGCCGGGCACCAACCGTGTTCGCCAGCTTCTGCCTGTGTTCGAACTGGTGGCGATGGCGGTCTCGCCGGGATTGCCGCTGATCTGCACGGCCACCGCCAGGCGGGGACCTGTGACGGCGGGTGCGCTCAAGCCCTCCCCCGCTGGTGTGGGTGCGCCCGTCGGGAGCGGCACCCGCGCAAGAGCGTGCCAGCGAACGCCGCCATCTGTGCTTCGGTACAGGAACGGGGAGCCGCCGTTGCAAAAGCTCGACGCCCAGCCGACGACCGGCGAGGTGAACGTGATCGTCTTGTCACACGCGTACGGCAACGCCTTGTCTGACGACCCGGCGTCGTACAGACCGGTGCGAGAGACCAGTCTCCAGCTCGTGCCGCCGTCGGTCGTGCGGTACAAGCGAACGGTCGACGATCCAGCCGCCGCGCCGATTACCGCGCACCAGCCGTGGCGCTCGTCGACGAACTGGAGCTGACAGCCGGTCGGCACTTGCGCCAGCCGCTGCCAGGAACGGCCGCCGTCGGTCGTGCGATAAAGCGGCTCCGTCTTGGGTGGAAACAGTGCGCCCGCTTCGACCCAACCAACCTCGCCATCGAGGAAGTCGCTGGAGGAGATCAGCCGTACGGGAGGGGTCACGTCCTGCCAGCGTCGCCCGCCGCGGCTGGTACGGACGACGAACGTCTTCGCGCGCAGGTTGCTCTCGACGATCGCCCACCAGGTCGTCGCCGACTGCGGCGCGAACGCTTCCAGAACTCCGTGGTCGCCTGAAGTGCCGGCCGATCCCTGACGCGAGCTTCCGACACCCAACACGCCGACCGCCACCGCCGACAGCACCAAGAGGGGGCGGATCGTCATTGCGTCACCCAGACGGCAGCCGGAGCGAACAGCGCCTGGTAGGTCTTTGGCGCAAGCTCCCAGGTGAGGCTGCTGTTGCGGAGTGGTGCATTCGCGGGGATGCGAAGCTGCATCGCGAACAACACCGTTGCCCCGGGCGCGAGCGTGCCCGCGGGCCGGCAGTTGAGCACGTACACCTGCTGCGGGCCCGGTACGACCTGCTCGATGTACGCGGGACAGCTCGAACCGGCAAAACGAAATGACCGCCTGCCGGTGTTCGTGACCGCGACCTCGTAGCGCAGCAGTTCGCCGCGGTGGACGCGGAACGCGCGCAGTCCCAGCTTCACCTGGACCGGCCGCACGCCCGCTATCACCGCCCTGAGCGGCAGCCGCGAGCTCTCGGGCAGGTGCCGCTCGGTCGGCGCGAACGGCCCCACCGACAACAGCGAAGGGGACCGGGGCGCGTCGCAGCGCGGCGCCTGCATGAGCGGCACGACGACCGTCGTCCCACCCGCGAGCGTCAACTCGAGCGCGTCCGGCGGCTTCCCCGGCGACCCGGTCGGCCGCGATCCCCGCCCGCACCAGTTCGACCACCACAGCGACACCGACGCCCACTTCCCCGGCGCCAGCGCGCGTAAGGAGCCGGGCGGGTCGGCCAGCACATCCAGCGGCGCCGGCGAGTGCGGCAGCTCCTTCACCTGCAGCTTTGTCCTCGAACCCGCGGCGCCGGCAAACGAAACCGTCGGCCACCCGAGCAGCGAGCACGGCGCCGAGCCCGCGTTCCGCAGATTGACTCCACCAACGAGCGAACCCGTCGCGCCCTGCAAAAAGAGCTGCGCCCGCAGCGCGCTCGCGCGACACGGCGGCGCCAGCGGCGGATGCGCCGACGCCTTCACCGGCCGCCGATCAACCCACGGAACCACACGCGGCGGCGCGGCCCAAACGACAGGGGCAGCGACCACCGCCGCCAACGCGACCAGGATCACGACCCGCCTCTTCACCAGCCTGATCCTCGTACCAAGATGTCACCCCAAGGTGAAGACGCTGTTCGGGCCTTCAGTGATCTGCTTTTGTGTTCGGCCGGTGTTTCGGCGGCTCGCGCCGACGATCACGGCGTCGTACTCCGCCGCGGCCGCCTCGGTGGCGACGCCCAGCAGCTCGGCCACGCGGCGAAGCTGCGGCCGAACCACATGAAATCGATCGTTCCGATCGGAGACGACGCTGACATCGCCACCGGGCGAGCCGCGCTCGACGCGGGCTGATAGCCCACGAGTACCCTCGGCTCATGACGGCTCCTGCCGGCCCGACGCTGTCTCCTTCGCAGTTGGACACCCTTGCCCGTTTCGGTGAGGAGCGGACTGCCCGCGTCGGCGATGTCCTGTTCAGCCTCGGAGATGCGACGTATCCCTTCATCGCCATCCGTGAGGGCGAAGTCGCGATCCTCGATGCGGCCAGGAACGAGATCATCCGGCACGGCGCCTCCGGATTCCTCGGCGAGCTGAACCTGCTTTCCGGGCAAACGGTCTTCCTGACTGCGGTCGTCGCCAAGCCGCTGCGCTACGTCGCGGTCGAGCGCGACGCGCTGCGCGCACTCCTGTTCGACGACGGATCGCTCAGCGACCTCGTCCTCTCGACCTTCATCGCCCGCCGGGAGGCGCTCCAGCGGGTACCCGGGATCGGCCTCGAGATCGTCGGCCCTCGTTCGTCCGAACCGACGATGCAGATGCTCGACTTCGCCCGCGCCAACCGGCTCCCGGTGACCTGGGAAGACACCGCTCCACCGAAGGGAGTAGAGCCGCCGCTCGTGCGACTCCCGGGCGGCACCGAACTGCAGCACCCATCGCGAGGCGCGGTGCTGCGCGCGCTCGGGATCGGCCGCGAGCTGGCGCCGCGGGAGGAGGTCGACCTGCTGGTCGTCGGCGGCGGCCCCGCCGGACTCGCCGCCGCCGTTTACGGCGCCTCCGAAGGACTCGACACCCTGATCGTCGAGAGCACCGCGCTCGGAGGCCAGGCCGGATCATCACGCAGGATCGAGAACTACCTCGGCTTCCCCGCCGGCATCAGCGGCGCGGAGCTGACCAGCCGCGCCGTCAGCCAGGCACGCAAGTTCGGCGCGCGTCCGGCGACGCCGTACCGCGCGCTGTCGCTCGAACCCGGCGACGGACGACACGTCGTACGACTGGAAGAAGGGCACGAGATCGCAGCGCGCGCCGTCGTGCTCGCCACCGGCGCCGCCTACCGGCGGCTCCCCGTCGACGGCTTGGCCGACTACGAGGGCGTGAGCGTGTTCTACGCCGCCGGCCCGCCCGAGGCGCAAGTGTGCGGCGCCTCGCGAGTCGCGGTCGTCGGCGGCGGCAACTCCGCCGCACAGGCCGCCGTCTGGCTTGCCCGCGGCGGCGCCCTGGTCACGCTGCTCCACCGCCGCGGCAACCTGCAAGAGACGATGTCGGAGTATCTGATCCGCGAGCTCGAGCGCTACGGCGTCGCCGTCCGCGACCGCAGCGAGATCGCTGCGCTCCACGGAACGGAGGGCCGGCTCGAGGCGGTCACGCTCAAGAGCGGCGAGCGGCTCCCGTTCGCCTTCCTCTTCTTGTTCCTTGGTGCGCAACCATGTACGGAATGGCTCGACGATGCCGTCGCACGCGCCGCCGACGGCTTCATTCTCACCGGCAACGCAGCCGGCGCCGACAACCTGCTCGAGACGAGCGTGCCAGGCATCTTCGCCGCCGGCGACGCCCGCTCCGGATCCACCAAACGCTGCGCCACCGCCGTCGGTGAAGGATCGATGGCCGTGCAGTTCGTCCACGCGCACCTGGCGACTCCCGCAACTCGAGTGGGCTGAGCGGCGGGGCCTGTCTCACCCGACGTCTGACAATCAGAATCAGGGACGCGTGAGTGTCGCGGCACTCGCTTCCCCCGTTCCGATCATTCAGTCCCTTACCAGCCGTCATCGGCCTCCAACGATGCCGCTGCCGCGGAGCGGGACCTACGATGCGGGTACGAGCGTCTCGGCCTTCTGGGCGAGACGGGCTTCCGGTCCACCCTCGCGACGTTGCTTACGGCGACGTCGGATGGCGGTCGAGGATCCCGGACGCATGCACGTCGTCCTCGTCCGGCAGGCGGTCGGCTTCTGAGCGGCGCGGGCGAAGCCAAGAGGATTCGCGTCGGCATCGTCGGCGCAATCCGGATCGCGGATGGGCGGCGCAGGCGCACATTCCCGCGCGACAAGCCCAGATCTGGGAGCTGAGCGTCCGCGGGGGCAGAGGCGCGCAATCCTCGCCCGAGCTCCTGCTGGTGCCGGAGCAAGCCGACGACTATCGCGAGGGAACGCACCTCTGCCCCACCTTCGAAGACGCAGTCACGCGCCATCGCATGCTCGACGCGATCGAAACTGCCGCGGCGACGGGCATCAGCGCTTCGTTTGTCAGGCGATCTGGGGAGCCGCGACGCGCGACGCGCGTGACGGCCGGTTGCGCCGGACGAGCGCGATGCTCGCCACGAGCATCCAGAGGGGTACAAGGAACAACGCGAAGTAACCGACGGGGGTCAGGCACGCGATGCCGAGCACCAGCGCCGGGATCCAGACGGGCTTCGGCAGCGCATTCGTCCGCATTCCACCGACGCCACAGGCGAGCAGAAGCACCGCGAAACCGACCATCCACGGGATCCAGTCGTACGACTGAAGCTGCGCGAGCGTGTATGTCGCTTCGCGCTGACCGTGATGTGCTGCGCTCGCGACCGCGGCACCGAGGGTGCCGGTCACGGCAAGGCCGGCCGCGGCGAGAAAGCCTCCGCCAAGAGCAATCGGCGAGTACGTCGCCTCGCCGGCCTCGCCCGAGCGAAGGGCACGGCGAAGTTCTGCGACGAACACGAGCAGAAAGAGCACCGCGAAAGGAATCAGCAGCAGGTTGCTGATCAACTGGACGCCGTAGTGGCGGTGCCAGTAGTCGTAGGTTTTGGCGGGGGATTCGCTGTTGTCCGGCTCCCCGGCCGAGAGTGCGAGGCCCACCGCGATCGTGAGGGCGAAGAGCACACCCGAGAACGGAAGCAGTCGCTGGAGGCGGTCGGTCGTCAAGGGGAATCCTTTCGGTAGGGACTAGGGTCGAGTCGGAGGCTCGCGCGCCCGGTCTCCCGGGCGCCAGAGGCCGATGTCCCGGGTGATCGGGAAATCCGCGCCGGGACCGTGACTTCGGCGACGCCGAGCAGCACAATCAGGCGATGGCCGTTGCCTCCAACGCCGCGTCGCGTTTCAACGCTGCCTCGAGCCCGACTGCCGCACGCATCGCCGGCGCCTCCGCACTCGGCCTGGTCGCGCTCGCGGCGCTCGCCGGAATGTGGACATTGACGTTCCTCGACGACGCGAACCGCTGGTGGCTCGCTTCGTCCGGGGCCGTTCTCATCCCGGCGGTCGCGGGCTTCCTGATCACGGTCCAGCGCCCTGCAATCGTGATCGGCTGGCTGCTGCTCGCCGATGCGGTCAACACCGCTTCGACGTTCCTCGTCAGCCCGTACGCCCACTACGGCCTGATCGCGAATCCCGGCTCACTGCCCGGTGCGCGCTGGGCGCTCCTGTGGGAGTCGGCCGGCTGGCCGGCGCTCTTCGCCGGCCTCGTGGCACTCGTATTCATCTTCCCGAACGGTCATCTCCCGTCCCCACGCTGGCGGCGATTCGCGATCGGCGCCACCCTGTCGTTCACGATCCTGCAGCTCGCCGTCCTGTTCGAGCCACAGAACTATCCCGCTCCATACGAGCGGTTCGCGAATCCGCTGCCGGTGCTCCCCTCGATTGTCCGCGCAGCGCTGACGCCGTTCTGGTTCATCGCGCTTGCGAGCTTGTTCGCCGCTGCGTGGACGATTCGCGTTCGTTTCCGGCGCGCGTCCGGAATCGAGCGGAGCCAGCTCCTCTGGCTCAGCTACGGCGCGCTGCTCATCCCCCTGACCCTGGTCTTCTGCGCGCTGGAAGTCGCGCTTGGGCACGGCCCCTCCTCGGCGACCGTGGTCGCGCTCGTAGCTGCGCTGAACGTCATCCCGGCGGCGATCGGCATCGCGGTGTTCCGGTACCGGCTCTTCGACATCGAGTTGATCCTCAGCCGGACGCTCGTCTACGGGACTCTGACCGCGTGCGTGATCGCAGGTTATGTCGCGGTGTTCGC
Source organism: Gaiellaceae bacterium (assembly GCA_045806045.1). Lineage (GTDB taxonomy): Bacteria > Actinomycetota > Thermoleophilia > Gaiellales > Gaiellaceae > PALSA-600. Next base: position 28,374 of record JBJMKB010000065.1, on the reverse strand, counting down.
AGGGGTCGATCGCCTGATCCAGGCGCGCGGCGTGGCGGGCGTGGTCGCCGCGGCCTTCGTCGCGATGGGTTTTCAGCCGCTTCGCTCGAACTTGCAAGAGCGAGTGCGCCGGCTCGTCTACGGAGATCGCGTGGATCCGTACGGCGCGCTTGCGCGTCTAGGCCAGCGGCTCCAGGCGACACCCGAGCCGGGCGAGGTCTTCACGACCATCGTCGACGACGTCTCGAACGCGCTCCGACTCGGCTACTGCGCTGTCACGCTGAACCGGGACGGACGCTCGGAGATCGCCGCGGAGCGCGGTCGTCCTGGTCGCGAATCCCAGTACGTGGTTCCCCTGGCGTACCAGGAAACCGAGATCGGCGAGCTGATCGCCGAGCCGGCTCCGCAGCGGGCGTTGTCGCCCACGGATCGGCACCTCCTCGACAACCTCGCGCGGCAGGCCGGGGCCGCCGTGCACACCGTTCGCTTGATGTCGGATCTGCAGCGCTCACGGGAGCGACTGATCGCCGCGCGCGAAGAAGAACGTCTTCGGTTGCGCCGCGACCTCCACGACGGCCTGGGCCCGACGCTCGCAGCGCTCGTCTTCAAGATCGGGCTCGTCCGGAACAGCGTGCAGCGCGATCCGGACCGGACGGACCGGCTGCTACGCGAGCTCGACGGAGAGACCAAAGGTGCAATCGACGACATTCGCGCCCTCGTGTACGCGTTGCGACCACCGGCACTCGACGAGCTGGGGCTCGTGGGCGCACTGCGCGAACAGGCGGCGCTCCTTTCCGAGGGCGCCGGGTTCGACATCGGCGTCGAGAGCGCGCATCTTCCTGAGCTCCCGCCTGCGGTCGAGGTCGCTGCATATCGAATCGTGACCGAGGCGCTCACGAACGTCGTTCGCCACGCGCGGGCGAGTCGCTGCGACGTCCGGTTGCAGCTTGACGGCGAACTCTCGCTCGAGGTCTCGGATGACGGGGTCGGCCTCCACAACGGTGCGCGCATGGGCATCGGCCTCCGGTCGATGCGCGAGCGCGCCGCAGAGCTCGGTGGGACCTTCGACACCGACGCGGGCGACGGCGGCGGAACATGCATCCGCGCCGCGCTTCCGGTGCCGCAATGAGCACCGGCGTGCGGGTACTTGTCGCCGACGACCATCCGCTGTTCCTGCAGGGCCTGTGCTCGGCGCTCGAGGCGACGCCCGGCATCGAGCTCGCCGGCGCGGCGACCGACGGCGCCGAGGTGGTGCGCCTGGCAGCAGAGCTCGCCCCCGACGTCGTGTTGATGGATCTCCAGATGCCGGAGCTGAGCGGGCTCGAGGCGACGAGGCAAATCCTCGACACCCGCCCCGAAACGCACGTGCTCGTGCTCACCATGTTCGACAGTGACAGCTCGGTGTTCGCAGCCGTGCGCGCGGGCGCCAAGGGCTACCTCCTGAAGGGAGCCGACCAGCAGGACGTCGAACGTGCAATCCGAACTGTCGCGGCGGGCGAGGCGGTGTTCGGCGCTGCAATCGCGGCGAGACTCGTTTCCTATTTCGACAACAGTCGCTCGCGCCCGTTCCCCGAGCTGACGCCTCGCGAGCACGACGTACTCGAACTGCTTGCAGACGGGCTCAACAATCAGGCGATTGCCGACGAGCTGACGCTGACCCTGAAGACCGTTCGCAACAACGTCTCGGCCATCTTCACCAAGCTCCGAGTCGCCGACCGAGCCCAGGCGATGTTGAAGGCGCGCGAGAGCGGCCTCGGGCACCGCTAAGGCGCGCTCGCCTTCGCGGAACGCGAAGCGAAAGAAGAAATCGCAGCCCGATCGTGGTAAGGAACTGTCTGTGGCGGCGACGTCCTGACGGAGTCAGTTGCACTGGTCGGTCGCGAGGTCGAGCTCGCGCTCGTCGACACCTTTCTGAACACTGTCCCGTCGCGAACTCCGCGGTCGCTCCTGATCGAGGGTGAGCCGGGAATGGGCAAGACCGCACTCTGGCTGCAGGGGCTCGACTCCGCCCGCGCCCGCGGCTTTCGGACGCTCGTCGCGCGACCGGTGGAGATCGAGACGGCGCTGTCGTTCACTGCGCTCGCCGATCTGTTCGAGGCCGCCCTGGATGACGCCTTGCCGCACCTGCCGGAGCCGCAACATCGGGCGCTCGAGATCGCGCTACTGCGCCGGCCCGCGGACGGACCGCCCGACGGGCGCGCCCTCGGCACGGCTGTCCTCAACGCACTGCGCGCGCTCTCGAAGTCTTCGCCGCTGATCGTCGCGGTCGACGACGCCCAGTGGTTGGACTCCTCCTCCCACGGCGTCCTCGCGTTCGCTGCGCGGCGCCTGGCGGGCGGCCGGGTCGGTTTCATGCTGACGCGCCGAACGAACGGAGACGGGTCGCCACTCGCGCTGGAATCCGCCGTCGGAGAACGCCTCGAGCGCTTCAGTCCCGCACCGCTCGGCGTGGGATCGCTCAACCGCCTGTTGCAGCAGCGGTTCGGCCACACGTTCTCGCGCCCGATGGTGCGGCGGCTGTGCGAGGTGTCCGCGGGCAACCCCTTCTTCACGCTCGAGCTCGCGCAGGCGCTCGAGCAGCAAGGAGCGATGCGAGATTCGATTCGCGAGCTGCCACTCCCGTCGACGCTGCGCGAGGTCGTGCACGACCGGCTCGTCTCCCTCCCCGTCGCCGAGCGGAGGCTGCTCGCCGGAGTCGCGGCACTCTCACATCCGACCTTCGACCTGCTGGCTGCCGCCACCGGTCGCTCGCTCGATGCGTCGTCGCTCCAACGGTCATTCGCCGCGCGGGTGGTCGAGCTCGACGGCGACCGGCTCCGGTTCACGCATCCGCTCCTCGGGTCGGTCGTCTACGCCGACACCGGCGCGGCGAGCCGACGGCGCATGCACCAGCAGCTCGCCGAGATCGTTTCCGACCCCGAGGAAGCGGCGCAGCATCTCGCGCTCGCGACGACGAACGGCTCCGACGAGCGCGTCGCGGCAAAGCTCGAGTTGGCGGCCGTGCGCGTGCGCGCGCGCGGCGCGCCCGACCGGGCGGCCGGCCTGCTGACAAGAGCGGTGGAGCTGACGCCGGACGGAGACTCGCGCGGGCGCCGGCGGCTGCTCACGGCGGCCGACTGCTGGGCGGATGCCGGTGACTCGGCCCGAGCAGTCCCGCTGCTCGAGGCGGCGATCGTGTCGAGCCGCGCCGGCGACGAACGGGCCGAGGCGCTGGCGCGCCTTGGCTGGATCCGCTGCCGAAACGCCGGCTACCGCGAGGGCAGCGCGCTCTTCGAGGAAGCAGACCGCGAGCAGGCGACCGATACCTCGGTGCGGATCTCGATCGAGAAGGGGCTCTCGTGGACCGACGAGATGCTCGGCGACCTCGCAGCCGCCGACGCGCACGCCCGCGCAGCAGTCGTGCTCGCGGAGGGCATAGGCGACACGCAGCTCGAGGCACAGACCCTCGGTGATCTCGCCTTCATCGAGCTGCTGCAAGGGCAAGCCGAGTTTCGCGGGACGTTCGCGCGGGCGCTCGCCCTCGAGTCTTCCCGCGATGAGTTGGACCCGGCCGCTCCCGCCCGCTGGATCGCAACGCGCACCCGCCTCTTCCAGTCCTTCGCACTCGGCTGGACCGACGAGCTCGACGCAGCGCGTGCCGCATTCCGCGAACAGCGCGCACGCGCCGACGAGCAGGGCCACGAGCACGCGCTACCCGACATCCTCAACTGGCTCGGACGTATCGAATGTTTCGCTGACCGTTGGCGTGACGGGCTCGTGCACGCACATGAGGCCGACGCCGCCGCCGTCCAGGCAGACGTGCCGGTGACGCGCACCTACATCTTGGCGACGATCAGCCTCGCCCTTGCCCATCTCGGCGAGGTCGAGGCCGCGCGCGCCTCGCTCTCCGAGGGTCTCGAGCTGGCGGAACAGCTCGAGACCGTGCCGAGCCGGCTCGAGCTGCTCACCGCGAAGGGATTTCTCGAGCATTCGATGGGACGGCCCCAGGACGCACACGCGACGCTGACCGCACTCGCGGCTCAGGCGGCCGCGGCCGGCTTCGCCCTACCGGCCACCCTGCGTTTCCATCCGGATCTCGTCGAAACCGCGATCGAGGTGGGCGACCTCGACGGCGCGCGCAGCTGCTCGAACCAGCTGAGGGCCGGCGCTGACACGTTCGGGACGCCGTGGATGTGCGCGATCGCCGCCCGTTGCGACGGGCTGGTTGCCGCCGCCGATGGAGACCTCGAAAGCGCACTCGCCTCCCTCGAGCGCGCGCTCGTCGAGCACGAGCGGCTACCGAGCCGCTTCGAGCAGGGGCGCACGCTCCTCCAGCAGGGAATCGTGCTCAGGCGTCTCAAACAGAAGCGCGCGGCACGCGACGCGATCGCAACAGCGAGCGAGTCGTTCACGAAACTCAGTGCGCGGCTCTGGGCCGAGCGCGCCGCCCATGAGCACGCGCGGATCAGCGGCAGCGGCCCCACCCGCACAGGCCGGCTCACCGAGACGGAGTCGCGTGTCGCCGCACTCGTCGCGGCCGGTCACGCGAACAAGCAGGTTGCGGCACAGCTGCACGTCACCGTGCGAACAGTCGAGTCGAACCTCACGAGCATCTACCGCAAGCTCGGGATCCGATCCCGCAGCCAGCTGGCCGCGACGCTGCACGGCTAATCAACGCTCACACCCTGTGGGTTTCCGGGATTTCCCCGCGGACGGCGGCCGCCTAGGTTCGAACGGACGCGAACGATGGCGTCGCAACCGACCCAAGGAGCACCCATGCTCAGACCAGCCATCCTCGCCGCGCTTGCGGCAGTGACCCTGACCGCCGTAGCGACCGCGTCCCCCGGCGCGCGCGTCGCTCGAGCAGACGTCGGCGCTTATACGACCGCCCACGCCGGCGTCGTCACCGACTCGGCCGTGACGGCGCACGCGCACGTGGTCGCAACGCCGAGCGGCGTCACGGTTCTACGCGTAACCGCGGAAGGCCTTGCCCCCGGCGGCAGCTACGCAGTGCACGTTCACTACGGCGCCTGCACCGACTATCTCGGTCACTTCCAGTACCAGCATCCCGGCCCGGCGACGCGGGACAACGAGGTCTGGCTCGACCTCGACGCCGACGCCGCAGGCCGCGCCTCGGATCAGGTGCAGGTCGCGCCGTTCGACCTCGAGCAGTCCCTGTCGCTCGTCATCCACCAGCACTCAAACCCGGATACCGGTCCCGGGGCCGGCCCGCCCGGACCGCGGATCGCCTGCGGCAACCTCGAGCTCGACGCATGATCCTGTGCAGGTCCTCGGCGACGACCTACCTCGTCGAGCAGTACCTGCCTCACGCGACGGCCGCAGAGGTGGAGCCCTGGGTCGCTGCGCTCGCCGAGGCGGCGGACAGGCACGCCCGGTCTCGCTGCTCGATTTTCGTGCCCGACGACGACCTCTGCTTTCACGTCCTGACGGCGGCCTCCCCGGAGGCAGCCGTCAGGGCCGCCGAGCTCGCCGGCATCACGCCCGAGCGGACCATCGAGGCGACCGCCTGGTTGCTCCTGGACCAACCCCGACCAATGCGAGAGGACAAGAGATGAACGTTCCACCGAGGTTCGTCGCGGGGCGCAGGCGGGTCCTGCTCGCGCTCGGCGCCGGGCTCGCAGGCGCCGGGTTGATGCTGATCCCGGCGTTGCTCGTCGCGCGCGGCGAGACCGCCGCGCACGCGCAACTGCACATCGGATCCTCCGCCGTCGTCATGACCGTGGCGGCCGCGCTCAGCCTCGTCTGGCGCACGACCCGTCGCCGCAACGAGGCGCTCGCGAGGACGGGGCTGCTCTCCGCGCTCTCCCTGCTCGCTCTCTCGCAGCTGGCGGAATCCGTCGGCGCATACGCCTGGGAACCGGACGGGACGACGCTCCAATCGCCGGTCCTCCACGTCGTGCACACTACGGCGGCGCTCACAGGTGCAGTCGCGCTGTTCGCAATCGGCGGCGCCGCGGTCGCGGCCCTCGCAACGCTGACGGTGCGCGTGGCTCCGCTCCTGCGCGCCGGCACCCACGCGACAGCGCTTCCCGCCGCAAGGTTGCGACCGAGGCGCAGGCTCGGCATCGCCGCCGTGCTTCTGACCGTCGGTCTCTGGACGCTGAACTTCGGGCTGATCGACCTGCTCGACGGTTTCACCGGGTTCGTCGACCAGTCGCGCAACCAGGTGCTCGACGCCGGCTGGGGGGCGGTCTTCGGGATCCTCCTGCCGCTCGGACTGCTTGCGCAGGTCCGCCGGCCGATCCGCCGGATCGCCGGACTCCAGCAGATGGCCCTCGTACTTCTCGCCCTCGTCATCGCTGCCCTCGGCGCCGAAGAATGGCGCTACTTCGGCCTGGTCGCCGCCGTCGCCTTCGCGCTCGCGATCCTGCTCGCCCTTCATCCGGCCCGCGACGAGTTCCTGAACGCGCGCGGACGAGCGAAGCCGACCCTCGCGCTTGCGGCAGCCGTCGCGGCAGCGCCGTGCCTCGTCTACACAGCGCGGATGACCTCGGCGCAACGTCGACATCTTCCGCCCCTCGACGCCGTGACGAACGGCCTCGACCACTGGACGGCGATGGCCGCGCTCGCGCTGTCGGTTCTTCTCCTCGTTCTCCTCGCTTCGCTAGGAACCCGCGGCTGGCGCATCCCGGCCTGGAGCGCGGCACTCGCAGCCGCGGCCTGGGGCACCTCGAGCCTCACCGCACCGGAAGCGCACCCTGCCGGCGGCGCAGGCCGTGGCTGGGCATACGCCGCCATCGGATGGGCGATCGCGGTGGGTGCGTGCGCACTGCTCGAAGCTCGCCGCGAATCCAAACCCTCGCAACTCCAGATCACAGGGACGCCGCGGAGCGTGAGGATCCGCTTGATCGCCTTCTCGGTTGCCGGGACCCTTGGGGTCGTGCGCGGGCTGATCGGCTACTGGAACCCCACGTATTGGGCGCCGACCACACTGCTCGATTGGACGTCCGTCATCGCATACACCTGCTTCCTCATCGCGGCCGCTGTCTCACTGGCCCTTCTCGCGATCGAACAGCGACCACTCAGCCGCTGGCCGATCACGGCCGCCGCCGGTGGAGCAGCCGCGGCCGGCGTGGCGAACGCCATCGAGGACGGATTCGGTGTCAACCAGTTCGGCTATCCATTCGCCGCCGGGGTCGCTCTTATGGCCGGCGGACTTCTCTTCGGAGGCGCAGCATTGACCCTGTCTCGCGCGGGAGCGCGCCACCTCGGGCTGCTCCTGGTCGCGAACGTCGCCGCGCTCGCCCTCGCCTTCGACGACCTGGGCCTGATCCTGTTCGGCTCAGCGTGGCTTCTCATGGCGGCCCTGCTGGCCCGCAAAGCTAGTCGGCTGCTTCTTGCACCACAGTCGGTCCGTGCTTGTCTTCGAAGCGATCGAGCACTCCCGATTCGAGCAGGCGGCGCTGCGCCTCGATCGCATCGTCCAGCGAGTCGAACTCGAGCTGGATGAAGACGTGGTTCGGGTCGTTGACCCCGCGGAAGATCCGTTGCGCCCTGGCCTTCTCGCGCGCGCGTGGACGGTCTTGATCGAACATCGCCTTCCAGGTGTCGTAGTCGCCGACCTGGATCCGGGTGATGATGAACGCGGACATCGGCCGCTCCTCTCGAAGGTCCGCCGGACTCGAGGCGCGACAGTAACAAGCGCAGCAGCTGCGCTGCGTCGCGGGACCCGGCGAACGAGCGTGGCCGTAGAACGAAGCAGATGCGTCCCCAACTCGCGTTCGGCCTGTGCGCCGTCGTCTTTACCATCGCGCAAGGCGCTGTGGCGTCTCCCTCGGTTTCCAGTGCGCCACCGGCCGCGACGTTTCGACCAGCGGCCGGCTGGATCGTAGGCAAGCCGACTCGATCGGAGCAGCCGGCCACGTTTGCCTCGACGATGATCGCCGTCACGACCGCTGACGCCGCCGTCCTCCACCCGTTCGCGCCCTTCGTCGGCTTTAAGCGGTTGCGGCCGCGAGGAATCGTCATCTGGGCGACGACGATCGGAGGAGTCGCTACGTCACCGTTTCCTCCGTTCCCCCGCGCGAGCTGGCCGCTCCGTCTTTCCGCGTTCCGGATCGACCGCGGCTGGGAGGGACAGCCCGCACCGAACATCCAGCAACGGCTACGAGCCGTCTCCGTGCGTGGCTGGAATCTCGACGTTCGCGTCTACTTCGCTACCGAACACCCCGACAAGAGGCTGCTCGCGGCGGCGCAAGCCCAACTCGATCGCCTGCTCCCGCCCTGACCGCTGAGCGCTGACCGCTGAGCGCTGACCCTAAGCGCCGGGGGACTCGTCGCCCCGCCGTCTGCGTATGACTGCCATGGCGCGTTTTGCATCGCTCGCCGTCGTGCTGCTTCTCTTCGCCTGCGCCGATGCGGCCAGCGCTCGCCAGGACGGCACGCTCGACGAGTACGGGCTGAGCGTGACACTCGTTCGCGGCTGGCATGGACTCGCCGCTCCCGGCCAGCTCCAGGTCGCCGACTTTCCACTCGCGCGAGCCGTCCTCGCCTCACCTGAGCGTGCGCGTGTTCCACGTGGCCACGTCCATCTGATCGTCTGGGACTATGGCCCAGCGGTTCCCTACCTCTCGTTCCCACCGGCTCGAGCGCCACTGGTTCTCGGCCGCCGCGACATCACAGCAGCCCCGTTCGAAGGCTTCCCTGCCGGTGATGTCTATGCCGTGCGCAGTCTGCTGCTTGGCGGAGAGCAGCTCGAGGTCCTCGCAGATCTCGGCCCGAAGCCGCTCGCCCCGAACAGTCTGCAGAAAGCGAACCGGATACTCGTCACGTTGCGCGTGCAACCGCCGCGCGTACTGCTTCCGCGCCACGGCCGCCTGACCTCGGACGGAGTCGGGTTGCGCCTGCTTCCCGGGTGGTCGGGCCGAATCGAGATTCCCGCCAACCAGGCTGCCGCACAGCTCGTCCTGCGCGCACAGCACGGCGACGTTCATGTCGTCCTGCTCCAGATGGCCGGCGCCCAGGGCAGCCACGCGGATCTGCCGATCGTCCTCACCACGAAGAACGTCCTTCATCGCCAACCGATCGCGATCGCACGCCGGGTGTTCTCGACGGCCGGCCGCAGCTTCGACCTCTCGGTCACCGTCCCCTCGGCACGCGACCTCGTGCGGGCGAACAGGCTGCTCGCGACTCTGACCGCGAAACCGCGGCCGTGGACGTTTCGCAGTTGCGATCTCAGCCTGCGCCTCCCGGGCACCTGGCGCGCGGCAGTCAACCGACGCAGCGGCTGCTACCCGGTCGTCACCTTGCGAGCTCCGGGCATCCGGGTCGTGCTGACCGAGCTGCGACCGGCGGAGCGCGCGGGCGGCCGCATTCTTCGCACGTCGGGCCGGAGGTTCCACGTCGAGATCAGGCCGGCCTCCGCGACACGCGAAGCCGATGCTGTGCTGGCCACGTTGAGCGCGACCGCGCGGCGATGAACCCGTCGCACTCGCGCACGGCCGGCTTAGTCATCGTCGCGACTGTTCTGCTCGCAGCGCCGTTGGCACGTGCGGGCGGCGACTTCGTCGATCTCGCCGTCGGTGGCACGCGCGTCTGGTTCGTGGGCGAGCCCGGTGTGCGCGAGCTGGACGCGCGCAGCGGACGCACCATCGCGAGCCCGCACCTGGTCGGTGCGCCCTATCCGCTCAGCGTCACTCTCGCCGGTGGCGCAGCCTGGATCGCGAGCGTCGAGAACGGCTACGTCTGGGGAACGCTCAGCCACGTCGACCTCCGCACCCACCGGGTCCGAGTGCTCTGGCGCAAGCAGGACACGTCCGTCCAGTACGTCGCCGCCGGTGCGGGCGGCGTCTGGGCGTTGATCGGCTCCGCAACCGGGAACACGGTCGCGCGCTTCTCCCTGACGGGCCGGCTCTCGCGCGTTTGGAAGATCCCGCATGCCGGCCGCATGGCCGCCGACGCCAGCGGCTGCTGGATCTCGACCGACCGCTGGCTGCTGCACATCGATCCGGCCGGACACGTCCACCGAGTCGTGCAGGCACAGCTCGGCGACGTCGCCACCGGCGCCGGCGCAGCCTGGCTGCCGCAAACGACCACCGTGCTCCGCGTCGACGAGCACACCGGCCAGATCCGCACGCTCCACACCGGCCGGCTCCGACTCGGCGGTTTCCAGCACGACCTCGCCGCCGGCGACGGAGCACTCTGGGCGCTCGTCGACGCAGGCCGAAGCCGTTCCATTCTCGAGCGGTTCGACCTGCAAAGCGGCCGCCCAACCGGCAGCCTCGACGTCCCGGGGATCGCCGACGCGCTGATCGTCAAGCCGGGCGCGATCTGGATTGCCGCCGTGATCGCGCCCCCGAACCGGCCGGCGACCGACTACGACGTCATCCGCATCAACCCGCAGACGCTCCGGCGCACCCTGCTCGTCCACGTGCTCTGACAACACGAGCCGCCTTTGCGCACAACCGGGTATTGCAGCTACCCGGGTAGCCGAATCAGGGCTACCCGTGCATGCGGACCACTGCTGGCGTCACTGCCCATCTGTCTCCCCTGCGCAAGAGTTCCGAGGACGAAGAAAGACGAGTTGATCGCATGATCGAACTGACCCGGCTGACGAAGGAGGGCAAAATGATCAACCTCGGTAGATCGCGCGAACTGGCCCAACGTTCGAACGACGGGGTCGACGTGACGCTCCGCTGGTACCCCGAAGCGGACGTCCTCAGGGTTTGCGTCTGCGACGGCAGGAGCGGCGCATACTTCGAGATCCATCCCGAGCCGTACCTGGCGCTCGACGTCTACTACCACCCCTACGCCTACATCGACTTCAGCGAAGTGCACTACGAGGATCAGCGGCTCGCTGCGTGACGGCGCGCGAAGTGCTGACCTCATGCGTGGTCGCGGACGCATTCGATTCCTGTCCCGACAGGACGACCGGTACGCGACGGTAACGAATCGTTGCGCGAGGTGTTCGATGCGTAACATCAGAGCGTGATCACGAACGAAGCCGAGCTGCGGGAGATCGTCGGCGTGCCGCAGAAGCTCGTCGTCGACAAGATCGCCGATCGACTGAACAGCCTTACGCGGCAGTTCATCGAGCGTTCGCCCTTTGTCTGCGTTGGGACCGCACGTCCCGACGGCGGTCTCGACATCTCGCCGCGCGGCGACCCCGTGGGCTTCGTGCGCATCCTCGACGAACGGACGTTGTTGATTCCCGACCGGCCGGGGAACAAGATCGCCGACTCCCTCACGAATCTCCTCGAGGACTCGCGCATCGCACTGCTGTTCTTGATCCCGGGCGTCGGCGACACGTTCCGTGTCAATGGCCGCGCCTCGATCGTCGACGATCAGGACCTACTCGAGCCGAGCGCGGTCGAGGGCAAGATGCCGAAGCTCGGGATCCTCGTCGCTATCGAAGAGGCGTACACGCAATGTCCGAAGGCGTTGATCCGTTCCGAGCTGTGGAATCCCGAGCGGCACATCGAGCGTTCGGAGTTGCCGAGCTCGGGCGAGATCCTCCGCGCCGTTTCCGATCCGAACCTCGACCCGCAGGAGTACGACGAAGCCCGCGAAGAGCGATATGCACGACGCGAGGGCTTCTACTAGACCGCAATTCGTCAGGCCCGAGCCGGCGAGGCGGTGAGGTCGGCGACGACGCCGAAGTGGTCGCTCGCCCAGACGCCCTCGAGCGGCCGGTCGAACGCGAGGCGGCACGCGGTGATCTCCAGCGTCGGTCCGTACTCATCACAGCGAACGAAGATGTAGTCGATCCGGCGGTTGAGCTCTTGCCGGACCTCACTGTCTTCCAGCACGAGCGGATTGTCCGTCGTGAAGGTGTGACCGAGATCGCCCGGGCCGGCACCCTCCCACGCGTCGCGGAAGCACACGCTGACGCCATCGATCGATTGCAGACCGCGGAGGAACCGTATGCTCGCCGCGTCGGGGACAGCATCGAGGTCGCCGGCCAAGACGACGTGCATCGGCCGCTCTGAGACGATCTCCTCGATCACACGCGCCGCCGCCACGGTCTGCCGCTCTCGCTCGAGCTCGTGCGCCGGTTCCCACGCAGGTAAGTGGTTGACGAACAGCAGCGGCCCGACTGCCTTGGGTGGCTCGACCTCAGCCAGCAGTGTCCCCGCCGGGAAGTCCCGCATCCGCGGCGTCCGCTCGTGCTCGATCTCTCGCAGCTCGGCCACCGGCCACTTGGAGGCGATCGCGATGCAAAGCTCTCCGCCCTGCCGGCCGACCGTCTGGTGATGCACGCTGTACTCCTCGCCGACGACTTCGGCCGCAGTGTCTCGTTCCTGCGTCCTCACCACCTCTTGCAGCGCGATCAGGTCGGGGTCGAGCGCGCGCACGCCGGCGGCGATCGCCGAGCGCCGCTTCGCCCAGTCCCCGCCTGTGCCCCAAAGGTTCAGCGTCAGGACCCGCATGCCCGCGCTCGATTCTGCCCAACGGAGAGGCTGCGCGGGCTGGCCGAGGGCGTCAAGCGCTCGGCGGCCGACCGAGCCCGACGCGCGAACTGCTTGCGCAGGTTGACGAGACCGGCGATACGACCGACGCTGGTTGTTCATGAATGGCGTGGTCGCAGCGAGCGGCGAAGTAGAACGGGCGGTGGACGGAACGCGTGCGTTGTGTTGGCGGGCGGTGCTCCTTGTCGCCGGGTTGAAGTGCGTGCTCAACTTCGCCGTCGCGAACCGCTATGGCTGGCAGCGCGACGAGCTCTATTACGCCGTCGCCGGCAAGCATCTGCAGGGCGGCTACGTGGAGTTCCCGCCGGTGACGGCGTTTCTCTCGGCGCTCGCGCGGACGCTCTTCGGATGGTCACTCGTTGGCTTCCGCGGCTTCGCGATCGTTGCGGGAGCGGCAACGATCCTGGTTGCCGCGCTGGTTGCGCGCGAATTGGGTGGCGGACGGCGCGCACAGACGCTCGCCGCCGTGGCAGTGGCGTTCTCCCCGCTCCTCGTTGCGACGAACGGACTCTTCCAGCCGGTCTCGTTCGATCAGCTAGCGACGATGCTCGTGCTCTGGCTGGCTCTGCGGCTCGCGCTCGGACACGGTTCGTGGCCGCTGCTCGGTGTTGCCGCCGGAGTGGGGCTGGAGACGAAGTACACGATCGCTGTCGTCCTCGGGATTCTCGCGGCGTCGTTGATCGCGTGGCGCCGCGACCTCCTCCACTCCAACGGATTTCCGCTCGCGATCGTCATCACCGGTGCACTGCTCGCACCGAACGCGATCTGGGAAGCGCAGCACGGCTGGGCGAGTTTGCACTGGTTCCTGAATCCGCCGGCCAGCGCGACCGACGAGTCGCGCCCGCAATACATCGCGAACCTCGTCCTGCTCACGCACGTCGTCGCGGTTCCGGTCGCCGTTGCCGGCGTGATCCTGTTGCTACGCAGCCGCGCGCTGCGGCCGCTCGGGGCGACGGTCGCCGGGACGATCGTCTTCTACTTCGTCGCCGGCGGGAAGTCGTACTACGCGATGCCCGTCGTCCTGTTCGCTCTTGCCGCCGGAGCCGTTCCATTCGAACGCTGGGCAAGCCAACGCCGGCTGCAGCTAGTCGGCACGGCGTTCGTGATCTTTCTCGTCGCGTTACTGCCGGTCGGTCTCCCTGTCCTCCCGCTGCACACCGCCGACCGAATCGGAGTCATCAGCGCACGCAGCGACTACCAGGACGAAGTCGGATGGCCGCAACTCGCACGTGACGTGAAGCGTCTGGCTTCCGCGACGGACATCGTTCTCACGCTGAACTACGGTGAGGCCGGAGCTCTCGAGCTGTTCGCGCACGACCTACCGCCGGTCGCGTCGGGCCACGTCAGCTTCCGCTACTGGCGACCGGCAATAGACGGTCGACGAGCGTTCCTCGTCGGAATCACCGAGCAACAGGCCGGCTTCTGTCACGACTACCGGATCGTCGCCCGAATCGCGATGCCGGTCGCAAACGAGGAACGCGGCAGGCCGCTCGCAACCTGCACGCTCAACGACAGCCTCGCTGCAGTCTGGCCGCAGATCCTGCATCGCCCTTAGAGGCTTGATGTGAATCTCGCGCACTCGCGGAGGGTGGGCTTCAGGCGCCCTCCGGTCCTCGTCGATCACCTCACGACAACGGCCACGCCGAAGCTCTTCAAGATCGTGAGCGCTCGCCGTGGGACGTGGCGCGGCCACGCGCCGGCCCATCCCAGGTCGATCAGCGCGGGGCGGCCGTGGTAGGCGGGGAAGAAGCGTCCGGCCTGATCGGCCTGCCCCGGTCGGAGCGCCTTGGGGTCCTTGCCGGAACGGATGTAGTCGTTCCAGCCCGGTCCCCAGAACATCGAGACGTGCACCGAAGGACGGTGGGCGAGTTGCGCGCGCGGGGCGGTCGGCGCCGCGACCGCCGCTTGCGTGACGGCGAAGATCGCCTGCCAGTCGGAAACCACGATCTGATGTGCGAGCGGGCCGCCGCTGAAGATGACGATGCGCGGAGCCGCCGCCGACGCAGAGCCCACCGCCACGAGCAGCGCGGTCGCCGCGAGGCATGCCGCGATCCGTTTCATCTCTCGAGCAGTACGTCGGCGAGACGGCGGGAGGTCCTACCGGCTCATGGCTTCGGCGATCGCCGTCCATCGCTTGCGTGGGATGCCGGGCTCACCGATCGGCTGCACCGCCACGTGATCGGCGCCAGCGTCGAGATGGGAACGGAGAACGGCCGCGATCTCCTCCGCGCTCCCATGCGGGACGACCGCGTCGATCAGCCGGTCCGAGCCGCCGCCCGCAATGTCGTCCTCGGTGAAGCCGTGCCGAAGGAGATTGTTGGTGTAGTTCTGCAGGCCGAGGTACAGCCGCGCGTAGTCGCGGCACTTCGCCCGAGCGTGGCCGACGTCCTCGTCGAGGACGAAGGCGACTTCCGGCGCGAGCAGCGGGCCGCGGCCGAGCCGTGCACGCGCGTAGCGCGTGTGCGCGACCGGCACGAAGTAGGGAATCGCTCCGAGCGATCGGTCGGCGCTGAGCTCGAGCATCTTCGGCGCGAGCGCGGCGAGGCACCGCCGATCGGGCGGCAGCGGTGGGTCCGCGCCGTCGAGCCCGTCGAGGAATGCGCGCATCGCGGTGAGGGGTCTCGAGTAGTCGCTCGCCGCTTCCGGATGGCCGATCCCGATCCCAACAAGCAGGCGCTCGCCGAAGTCGCGCGCCAGCGCGGCGTACTCGGCGGCCAGCTCCGCCGGGTCATAGGCCCAGACGTTGACGATGCCGGTCGCGACAACGAGGTTCTCCGTCGCCTCGAGCAGCGGGCGGACGCTCGTCAGCCGTGGAGAGCCGCCCAACCAGAACGTGCCGTAGCCGAGCTCCTCCACGAGCCTCGCCGCGTCGGCAGCGTTCTCCTCGCCGATACGGCTGTACGTGGTCCAGACACCGATCTTCCCGAGCTCCACTTGCACAACGGTACGTGCCGCCGGGCACGAGCTGGATGGAGGATCCCGCAGCTACGCGACGTTCTTCGCCTTCACCGGCTGCGGCTCGACGGAGGCGGTGCCGTTCTCCACGCGGACGCGCCAGTCCCGGCCGAAGGCGGGAACGCCGTCGAGCGTGAGGCCCTCGAGCCAGGCGGGGAGGGTGTCCGCGGTGACCCGTAAGGCGCGGGCGTCCGGATCCGGCTCGAGGCCGAGCTGCGCGCGGAGCAGGAGCAGCGGAGTTCCGGCGGCCCACGCCTGCGGCCGCGCAGACGTGGGCACCACCCCCGGCGCCTCACCGGGTCGCCGCTCGCCGCCGGCGAAGAGCTCCGGCAACCGGTACTCGAAGAACGGCGCGCACTCGAGGAGCGCGCGCACGACGCGCTCCGCGTCCGCACGCCGACCGGCCTGCGCGAGCCCGAGCGCGATCAGCGAGTTGTCATGGGGCCAGACCGTGCCGTTGTGGTATTCGAGCGGGTCGAACGCGGGCTCGTCGGCGGCGAGCGTGCGAACGCCCCAGCCGGACCACAGCGGTCCTGAGACGAGCTTCGCGGCAACCTCCGCGACCCGGTCGGCGGGAACGATGCCGCTCCACAGCAGATGCCCGATGTTGGACGCGAGTGCGTCGACCGGCCGCTTGTCGGCGTCGAGGCCGAGCGCATACCACCCGCGTTCCGGAAGCCAGAACGCGGCGTCGAACCGCTCGCGTAGCGTCGCCGCTTCGCCTTCGAGACGCACCGCCGTGGCCTCGTCACGCCACACGCGCCGGGCGAGCTCCGCCATGCGCAGTTTTGCATCGTAGACGTAGCCCTGCACCTCCACGGCCGCGATCGGCGCGCGTGCGAGCGAGCCGTCGTGGAAGACCATCGAGTTGTAGGAGTCCTTCCAGTTCTGGTTGTCGATGCCGTGGCTCGCGCGGCGCAGGTACTCGACGAAGCCGTCGCCGTCGCGGTCGCCGTAGGAGTCGATCCAGTCGAGCGCGCGGCGCGCGGCGCGCTCCAACTCGAGCACGATCGCGTCGTCCCCGGTCCAGCGCCACAGCTCCGAGAGGAGGACGAGGAATAGGGGCGTCGCGTCGACCGTGCCGTAATAGCGGTCGGTCCAGATCCGCGCGGTCTTGCCGCGCCGCAGCTCGTGCACGATCTTTCCGGGCTCGGCGTCACGCTCCGGATCGTCGGTGTCCGCCTGCGCCTCGGCGAGCGCGCGCAACGCCCCCGCGGCCGCGTCCGGACCGAGCAGCAGCTCCTGGAAGGACGTGATCAACGTGTCGCGGCCGAAGAGCGTCATGAACCACGGCAGCCCTGCCGCCGGCACCATCTCGCTCCCGGCCCAGCGCAGCCGGAGCGCGGCCAGGTCCGCGAGCGAGTGCGCCCAGGTCCGCTCGAGCGCAGCGTCGGCCGGCGCCTGCAGACGCGGCGCCGAGCGCCACCAGGCGGCGAGCGACGCGTCCCGCTCGCGTCGATCGTCGCGGAGCCCGGTCTCGAACGCGGCAGCGTCGAGCTCCGGTGTCTCGTTCAGGAGCCACTGCACCGAGACGCCGAGCTGCCAGCGCTCGCCGGGCGCGAGTCGCAACCGGTAGCGGGCCGCGCCTCCGTCCGCGTCGTCGGGCGGTGGTGCCAGATGCACGAGCGTCCGCGCCGGGAAGCCGTTGTCCGCGAACTCGATGGTGCCCGCGTCCGTCCAGCGTTCCGGTCGCGACGGCGTCACCTCCGACGTGCCCGGCGCGCCGAGCTCCTCCACGCGCTTGACCGCGAAGATGTCGGCGAAGTCGGAGGCGAACTCGAGCTCGAGCACCGCCTCGACCTCGCGGTCGGACCGGTTCCAGACGGTTGCCGCCTCCTCGAGGCCGCGACCGACGAAGAGCTCGCGCCGCACCGCCAACCGGGACTCCCACTCCAGGTCGAACACCGCTACGTGCGGCGCGCCTTGCTCGAAGGCAACCGGGTCGCCGCGGTCGCCGTCGATCGTCAGCACCGAGCGCGACAGAAAGCGCGTATCCGCGGCGAAAAAGCCGGACGCGGCAGACACGCCGTCGAGATCGCCGCGTTCGTCGCAGACCACGAAGGTCGAGCCGTCGAGAAGCGTAAGCCGCACGCGATCAGATTGCGGTCGGCGGCTCAGGCACCGATCGCCTCGCCGCTGCCGAGATCGAAGAAGTGGAGGTGGCGGAGGTCGACCGCAAGCTCGATCGGCTCGTCGGGCCGGACCTTCGCCGACGCCTCGAGCCGGGCGACAACGGTCGCGCGGGAGCCGTCGGCGTCCGTGTCCGTCTTGATCTCCACCAGGTCCTCGGCCGCCTCCGCGTCGACGAGCCCTTCGAGCACGTCCTCGGCGAGGACGGGCTTGGCGTCGATCTCGACGTGCACGAGCTGCTCAGGGCCGAGCGCCTCGACCGCCTGGACACGGCCGCTCAGCCGGCCTCCATCGCCGCCGTCACGCCGACCGGGCTCGTTGAGCGCCTCGGGCCGGATGCCGACCGCGATCGGCTTGCCGACGTGGCGCGCGAGCGCGGGCCGCGCGTTCAGTACCTCGGGCGGCAGCGCGAGCGCGGCCGTGCCGACTCGGCAGATGAGGGAATCGCCGTCACGCTCGAGCGATCCTTCGAGCACGTTCATCGCGGGACTGCCGATGAAGCTGGCGACGAAGAGGTTGGCCGGACGCTCATACAGGCTCTGCGGCGCGTCGAACTGCTGCAGCAGGCCCTTGCGCATGACCGCGACGCGATCGCCCATCGTCATCGCCTCGATCTGGTCGTGAGTGACGTACACCGTCGTGACCGAGAGCTGTCGCTGGATGCGCGAGATCTCGGCGCGCATCTGCACGCGAAGCTTCGCGTCGAGGTTCGAGAGCGGCTCGTCCATCAGGAAGACCTGTGGCTCGCGCACGATCGCGCGTCCCATCGCCACGCGCTGGCGCTGTCCACCGGAGAGCTGGCCCGGCTTCCGGTCGAGGTGGTCGACGAGGCCGATGATGCGCGCCGTCTCCTCGATCCTCCGCCGGGCCTCCGCCTTCGGCACCTTTCGCATGCGCAACGCGAAGCCGATGTTCTCCGCCACCGTCATGTGCGGGTAGAGCGCGTAGTTCTGGAAGACCATGGCGATGTCGCGCTGGCCGGGCGGCAGGTTGTTCACGACGCGCTCGCCGATCCGGATCCGGCCGTCCGAGATCTCCTCGAGCCCCGCGATCATGCGCAGCGCGGTCGTCTTGCCGCAGCCCGACGGGCCGACGAGCACGACGAACTCGCCGTCCTCGACGTCGAGGTTGAGGTCGGAGACGGCGCGGTAGCCGTCGCCGTAGGTCTTGGTCACGTCGTCGAAGGTAATTCCGGCCATGGCGAGCTCCTATTCCTTCACCGCGCCCGCGGACGCGTTCATGATCCGGCGCTGGAAGACGAAGAAGAGGATCGCGACCGGGATCGTCATCAGCGTCGACGCAGCGAGCTTCAAGGGGTAACGGTTTCCGGAGCCGAGCTGCCCGGAGGCGAGCTGCGCGACTCCCTTCGTCAGTGTGTTCAGGCTGCTGCTCTGCGCCGAGATGATGAAGTGCGCGAGCTCGTTCCACGATCCCTGGAACGACAGGATGAACAGCGTCACGAGAGCGGGCCGCGCCATCGGCAGCACGATCGACCAGTAGATGCGGAAGAGGTTCGCGCCGTCGATGCGCGCCGACTCCTCGACGCTGACGGGAATCGACTCGAAGAAGTTCTTCATGATGAACACGCCCGCTGCGTCGACCAAGAGCGGGACGATCATCCCGTAGTAGGTGTCGTACATCCCGAACTGCCGGATGATCAGGAACTTCGGGATGAGGAGCACGACGCCGGGCACGGCCATCACGGCGACGATCGTGGCGAAGGCCGGACCACGTCCGCGGAACCGGAGACGCGCGAGCGCATAGCCCGCGAGGCTGTCGAGGAACACGCGGAGGAACGTGACGCTGAGCGTCACGATCAGCGAGTTCTTCACCCACAGGAGGAAGTCCTGGTCCTTGTAGAGCTCGTGGAAGGCGGTTGTGGTTGCCGGGTGCGGGGCGAGGCCGAGCGGGTTGGCGGTCGCGTTCGGCTCGGTCTTGAACGACGTCACGATCGCGATGACGAAGGGAAAGATGTAGACGACCGCGAGCGCGAACAGGAAGCTGTACGTCATTGCGCTTCCCACGCGACGCCGCCGCACCGCGCTTGCGTCGCTCCTTGCGAGGGAGCTGCTCACGGCGCATCTCCGGGCGCTGCCGAAGCGACGCGCGAGGCGTTCGGGTCGCCGATGCGCTGCGTCGGGCCGAAGCGCCGCCGTCGAGGCACGCGGTCCGGGTTGCGGGTGAGGAGCCGAGTCGTGATCGTGAAGAAGACGATGATCGCGAAGAGGATGAACGCGATCGCGGCGCCGACGCCCCAGTTGTTGCTGTTGAACGACGTGTTGAACGAGAGGAATGCCGGCGTCAAGGTCGTGTTCAGCGGACTGCCCTTCGTCCCGACGTAGATCTGGTCGAAGACCTGCCAGGTCCCGATGAGACCGAGCGTCACGACCGTGAAGAGCGTCGGACGGATCATCGGCACCGTGATGTGGCGGAACTTGCGCCACTCGGTCGCGCCGTCGAGCGCCGCCGCCTCGTTGAGCGACTCGTCGATGTTCTGGAGCCCCGCGAGGAAGAGCAGCATGAACGTCCCCGACGTCGTGAACACGGCCATCACGATGAAGACGCACATCGCGATGCTCGGTCCGGACAGCCAATCCCAGTAGCTCACGCCGAGGAAGAGCCCGTTCACGAGCGAGGTCGATTCGTGGACGCCGAACTGGCTGAGGATGACGTGGAAGAGGCCGCGCGGGTCGTAGAGCCACGACGGCCCCGTCGCGCCGAGGTAGGACAGAAGCTTGTTGATCACGCCGCTCGGCGAAAAGAGGAAGAGGAACAGGACCGTGATCGCGACCGAGCTCGTGACCGACGGGAAGTAGAACGCGGTCCGGAAGAACCCGACCAGCTTCACGCGCCTGTTGACGAGCACGGCCAGGAAGAGCGAGACCGCGGTCTGGATCGGAACGACCAGGATGACGTAATAGACGTTGTTGCGCAGAGCCGTGCCGAAGTTGTTCTGATCGAGTCCGGGCGTGGTCAGCAGATGGCGGTAGTTGTCGAGGCCGACGAAGTGCGCGTTCGCGCCGAGGGGGCTGCCGTTGCCGTTCCAGTCGGAGAAGCTCACCCACGCCGCCGCTGCGATCGGCAGCACGAGGAACAGGCCGAGAATGACGATCACCGGCGCAAGGAACAGCCAGCCCGCCGCCGCCTGATGACCGCGGATCCCAGGCTCGCGCGACCGCCACCCGGGCCCTATCGCAAAGCGCGTCGCCAATTCTCGCCTCCCTTCCTTCCGCTGTCGGGCGTCGCCCGCCGGCGGCAAGATCGCCGCCGGCGGGCTTCACCGGTTCGTCGGTCGGGACCCTCCTACTTCAGGATCGACTGCAGCTCGCCGTTGACCCGGTTCAGGATCGGCTTGGGATCGGACTGTGGAAGCCCCTGCAGTTGCTGGTTGAAGTCGCCGAGCACGGTCGCGATGTCGGGCACCGTCGGGATGCTCTTCGAGTAGTCGGCACCCGTGAGGAACGCCGCGAACTGCGGATAGAGCTTCTTCCACTCCTTCGCGTCCGCCTTGACCGACGGCATCACGCCGAAGGCCTTCGCGTTCCCCATCTCGACCTTGGTCGCGGTGAGGTACGAGATCAGCGACATCGCGTCGGTCTTGTTCTTCGACGCGGCGGCGAGGCCCCAGCCGCCGTCGTACTGGAGCGTCCCCTTCCCGGCCGGCCCCGCCGGAAGCTCGACCGCCTTGTAGGAGACCGTCGGGTAGTCGTGCGTCATCGCGCCGGCGATCCAGTTGCCCTCGATCGTCATGGCGCACATCTTCTTCCCGAAGCCTTCGCCGCCCCAGCCGACACCGAGCTGGTTCGTGAGCTTGAACGAGCCGGCCTTCATCATCGACTTGACGAAGTTGAAGGCGTTTACGTTGGCCTTGCTGTTGACGGTGGCCGTCTTCCCGTCCTTCGAGACGAGCCACCCGCCGGCCTGGATCATGAAGACACCGAGCCGGTGGAACTCAGGGCCGGTGCAGAGGCCGACCTGGCCCGACCGCGTGAGCTTCTTGGCCACAGCGGCCAGCTGCTTCCAGGTCTTCGGGTAGTTCTTGCTCGTCAGCCCGGCGGCCTTCCAGGAGGCGGTATTGAGCACGAGCGCGAGCGTCGAGAAGTCCTTCGGCGCTGCGTACAGGTGGCCCTTGTACGTGTAGGCCGCGCGGAGGCTCGGATAGAACGACTTGACGTTCTTCAGGTTGTCGAGCGACGCGAGGTCCCCCGCCTTCGCGTACGTCGCAACCTGGTCGTTGCCGAGGTAGAAGATGTCCGGCGGGTTACCCGAGGCGAAGCCCTGGGCCAGCTGCTGCCCGAGGTCGGAGGCCACCACCACGTTCACCTGGATACCGGTCTTGTTGGCAAACGCCTTGGCGGCGTTGTTCACGGCGTACGTCTCGGCGGGGCCGGAGCTCCCGATCAGAGCCGTGATCGTCGTTGCCTTCCTGCTCTGACGCGAGCCGAGGGCCGTGCCGGCGGTGAGGGCCAGCGCGGCGACCATGGCGAGCACGAGCGCGGCCCGCGAGCGAGCAATGCGGGTCTTCCGATGCGCGTTCACTACAGAGTTCCTCCTTCGAGCTATCGAGAGAACGGCTTGGTTGGAACCGCTTTCAGGAACATGGGCGGCGACATTACGCCTCCATCCTGGGGAAATCAAGGTGCCACCCTTGACTTTCGACGTCGGTGCAGGCAAAAGGTTAAAGCCCAATGGAAGCGGTTCCGAAACCACCGGCCCGGATCGCCGACGTCGCGGCGCGGGCGGGGGTCGGGATCGCCACCGTCTCCCGCGTCGTCAACGACCGCGGGAACGTCGCGGCGCCGACGCGGGACCGGGTGCTCGAGGCGATTCGCGCGCTCGAGTACCGGCCGAGCTCGGTCGCCCAGAATCTCTCGCTCAAGCGAACGCTCGTGATCGGCGTCTTGCTCCCGTTCCTGACCGAGGCCTCGCCGATCGAGCGAGTCCGGGGCGTCGTGACGGCGCTCGCCTCCTCGCCGTACGACCTCGCGCTCTACGACGTCGAGTCTGCGGATCGCCAGCAACGCGCGTTCCGCCTGCTCGCCGACGCCCATCGCACCGACGGGCTGCTCGTCGTCTCGCTCATCCCACCGGACGAGGAGGTGCGACGGCTGCGCGCCGAATCCATTCCGTGCGTCCTGATCGATGCGCGGCATGACGGCCTGCCGAGCGTCGTCATCGACGACATCGCGGGAGGCGAGCTCGCGACGCGCCACCTGCTGGAGCTCGGGCATCGCCGGATCGCATTCATCGGCGACAAGCCGATCGATCCCTTTCGCTTCCAGTCGAGCCGCGACCGGACGATCGGGTACGAGCGGGCCCTGGAATCGGCCGGGGTGCCGATCCGGCCCGAGTACGTCCGCGAAGGCACGCAGAGCCGCCATGTCGCGCGGAGCATCGCCGACGAGCTGCTCCGGCTCCCGGAGCCGCCGAGTGCGGTCTTCGCCGCCTCGGACGTCCAGGCCCTCGGCGTGCTCGAAGCGGCGCGGGAGCTCGGAGTCGACGTGCCTGGCCAGCTCTCCGTGATGGGGTTCGACGACATCGAGATCGCCTCGTACGTCGGGCTGACCACGGTCCGCCAGCGGCTCTTCGAGAGCGGCCGCCGCGGCGCGGAACTGCTCCTCCAGGCGCTCGCCGGCGAGCCCGCTCCCGCGCGGGTCGAGACGCTGCCGCTCGACCTCGTCGTCCGTGGTACGACCCGACCGCCCCGCTGAGAGACCCAAGGAGAACGCATGGACTGGAAGCTCGAGCTCGTCGTCGTGCCCGTCTCTGACGTCGGCCGCGCGAAGTCGTTCTACCTCGACCAGCTCGACTTCGAGTTGAACGTCGACACGAGCCCGACCGAGGGCTTCCGCGTCGTCCAGCTGACGCCGCGGGGATCCGCATGCTCGATCGCGATCGGCACCGGCATCGGCCAGATGGAGCCCGGCTCGCTCAAGGGGCTGCACCTCGTCGTGCCGGACATCGAAGCAGCGCGCGCGCAACTCGTCGAGCGCGCCGTCGACGCGAGCGAACCGTTCCACTTCGGCGCGTCCGGCAGGACCGACGGCCTCGATCCGGAGCGCCGAAACTACGCGACGTTCTTCGACTTCAGCGATCCCGACGGGAACGTGTGGCTCGTGCAGGAGGTCAGGCGCTAATTGGCGACTGCTCGACGAGCTCTATCGAACCCGCAACGCGAGCTGCGCGCGGTCGAGCGACGACAACGCGCGGACGGCTGCGGAGGTCGCTCGCACGAGCAGCGTCGGGTCTTCGCGCGAGACGGCGCGCATGAACAATGCGTCAGCTGTGCGCAGATCGCGGCAGGCGCGTTCGAGCAGCGACTGCGCAGCGCGATAGCGCTCCGGCACCGCACCGAGTGCAGCGACCATGTGCCGGCAACCGCCAAAGTCCGTGTACGACACGAGCAGCCCGTACAGCTGCGAGTCGTCGTGCAACGCACGGCGCGCGGCGCGCGGACGGTCGAGGGCCGAGACGGCGACGATGTCCTCGCGGAGCTGGTGTTCGACACCGCGCGCGTTCGCGGTCCACTCCCGGTCCGGCGGGCTCGCGGCACGGGAGCCGCACCCCACGAGCCCGAAGATGAGCAGCGCAGCCGCGGTTTTCCGAAGCACTGCGGACCATCATCCTCCCCGCGAGGCGGGTCGCGGCACCGCCCATCTCGAGCCCGGTGACTAAGCCGCGGCGGAGCGGCGGATCGTTCCCTCGCAGGAGAGAAACGATTCCACGATCTTCGGGTCGAACTGGCCGCCGGCGCCACGTTCGATCTCGCGGAGCGCGGCGTTCCAGCTGCCCGCTTGGCGATACGGCCGATCGCTCGTCATCGCGTCGAGCGCGTCGGCGACGGCGAAGATGCGGGCCGCGGCCGGGATGCGATGCTCGGTGAGAGCGTCGGGGTAGCCATGGCCGTCCCAGCGTTCGTGGTGATGGCGCACGACGTCGATGCCGTTGCCGTCGAGCATCTTCACCCCGGCGAGGATCTGCGCGCCGAGCGCAGCGTGGCCTTGCATGACGCGGCGCTCGCCCGCCGTGAGCTTGCCCGGCTTCTGCAGGATCTGGTCGGGAATCCCGACCTTGCCGATGTCGTGCAGCAGGTAGCCGAACTCGGTGCTCGGGTCACGAAGCACGTCGGGCGCGACGACCTCCGTCAGGCTAATCGCCAGCCGCTGTACACGTTGCGAGTGGCGGCCGGTGCCAGCGTCGCGCGACTCGAGCGCGGTGGTGAGCGCGCCGATCGCCTCGCGGTAGGAGCGCTCCAGCGTGCGCCGGTGACGGCGCTCGACCTCGAGCAGGCGCCGCACGTCGCCCGCGTAGAGCAGCAACTGGTCGTTGCGCGCGCCGGCGCGAGCCTCCGCAAGAAGCGTCGTCCCGGACGCGCCGGCCGCGCTCTCGACGGCGGCCAGCAGGTCGAGCGGGCTGAACGGCTTGCGCACGACACTTGCCGCGCCGGCGTCCTCACCCGCCTGACTCTCCAGCGTCCCGCCGGTCAGGAGGACGATCCCGATCTCACGCGTTGCGGGATCGGCCTTCAGCTGCCGCGTGAAGGTGACGCCGTCGAGTCCGGGGAGGCCGACGTCGAGGACGATCACGTCGGGACGCCGTCGCGCGATCGCCGTACGCGCCGCTTCGGCGTCGGAGACTTCCTCCACCGTGGTGTCGGGCCGGTCGAACGTCGTGCTCAGCAGCAGACGGAGATTCTCGTCGTCGTCGACGACGAGCACGTGCAGCTTGCGGATCCCTGGCGGTTCCCTCATCGCTCCTCCAGTCAACTGCCGCAGCCGACGCATACGAAGTCTTACCCGCGCCAAGCACGGTTGACGTCACGGCGGACGCAAGTTCACTCGTTCGAGGGATGGGTAGGGTGAGCCGCATGACCAATGCCACCATGCAGACAAACCAGGGAACGATCGAGCTCGAGCTCTTCGACGACGACGCACCGAAGACCGTCGAGAACTTCAAGAAGCTCGCTCAGGACGGCTTCTACAACGGCGTCATCTTTCACCGTGTGATTCCGGACTTCATGATCCAGGGCGGAGATCCGACCGGCACCGGCAGCGGCGGGCCCGGCTACCAGTTCGAGGACGAGTTCAACGACCACCACGTCGAGCGCGGCGCCCTCGCGATGGCGAATGCGGGACCGAACACGAACGGCTCGCAGTTCTTCATCGTGACCGCCGACGCGTGCCCGTGGCTCGACGGCAAGCACACCGTCTTCGGGAAGGTGACCGCAGGGATGGACGTCGTCGACACGATCTCGAACGTCGAGACCGGCCCGGGCGACAAGCCGAGCGACGAGGTGCGGATCGAGTCCGTTTCGGTGGCCTGAGCGCCATGGGTAGCCTGGAGCGATGGACGAGGAGCCGGAGACGGAGCGGGAGATCGAGATCAAATGCCCGCATTGCAAGAAGACGTTCAGCGCCCAACTGATCGCGGGCTCGGCCGAGCGGTACCGCGGCTTCAAGTGCCCGCATTGCCGTCTTTTCGTGCCCGCAGCGCGAATCAAGACCTAGCCGCCGCCTGCCGATAGCCACTGGGTGGCCCTCGATGCCGCCCTCCCTGCGGTTGCCCGTCCGTTCGCCCTCGCGCGCGGGCTGACCGCGCGCGTCGCGGTGACGCTCGTCGTCGTCACCTCGTTTGCCGTCCGATTCGTGGCGTCCGCCACGCATCCCACGCCGGTCTACTTCCCGGACGAGTACCTGTACACGGCGTTCGCCCGCGCGCTCGGCTCCGGTCAGATGCCCGCGGTTCGTGGAACCGCAGCGCACTTCCCCGCGCTGCTCGCCCCGTTGCTCGCGTCCCCGTTCCAGGCGTTCTTCTCGCCCGAGGTCGCCTACCGGCTCACCCAGTGCGAGAACGCGCTCCTCATGTCGCTCGCCGCCGTCCCGGCGTACCTGCTTGCGCGCCGCGTCGGTCTCTCGAGTCGCTACTCGATCGCCTGCGCCGTGTTCGCGGTCGCACTTCCCGATCTCGTCTTCTCCTCGTACACGCTCGCGGACCCCGTCGCGTATCCGTTTGCACTCGGCGCGATCGTCGCGGGCGTGGCAGCGATCGACAAGCCGTCGCGCCGATCGCAGCTCCTTTTCCTCGCGCTCGCGCTGCTCGCGACCTTCGCGCGCGTGCAGTACGTCGTGCTCCCGGTGGCGTTTCTGTTCGCCGCGGTGGCCGTCGACCGGCGCAGGGTCTTCTCGACGCAGCGGCTGCCGCTCGCGCTGGTGTGCGTGCCGGTGCTCGGCGCGCTCGCGCTCGGCCCGAGCCGCCTGCTCGGCTACTACTCGAGCGTCGGCAACCTGCACGTCGGCCGGCAGTTGCTGACGTGGGCGGCGGCGGATCTGTTCCTGCTCGCACTCGCATCCGGCGTCGTGCTCGTCCCCGGTGCGGTCGTCGCGCTCGCGCGACCCCGGGGGCGCGCCGAAACCGCGTTCGCCGCGCTGACCGCCACATTCGCCGCGGGACTGCTGTTGGAGGCAGCGCTCTACGCGTCGAACGGTTCCTTGCGCTTCCAAGAGCGTTACCTCTTCGCACTGCTGCCGCTCGTCCCGATCGCGTTCGGCTTGTATCTGAAGCACGGTGCTCCCGGACGCATCGCGGTCGCAGCGCTCGCCGTCCTGCTCTTCGCGGCATCGGCCCGTGTGCCGCTCTCGGGCTACGCGCAGGCGGCCGGCAGGAGCGACTCGCCGTTTCTCACCGCCGTCTTCCAGCTCGAGCAGCACATCGGAACCGCGAACGGCTCGCTCGTGGTTGCGCTGCTCGCCGCGGTCGCTGCGGTCGGCGGGGTCGTGGTCTCGCGGCGTGGCGGCGGCACCCACGCGCTGGGCGCCACGCTCGCGTTCTTGCTCATAGCTTCGTGCGCCTCGATCGTCGACGACTCGCAGGGCGCGAGGCAGGTGCGACACGAGTACGTTCCCGCACACCCCTCGTGGGTGGACGCGACCGGCCTGCGCGACGTGACGCTCCTGCAGACGGTCGGATCTCCCCCTGGCCGCGCGGTGATGCAGCTCTACTGGAACCGTTCGCTCACGCACGAGGCCCGCCTCGGCGCCGCGCTGCCGACGGACGCGTACCCGGCGCCTCGCGTGCAGGTCTCCGGCGACGGGACACTGCGGGGCACGGGTTCGAACGTGCTGCTCCAGGAGTACGGGGCGACGGCGGAGTTCGCGAACGCGGAGCTCGTCGCGCGCGCGGGAACGTTCTCGCTGTGGTCGGCGGAGGGCACGCCCCGCCTCTCGCTGCTCGAACAGGGTCGCTACTCCGACGGCTGGCTGTCCCGCTCCGGACGCCTGACCGTGTGGCCCGATGCCGCCGGAAAGACGCGCGGCACGCTCCGGTTCGCCCTCTCGCTGCCCGCCGATGCGCAGCCGAGCACGATCGCGTTCGGCAAGGCGCACTACAATGTTCAGCCCGGCAAGACGACGACCGTCGTCTACACGCTCGATGCCCGCGGCCGATGGTCGCTCCCGTTCAAGCTCACGCGCGGAGGCAACGCGAGCGGCGACCTTCGGCTCCTGAGCGTGATGGCGACGCCGCCGGTGCTCGAGCGTGCGGGCGCGCCCGCGGCGCCCGTGAACTCGACGGCTTAGACGCAGTCTCTGAGCGCCTGCGCCTCGGGCAGGCTCTCGAGCTTCTTCAACGTGTTGTTCTCGATCTGCCGGATGCGCTCGCGCGTGACGCCGAAGGCCTTGCCGACCTCCTCGAGCGTGCACGGCTGCCCGCCCGTCAGCCCGAAACGCAGCTCGATCACCTGTCGTTCGCGCTCAGGCAGCGACGCGAGCGCCGTCTCGATGTCGGAGCGGCGCAGCGTCAGCGAGGCGGCCTCGTCGGGCGTCTCCGTGTTCTCGTCCTCGACGAAGTCGCCGAGCTCCGAGTCCTCCTCCTCGCCGATCGGCTTCTCGAGCGAGACCGGGTGCTG
>JBJMKB010000064.1:0-3157 GCA_045806045.1 Gaiellaceae bacterium | reverse complement strand
TCCGAGAGGAAGTCGACGGGGAACACCGTCTTGTGCACACGGAAGCGCTCGTACGCCGACTCGCCCTCCGGATAGCGGTACGAGAACGCCTCGAGCGAGCGCGCACCGCGATCGCGGGCCTCGCCGATCGCCGCGAGGAAGAGCGACTGCAGCACCCACGGACTCGACGAGTCGACGAGATATGCACAAGTGACGAGCATCGCGTCGTCGGACGGCGGCCCGCCCGGCAACTCGTACGCACGGGGGAACGCCGGCGCGGGGCCGTACTGCATCGAGCCGAGCACGTGTCCGTCGCCGTCGTAGTAGACCGTGCCGAATGCGCCGAACTCGAGCTCGACCTTCTCCATCCAACGGTCCTTGTCGATCGGGCGCCGGCCGCGCGCCTGCCACCAGATGCAGTCGTGGCAGACGGTCGGCGCCGTCTCCAGCGTCAGCTTCGTCAGACCGGCAAGGCGCGGCGGCATCAGCGGCCCTTGCGCTGCACGTCGTCCACCACGACGTTGACCGACGACGGACGAAGATCGGCCATCTGCACGAGGTAGTCGATCACGCGCTGTTGCACCTGCGACGCAACAGCCGGAATGTTCGCGCCGTAGTCGATCACGACGTGCACCTCGACCTCCGCCCCGTGCACGCGCGCCCCGCGGCGGTGCTTCGTGTGCACGCCCGGGACTTCGGCGGCGGCGTCGGCGGCGTACCGCGCGAGCACCTCGGGGGAGATGACGCTGTGGCCTTCCATCTACCTACAGCGTAGAACGAGCTCGGTCGCCTCAGGGCGGGCGAAGAAACGGAAGGGTACGAACGTCGTGCCGAGGCCTGGGGAAACGTGCATGACGGTGCGTCCACGCGAGAAGACGCCTTCGGGATATCGCGCCCGCGGGTGAGCGAGCAGGAGCTTCCCAAACCCGTACGGGAGCACGATCTGCCCGGCATGCAGGTGCCCGGCGAGGATCAGGTCCCAACGCCCAGAAGGCACCGTGTCGAGCGCTCTCGGGAAGTGGCAGAGCAGGATCCGCAGGTCGGCGTGCGCGTCCTCGAAGCCGCTGCGCTTGTGCTGCAGCCACGTGCGCGGGTCCACCCCCGCCACCTCGACCCGCTTTCCCCGGAGCTCCACGACCTCGGCGGCGTCGAAAAGCACGGTGGCGTCCTCGAGATGCGTGAGCTCGACGCGCTTCGAGAACGGGTCGCGCGAGATCGCGTAGTCGTGGTTCCCGAGCACTACGAACGGGTGAGGCAGCTTCGAGAGCACCTCGAGCAACTGCTGCTCCCCGCGCGGCCGAGAGAGCAGGTCGCCGGTGACCGCGACGAGATCGGGCTTTCGCTCGGCGACCCACGCCGCCGCGCGCTCGACCGCCCGCGCGCCCCGCGACGGCACCCCGAGGTGGAAGTCGGAGAGATGGGCGATCCGCAAGCCATCGAGCTCGGGCGGCAGCGCCGGGATTGCGACCTCGCGCACACGAAGGCGCACCCAGCCCGCTTCGAACCAGCCGTACGCGGCGGCGAGCGCCGCGAGCACGACGAGCGCCGCGACGACCCAGAGGAAGACGCTCAGATCTGGAGCTTCTCGACGACCGGCGCGACCGAGACGACGTGCCGCTTGAACTTCAGCTCCGACTCCTCGAGGCCGGCGGCCACGCCGACGAGCTGCGAGAGGTGGAGGATCGGCATCTTGAAGTCGCGGCCCGTCGCCTTCTTCAGCTTCGACTGCCAGGCGTCGAGCGAGAGGTGGCACAGCGGGCACGGCGTGACGATCGCGTCGGCGCCTGCCTCGTACGCCTGCTCGATCGGCTGGATCAGCTCGCCGAGCGCCGTCTCTTCGCGCGCCTGGATG
The DNA here is from genome assembly GCA_045806045.1 of Gaiellaceae bacterium. GTDB lineage: Bacteria > Actinomycetota > Thermoleophilia > Gaiellales > Gaiellaceae > PALSA-600. The sequence goes on along the minus strand of JBJMKB010000064.1, from coordinate 1,326 downwards.
ATCGGGAACCCGCAGCACTTGATCTTCGCGGGATAGTCGACCGCCTCGCCGCCGCACGCCTCGATGATCCGCTCGAGCGACCACGGACGGTCGGGATCCTCGAAGCCCTGGATCTTCGAGGGCCGCAGGATCTGGCAACCGTAGAACGGCGCGATCTTGATGCCCTTCAGGCCGCGGTGCGCGGACTGCTTCAGCAGCTCGTAGCCCTCGCCTTCTGCGATCTCCCACAGCAAATGGCGAACGTCGATGTCGCGCTCGTACGCCGGCACGCCGACCGAGACGAGATTCTCGTTGACGCGTGCGCGCAGATCGGCGTCGCCGGTGAGCATGAAGTTCGCCTGGCGAAGGTTGAGCGTGCAGACGTTGCAGACCGTGAGGAGGATGTCGACGTCTTGCGCCGCGGCGTACGAGAGGATGCGCGCGTTCAGGTGCAGGTAGTAGTCGGGCTCGGCCTCGTGGATGTCGCCCGCGCCGCAGCATGTCACGGATTCGAGCTCGATCAGCTCGAGACCGACCTTTGGCGCTAGCGCCTGCGTTGCGGTGTCGAGCTCCTTGGCCGAGAGCGACGCGAGGCAGCCCTTGTAGTACGCGACCTTCTTCATCAGGCGCCACCCTCCGGCTTCCTGGTCGGCTCCGCACCCGGTGTCACGTCGGCCTGCGTCAACGACCCCTGACCGCCGGCGGATCCAGCGGGCGGCGTCTCGATCGTGACCGGCGCTTCCAGATCGGGAAGATACGGACGGAGGAAGGCATTCGGCCGCTCGTAGATCTGCTCGAGCGTCTCCTCGCCCGTGTGGCCGTGCGCGAGCCGCGCCAGCGCGCGCTCGCCCTGCACGATCCCCAAGTAGCCGCGCGGCCCACGGTCGGTCGTCAGCTCGTAGAGGCGCCGCGACTCCTTGACGTCCTTCGCAACGTGCGGGGGGAACGGCGGGGGCACCTTGCCGTGCCGCGCGAGGTCGAGCGCGAACTTCGTCTGCTTGATCGCCGAGACGACGCCCTGCGTCTTCGGCACGAGCTCGGTCTCGCGCAGCCAGCCCGTCGTCTTCGCCGAGATGACGAACCACTTCGCGTGCTTCGCGCCCATGTCGCGGTCGATGCCCTCGGCCATCGACTCGGCGCCCAGCTTCGCGATCGCGTCGCGGGGGTCGACACCCTTCGGGCAGCGCTCGTTGCAGAAATAGCAGCGCGTGCACTCCCAGATCCCGTGCTCGTCGTTCAGCTTCTCGAGACGGGCGAGCTTCTTGCCGTCGCGCGGATCGCCGACGAACCGGAACGCCTTCGCGAGCGCCTGCGGACCGAGGAAGCTCGGATCGGACTCCATCGCAT
>JBJMKB010000063.1:0-13030 GCA_045806045.1 Gaiellaceae bacterium | reverse complement strand
CGAGCGCGAGCAGCGCGACCCGCAGGCGGTGGCCCTTCAGGTAGCGCGTGAGCCGCGAGAGACCCTGGCGCTTACGCCGCGGCACTGACTTCCTCTCCGAAGAGCGACGCGAAGAGCCCGCCTGCGGCGAGCAGGTCGGCGGGCGTCCCCGACTCGACGACGACGCCGTCGTCGAGCACGATCGCCCGGTCGGCGACCTCGACGGTCGAGAGCCGCTGCGTCGCGATCAGCACCGTGCGTCCCTCGAGCGCGGGGCGCAGGTTGTCGACGAGGTGGCGTTCGGTCTGCGTGTCGACGGCCGACATTGGGTCGTCGAGCACGACGACGCGAGCGCCCGCGACGAGCGCGCGCGCGAGCGCGACGCGCTGCCGCTGCCCGCCGGAGAGATTGACGCCGCGCTCGCCGATCAGCGTGTCGTAGCCCTCCGGCAACTCGGCCGCAAACTGGGCGACCCCGGCTGCCTCGCACGCGGCGACGACCTCGTCCCACTGCGCGTCGGGCCGCGCCGCTGTCAGGTTGTCGCGGAGCGGGATCGAGAACAGGATCGGCCGCTGCGTGACGATGGCGACCGCCGCGCGCAGCTCCTCGACCGGCACGTCACGCGCATCGACGCCGCCGACGAGCACGCGTCCGTCGGTGGGGTCGTAGAACCGCGGGAGCAGGTTGAGGAGGGACGTCTTGCCGGAGCCGGTCGATCCGCAGACGGCGACGACCTCGCCCGGCGCGATCTCGAGCTGCATGCCGGAGAGCACCTCCGAGCCGCTCCCGTACGAGAAGTGGACGTCCTCGAACCGCACGCCCAGCGGACCGGTCGGCAGCGACGTGGGATGCGTCGGCTCGGGGATCGACTCGATTCCCTGCAGCCACGCGAAGCTGCGCGACGCCGACGCCGTTGCGCGCTGCCCCAGCGAAAGGATCCACCCGAGCGCCTCGAGCGGCCAGACGAGCTGCAGGAGCAGCTGGTAGAAGAGGAAGAACTGGCCGTAGGTGAGCGCGCCGCCGATCACGTCCCGGCCGCCGAAGTACACGACCGCCGCGATGGACAGCGTCGGCAGGAAGAGGAGGCCCGGAAGGAACGCCGCCTCGATCCGCGCCTGCCGGAGCACGCCGTCGCGCACCGCCTCGGCCTTCTCGCCGAACCGCGCCTGCACGTCGTCTTCGCGACCGAACGCCTGGACCATCTCGATCCCGACGACCGCCTCGTCGGCCGCCTCGGTGACGTTCGCCTTGAGCTGCTGCACCTCGCGCGAGACCGGCATCACCTTGCGTCCGAACATGAACGCGAGCACCGCCACGAACGGCATGGCAATGAGTGCCAGCGCGGCGAGCTTGACGTTGACGAGGAACAGGACGATCGCGATCCCGACGATCATCATCAGCGACTGGATCCCCTGCGTCATTCCCCACCCGATGAAGTAGCGGATGGGGTAGAGGTCGTTGGTGGCGCGCGAGACGACCTGGCCTGTTGCATGGCGGTCGTAGAACGCGCGCGGGAAACGGAGGTACGCCTGGTAGAGCAGCTCACGCATGCGCGCCTCGACGCGAATGCCCGTGCGCGCTGTGGCGTACCTCCGTGTGAAGTTGACGAAGAACCGCGTGACGGCGAGCACGAGCACGATCGCGAGGTACGGCCAGAGCGAATCGCGGTGACCGCTCGCCGGCGCGATCGCGTGGTCGATCGCCTGCTGGATGACGAGCGGGATGGCCAGCGACAGGCCCGTCATGACGAACGCGCACACGAGGCCGAGAACGACGAGCCGCCCCTGTTCGCGCCACAACCTGGCGAGCCCCTTCACCGTCGGCCACAGGCTGAGATCCGGAGGATCGACTGAGAGGAAGCGCCTACTCACCTCCGCAACCTAGCCAAGCGAACGGCTACGGCGCGAAGCAGCCGCTGTTGCGCGTCGACGGCCGCAGGTCGAGCGCGAGCAGCACTTCGCGCGGTGCCGCGGGCACGCAGAACGGCGCGCGTCGTGCGATCACGTGCCACGGGCCGGCGCCGCTTCGCGCCTCGAGCCGGCCGCGCGCGATGCGGAACGTCCAGTTCGCGAGCGTCACCACGCCCGCGTGCCGGACGGCGTCGATCGGCGAGCGCTCCAGTATCTGCACTTCTTGCCAGCCGTGCTTGCAGTCGAGCGTGTAGCTCGCACGGACCGCGCGCGTGCACTCCCAGTCGCCGTGCTGACCGCGCTCGATCGCGATCACCGCGGCGCGGGCGCTGTTGCAGTCGAGCTCGGAGACGGCGCTGACCGGATCGAAGCCGTTCACCGTCCACGCGAGCCCGCAGAAGGTGGGCGGCGGAATGCACGCTTCGCCGCATGCCCCGAGCACGATCGGCCGCAGAAACGTCCCCAGCGCCACCGCGCCTATGGCGTTGAGATGTGCCGTGTCGACGAACCAGTCGTGCCCCGCGGACGCGGCGTCCCAGTCCGCGATCACGAGCGCGGGCCAGCGGCTGGCGGCCTGCCGGATGACGGCGTTCGTCTGCGGCCAGACGCCGATGCGTTCCGCCAGCGTCACCCAGACCACATGCTGCACGCCGGCGTCCGCCAGGGCTTGCAGCACGCGGTCGATGCCTGCCGCATAGTCCGGGACGGTGTCGTTGTAGCCGACGTCGATCACGACCGTCGAGCCGAGGGCGCCGCCGAGGCGCTGGATCGTCGCCAGCGCGCTTTCCGGCCCGTCGTCACCGTAGGCGGCGCACCCCGGCGTGGCGAGCTTCCGGCACGTCTTCACCTCGAGGTCGACGTCGAGCCCGTGCGAGAACGCGGCGCGCGCGTCGGCCTGCCACGTGAGCGCGCCGCCGACCGAGTCGGCGATCACGGTGATGCGCCCGCTGCGGACCGCGGCGTCCGCCGGCGCCGAGGCGCAGACGAGCAGGACGAGCCCAATCAGAATTCCCCTGATGGCCGTCTAGCCTATCCCGGGTCTCGAACGGCCCTCCGCGCCGCGGAGAGTCGGAAAGCCGCGGCTCCTTACGACGAGATCGTCACGCGCGGTCCTGCCGCTGCCGGAACCGGTGCAGCGTGACCGACTTCTTCGCTGCCTTCGGCGTCGTCGGAGGCGCCGGCGGGTCGTGGTGCGCGAGCCACTTCGTCGCGTCGTCCTCGGGGTCGAGCCCGACGACCGCCTCGCGCTCGCGCATCCGCTGAACCCGGCGCGGCGTGAGGCGCTTCTTCGTCATGGAAGGACGTTAGCGTATGCCACATTCCTGCCATATACGTGGTACAACGCGCCCGTGGCGCGCGTCAGGATCAGCACCACCGTCGACGGCGAGTTGCTCGCGACAGCGCGCCGGACGGTCGCCGTCTCCTGCGACGGTTGACGGGGTGCATCACGCACGGCGCGTGCCTCGCGCGGCCGGACTTGCTCGGTAGACTCGCGGCCGTGGCGTTCCCGGCCTAGTTGATTCGACGTTCGTGTCGTCGGCCGCACCGCGCGTGCCGAGTTGCCTGCCGAGGCTGACCCTGCGTCGGCGGCTGACAGCTGGATCGACTGGGAGGAAACGATGATCGAAGGAGTGCTCTACGAGGCGGGGGAGTTCGAGCCTCTGCTCGACGAGTCGTGGGTTGCGGCGCGTGTCGAGGATGCGATCGCCGCGATCGTCTCGGACACAGACGCCGCGTTCGGTAGCGAAACGCTCTGGCCCGCGCACGAGTGGGACGAGTACCGGGAGGGACAGCCGGGGAAGGTTCTGTACGACGGTGCGGCTGGCGTCATCTGGGGGCTCGACGCGCTTCGCCGAAGAGGCCATGCCGAGACGTCGCTCGCCCTCGGCGCCGCTGCGTTGAGCGCGCTCGAGCTCGAGCGTGGGGAGCCGGATGCGGTGGAGGATGAGCATTACCGCGCGGGCTCGCTTTTGAACGGTGAGGCGGGACCGCTGCTCGTCGCGTTCCGGCTCGGCTCCAACCGGGCGCTCGCGAACGACCTGCACGCGCTCGTCCGTGGCAACGTTGCCAACCCGACGGACGACATCAGCTGGGGCGCGCCCGGAACGCTACTCGCCGCGCTGGCGATGAACGAATGGACGGGAGAGCCGCGGTGGATGGAGGCGGCTCACGCGTCGGCGGCGGCTCTCCGTGCGCGCCGTGGGGAGGACGGGCTGTGGCGGCAGGACGACGACTACCGCGGCCTCGGCACGATGCACGGCGCCGCGGGAAACACGCTCGCCCTGCTCCGGGTCGAGCCCGACGACCCCGTCGCGGGCGAGAGCGCAGCCGTTCTCGCCCGGAAGGCCGTCCGTGCGGACGGCCTCGCGAACTGGCCGGGAGCAACCGGTCGCTCGCTCGTGCGCCCTCGGGATAGCCGCATCTGTCTGCAGTGGTGCACCGGCGCTCCGGGCATCCTCGCCGGCGCCTGGGAATACCTCGACGAGGATCTCCTGCTCGCCGGCGCCGAGCTGATCTGGCGCGCCGGCGCCCATGGTGACGAGAAGGGCCACGGTCTTTGCCATGGCACATCCGGCAACGGCTTCGCGCTGCTGAAAGCATTCGCACGCACCGGCGATGAGCACTGGCTCGAACGGGCCCGCCGCTTCGCCGTGCACGCACTCGCCCAGGCGGAGCGGATCGCCACGAGGGATGGCCGGCGCCGCCACTCACTCTTCACCGGTGACGTCGGGACCGCGCTCTTCGCCGCGGCTTGCCTCGACATCGACGCCCGCTTCCCGATCATCGACGTCATGTAGAGCTGGCCAACAGCGGCGATGTTTGGGTCTAACGAGGCTTGGTCAGTTGGAGGAACGCCGTGCGGAACGCGCCTGCGATCTGAACCCCGTACGCGACCGTCATGTGGTTCGCGTCCATCCACGCGATCGTGTCGCCGATCACCGTCGGGCACCGCCCCTCGAAGCACACGAAGCCGCGGGTAGCGAGGAAGCCGACGCCGAGCTGCTTGGTCTCACGCGCGATCCGGTCGTACGGCGCGAGCGCGCTGCTCGGCCACGTTGTCGTGCACGTCGCCATCGACGCGTGCGCCGAGAGCAGGCAGTCGACTGGATCCTCGGTCAACCCTTCTGGGTCTCCGATCACGACGACGCGACCGTCGGACTTCAACGTGCGCGCGGCGCCGAGTGTGCCGTCGATTGCCTTCCGCGTCTCCTTCGTTTCGCGCTGGTCGATGCTTCCGCCGATCAGCGTGAACTGCGGGTGCAGCCGAGCGACCTGCCCCAGCGCCCACCGGTACCAGCGCCGGCAGGTCGTCTTGTTGTCGCTCACCCATCTTCCGGGCGTGCAGCCCAGCCGGAGGAGAGGTACGACCGCCCAGTTGTCGCGCCACGCCATCTCGAGGACTGACGGCAGCCACATCATGGCGTGTGAGTCGCCGATCAGAACGATGAGCCGTCGGCTCGAGGGCCGGCCGGCGAGGCACACGCGACTCGTCGTGCCGGAGTCGCGGTCGCGGGCGATGCAGCCGTCGGGCAGCAGGTAAGGCGGCGGAAAGTTCCTGAGCTGGCCGAGCGGCGGTGTCAGTCCGGTCGGGATGGGGTCACCGCGCTGTGCGGCTTCGACAGCTGCGATGACCGCCGGAAGCGCTCCACGCGTCCCAACGGCTCCGTCGGCGGTCGAGGCCGCGGTCGAACGGGCAGACACGACAACGGTCCCCTCGAACCGCTGCTGCTCACGATCGATTGCACCGAGGGATACCGCGGCGGTGCCGAACACGGCGACCATGCAGAAGGCGGTGACGACAGCTGTTCTCATTCGACTCTTCATCCTCCTCCGAATCGGATCTTCCACGAGCGCGTACGAGACGCACGAGAGGAGAAATGCCGCTCCGAGCAGCGCCAGGTTGGGCGCGACCGACAGGTCGTGGCCGACGTACTGGGCGGCGAGGGTCAGCACGGGCCAATGCCAGAGGTAGTACGCGTAGGAGCGGTTGCCGACAAAGCTCATTGGCCGTAGCCCGAGAAGCCGGTCGGCCGCGAAACGCGACCCGCTTGCGCCCATTCCCGCGACGATGGCGCAGGCGGTGGCGACCGTCGGGAGCAGGGCGGCCGAGCCCGGGAACGCCGTTTGGGCCGAGAACGAAACCGCTGCGACCGCGATCGCTATGAGGCCGGCCCAACCGAGCGCCAGCTTCGCGAGCGGCGGCACGCGCACGAGACTCGGAGCGGCGACGGCGAGGGCTGCACCCAGCCCGAGTTCCCACGCGCGCGTGAACGGCGAGAAGTACGCCGCGGTCGGAACCGTCGCCGTCTCGTGCATCGACCAGACGAGCGAGGATCCTGTGAGCGTCACCACGACGACGAGCAGGCGGCGGTGCGACGGCGAGGCGGCGGGGCCGCGGCGCCGCCGCGCGACGGCCGTGCCGAAGAGCGCAGTCGCGAACAGCAGCGGCCAGACGAAATAGAACTGCTCCTCGACCGACAGCGACCAGTAGTGGAGGAACGGCGATGGCGGCTCCGCCTGGGCGAAGTAGTCCACGCCGCGCGCGGCGAACCGGAAGTTCGCGGAGAACGCCGCCGCGTGGACGCTGTCCCCAACCGCAGTCCTTGCGCGCACGAAGTTCAGCAGGAACAGCGATGCGAGATTCGTCACGACCAGGGTCAGGGCGGCCGCAGGCAGGATCCGGCGCGCCCGGCGGAGGTAGAAGTCGAGCAGCGAGATCGAGCTCGTCTTGCGCGCCTCGGCGAGCAGCAAGCCGGTGATCAGGAAGCCGGAGAGGACGAAGAACACGTCCACGCCGACGAACCCACCGGCGAGGAAGCCGACGCGCGCATGGGCGAGGGCGACGAGCAGCACCGCGACTGCACGGAGACCCTGGACATCCGCGCGGTGAGCAGTTGGCGCCGAAGCGCTTTGCAGCTTCGCGCGGGCCGCGGGAACTGCGATCGAGGGGCGAAAGGACGGAACACGCGATGGCCGCTGTGGCGTACTCGTGGTCACAGCGAGACCTCGCGGACGATCCGCAGTCCGGGCACGGACGCGGTCAGTTGCCGGGGCAAGAGGCCGAACGCGGCCAAGGCTTTCGGCAGGAGCGCTGTCGATCGGAACTCGTGCGTGTGCGCCCAGTCGCCCTCGATCGCGGAGACACCGGCGGCGGGCTCGAGGCGGCGGAGCTCCGCGAGGAGCCGGCCGGACTGGGTGCGCGGGTCGCGGACGATGACGTCCTTCGGCGTCCACCAGATCTGCAGTGGCACGCCGGCGCGTGCGAGCGCCCGGACGTGCCTGAGCGGGCTGCGTTCCGCGTACGCAGCAGGCGCACGCTCGGGGTCGCCGCCGAGTTCCTGCCGCGCGAGCCGTTGCAGCACCGTTCCTTCGTCGCCATGCCAGCCCTCGCGGCAGGTGGCGTCGCAGGCGAGCTGCGGAAAACGGTCGTACTGGCGCGCGAAGTCGACGACCGAGTCGAATGCCGCGGCGCCCGCGAGCAGCCGCGGATGGCGTTCGACGAGGAGCAGCGTCTCCTGGCCGCCCATCGAGGCGCCGAATGCGTAGATCCGGGTGCGGTCGATCCGCAGCCACGGCAGCGCGCGCTCGACGATCTCGGGCATCCGCGCCAGGTCGTCGATCTGGCCCGGCGCTCCCCACGAGAAGCGGGCGAGATGGTCGCCGTCCCCGTCGGGGTTGACGACGGCGAACTGCCCGCGGCCGGGTAGATCGCCCCAGAGCATCGCGTTGCCCCGCCCCGTGCCGCCGCGGCCGTGCGGCGAGATCACGAGTGCCAGCGCCGGTCGGCGTCGGCGGTCGTACGTCTGCGGTACGAGGACGACCGCGTCGCGCCGGTGACCTGCATGCGACCGGTACTGGATCTCAACGAGCCGGACGCCCTCGCCGCCGGCCGCGGGTGTCGTGCGGGGTAGTGCCGGCGCACCCAGCGCCGGCGCACCCAACGTCATGGCGGCCCCCGCGACGGCTGCTACGGTCCTCCAGCGTTGTAGGGATTGGCTCATCTCCCGCCTTCCTGTCTAGTCAATGACTAGACAGTACTAGACAGAAGCGAGCTAGTCAAGCAGTGTCTATGCCTGTATAGTCCTAGGTGTGGCGGGGAACCGGCAGCTCGGCGAGCGGATCAAGGCGGCCGGTGCCGGCAAGGGTTGGAAGCAGAAGCACCTGGCGGCAGAAGTCGACGTCGAGCCGATCACCGTCTCACGCTGGGAGCGAGGCGCGACCACACCGGGTCTCGAAGTGCTGCGCGTCGTCGCCGAAGCAACGCGGCGTCCGCTGAGCTTCTTCGTCGAACAGGCGCCGGTGGCCGAGACACCCGCGGAGCTGCCGCAGCGCGTCGAGCGGCTCGAGCAATCGCTTGCGCGCGTCGAGCAGAAGCTCGACGCGTTACTCGAGCGGCTCGCGCATTGACTCCTCGATGCGCTGGGCGAGACCTCGCCGCATCGGAGTTCGTGAACACCGAGAGAAATGGAGCGTATCGGGATCGAACCGATGACCTCCGCCTTGCAAAGGCGGCGCTCTCCCAGCTGAGCTAACGCCCCGTCCGGGGGACGATTGTACCCTCGCACGTGGAAGGCGCCCCGTTGCGGGGACGCCTCCTCGTTGGAGGGTCCGGCCTACCTTAGACGGTTGATCGGCAATTGGCGCACCCGCGGCTGGTGGCCTGGATGCGGCGCATCTCGCCCCGGTCGGGCTTGAACGTAGGCACCGCTATGCCCTGCGCCCGACCCGGCCGACCTGCTTGATCCAGACCATCCCCGCGAGCACTCGAATTACCGATCAACCATCTACGCCGCGCGGGAGAGCCGCTCTTCCTGGCGGGCTCTCTGGATGATCACGTCGCGGTCACCGAAGCGCAGCATCGCGCGTGCGTTCCGCTGCTCCTCCCAGAGCTCCGCGATCCGCTCCTCGAGCTCCTGATGCTCGCTCTTGAGCGTCGCGTCGAACCCCTGGGACAGCGCACGCATCACGTCGGAGCGGCGATCGGAGAGGCGGTCGATCTCTTCTCTGATCTCGTTCAACGTTCGCATGACCTCTACAACGCGCCCCCGGGCGGCCATATTCCTACGAATACCCCAGCTCGTCGAGGCGGTCCTCGTCGATCCCGAAGTAGTGGGCGAGCTCGTGCAGCACGGTGATCCTGATCTCCTCTTCCAGCTCCTGCGGGTCGGGAAACGACCCGACGAGTGGTTTGCGGAAGATCGTGATCTTGTCCGGCAGGTACTCGTGCGACTCCCAGAGCCCGAACAGGTGCGGGTCGCCCGGCGCCTCCTCTTCGACCACGACGGCGACGTTCTCGAGCGCCCGCGCGAGGTGCGGCGGCAACTCGTCGAGCGCCCGCCGTACGCGCTCCTCGAATGTCATCCCGTGCGCGGCCGGAGCGGGGCGCGCACCTGGAAGGCGCGCACCGCGATCACCCCGAACAGGAAGCCGCCGACGTGGGCCGCGAAGGCCGTTCCGCCGCCGCCCGAGGGGTGCGTGATCGAGAAGTTCGAGAGCCACAGCTGCATCAGGAACCACACGACCAGGAAGAAGCCGGCCGACAGCCGCCAGGGGAGGAACCCGAAGAGGAGCGTGACCACGCGGGCGCGGGGGAGGAGGACGAGATACGCGCCCAGCACGGCCGCGATCGCGCCGCTCGCGCCGATGTTCGGGATGCTCGCCGCCTCGCTCCCCGACCAGTGCAGCGTCACGTAGGCCTGCGTCACCGCGGCCGCGTAGCCACCGGCCAGGTAGAAGACGAGGAACCGCAGCCGGCCCATCACGTCCTCGACGTTGTTCCCGAAGATGAAGAGGAAGAGCATGTTCCCGAGGATGTGCAGCCAGCTCGCGTGCAGGAACATCGAGCTGAGCACGCCCTCCGGCCACGCGAGGTGGCTTCGGGCTGCCCCGAGGCACGGGCCGCTGACCGCGCACGGATAGAACCCGTAGTGGTCGATCCGGCCGCTCCGCGCGCCGAGCTCCCAGAGCCAGACCGCGAAGTTCGCGGCGATCAGCCCGTACGTGACGAGTGGGACGCGCCGGGTCGGGACGTTGTCGAAGAGCGGGAGCACCGCCCGATCCTAACGCCGGGTTAACTTGACAGCATGGCGCTCAAGTTTTATCCTTCGCCAGTAGTCAAGATCGTTTGCAGTCAAGGAGGAACGACCATGGCCACACTGGTTCGCTGGGATCCGCTGCGCGAGGCGGCCGCGATGCACACCGAGCTGAGCCGTCTGATGAACGGGCTGCTCGAGGGCAATGGCCTCGAGGGCAATGGCCGCCAGACGCAGGCGTGGGTCCCCACGATGGACGTCTGGGAAACCGAGGACGGCGTCCACTACGCCTTCGACCTGCCGGGGGTGACCGAGGAGGCGATCGACGTCGAGGTCGAGGACGGAAACCTCACGGTCTCCGCGACCCGCGAGCGGACGACGAAGGAGAACGGGAAGTTCCACCGCTTCGAGCGGCGCTTCGGCACGTTCTCGCGCACGATCGGCCTGCCGCAAGGCGTCTCCGAGGACGCGATCAAGGCGTCCTACACCGGCGGCGTGCTCGAGATCGCCGTGCCGAAGCCCGAGCAGCAGAAGCCGAAGCGGATCGAGGTCGCCGTCGAAGGCACCCGTCCGACGATCGAGGGCACCACGTCGTAGAGGTCAGGTGCCGAGGCCGTCGCGGACGCGGTCCGCGACGGCCGCCATCTCGAGCTTCGCGCCGGTGACGTCGCGCAGCAGCTCGTCGGCCGTCGGACCCTGGCCGAGCGACCAGAGCTCGCGCAAGAGGTCGCCGGCGTCGCGCTTCGCGAACCAGTCGCGGTCGAACTCGCTGCGGAGGAAGTCGCGCAGCTGCGCCTCGAACGCCCACGAGCGGAGGTAACCCGTGACGTAGAAGCTGCCGTCGATGTCGTCGAGGTAGCTCTCGGGGTTGATCGGAAACTTCAGCGCGTCCGCGAGTACCTCGGCGTAGCGCGGGCGCATCGACGTGAGCTCGTCCGCCTGGAAGAACTCGATCTCGTAGAGGAGCTTCGCGGCGTACCGGCGGACGAAGAAGAGGAGTGACACTGCGCCGTCGCGCGCGAGCTCCTCGACACGCGGAACGTCGAGCCGCCGGTTCAGCCAGGCCGGGTCGGTGACGAGGTGCTGCATCAGCATCGCCCAGCCTTCGGTGACGGCCATGTCGCCGAGGCGCCGCGCCTCCATCGCGAGATCGGCGCTCGTGTTCGCATAGTGCTCGGTATGGCCGGCCTCGTGGAAGAGCGCCTCCCAGTCGTCCTTGCCGCCGATCGGCTGGATGACGAGCATCACCTTGTCGGGCACCTCGATGGGAGCGCAAAACGCGCGCGGCGATTTGCTCGGCCGCGTCTCGAGGTCGAGGTGCACGTTGTCCTGCGAGCGGAGGTCGATGCCGAGATCCGTCAACGTGGCCTCGAGGGCCGGCAGCATCTGGTCGTTCGGATACAGCTTGTCGTACTCTGGTGCACGGAAGAGCCGGGGCACGTCCCATGAGCGCGCCTCGGTCAGCCCGAGCCCGAGCCGGGCGCGGAAGACGCGATCGCCTTCGCGCTCCCACAGCTTCTCGGTCTCGTCGAGCAGCTCGCGGCATTCCTCCGCCACGTCGTCGAGCCGGTACTTGAACTGCTTGTAGAGCTCGTAGTAGTTCGGGGCGCCGAGCTGTTGCACCGCCTCGCGATCGATCTGAGCCGCGTCGAGGTAGATCGGGTTCAAGTGCTCGTCGAGAAGGCGGAGCCGCGCCTCCTCGACCCGCTGCCGCTTGTCGCGGTCGGGCTCGTTCGACATCGCGACGCGGAGCATCCGGTAGGGGATCGTCTCACCGTCGACCGTCGCCTCGAGTTCGGTCTCCGTTTGCGCGAGCCGCGCCTGGTGCTCACGCGTCAGGTTGCCGAGGAAGCCCTCGCACGCGAAGCGCCAGAGCTCCGTGGGGGCGTCCTTCATCCGGTTCGCGGTCTTGAGCTTCGTCAGCTCGGAGTAGCGCTCGTAGACCTGCTCGACATCGAGCGTCTCCTTCAGGCCCGCGAAGTGGAGGTAGTACTCCTCGTCGAGGTCGCGGATGAAGCTGTCGGCCCGCTCGCGGAAGTCATCGATCTCGCGTGTTGACACCGACACCTAGGATACGGCCCGGCGTGCAGGAGCTGACGGTCAAGACGGAGCGGCACACCCAGCTGCTCGACATCACGGCGCAGGTGCGCGACGCGGTGCGCGGCGCGGACGGCGCTGCCGTGCTCGTCTACGTACCGCACACGACCGCGGGGCTGGCGGTCAACGAGCACGCCGACCCGCTCGTCGCACGCGACTTCGAGATGGCGCTCGAGAAGATCGCGCCCGAGGGCTGGGGGTGGCAGCACATCGAGGAGGGCGAGGAGAACGCGCCCTCGCACATCCGCGCGGCGCTGATGGGGCCGCAGGTCGTGATCCCGCTGCGAGACGGCGCGCTCGCACTCGGGACGTGGCAGGGCATCTTCTTCTGCGAGCTCGACGGACCGCGCACGCGCTCGGTCTACGTCACCGTCCTTCGGTAGCGCCTTCCGTCGCTAGCCTGCTCGGCGTGGCTGCGCCTGTCCAGCGAAACGAGGAGCTCGAGCTCTCGATCGAGTCGCTCGCCTACGGCGGGAACGGCGTCGCGCGGCTCGACGGCTTTGTCGTGTTCGTGCGGCGCGGGCTGCCGGGCGACACGGTCAAGGCGCGCGTGACGAAGGTGCAGCGGCGCCACGCGGAGGCGATCGCGACCGAGATCGTCAAGCCAGGCCCGCTGCGCGTCGCCGCGCCGTGCGCGCACTATCCGGCTTGCGGCGGTTGCCGCTTCCAGGACCTCGCGTACGACGCGCAGGTCGACACGAAGCATCAATGGGTCGCCGACTCGCTCCAGCGGCTGGCCGGACTCGCCGATGCGCCGCTCGAGCCGATCGTGCCTGCCGCGTCGCAGTTCCACTACCGCAACAAGATGGAGTACTCGTTCACGCGGACGGACGAGGGGCCGGCGCTCGGCCTCCACCGCGCCGGGCGCTGGGACGAGGTGCTCGACATCGAGAAGTGCTGGCTCACGAGCGAGACGGGCAATGCGATCCGCAACACGATTCGCGCGTGGGCGCGCGAGGAGCGGCTCACCGGCTACGACCAGGAGACCCACGAGGGCTACCTGCGCCACCT
>JBJMKB010000062.1:0-77209 GCA_045806045.1 Gaiellaceae bacterium | reverse complement strand
GTGATCAGGTCGGTGATGCCCTGCACGCCCTGGCGGAGGATGTCGTCGGCCATCTTGAACGCGTCAGAGAGCGGCGTCTTCTTCTCGACGACCTGCAGCAACCGGTCGTTCTCGATCACGATCAGCGTGTCGACCTTGTCGGCGAGGTCGGCAATGCCCTGCTCGGCCTGCTGCGCGCGGCGCCGACCTTCGAACGAGAACGGCCGCGTCACGACGCCCACCGTGAGCGCCTCGAGCTCGCGCGCGATGTCCGCAACGATCGGCGCTCCGCCGGTGCCGGTGCCGCCGCCCTCTCCGGCTGTGACGAAGATCATGTCGGCGCCCTTCAGCGCCTCCTTCAGCTCGTCCCGCGACTCGGTCGCCGCCTCGCGCCCCACGTTCGGGTCCGCGCCGGCACCGAGCCCGCGCGTGGCCTTCGCGCCGATATGGATCTTCACGTCGGCGTCGCACATCAAGAGTGCCTGCGCGTCCGTGTTGACGGCGACGAACTCGACTCCCGTGAGCCCGGCGTCGACCATGCGGTTGACGGCGTTCGTACCGCCGCCGCCGACGCCGACGACCTTGATCACGGCCAGGTAGTTGCCGGAGCGATCTCTCATCTGATGTGGCTCGACCTCAAGCTGTAGTGCAGGGTGGGGTTGCCGAGCGCCTCCTTCCTTCGGGAGAGTACGGACGGTTTCCTGTCCTGTCAACGCGGAAACGACGAGTCTCGACCGCCATAACCATCGACCTCAACCTTCGACTTGAGACTTGGCCGAGAGCACAGGACGTTCCGGCACGCTCACGTCGAGGTACCCGGCGCCCGTCGCCGCCGCGCCCGTCGAGCGCAGGATGAGGCGCGCGATCGCGAGCTTCAGACGAAGGTCGGTGCCGTCGCCGAGCCGCACCTCGAGCCCGCCGCCGAGCTCCAGCGTCAGCTCCTTCCCCGCCCGAACCGTACGAACGCCGCCCGGCAGGGACGCCCCGCGGAGGGGGCCGAGCACGGCTGCGCCGCTCCGCAGCGACGCCGGCAGCGGCTCGCCGACGGCGATCCGCGTATCGCGCGGCGCCCAGAGGCGCGGGAGATGCGAGAGCCGCGGATTCCGCATCGACGCGACCACACGGCCCGTCGCGGCGACGAGGAACGCGTCGGCCCCCCGGCGGACGACGAGCACGGGCTGCTCCGGGTGAATGACGATGCGAAGTGTGTTCGGGAACGCGCGGTCGTATTCGAACGCGCGAACGCCGGGGATGGGCGCGACCCGGCGGGCCAGGGTCGAGCCGTCGACCTTGAGCAGGCTCTGCCCCACCTCATCGCGGAGCGCTGCCCGCACCTGCGCCTGCAGAGCCGGCGACCCGCCGCGAACCTCCACCGTCCGCACCGCGAAGATCGACGTCTCGCGTGCAGCGATGTAGGCACCGATCGAGCCGACGAGCAGCAGCAGCCCGATCACCAGCGAGCGGCCGGATGGGACGATGCTCGACAGCGGGGGCGCGCCGCGGCGCGCCGGCAACGACGCCGCGCGCATGTTCGACCGTCTCCGGGCTGCCACGCGCCTCACTTCGCCGCAGCGCGGCCTACCCCTACAACGACGGCAGCTCGAGCGCGCCCAGGAATTGAACCTCGTGCTCGAGTGCGAGCCCGAACTGCTCGTGCACGCGGCGTCGCGCCTCCGCCATCAGCGCGATGCAATCGGCCGTCGTCGCACCGCCGGCGTTCTCGATGAAGTTCGCGTGCCGCGGAGAGACGACTGCTCCGCCGACGCGGTGCCCCTTGAGGCCGCATTCCTCGATCAGCTGCCCCGCCCCCCGCCCGCCGTCGGACGGATTCTTGAACACACTGCCGAACGTGCGCTTGTTCGTCGGCTGCGTCGCCTTCCGCTGTGCGAGCAGCTCGGCGGCAAGCGCCTTGACGGTGTCGGGCGTGCTCGGAGTGAGCGCGAAGCGAACGCTCGCGACAACCTCGCCCGGCCCGAGATCCGAATGACGGTACGAGAGGTCGAGTTGGTCGGCACCGAGCGTCCGTGGGCCGGACGCGTCGACGACGACGGCGTCGATCATCACATCGCCCCACTCGCGTCCGTATGCACCGGCGTTCATCCGGACGCCGCCTCCCGCGGTGCCCGGGATCGCCGACGCGAACTCGAACCCCCCGAGCCCCGCCGCCCGCGCACGATGAAGGCCCACCGCGTTCGGCGCTCCGCCTCCCATGACCAGCGTGTCTCCCTCGACCTCGACCGCCGCGAGCTCGCCGCAGAGCTTCAGCACGAGCGCGTCGACACCGTCGTCGTGGACGAGCAGGTTCGAACCGAGTCCGACGACCTCCACCGAGACTCCGCGCTCCGCCGCCCAGCCCAGCGCCTCGTGCAGCGCGTCGACGGATTCGGGGCGTGCGAACCAGCGGGCGGGGCCGCCTGTGCCGATCGTCGTGAACCGTGCGAGCGCGACGTTCTCCTCCACCCGCGGCACGCTAGATGTAGTCGCGCAACAGAGGGACGGCGCCTTCGACATCGCCGGCGCCGACCACCAGGAGCACGTCGCCGGGTTGTGCGCGCCGCGCGAGGCGTGCCGCGCCCTGCTCGACTGTCGGTGTGTAAGCGGCGAGCACGCCGCGATCGCTGAGCGCGTCGACGACGAGCCTTCCGCTCACTCCGGGCACCGGCTGCTCGCGCGCCGGGTAGACATCGGTGACGGTCACGTCGTCGGCCGCGGCGAGCGCCTCGGCGAGCTCGTCGGCGAGATACCGGGTGCGCGAATAGAGATGCGGCTGGAAGAGCACGCGCAGCCGCGCACCCGGAAACCGCTCCCGGGCCGCGGCGATGGTCATCGCCACCTCCGTCGGATGGTGGCCGTAGTCGTCGACGATCGTCACGTTCCCCTCGTGAACCTCGAACCGCCTCCCCGTACCCGAGAATCGTCCGAGGGCCTGCTCCGCGTCGGCACGCGGGACACCGGCGAGCTCGAGGGCTGCCAGGGCGGCGCCTGCGTTCTCGCGGTTGTGCTCCCCCGGCACCGCAAGCTCGCCCTGGAAGGGTGGTGCATCGCGCACGACATGCGTCGCCGTCGCGGCCCAGCGGTCGAACTCGTCCTGCAGCTCTGCGAGGGAGACGAACTCGGAGTGATGGTCGAGCTCGACGTTCGTGACGACCGCGATCTCGGCGGGAAGCGAGAAGACGGTGCGGTCGGACTCGTCCGCCTCGACCACGAGGTAGCCGGAGCCGAACCCGGCATTCGAACCCAGTTGCGGCACCGGGGCTCCGATCACCCACGAAGGATCGCGCGCCGTTTCGCGAAGGACGTAGGCGATCATCGCGGCCGTGGTTCCCTTGCCATGTGTTCCGCCGACGACGATCGCCGGCCGCGAGCCGACGAGCTCGCGCAGGAAGGCGGCGCGCTGCATCCCCGGCACCGAGGGATACGCCGAGGACACGACCGCCTCCCAACCCTCCGGGACGACAGGTTCCGGCGAGATCTCCACGCGCACGTCGCCGAGCGGCTCGAGGTACGGCGTGCGGACGCGGTCCCAGCCGCCGATCTCGGCGCCGCGGGCGCGTGCAAGCTGCGCGTACGCGCTCAACCCGGAGCCCCCGATCCCGACGAACCACAGCCGACGGCCGTTCATCGAGTCGCCATTGCGACGAGCTCGTCCGCAATCTCCTCGGCGGCGTCGGGCCGGGCCACGCGCAACATCGCCTCACTCATCTTCGCGCGCCGCGCCGGATCGTCGAGCAACGACCGCACCAGGTCCGGCACGTCCTCGAGATCGAGCTCGCGCACCATGATCGCTCCCCCGGCGTGCACGAAGTGTTCCGCGTTCCGCGCCTGGTGGTCGCTCGTCGCGAACGGGTACGGGACGAAGATCGCGGGACGTCCCGCCGCTGCGATCTCCCAAACGGTGGATCCGGAGCGCGCGAGCACGAGGTCGACTGCCGAGAGTGCCGCTCCGAACCGTTCCGTCTCCGCCAGCACGCGGTAGTCGCCGCGCCTGACCCGCCGCTTCACGGCCGCGTAGTCGCGTTGCCCCGTCTGGTGGAGGATCGCCGGGCCGCTCTCCGCCCACGTTTCCGCGACGAACTCGTTCAGTGTCTTCGCGCCGGCGAGGGCGCCGAAGACGCCGAGCACCGGCCCAGCGGGGAGCTCGAAGATCTGGCGCGCCTCGTCCTGCGGCACGGCCTTGGATCCGGCCGGGATCGGCCGGCCGACGACCCGCACCTTCGAGCGGTACCGCGTCTCGATCGGGTACGCAAAGAACAGCCGCCTCGCAAACGGCGCTGCAAGCCGGTTCGCAAGTCCGAGGTGCGCGTCCGCCTCGGTGAGCGCCGTGGGAATGCCGAGCGTCGACGCGGCGAAGATCATCGGCCCGGCCACGAAGCCCCCTGCGCCGAGCACGACGTCGGGCCGCCGCGCGCGCAGGATTCTGCGACAGGCACGCGGGGCGGCGCCCGCCACGAGCAGCGACCGGGCGAGGGCGACCGACGGCCGCCGCGGCAGGCCGCTGATCCGGTACGTGTCGAGCTCGTAGCCCGCTTCAGGGACCAGACGCGCTTCGACGCGATCCGGCGACCCGGCGAACGTCACGTGGACGCCGCGCTCCCTGAGCGCGTCCGCCACTGCGATCGCGGGCAGCACGTGACCTGCCGTCCCGCCGGCCGCGATCAGGCACCGAAGCTGCGGCTGCACTGCCACGCTGACCGATGTTAAGGAGAATCCCCACGGCCGCGAGGAGAACGACCAGCGACGACCCGCCGTACGAGAGGAACGGGAGCGGGATCCCCGTCAGCGGCGCAGTTCCCATCACCGCAAAGATGTTGATCGCGGCCTGGCCGCAGACGAGCATCGTGAGGCCGGTCGCGAGGCGCTTCCCGAACGGGTCCTTGCAACGCAGTGCGATGTCGAATCCCGCGTAAGCGAAGAGGGCGTACGCGCAGATCACCGCGGTGACGCCGACGAGACCGAGCTCCTCCCCGATGTTCGCGAGCATCATGTCCGTGTGCGCTTCCGGGAGGTAGAAGATCTTCTGGACGCCTTCGCCGAGGCCGACTCCGAAGATGTGGCCCGATCCCATTCCGATCATCGCCTGCAGGATCTGGTAGCCCGTCCCGGCGGCGTCGTGCCATGGATGGAGGAAGGCAAAGAAGCGCTCGCGGCTGTACGCGCGCTGCATGATCGCAGCGAGGCCCGCGGACGACGCGATCGCGACTGCGGCACCGATCGTCGTCATCGGCACACCCGAGACGACGAGGATCCCCATGAGCATGACGGCGAGGGCGATCGTCGTCCCCAGGTCGGGCTCGAGCACGAGCAGCAGGCAGAACACGCACGTCAGCGCGCCCACGGGCCGCCAGAGCTCCCGCAGGTTCTGCGGGGCTGTGCGACGCGAGAGATAGGCAGCCGCCCAAATCGCGAGCGACACCTTCGCGAGCTCTGACGGCTGGAAGACGGCCGGCCCGAACGAGATCCAGCGCCGAGCGCCGTTGATCGCGGGGCCGATCGCGAGGACCGCGACGAGCAGTCCGAGCGACAGGAGCACGAGCGGTGGCGCGAGCGCCTTCAGCCGCCGGTAGTCCCACCGCTGGGCGAACGCCATCAGCACGATGCCGAGGGCCGCGTAGATGCCCTGCCGCTTCAGGTAGTAGCCAGGATCCTTGCCGCCGACCGCGGCCGCCGCCGACGTGGCGCTGTAGACCATCACGAGCCCGAACGCCACGAGCGCCAGCGTGACCAGGATCAGCAGCCTCGAATGGAGCTCTCCCCGCTTCATCCCTCCTGGTTTCGCGGGAGGGCGCCGGAGTCCTAGCTGACCCGCACGGCCGGTACCGGCTCACCATTTCGAGGGACGTACCGGCACCGGCCTGGTGCTTGGCTTGAGACAACGTCCACCGAAGCGCGAGGTCGCCGCGTGTCAAAGAAGCGTCATTTCCAGCTTCCGCTCTTTCGAACGGTGTCCGCCGCCGTCGCGGTCGCAACGCTCTCAGAGGGTCACGACGGCGGCGCTCTTTGGCATGAACGAGCGGACGGCGGACTGGAGGTCGCGGCCGTCGACAACGGGTGCCTGTGTCTACATCTCGTCCACGACGACGGCACCACGGCGGTGATCGACCGGCTTCCTCCGGCACGCGGACGACGCGAGGCGCGGTCGGTGAGCTACGCCGGGACGGCGCTTTGCGGCCTGTCCCTGATCACCGCGCCCGCGGGTGTCATGAGCTTCGCCTCGGCAGCCGTGGTGTTCGTCACCGGTATGGCCGTGATGGGAGCGGGCATGTCGGTCGCTCTCTACGAGGGGAGCATCGCGTTCCGGCTGCGACACCGGCGCGACCAAGGCGACGAGTGGCATGAGGCGATCAATCTCGACCGGTGGATTCCGCGGACGATGACTCAGCTCACGGCGGTGAAGGATCTGGCCGACCGGAACAAGGGAATCGCCTACGTCAGAGATCGCGGCGGAGTCTCGCTGGACGTCGTCGTTCCCGCGGCGTGGCAAACCGCCCACCGCTTCCGGCTCGACGGTGACGGGCTCGTCGAGCCGGGAGACTTCGGCGCGAACGTGCGCTCGAGCAAAGACTGGCACGAGATTCGAACCTTCCTTGTCGACAACGACTGATCGTGGTCTAGGATCCCGTCCTGGTTTCGCGGGCGAGCGCCCCGGCTCCCAGCTTGCGTGCCAGCTGTGCGTCAGCCGAGGTTGTCGACGCCGGGCGGCGACGGCAATCCGGTGATCTGCTCGTAGAACCCCAGGCCGTGGGTCATCGCCCAGGTCTCGGCCAGCCGTCCGTCGCGAACGCGGTTGAACATCATCTCGTGAACGACGAGGCGCTTTCCAGTCGGCTCTGCGTCGAAGTAGCGGCCGGTGTGTGTTGCTGTGACGGTGCACCGGCACGCGACGACCTCGTCGTCCCCGACGATGTGGTGGATCTCGGTGTGCTTGTCGGGGAACGCGGCGCGGTGTAGCTCCATCGTCTGTCGCTCGTCGTCGAGCGTCGCGACGTTTCCTTCCGGGTCGTACTCCCGCCAATCGTCGGTGAGGCAGGCGGCGAACGCGTCGACGTCTCCTCGGTCGTAAGCCGCCCAGGCCCGCCTGAGGAGATCGACCGTGGGATTCGTCACATCACAGTTCCTAGCATGCTCGCACCGGGACCGCTTCTGGGCGGCGCCGGAGCGGCTGCCGCAAGCCATACTCTGGGCATGGAGTCGCCCGCAACCCTGACGGTCCGCGAGGTTGCCGCCGAGCTCGGCTGCTCCGAGGACGACGTTCGTGCACTGATCCGTGACAGCGAACTTCAGACGGTCGCCTGCGGGATCCGACCCGGGCTCGTTCCGCGTCACCAGCTCGACGCGTATCTGCGTCGCCTCCGGCACCGGCTGAGCTCCTCACCAACGACGCCGTGACGGTCGAAACTCTGGAATCTGGTTCAAACCCGGAACCAGGTTCCGGGAGGGCGGCGTGCGCGAGCGTTCGCGAGTGGGCCGACACATCGGCCCGAACCTGGTTCGCTCTCTGAACCAGGTTCGCGAGTTTCTCTCGGGGGCGCAACGACGGCCGAAACTCTGGAACCTGGTTCAAACCCGGAACCAGGTTCCGAGCGGGACCTCTCCGGGCCTGCGCGTCGTACATCATCACATGCGGTTGCTTCTCGTGCTGCTCGTCTGCGGGCTCGCGTTTGCCCCGTCGGGCGCCGCAAAGCCTCGCGACGGCATCCCATCCTGGGTCCGAGGTCCTGCTCAGCAAACGCTTGCCCGTTCGTTCGGGAACCCCGTCGTCGTCGCGAACTGGAACATCCCGTACCCGAGGAAGATCGTCGTGGTATGGGAGTTCCAAGCGATCACGGTGTGCCGAACGTGCTCGGCACCCTCGAACGCGGCCCGGCCGCGCGGCAGGGTGGTGCGTGTGAGTTTCGACCGTCGCACCCATCGTCTTAACGGCGAAATGCGCTTCTGTGAGGTGCATGGAATCACGCCGCCGCTCAGCGCCTGCCTCGCTCGCTGAGTCGCACAGCCGAAGCGGCGACCTGGACGAGAGCCGGCTACGCCGTCGCGAGCCGGCGGAACGCTTCGCCGCGCTCTTCGAAGTTCTCGAACTGGTCATAGCTCGCGCATGCAGGGCTGAGGAGCACAACGTCGCCCGGCTCGGCCAGCTCGGCGGCATGCGCCACCGCCCGTTCTAACGTTTCGTCGGCAAAGCCCTCGATCGTGTCGCCGACGCGCCCCGCCTCTTCACCGATCAGGTGCACCGAGCGAACCTTCGGCCCGATCGCAGCCGCGAGCGGCGCGAAGTCCTCGCCCTTCGACGAGCCGCCCAGGATCAGGTGAATCCGTTCGTCCGCGTATGCCTCGATGGCACGCACAGCCGCCGCGACGTTGGTCGCTTTCGAGTCGTTGACGTAGCGGACGCCGTCGCGCTCGCCGACGAGCTCGAGTCGATGGGGCACGCCGGGGAACGTGAGCAGCGCTGCGCCGATGTGGTCGTCTGCGATGCCCGCCGCGCGCGCCGCAGCCGTTGCCGCCGCGGCGTTCTCGCGGTTGTGCGCGCCCCGGATCAGCGGCTCCGCCGGCAGCTCGTCGTCGGCGGCGAACTCGATCCCCGGCAGTGCCATCCGGCGCGGGACGACCTGTACACGCGAGCGCTCGAAGATGCGCAACTTGGCGTCGCGGTAGGCGTCGAACGAGCCGTGACGGTCGACGTGATCCGGCTCGAGGTTGAGCAGCACCGCGACGTCGCACGCGAACGAGTCCACGTCCTCGAGCTGGAACGACGAAAGCTCGCAAACCACCCATTCGGCCGCGCGCACCGAGGTCAGCGGCGTCCCGACGTTGCCCGCAACCGCGACGTCACGTCCGGCCGCACGGAAGATCGCGCCGAGCAGCTCGGTCGTCGTCGTCTTGCCGTTCGTGCCGGTCACGCCCACGAATTTCGCGTCGGGGAGCAACCGGTAGCCGAGCTCGACCTCCGACCACACCGGGATCCCCCGCTCCCGCGCTGCAGCGACGAGCGGCGCCTCGCCCGGAACCCCCGGCGACTTCACGACGACCTCGACACCGTCGAGCAACGAAAGGTCGTTCTCGTTGCCGAGCGAGCGGTCCACGAGCACCGGATCGTCGAGCCGTTCCGCCGCCGACCGACCCGAACGCGCGAGCCCGTAGACGAGCGCCTTCAACTATGCGCCCGGAAGGGCAAGTAGTACTTGTAGAAGAGCGCGAAGCCGGCCGCGCAGAAGATCGCGGTGACGATCCAAAAGCGCACCATGATCTTCGTCTCGGACCACGCCTTCATCTCGAAGTGGTGTTGCAGCGGCGCCATGAGGAAGATTCGCCTCCCCCACCACTTGAAGCTCAGCACCTGCAGCATCACCGAGAGCGCCACGATCGCGAAGATCCCGCCGACGAAGAGCATCAGTAGCTCGACCTTCATCATGATCGCCATGGCCGCGATGCCACCGCCGAGCGCCATCGCTCCGGTGTCGCCCATGAACACCTCAGCAGGGAATGCGTTGAACCATAGAAAGCCGACCGTCGCGCCGATCAGCGCGGCCCCGATGAACGCGATGTCGAGCCGGTTCCCGATCCGCGGCGGGCCCGAGCGGATGTAGATCGTGACTGCCATCGCGGTGAACGTGGCGAGCGCAATGATCGACGTGCCCGCCGCGAGACCGTCGAGTCCGTCGGTCAAGTTCACGCCGTTCACCGCGCCGGCGATGATCAGGAAAAGGAGCACGTACCAGAACGGCCCGAGCGGCACGTTCCAGTCGACGATCGGCACGAAGACCTTGTGACTCAGCTCCTGGTGATGGGCGGCGTAGCCGACTGCGGCCGTGATCCCGATCAGCATCAGGATCTTCCAGCGACCGCGCAGACCGAGCGAGCGCCTGTGATGCAGCTTCAGGTAATCGTCGAGGAAGCCGATGCCGGCGCAGGCCAGCATCGTCCCGAAGATCGTCAGCGCGGGCAGCGTGTAGTCCGACAGTGGCAGGAACGCGAGCGTGGCCGCGAGCACGATCAGCAGCCCGCCCATCGTCGGCGTGCCCTGCTTCTCGCGGTGGTGCTCCGGCCCCTCCTCGCGGATGTGCTGGCCGACCTCGTTGCGCCGGAGAAAGTTGATGAACGTCGGGCCGCCGAGGATGGCGATGATCATGGCGACGAGCGCCGCAACGAGGACTCTGGCCATTACGGGAGCAAATTCTCCGCGACGACCGCGAGTCCCACCCCGAGCGAGCCCTTGACGAGCACGGCGTCCCCCGGACGCAGCTCGGCGCGCAGCCGCTCGGCGGCCTCGGGCGCGGTCGCGACCCAGTCGCCGCCGTACTCGCGCGCGAGGTCGCCGACCGCGATCACGTGCTCGATTCCGAGCTCACGAACGAGGTCCCGAATCTCCCCGTGGTACTCGGGCGCGGCAGGCCCAAGCTCGAGCATGTCGCCGAGGACGGCAATCCGGCGCCGGTTGCCCGCGCGAACGACGAAATGCTCGAGCGCAGCGCGCATCGAGACCGGGTTCGCGTTGTAACAGTCGTTCAGCAGGATCCCGTCCCCGGGGAGCGATCGCTCCTCCTCGCGGAACTTCGAGAACTCGACATGGAGCATTTTCGGAAGCGGGATCTCGAGGCATTCGGCGACAGCGACCGCCGTCCGCGTGTTCAGCAACTGGTGCTCCGACGTGTAGTTCGTCGTGAAGGGGATCGGCGCGTTCGGGTCGACGCGCCTGACAAAGAGGCCGGGCCGTTGGAGATACGGCTCGAGCAGCGGCTCGTCGGGCACGACGGCGATTCCGCCAGCAGGCAGCGCCTCGATCAGCTCAGCCTTCGCACGCGCGATGTTCTCGATCGAGCCAAGGAACTCGAGGTGCGCCGGACCGACGTTCGTGATCACACCGACGTCGGGCTTGACGAACAACGCGAGCCACGCTATCTGCCCTGGCCCGCGCATGCCGAGTTCGCTGATGCAGACCTCCGTCTCCTCCTCGATGCGGCAGATGGTGAGCGGCACGCCGATCTCGGTGTTGTAGTTCCCCTCGTTCGCGATCGTTCGCCGCTGGGGTGCGCAGAGCGCGTAGAGAATGTCCTTCGTCGAGGTCTTACCGGTCGAGCCGGTGATGCCTACAACACGTGCCTTCGACCGTTCGCGCACGAAGCCCGCGATCGCGGCGAGGGCCGCGAACGCGTCTTCGGGCACGAGAGCAGCGGACGCGCCGCGAGCGAGCGCGTGCTCGACAAAGTCCTCGCCCCCGCCGACGGCGACGAACAGGTCGCCCTCGTCGATCCGCCTCGAGTCGACCTGCATCCCGGTGACGACGTCGGCCCACGGTCGGGCGACGAGCCGCCCAAGCGGGTCGATCAGGTCCAGCTCGATCGGGATCACGAGAGAGCCTCGCGCGCGACGGCGCGGTCGTCGAACGGAACGTTCCCACCGGCGATCTCCATCTCCGTGTCGGCGCCCTTTCCGGCAATCACGACGACGTCACCCTCGTTTGCGTCCGCGATCGCGCGCTCGATCGCCGAACGCCGGTCGAGGATCACCTCGAGCCCACCGTCTGCGACCTGCGCCGCAATCGCCGCCGGGTCCTCGGAGCGCGGGTTGTCGGTCGTGACGATCGCGCGGTCCGAGTTCACCGCTGCTGCACGCCCCATCAACGGCCGCTTCTCGCGATCGCGGTCGCCGCCTGCGCCGAACACGACCGTCAGGCGGCCGTCGCCGAGCTCGCGAGCGGCCTGCAACACGTTCGCGAGCGAGTCGGGGGTATGCGCGTAGTCGACGATCACCGCGAACGGCTGGCCCGCCTCGACCGACTCGAAGCGTCCCGGAACGCCGGCCAGCGACTCGATGCCACGCGCGATCGCGTCCTCGTCGATCTCGAGGGCGCGCGCAGCAGCGATCGCGCCGGCGGCGTTCGCGCGATTGAAGCGACCGCGCAGCTTGAGGCGGAACGGGATCTCGTCGTCCGGCGTGAACGTGCGCACGCCGGGCAGCTCACTCGCAAGCTGGGCACCCCACTGGTCGGCGACGTTGACGACCGCCTGGTCGGCCTCCGCGAACAGCGCGCGCTTGGCGCCGTAGTACTCCTCCATCGTCCCGTGGAAGTCGAGGTGGTCCTGCGTCAGGTTCGTGAAGACGAGCACGGCGAACCGTGTGCCCGCGAGCCGCCTCATCGAACTCGCGATCGACGTCGCCTCCATCGCGAGCGAGCGGTCGCCCGCCTCCACCATCTCGCGCAGAAGCCGTTGCAGGTCGATCGACTCCGGCGTGTTCAGGCCCGTCTCGCGCTCCACGCCGCCGACGACACGCGTGATGTTGGTGAGGAGAGCCGGGCGACGGCCAGCCGCGTCGAGAATCGCGCGGAGCAGAAATGCGGTCGTCGTCTTGCCGTTCGTGCCCGTGACGGCTGCGATCTCGAGCTCGCGGGACGGGTCGCCGAAGAAGCTCGCCGCGGCCGGGCCCATCGCGGCGCGGACGCTCGGAACGAGCAGCTGCGGCACGTCGAGGTCGAGCGGACGCTCGACGACGAGCGCGACCGCGCCCGCCGCGACCGCCTCGCCCGCAAGCTCGTGGCCGTCCGCGGTCGAGCCGGGGATGCAGAAGAACAACGAGCCCGGCACAGCCAAGCGGGGGTCGTAGGCGAGGTCGAGGATCTCGAGGGCAGGCGCGTCCGCAGCTCCGATCGCCCCCGCGAGGCGGTTCAGGTCCATCGGCGGAACGCTAGCGGGGGCGGCCGAAGCCGCCCCCGCCGTACGGTCAGACGGCCGTCGCCGCGGTCGGGAGCTCGCCTGCCGGCGCTTCGACGTGCGACGGCTTGTGCCGCTGCACGAGCAGGTAATAGGTCGTGCCGATCAGCCCGATGACGACGAACACCGTCCACAGGATCGGCTGGTGGTTCAGCCAGCCCCAGTGGAAGTTCAGGTAGCCGGTCTGCTTCGGGGTCGGATTCGACGCGATCCGCGGCCAGGCGAAGTTGACGATCATCGCGCCGCCCCAGGCGAGACCGAGGAACGACACGGGAATCCCCCACTTCCCGAGCTTGAACGGCGCCTCGCGGTGCGGCCAGCCTGCGTACCGCGCGCGCAGGATCGCCACCCCGACGATGAAGTAGCTGACGTAGATCAGCCCCGTCGCCGCGATTGCGAGGTAGGCCGCGCCCGCGTACTGGATGAGGGGGATCGCCGCCACGATCGTGACCGCGATGCAGGCGATCCACGGCGTGTGCAACCGCGGGCTGACCGTGCGCAGCCACTTCGAGCCGGGCAGCTGGTCGTCGCGCGCCATGCCGAAGCACAGCCGCATCGTGTTCGCCTGGATCGCGAGCAGGCAGATGAAGATCGCGATCGAGACGACCACGAGGTACGTCGTCGCGAACGCGTTCGAGAAGTTGGCGTCGATGATCGCAGCCGGCGTCAGCGCGCCCTTCACGCCGCTTGCGAGCGTGCCGGGAACAGCCATCAGGATCGCCCAGATGAAGACGCCGCCGATCACGAACGCGCCGACGATCGAATAGAGCACGGCCTTCGGCGCCTCCTTGCGCGGGTTCCGCGTCTCCTCGGCCAGCGTGGAGGCCGTGTCGAAGCCGTAGATCACGAACAGGCTCATGAACATCGCGATCAGGAACGTCGAAACGGTCACGTTCGTCCCGCCCGAGTGGAACACGACGCCGACGCCCTGGTGGTTGTGGAAGAGCGCCAGGATGAACGCGAAGACGACCATCCCGAGGATCTCGAACAGCACACCGGTGTTGTTGATGATCGCGACGACGCGCACGCCGTAGATGTTCAGGAGCGTCGTGACGCACATCACGATCAGCGCCATGAGCCGCTGGTTGTGCAGGCTGTTGGCGAGGTGCCAGCCCATGCCGTTGAACGCCGGAATGAGCGCGAGGGGCAACGTGACGGCGACGGCGGTCACGGTGAGGATTCCCGCGAACAGGTAGGTCCACCCGTTGAACCACGCTTGCGTCTTGTTCGAGAGGTACTTCGCCCACTGGTAGACCGAGCCGGCCACGGGGATGTGGCTCGAGACTTCCGCAAAGGAGAGGGCGATGATGAACTGCCCGAGCGCAACGATCGGCCAGCTCCAGAAGAAGAGCCCGCCGACCGTGCTCAGGCCGAGGGCGAAGAGCGTGAAGATGCCCGTGGAGGGCGAGATGTAGCTGAAGGCAACTGCGAAGGAGCTGAACAGCCCGAGCGAGCGGCGAAGCTCCTGGCGGTAACCGAACCTTGCGAGCTCGGCTTCGTCGGACGCCGCTTCGTGGGGCGTCTCGTCGCGAATGTCCACGCACGATCCTCCTGCTGAGGGGTCGCGCTATTTCACGCATGCCGATCGGACGGAGTCAAGGGGTCGTGGACGACACCGGAGCATCCGGCGGCACTGACTGGTACTGCAGATCGAACTTCGCGATCTGCGCGAATGCGGGAGCGGCGACGACGCCGCCGAAGATCTGCCCGTGCGGCTCGTCGACGACGACGAGCACGAGGAAGCGCGGCTTGGAGACCGGCACGAAGCCGACGAAGGACGCGACGTACTTCCCCGTCGTGTAGCCGTTCGGCCCCGGCTTCTGCGCCGTTCCGGTCTTGCCCGCCACCGTGTAGCCGGGGATCTGCGCGGCGTTGCCCGTCGCGCCGTGCTCGTCGACGACGCCGGTCAGCATCTCCTTGAGCGACGCGTCGACGGCCGGGGAGACGACGCGATGGTGCTTGAAGCCGTGACGCCTGCCGCCGCCGATCTTCTCGACGAGGTGCGGGGGCACCCAGACCCCTCCGTTCGCGATCGCGCCGTACGCCGCCGCCATCTGGATGGGCGTCACGGCAATGCCTTGGCCGATCGGCACGTTGCCGATCGTCGAGCCCGACCACTTGTCGAGCGGCAGCACCTGGCCCGGGCTTTCGCCCGGGAAGTCGATCCCCGTCGTGTTCCCGAAGCCGAAGCGATCGATCCAGTTCATGACGGCCGGCGAGCCGAGCTTCTCCGCGATCGTGACTGCACCCACGTTCGACGAATGCGAGAGGATCTGGGCCACGCTCAGGGTCTCGGTGGCGCGCGGTTCGGCGTCGTGGATGACGCGGTCGGCGACCTGGATCGAGTACGGCAGCACGAACCGCGTGTCCGGGGCGACGATCGCGGTCGAGAGCGCGCCGGCGATCGTCACGAGCTTGAAGGTCGAGCCGGGCTCGTACGTGTCGGTGACGGCGCGATTCCTCTGCAGCCCGAACGGCACCTTGCTCGCGTTGTTCGCGTTGTACCCCGGCGCCTGCGCCATCGCGAGCACCGCGCCGGTATGCGGGTCGAGGACGATCGCCGTCGCGGACTTCGCGTGCCACTGCGAGACGGTCTGCCGGAGCACCTGCTCGGCATTCGCCTGGATCTTGCTGTCGATTGTCGTGAAGAGGTCACGACCAGCGCGCTCGGGCGTCGTGCTGAGGACGTCGATCGCGCGCCCGAACGGATCGCGGACGATCGTCTGCCGCCCCGGCTTGCCGGCAAGGTTCTTGTCGTACTCCACCTCGAGCCCGGTCAGCCCCTTGTTGTCGGTGCCCGCGAATCCGACCACCTGCGAGCCGACGGAGAGCTGCGGATACGCGCGCTTTTCCTCCGGATAGCCGTTGACGCCGACGAAATCCTTCTTCAGGAACGCAGCCGCGGCTTTGGGGTCGGCGAAGCGCTTGACGTAGAGGAAGCCGCTGCGGCGCTGGTGCAGCTGCGCATACAGCGCGTTCGCATCCACGCCGAGGAAACGTCCGGCCGCTACGGCGACGCCGCGCGGGTCGACGACCTGACGCGGATCCGCGTAAACGGTCGTCGTCTGCTCGCCGATCGCGAGCTGCACACCGGCACCGTCGAAGATCGTCCCGCGGCCCGCGGGAATGACGATCGACTCGCGATGCTGGCGCTCGGCCAGCTTGCCGAGGCTCGCTGCCTGAACGCCCTGCAACCACACAGCGCGCGCCAGCGTTCCGGCGAAGACGAGGACGAAGATGGCGAGCAGCAGCCGAATGCGCCGGTTGGCCTGGCGCTCGCGCATCTACTTGCCCAGGTTCACGTATCCGTACGTGGACGGGTCCGAATACTGAAGCCCGAGCTGCCTCACCGCCTGCTGCTGGATGCGCTGCGAGGAGACCAGCTGCGAGTACTGCGACTCCAGCGCAGCGTTCTGCGCGATCAGCTTCGTCCGGTCCGAGTTCGACGAGTCGAGCGCGAGATTCAGCTGCAGCACGGCCACGTTCACGAATACGACGCCCGCGAGCAAAATCCCGCTGACGACGATCCAGAGGATGCCGCCGCGTGCGCGCGCCTGCGTCTTCCTCCGCGATCGCGTCCGCGTGTGCGGCCGCCGCACCGGATCGACGGTGACGGCCGCCTGGGCGTGCGAGACGCTAGCCAACCTTGGTCCCCACCCTCAGCCGCGCCGACTGCGCACGCGGGTTCCGTGCCACTTCCGCCGCGGCCGGACGGACCGCCCGGCGCGGCGTCGCGCGCATCGCCGGTTCCGAGCCGCAGACGCAAACAGGAAAGTCGGGCGGGCACGTGCAGCCCTGCTCCTGCCTGCGCAGGAACTGCTTGACGATGCGGTCCTCGAGCGAATGGAACGCGATCACTGCGAGGCGGCCGCTGGGACGAAGCATCTCGAGCGCGGCGGGCAGTGCGCGCTCCACCGCTCCGAGCTCGTCGTTAACCTCGATCCGCAGCGCCTGGAAGACACGCTTGGCGGGGTGGCCCTCGCCGAACCGCGCGGGCGCGGGGATGGCGGCCTTGATCACCTCGACGAGCTCGCCCGTGCGCTCGAACGGCTGCGTCTTCCGGCGCCTGACGACGGCGCGGGCAATCTGCCGTGCGTAGCGCTCCTCGCCGTAGCGCTTGAAGATGTCTGCAAGGTCGCGCTCGTCCGACTCGTTCACGAGCTCCCGCGCCGAATAGGTCGCGCCGGGATCCATCCGCATGTCGAGCGGCGCGTCGACGGCGTACGAGAAGCCGCGGTCGGGCCGGTCGAGCTGCATCGACGAGACACCGAGGTCGAGCAGGATCGCGTCGGCGCGCACGCCGTTCTCCGCGAGGTGCTGCAGAACCGTCGAAAACTCGCCCGGATGCAGGCGCGCCTTCACCCCTGCCTCGCGGCGGAACCGCTCGAAGTACGGCGCGACCGTCGGGTCGCGATCGATCGCGATCAGCTTGCCGTCGCCGCGCAGCCGTGCGGCGAGGAGCGATGCGTGGCCGCCGGCGCCGAACGTGGCGTCGACGATCGTCTCTCCCGGCCGCGGGTCGAGGAGCGAGACGATCTCCTCGCCGAGGACCGGGACGTGATCGGACTCAGTTGGCAAGACGCTCGGCAACATCTTCCGCGCTCCCTTCGACCTCGTGCAGCTGTTGGCGCCACTTGGCTCGATCCCAGATCTCCAGGTGGTCGAACACGCCGGCCACCGTCACCTCTCGCGTGATCCCGGCGCCGTCGAGGAGCGCGGCGGGAACGACCATGCGGCCCTGCTTGTCGAGCTCCCCGTGCGCCGCACCCGAGAAGAAGTGACGGCGCATCCGGCGCGAGTCCTCGGCGAGCGGATCGAGCGTCTGGATGCGCTCGGCCAGCTGCGCCCAGGCGGGGCGCGGGTAGGCATGCAGGCACCCGTCGAGGCCCCGCGTCACGACGACCCCCTCTTCGAAGTCCGCCCGGAGCTTCGCCGGGAGGGTGAGGCGGTTCTTGTCGTCAAGGGAATGCTCATGTTCACCGAGCAGCATGGTCCACTGCTCCCCACTCTACCCCACTATCTCCCACCTGTAAACCCCTGGACCAGGCGGCAGCCGTCCGCGACGGGATCCTGCGCCGCTCAGACCCCGAACGGGAAGGTCTCGGCGAGGTCGCGGCCGGCGTGCCAGGCCGCGCCCGGCTCGAGCGGTTCGAGCGCCGTCGTCACGTCCAGGTGGATGAGCGAGTCGAATTGCGCCGACGGACGCGCGTCGAAGTAGTGGGACATCCGCTCGGTCTGCGGACGGTAGATGACGCCGATCGCGCGCTCGAGCATGCGGCCCGGCAGCTCCGCCGTCTCGACGAGGAAGCACCGAAGACCCGTCTCGTGCAGAAGCTCCTCCCAGCTGCCGGGAAGCGCACGGCGCACTCGCTTCCGCTCGGCGGCGCTACCCCAATCCGACGAGGCGGTGACGGTGCCTTCGTAGGTCGAGAAGCCCACGATGTGGACGTCCGGGTACCGCTCGCGGACGAGCTGGCCGACGTTCCACTCGCCCATCTCGCCCAGCTGCGTCGCACGGGCGTCACCGACGTGCGAGTTGTGCGCCCAGACGCTGATCCTCGCATCGCCCAGATGCTGCGCGAGCCGCTCGAGCGTGTCCACCATGTGGCGGTCGCGGAGATTCCAGCTCTCGACACCGCCGCGGAACATCGCGCGGTAGTACTCCTCGGCGTCGACGACGAGCTGCGCATTCTGCTCGGCGTAGAACCGGTCCTCACCGTCGACCGCGAGCGTCCGCAGGTCGACGAGCTGCTGCACGGCCTGTCGCTCGCACGCCTCGGCGCCGCCGACCGCAGTTTCGTAGGCATACACCTGCGGGTCGAGCCCGAACTGGTCGAAGCACGCATACCGGCGACGGGCGCGGATCGCGGCCTCCGGATCGATCTCGTCGAGGTACCGGATCACCTCCGTCATCGAGGTGTGAAGGCTGTAGAGATCGAGCCCGTAGAAGCCGACCTTCGCATCGTGCGCGTCGTTCCATTCGCGCAGCCACGCGACGAAGTCGACCACCTCGGTGTTCCGCCACATCCAGGTCGGGAAGCGCGTGAAGTTGCCGAGCGCCTCTTCGGGCGTCTCGTCGCCGCTCTCGCCGCGGACATAGCGGTTGACACGGTAGGCGTCGGGCCAGTCCGCCTCCACAGCAACCGCGGCGTGGCCGGCTTCGACGATCAGCCGCTTCGTGATCTCCGCCCGTTGCCGGTAGAACTCGCGCGTTCCGTGAGAGGCCTCGCCGACAAGGACGAACTGCGCATCTCGTGCACGATCGAGGAGCGGGTCGTAGTCGTCCGGCCGGCCGTGCAGGGTGTGCGTCTCCACTCGGGGAGGCGCTACCCGCGCTCAGAGGAGCGAAACGGGGTCGCCGACGCGCACGCGTCCCGGCTGGGCGACGGCGGCGTGGACGCCGAACGGGAGCGGCTCCGTCGTCTCGGCGTCCCCGCGGTAGGCGGCAAGCGCCTTCAGGGTGTCGAGGTCGGAGACGGCGGTGTCCGGATTCTGCGTCGTGACCACGCAGCGCCCGACGTTGCCGTAGGGGATCACGACCGCGTCGCCCATCCGCACCTTGCGGCGAAGCCAGGTGTCCTCCTCGTGCTGCTGGAGGCCGTCGATCCCGAAGTTCATCCGGAAGCGGCGGCCGTCGACGTCGCCCACGCCGAGCACCTCGCCGATCGCGCCCAGGGATGCGGTCGCGAGCAGGGTCGCGGCGCCGCTGCGACCGCGGTCGACGCCCGGCGCGTCCGGCTCGACCAGACGCACGGTCGCACCGCCGAGCTCCGACAGCGCACCGGCCCAGGGTCCGATCACGAGCCTCGCCGGCCGCGGGCGCCGGTGGAAGGACGTCTGCACCTCCTCCCCGCGCTCGACCGAGCCGATGACCTCGCGGCCGTCCGGCAAGCGGATCGTCAGCGTGTCACCGCCTGCGTCGTAGTCGACGGCGACGAGCTGGAACACCGGATGATCCTTGTTGCTGATCAGGCGCCCCGTCTCGCCGACGAGGTAGAAGCGGCGGTCCCCCTCGACTCCGCCCTCGCCCAAGTGGCCTTCCTCGAGCTGTTGCAGCTTGAGCGCCTTGACCGGCGCCCTCGAGATCCACGCAAGGCGCGCCGTCATTAGTCCAAGATTAGCTGCGAGGTGTACGGCCCTCGTCCCGCGAGGACCGCCGCGCCTGCGCGCCCTGCGAGCTCGAGGGCAGCGCCGAGCTCATCGCCGCGCGCGAGTGCGAAAGCGAGGGTGGCGCCGAACGAGTCCCCCGCGCCGTAGGTATCGACGATCGTCTCCGGCGGCCGTGCAGCACTGAACGTCTCGCCATTCGCCGTGCCGCCGTTCGGGCCGTCCGTCAGCACGACGATCTTCGCGTCGAGCGAGCCGCCCTCGTAGCGCTCGCCCGGGTCGGTCGCGCTTCCGACGAGCAGGTCGAGGGGAACGGCGGCGGTGCGGACTGTCTCCTGCTCGCGCAAGGTGGCCGCCGCAAATCGGGCCCGACGCGCCGAGCGAAGCGCTTCCACGTCGCCGGACACGAAGTACGCGAGGTCGTAACCGTCGAGCGGCAGCGGCCCGTGCGGTCGGAGCTTCTCCCCGAGCACGGTGATCGTCCGCTCGCCGTCCCCGTCGACGTGGGTCCACGCGCGCCGCGTCCGCCCGCCCCACTGCACGTGCACGTCCACGCCGAGCTCCGCGAGCCGGCGCACCGCGGCGTGCCCGAGCTCGTCGTCTCCGAAGCCGGTGAACAGCTCGCAGCGTCCGGCGAGGAGGGCGAGCTGGCGCGCGACGACGGCGGCGCCGCCTGCGGGATCCTCCCACACCTCGGATGCGTGAACGATCTCGCCGGCCGCCGGCCAACGCGGAACGCGCGCGAACTCGACCCATTCGACGTGCCCCACGACGGCGCATCTCACAGTTCGGGACCTTCGCACGTTTCGTCGATGATGGAGGTCGTGAGCCAGGAGTCCGTTCCGCCGTACGAGCGTTTCTACCTCGAGCACCGGGACGAGGTGCTCGGATATCTGCGTCGCCTGCTCGGGCCGCGGGCCGAGGACGCGTGGCAGGAGACTTTCCTGCGCGCGCTCCGCGCGTACGGCCGGTTGCAGCACGCGCGCAACCTGCGATCGTGGGTGTTCACGATCGCCACGAACGTCGCCATGGACGAGTTGCGGACGAACCCGCAACCGCCGGTCGCCGCCGAGCCGGTAACGGAGATTCGCAGAGATGCGTTCCGCGAGCTCGAGCACTTGACGGGCGGCCTACCGCCGACCGAGCGTGCGGCCGTCGTGCTCCGCTATGGCTACGACCTCCCCTATGCCCAGATCGCCGACGCGCTCGGCTCGTCCGAGGAGGCTGCACGCGCCGCCGCGTCGTCGGGCGTCCGCCGACTGAGGAGGACACATGAACGTCACGCCTGACCTCGACGCGCGTTTCCGCGAGGCGGCGCTCCGCGAGGGATTGATCGACGTGCGCTACGACATCGTCGAGTCGCCCGTCGGCGAGCTCTTCGTCGCCGCAACCGAACGCGGCCTCGCCCGGATCTCCTATTGGCCGGAAGGGATGGAGGACGCGCTCGCGCGGACGTTCGGCCCGCGCGTGCTCCGGTCGCCGCTCGACGACGTGCGCCGCGAGCTCGACGAGTACTTCGAGGGCACGCGGCACACCTTCGACCTGCCCCTCGACCTTCGCGTCGCGCCGTTCCACGCCGACGTGCTCGCCGAGCTCGCGCGCGTCCCCTACGGCCGCACCGAGACCTACGGAGCGCTCGCGGCGAAGGTCGGACGTCCCCGCGCAGCGCGTGCGGTCGGAACGGTGATGAACCGAAACCCGATCCCGATCGTCCTGCCATGCCACCGCATCGTCGGCGCCAACGGCTCCCTGACCGGCTACGCCGGCGGCCTCGACGTCAAGCTGCGGTTGTTGCAGCTCGAAGGTGCAATGCTCGGATAGTGCGCCAACGAGTCGTTGTCGTCGGAGGCGGGTTCGGCGGGCTGCTCGCAGCCCGCGGGCTGCGGCACGCGGACGTCGACGTGACGCTCGTCGACCGGCAGAACTTCCACCTCTTCCAGCCGCTCGTCTACCAGGTCGCGACCGGGTCACTCTCCGCCGAGGAGATCGCCGTGCCGCTGCGGCAGGTGCTGCGCAGGCAGCGGAACGCCGAGGTGCTGCTCGGCGAGGTGACGCGGTTCGACGTCGAGGCGCGCGAGGTCACCGTCGAACGCCTGCCCAACGGCGGCAGCATGTCACTGCCCTACGACACGCTCGTCGTCGCCGGCGGGTCGCGCTACTCGTACTTCGGCCACGACGACTGGGCGCCGTTCGCACCGGAGCTGAAGTCGCTCGAGGGCGCGCTCGACCTGCGCGACCGGATCCTGCTCGCCTTCGAGGCCGCCGAAGTAGAGCGGGACGAGGCGGCGCGCGCGGCGTGGCTCACGTTCGTCGTCGTTGGCGCCGGCCCGACCGGCGTCGAGATGGCCGGCCAGATTGCCGAGCTCGGGCGCGACGTCCTGAGCCGTGAGTACCGCGCCGTCGACACGCGGGCCACGCGCGTGCTGCTCGTCGAGGCCACCGGCCGCGTCCTCGGCGCGTTCCCCGAGCCGCTTCCGCAGAAGGCGGAGCGGCAGCTCCGCTCGCTGGGCGTGACGCCGATGCTGGAGACGACCGTCGTCGGACTCGACGCGACGTCCGTCGAGGTGCAGGCGAAGGACGGCACACGCTCGCGGATCCCCGCGCGGACGGCCGTGTGGGCCGCCGGGGTCACCGCGTCACCGCTCGCGAGCCTGCTCGCCACGGCGGCCGGCGCGGAGACGGACC
Organism: Gaiellaceae bacterium; assembly: GCA_045806045.1. Lineage (GTDB taxonomy): Bacteria > Actinomycetota > Thermoleophilia > Gaiellales > Gaiellaceae > PALSA-600. The sequence goes on along the minus strand of JBJMKB010000062.1, from coordinate 54,731 downwards.
GCGCGGGCCGGATCGTCGTGCAGCGCGAGCTCACGGTGGCGGGACGGCCCGAGGTGTTCGCGATCGGGGACATGGTGTCGGTCGAGGACCAGCAGCTGCACGGCGTCGCACCGGTGGCGATGCAGCACGGCCGTCACGTCGCGAGATCGATCCGCGACGGCCGGCGCGAGCCGTTTCGTTACAACGACAAGGGCGAGCTCGCGACGATCGGCCACCTACGCGCAGTCGGCGTCGTCAAAGGCGTGCGCCTCTCGGGGTTCCCGGCCTGGGTGACGTGGCTCGGGATCCACATCGTCTACCTGATCGGCTTCCAGAACCGCGTGCTCGTGCTCACACGCTGGTCGTTCAGCTTCTTCACGCGCGGACGCAACGCGCGCGTGATCCACCGCTCGAGCTAGGCCGGACGCTTGTAGCGGCTGTCGTTGCAGGCGGCGACGTCGAGCAGGAGGTCGTGCAGCTGCTTTCGTGACGCTTGGTCCAGGCACGCGAGATAGGAGTCCTCCAGGCGTCGCACGATCGCGCGCAGCCGCACGAGCTCCCGCTTCCCGACGGGCGTGATCTGCACCATGTGCCGCCGCCGGTCCTCGGGGTCACGGCGGCGCTCGATCAGGCCGCGCTCTTCCAGCTCGTCGAGTTCGCCCACGAGCTGGCTGCGGTCGACGCCGAGTACGTCCGCGATGCGCGCCTGAGTCTGCGAGGCGCCTTCGCGCAGGAGCGCGAGCACGCCGTACTGGAAGCCCGGGCAACCCGCGTCCTCGAGCTCCCCGAGCACACGGAGCTTCATGCCCATGCCGACGCGCGACAGGAGGAACCCGGTGCTCGCGAGGAGCTCCTCGGGCAGCGCCGGTTCGACGATCTGAATATCCGAAGGGCTATTCGTCGTCATCGAGGAATAGCGTAGCGCGGCATACCGTTGGTAGCGTTCATCGTGGAAAGAATCAACGATTGGAGAGTCACATGAATTCCCTGCACTCGCCGCGGGCCCGCTGGTTCGCACTTGCCCTGATCGTCGCCGCGCAATTCATGGTCGTGCTCGATGTCGCGATCGTCAACGTAGCGCTGCCGTCGATCAAGACCGACCTCAACTTCAGCCAGGAAAGCCTGCAGTGGGTGATCACGGCTTATTCGATCCTCTTCGGCGGCGCCCTCCTGCTCGGCGGACGGCTGGCGGACATCCTCGGCCGGAGACGGTTGTTCGTGGCCGGACTCGCAATCTTCACCGTCAGCTCGCTCCTCGACGGTCTCGCCTGGTCCGAGGGGTCGCTGATCGCGTTCCGCACGCTGCAGGGGCTCGGCGCGGCGCTCCTCTCGCCCGCGGCGCTCTCGATCCTCACGACCACGTTCCGCGAAGGACGTGAGCGCAACCTCGCGCTCGGCATCTGGGGCGCGGCGTCCGGCAGCGGCGGTGCCGCCGGCGTCCTCCTCGGCGGCGCGCTGACAAGCGCGTTCAGCTGGTCGTGGATCTTCTTCATCAACGTACCTGCGGGCATCGCGGTGCTTGCGCTGACGCCGTTCCTGCTCAGCGAAAGCAAGGCGGAGCTCGACCACCGGCACTTCGACGCTGCCGGCGCCGCATCGATCACCGGCGGCCTGATGGTCCTCGTGTACGCGTTGACGCGGGCCACCCAGCACGGCTGGGCGACCGCATCGACGATCGGCCTGCTGGCCGCGTCCGCGGTGCTGATCGGCGGCTTCGTCGTGATCGAGGCGCGCTCGAAGGCGCCGCTGCTTCCGCTCGGGATCTTCCGGCTGCGGACGCTCGCCGCGTCGAACGTCAGCGGGCTGCTGCTCGCCGGCTCGATGTTCTCGCAGTTCTTCCTGCTGACGCTGTACATGCAGCAGGTGCTGCACTACTCCGCGCTCAAGACGGGTGTCGCATACATCGCGCTCACCTTGACCATCATCGTCTTCTCGGGAGTTGCTCAGGCAGTCGCGACGCGCGTCGGTGTCCGCCCGGTGCTGACCGCGGGGATGCTCGTCTCGGCCGCCGCGCTCGTGCTCTATACGCAGCTGCCGGTGCACGGTCACTACTTCTGGGATCTGTTCCCGGCCTTCATCCTGAGCGGACTCGGGCTCGCGCTCGCCTTCGTGCCCATGTCGATCGGCGCTCTGACGGGCGTGAGGCAGGACCAGGCGGGCGTCGCGTCAGGGCTGATCAACACGAGCCAGCAAGTCGGCGGCGCAATCGGCGTGGCTGTCGCGACGACGGTCGCGACGACGTTCACGAGCCACTACGTGAACGCCCACGCCGGCGCATCGGCTCTCGGCGGCGCAGCACTCACGCACGGCTTCGAGATCACGTTCTACGTGCTCGCCGGACTGGCACTCGCAGGCGCCGCCGTCGCAGCTCTCCTGACCGAGAAGAAGCCGTCGACCGCGGATGTGGTCGTCGTCGACGAGCTTCTGCTGGAGGCGGCATGACACCCACTGAAGATCTCGAGCTGCAACTGACGGGACTCGTGCTCGTCCGCGCACTTCTCGAGGCCCGCGGCGACATCGACCTCGATGCACCGACGCGGGAGATCGAGCGGGTCCGGGCACGGCTCGCACGGGTCGCAGACGCGGGGGCGGCGCTCAGATGAGCGCCGCCCCCGCGATGCGGGCAGCCTCGGCATAGGCGAAGCTCGCGAGGCTCGAGCCCCACGTCATCCGCGCGACGCCGAGCCCTTGCAGTTCGGCAGGCTCGGGTACGCCCCGGAACGCGAGCACGTTGACCGGACCGTCGATGCGGCGGGCGAGGTCGGCGATCGCTTCGGTCGGGCAGAAGATGGGATACGTGCAGTCGGCGCCTGCCGCGAGGTAGGCGCCGGCGCGCTGGACCGCCTCGTCCACCCCGCCTGCCTTCCGCAGATAGACGTCGACGCGTGCGTTGAGCACGAGCTCTGGCACCGCCTCGCGGATCGCCCGGATCGCTGCGACCTGCGCGTCAACGTCGACCAGGCCGTCGGCGTTCGAGTCCTCGAAGTTCATCCCGACGAGCCCCGCGTCCCATGCGGCGCGCGCCGTTCCCACGGGATCGCCGTACCCGCGCTCCAGGTCGGCCGTGACGGGAACGTCGACGGCCGCGGCGATGCGTCCGTTCGCGCGCACCATCTCGTCCACGGGCGCCTGCTCGCCGTCCTCCCAGCCGAGCGAGCGCGCGACGCCGCCGCTCGTCGTCGCGAGCGCGCGGCAGCCGTCGAGCTCTGCGAGCTTGACCGCACTGCCGACGTCCCACGCGTTCGGGAGCACGAGGATCGGCGGTTTCAAGTGGTACTGCCGGAGCAGGTTCGCCTGCTCGCTCTGGTTCATCACCCGAGGCTAACCGAACGTTTCGAGGTGGCGTAGCGCGAGAGATGATCGGTCATGCGCGCGCTTGCCATCGGGATCGCGATCGCGATCGTCGTCTGGGTCGCGAGCGGCGGCCACATCTTCTTCCTGCCGCTGCTCTTCGTCCCGCTCGGGCTGTTTTCGTTCGGCCAGAAGCGCAGCCGCGACCGGTACTGACTCTCGGCGCCGCCGCGCCGGCCTGTCACACATCGGCCTCGCCATCCGTCCTCTCTGTACAAGCGCAATCCCGCGTCACGAGGAGATCCGATGGCTCGCAAATGGTGGACCCTGATCGCTGTCAGCACGGGCGTGTTCATGCTCCTGCTCGACATCACAATCGTCAACGTCGCGCTGCCCGACATTCAGCGCTCGTTTCACGCGACGCTGTCCGACCTCCAGTGGTCGATCGACGCATACGCACTGACACTCGCCGCGTTCCTGCTCACGGCCGGCTCCCTCGCCGACCTTCTCGGGCGCCGGCGACTGTTCGCAACCGGTTTGACGCTGTTCACGCTCGGCTCGCTCGCGTGCGGCCTCGCGACCGGCTCGCTGTTCCTGATCCTCGCGCGCGCCGGCCAGGGTGTCGGCGGGGCGATCATGTTCGCGACGTCGCTCGCACTGATCGCCCAGGCGTTCAGCGGCCGCGACCGCGCGGTCGCCTTCGGCCTGCTCGGCGCGATCACCGGCGTCGGCGTCGCTGTCGGCCCTGTCCTCGGCGGAGTGCTGACGAGCGGCCTCTCCTGGCGCTGGATCTTCTTCGTCAACCTCCCGATCGGCGTGCTCGCGTTCCTGGTCACGCTCACGAAGGTCGAGGAATCGCGCAACCCGTTCGCGAAGCGGCCGGACGTCGCAGGCTTCCTGACGTTCAGCAGCGGCCTTGCTCTGCTCACCTTCGGCTTGATCCGGAGCAATGCCGACGGCTGGGGGTCCTTCACGGTCCGGGGCTCGCTGACTGCTGCTGCGGTTCTGCTCGCTGCGTTCGTCGTCGCGGAGCGTGTACAGCGCGAGCCGATGTTCGACCTCGGGTTGCTACGCATGCCGACGTTCGCTGGCGGACTGGCCGCGGCGCTCGCCGTCAACGGGTCGCTCTTCGCGCTGCTGACGTACCTGATCCTCTACTTCCAGCAGTCGCTGGGGCTGTCACCAGCGCAGACGGGCGTACGCTTCCTGCCGCTGACGGTGGCGATCTTCTTCGCCTCGGGAATCGCAGGCCGGTTGAGCGAACGCGTCCCGACGCGCTTGCTGATCGCCCCGGGCTTCCTCCTGATCGGCGGCGGGCTCCTGCTGATGCGCGGTCTCGACACCGGCTCGACCTGGACGCACCTGCTGCCCGGGATGATCCTCGCGGGCATCGGCGCCGGCCTCGTCAACGTCCCGCTCGCGGCAACCGCGATCGGCATCGTCGAGCCCGCACGAGCGGGCATGGCGTCGGGCATCAACACCACGTTCCGCCAGGTCGGAACGGCGACGGGCGTCGCGGCGCTCGGCTCGATCTTCGCGAGCCGAGCACACACGACGGCCGACGGCTATGCGAGCCGGGCCGGATTCGTGTCGGGGCTCAACCTGATCCTGCTCATCGGCGCGTGCATCGCGTTCGCGGGTGCAGTGACGACATTCCTGCTCGTGCGCGAGCGCGACTTCGTCGAGTCGAGCGAGGCGGAGGATCCGGTCGCGCCCGAGTCACAACCGTCGACGGCCGTAGCCTGAGACGATGAAGACCGACCGCGACTGGCTCGCCGCGCGCTTCGAGGAGCACCGGCCGCAGCTCCGGCGGATCGCCTACCGCATGCTCGGAACGATCGACGAGGCAGACGACGCCGTGCAGGAGGCCTGGCTGCGGCTGAGCCGGACCGACGAGTCGGCCGTGCAGAATCTCGGCGGCTGGCTGACGACGGTCGTCGGTCGGGTGTCGCTCGACATGCTGCGCTCACGGCGGTCGCGCCGCGAGGACCCGGTCGGGTCGTGGCTCCCGGAGCCGATCGTCTCGATGGACGAGCAAACCGACCCGGAGCTCGAGGCGCTGCTCGCCGATTCGGTCGGTCTCGCGCTGCTCGTCGTGCTCGAGACGCTGACGCCACCCGAGCGGCTCGCCTTCGTGCTGCACGACATGTTCGGTGTGTCGTTCGACGAGATCGCCGAGATCGTCGACCGCAGCCCGGCCGCGACGCGCCAGCTCGCGAGTCGCGCACGGCGTCGCGTTCAGGGCGCCGGCCCAGAGCTCGAGACGGACGTCGGCGAGCAGCGTCGCGTGGTCGACGCCTTCCTCGCCGCGGCACGGGAGGGTGACTTCGAAGCGCTCGTCGCGGTCCTCGATCCGGATGTCGTCTTCCGGCTCGACGCCGGGCCCGGCGATCGACGGTCGCGTGGACCGCTGGTCGGTGCCGCGGCGGTCGCACGTCAGATTCTCGCGCGCGGCACGCCGCTCGCCCCGCTCGCCCGCCCGGCGTTCGTGAACGGCGCCGCGGGAGCAGTCGTGGGCGCCCCCGACCGTCCGTTTGCCGTCGCCGGCTTCACCGTCTCGCACGGCCGGATCGCCGAGATCGACATCATCCTCGACCCCGAGAAGCTCGCGCGGCTGTCGCTGGGCTGATCGGGCCCGGCAGCACCCCGCAGAGCCACCCCCGCAGGGCCAGCCGCTCCCCGTCGCACGCGTCCGCGCTCAAGCCAGGCACGGCTTCGACCGACAATGGTCCAGTGGGGGTCACGGCGGTCTCGGACGAACGCAGATCGCCCGTTTCGATGGGTCGAATCCCGGCGCTCGATGGTCTGCGCGGCGTTGCGATCCTGATGGTGCTCGGGGGACATGCCGGGCTGATACCCGGCGGCGGCCTCGGCGTCGACCTGTTCTTCGCACTCAGCGGCTTCGTGATCACCGCCCTGCTGCTCACCGAGTGGATCCAGTTCGGGCACCTCGACCGGCGCGCGTTCTACCGCCGCCGCGCGGTCCGCCTCCTCCCCGCCCTCGCGGCGATGCTGATCCTGCTCTGCGGTCTCAGCCTCCTCATGATCGGACCAAGCGGCGTCCTTGTCGAGGCGGCGATGGGGGCGGCGTACGTGATGAACGTCGTCCAGGCGGTCTCACCTCAGGCCACGCTGTTCTCGCATCTATGGTCACTCGCCGAGGAGGAGCAGTTCTATCTCGTGTGGCCGCTGGCCCTAGCGTGGGCGCTTCGCCGCGGGACGCCTCAGAAGCACCTCGTCGCCGGCCTGGCAGTGGTCGCAGGACTGGCGATCGCGGACCGCGCGACGCTCGCTCTCACAGGCGCTTCCTCGCATCGGATTTGGTACGCGCCGGACACGCACTGCGACGCAGTCGTGCTCGGATGCGCAGCCGCAGTGATCTGGACGTACCGTCTGCGCCAATTCCGCCCGATCCACGGTTACGCCGCCGCGATCGTCCTTGTCGCCGTCGCGGCGTCGTTCCACCTCGACGATCGCCGCTTGTTCGTCCTGCCAATGGCGGCGTTCACCGTCGCATCGGCGGTCGTCGTCGGGTCGATCGCGGAGAATCCCGACGACGCACTCGCCAAGATCATGGCCTGGCGCCCACTCCAGGGCCTCGGGAAGATCAGCTACGCCTTGTACCTCTGGCATCTGCCGCTCTTCGTGCTCGGGGGAACGGCAGTCGGCATGCCGTTGACACTGGTCGCGGCGGCAGCCTCGTACCGGTATGTCGAGCGTCCGCTCTCGAAGAGATGGAAGCACCGCCTCGAGCCGCACCGAGGGCATACGGCGCCGGCGCGAATCCCGCTGGCCCTGGGCACCAATCCGCGCTGACCCTATTCCTCCGGCAACCCCCCTGCGAGGCGGTAGCCCACACCCCACACGTTGTCGACCAGCTCGACCGGCGAGCCCGCTTCGCGGAGCTTGCGACGGAGGCGCGACGCGTGCGAATCGAGCGTGCGCGTTCGACCGACTGTCCGGTAACCCCAGACGTCGTGCAGCAGCTCCGCCTTCGTGAACACACGCTCCGGCTCGCGCGCCAGCCGCAGCAGCAGCTCGTATTCCTTCTGCGCGAGCTCGACCCGCCGCCCGTCGACGCGTACGTCCCGCGTTCGCGTGTCGATGCGCACCGGCGGCGACTCGACGATCTCGCCCGAGCGCGGATGCGCGCGCCGCAGCACCGCGCGGATCCGCTCGACGAGCTCCTGGTACTCAAACGGCTGTCCGACGAAATCGTCACAGCCGCGACGGAAGGCCTGCACGCGATCGACCGTGTCCGCCCGCTCGCTCCCGAGGACGATCACGGGCGCCCGCTCGACCCAGCGCTCGAAGCGCTCGGTGTCGCCCGCGAGCACGAGGTCGAAGCGACCGTGCGCCGGGACGAGCTCGAAGCCGTCGTGCGGCAGGTGCCGCTCGAGGAACCCGCGCGTCTCGGGCTCGGCGTCGGCGAGGAGCAATGCGGCAGCCATGGTTCGACGGTAGCCAGTGCGCCGCGGGACGACCAGTCGTCCATTCGCACGATTGTGCGCCGATCGTTCCTCAGTCGACCGGCATGGACAGGTCGAGACGCGTGAAGGTCCGCCGCGCGTGCCAGATGCCCCACGCGACCAGCAGGACGAAGAGCGGCGTCCCGGTGAGGAGCGAGATCACGACGAAACCGCCGATACCGGAGTGGAGCAGGACGTACAGCCGCAGCGCCCCGCGGGCGAGGCAGTACCCGCCCCAGACGAGCGACTGCATGCCGAACTCCCGCTTGAACGGAGCGCTCGCCCGGAACCAGGCCGGGAAGGGATACCAGGCGCCGGCGAACACGCCGATCAGCGGGCGGCCGATCGCCGCGGACACGAAGTACGCCACGCCCCAGAGCATGCTCAGCACCACGGGCTGGGCGAAGTACACCGTCGCGCTGTGCGAAGCCAGCGCAACGACCGCCTGGATGACGACGAACACGGCGCCGACGGCGACGAGCGTCACGTCGCGCCGTCGCCCGACGATCCACGCGGCCAGCACGAGATACGCCACGGTCGTCGCGGCGATCGCGGGGCCGAGGCCGTACGCCTTCCACACGACGTAGAAGACGAGCAGCGGCGCGACGGCCTCGCCCGCGAACTGCGGCAGGCCGCGGCTGAGCATCGACCGCCACGTCGGATCGGTCAGCTGCTCGAGCTCTACACGGCTCGGCGCAAGCGGCGTTCCTGCTTGTCGCACCATTCGATTCCCCACTCGCAGTAGTCGAGTCCCCAGCGATAGACGAGATCGACGAACGGCGGATCCTGGCCGCTGCCGTCATCGAGCCCGCGCAGGTACGCGAGCATCATGCGATAGCCCTCGCGGCGCGCGGCGAGGAGCCCCAACGCCTCGTCGGCGGGCAGCACGTCGGCGAAGAAGAGGCGCAGCAGCGATTCGTCGCGCATCTCGATGCGCGTCTCGTAGCCGTGCAGCCAGTCCTCGAGCTTGCGGCGGCCGGTCGCCGTGATGCGGTAGACGCGCCGCGAGCGCCCTCCCCGGTCCGCGTCCTTGCCCGCGATCCAGCCCGCCTCCTCGAGGCGCTTCAGCTCCGGATAGATCTGGCCGTAGCTCGCAGCCCAGAAGTGGCGGATCGAACGGTCGACCACGCGCTTGATGTCGTAGCCGCTGCGCGGGCCGTGCGCGAGCAGGCCCAGTACCGCCCAGGTGACCGCTGTCGGCTCCATATATCCTCACGATATATCTCGGCGATACGTCGTGCAAGGGACTCGGGAATCTGGTTCGGCTACGCCGAATCAGGTTCCGGCTAGAGGCGGCCGGAGCGGAGGACGCTCCACAGCAGCCAGACGCCGAGCACGGTCGAGAGACCGAACCCGAGCACCGAGACGACGTGCAGGCCGAGAACGTGCGGGCCGCTCTTCGCGAGGATGCCGATCATGCTCGAGCCGATCAGGCCGCCGGTGACGACGAGGGCGATCACGAGCCGGTTGAAGAGCACGTCGAGCTTCGCCATGAACTCGTCGAGGCCCTTGTGCACGAATCCGACCTCGACCTGCCCGTCGCGGACCTGTTCGAGCGTCTCGTGCACCTGGTAGGGCAGGTCGGCCGCCATCTGGGTCAGCTTCCATCCCTCACGCCGAGCACGCGACGCGATGCGACGCGGAGTGAACCGCTCGATCATCAGGTCGCGTGCATACGGCTTCGCGACCTCGAAGACGTTGAACTCGGGATACAGCTCGATGCCGACGGATCCAAGCGTCGCGATCGCCTTGTCGAGCATCACGAAGCGCGTCGGCAGGCGCAGGTTCATCGTGTAGATGAGCGAGAAGGCCTCCCGAATCACCTGGATCGGGTCGATCTCCTGCAGGCTGGCGCCGTAGTAGCGGTAGTACAGCTCGCGAAGCTCCGCGACGAACTGCTCCTCGCGATCCTTCGGATACCGCACGCCGAGATCGGCGAGCCGCTTGGGCAGAAGCTCGATGTTCTCCGACGCAGCGTCGATGAAGAGCCGCGTCAGCTTCGAGTGGTCGTCGTCGGCGAGCTTCCCCGTCAGGCCGAAGTCGACGAGGCCGATCCGCTCCGGGGTGAGCACCAGGATGTTGGCCGGGTGTGGATCGCCGTGGAAGAAGCCGTGGCGAAAGATCATCGTCATCCAGGTTTCGGTGACGAGGTACGCGAGATGGCGGCGCTGCTCGAGCGTCCAGCGCTCAACGTCGAGATCGGCGAGCTGCACCCCCTCGAGGTACTCGAGGGTGAGCACCCGCGAGCGGGTGTACGTCCAATAGACGCGGGGCACCGCGACGTGCGGATGACCGGCAAAGTTCTTGTGGAAACCGGCCGCGTTACGCGCCTCGAGGCGGTAGTCGAGCTCCTGGCGGATCGAGCGTGAGAACTCGTCCACGATCTCGTTCGTGTCGATGAAGTCCAGTGCGCGTATGCGCTCCTTCGCGAGCTTCGCTGCCTGGTACATCAGCGCCAGGTCGGCCTCGATCTGCCGCGGCGCGTTCGGGCGCTGCACCTTGACCGCGACCTGCCGTCCGTTCGGCAGCGTCGCGCGGTGCACCTGCCCGATCGAGGCAGCAGCGAGGGGGTTCGGGTCGAAGTCTGTGAACAGCCGCTCGATCGGCTGGCCGAGCTCTTCCCGGATTGTGCGCTCAACGTCCTCGAAGGGGAAGGCGCGCACGTCGTCCTGCAGGCCGCGGAGCTCCGCGATGATGTCGGGCGGAACGATGTCGGGTCGCGTCGAGAGCAGCTGCCCGAACTTGACGAAGGTCGGGCCGAGCTCGTCGAGCATCTCGCGCAGGTGCCGGCCGCGCGCGGTCGGCCCCGCCTCCGGATCGCCCGCCTTACGGCCGTCGATCGCGTAGCCGAAGCCGTGGCGAACCGCGACCTGCGCGATCTCGCTCAGGCGGCCGAGGTTCCGCTGCTTCGGGCGTGTCGCCACGGTGTCAGTGTGACACGCGGCGCAAGAAACGCCTGCTCAGCCGATCTTCTTGATCGTGGCGGTCCAGGCGCCGCGCGGCGCTTGCACCTGGGCGGCCTCGCCCACCTTCTTGCCGATCAATGCCGAGCCGAGGGGCGAGGTCGGCGAGACGGTTCCCGCCCCGCCGACGGCGCTGACCTCGACGGTGATCGTCTGGCCGTTGCCCTCGACCTCGACGACCGAGCCGACGCCAACGACGTCCGACCCGGCGTCCTCGACGATCACAGCGCCGTCGAGGCGCGACCGCAGCGTGCGGATGCGCGCCTCGAGCAGTCCCTGCTCGTTCTTCGCGGCGTGGTACTCGAAGTTCTCGGACAGGTCGCCGAACTCGCGGGCCTTCTTGATCGCCGCGACGACTTCCTCACGGCGCGGTCCTTCGAGCTGAGCGAGCTCGTTCCGCAACGCCTCCGCCTGCTTCTCGGTCAGCTGCTCGTGCTCTACCACTTCGAGCGACCGCCGCGGCGGCGTGACGTATAGACGACACGCGGCTTGGCGACCTTCATGCCCGTCTCCTCGAACTTCTCGACGTGGCCCTGCAGGCGCGCGACGCGCGACACGTCGGCCTGCTGCTCCGGAAGGACGAGCGTGATGCCGACGCCCCCGCGACCCGCACGACCGGTGCGGCCGACGCGGTGCGTGTAGACGTCGGGCTCCTCCGGCGGATCGAAGTTGATCACGTGCGTGATGTCGTCGACGTCGAGCCCGCGTGCCGCGACGTCGGTCGCGACGAGCGTCTTCACCTTGCCGGCGTCGAAGCGCGCCAATGCCTTCTCGCGCTGCGCCTGGCCCTTGTCGCCGTGGATCGCGACCGCGTCGACGTCGTGACGGCGCAGCTTCTCCACGAGCCGGTCGGCACCGGCCTTCGTGCGCACGAAGACGAGGATCAATCCCCGCTCCTCGTGGTTGAGGATGTCGACCAGTGTCGACACCTTGTTCTCCGCGGTGACGGGCACGAAGCGATGGTCGACCTCGCCGCTGCGACGGTCGGCCGGCAGTTCGCCTTCGAAGCGAGCGGGGAAGTGCGTGTAGCGGCGCGCGAGCTCTCCTACCTCGCCGTCGAGCGTCGCCGAGAAGAACATCGTCTGACGGTTGTCGCTCAGCCGGCGCACGAGCTTGTCGACCTGCGGCTTGAATCCCATGTCGAGCATGCGGTCGGCCTCGTCGAGCACGAGCACCTGCACCTTGTCGAGCGACAGCAGCTTGCGGTCGACGAGATCCTGCAGCCGGCCCGGCGTGGCGACGATCACATGCGCGTCCTTGGCCTCGTTCGCCTGCGCCTTCAGCGGCACTCCGCCGTAAACCGACGCGACGTTGAGGTCGTTACCGGCGATCAGCGCGAACTCCTCCGTCACCTGGACGCACAGCTCGCGCGTCGGGACGAGGACGAGTGCGAACGGCCTGTGGTCGCTGCCGTTCTCGACGATCGGGATCGCGAACGCGAGCGTCTTGCCGGAGCCGGTCGGGCTCTTGGCGAGGATGTCGCCGCCGCGCAGCGCCTCGGGGATCACGAGCGCCTGGATCTGGAACGGGGCCGCAATGCCGCGCTCCGCCAACACGGCGGCCACGGCCTCGGAAACCCCGAGGGAACGAAAATCAGTCAACTTGTCTCAACTCCTTCGGACGTCGAGATCGCGTGTCCGGTGGAGGAGACCCGATCTCACGGGAACGCGGCCCATCCGCATTCCGTAGCGATCAGGGTAGCAGCGGTTACGGACGGTCGGGCGCGCGCGGGAAGTCGGACTCCGCGAGCGGCGCGCCTGTCAGCCGCGACGTGCGGATCACTCGTCGTGTTCGAGCAGGCGCAGGCGGTGCTCGAGCTGGGCGACGCGAAGCTCGAGCTCGTCCCATTCGTCCCGCGTGACGAGGCCGAGCTCCCGTGCCAGCTCCTGCACACGCCGCTTCGAGCCCTCTCCCATGCGCAACGCGTCGCCGCGCCAGCGTGACGTGACGTCGTCGAACAGCGACCGCGCCTCGTCGAGCCGGAGGCCGAGCATCGTCACGAGCCGGTCGACGGCGTCGTCGTTGTTAGAGGCTTGATGTGGATCTTGCGCACTCGCGGATGGTGGCTCAGACACGGCGCATCTCGCCCGGGTCGGGCTTGAACGTAGGCACCGCTATGCCCTGCGCCCGACCCGAACGACCTGCTTGGTCTGAGCCATCCCCACAAGCACCCCAATCCACGTCAAACCTCTACCGGGCTCTGCCATGGGGCCGCGACCGGCGGCGCTGCCTGCGCCGCTCGCGCTTCGCGTCGGAGTCGCCGTCGGCGACGACGCCCTCGAGCACGTCGAGGGGAGTCTCGGGCGCCGGCTCCTCGGCCGCCGCGCGCTCCGCCTCCTCGAGGATGCGATCCGGAGAGGGCTCGGAGCCGCGCGTCTTCCGGCGCGCGTACTCCGGCTCGCGCTCCTTCCACCACGCGAGCAGCGGCGCCGCGATGAAGATCGAGGAGTATGCACCCGAGGTGACGCCGACGAGCAGCGCGAACGCGAAGTCCTTCAGTGTCGGGCCGCCGAAGAAGAACAGCGCGGCGACCGGGAGCAGCGTGATGAACGTCGTCGCGAGCGAGCGGCGGATCGTCTCCCACAGCGAGACGTTCGTGATCGTCGCGATCGACGCGCGACGCATGATCGGGATGTTCTCGCGGATACGGTCGAAGATGATGATCGTGTCGTAGATCGAGTAACCGAGCACGGTCAGGACGGCCGCGACGGTCGCCTCGGTCACCTCACGACCGGTCAGCGAGTAGACGCCGACCGTGATCAGGATGTCGTGCAGCATCGCGACGATCACCGGGATCGCGAATGCAAGCCCCTTGAACCGCACCGCGATGTAGAGCGTGATCACGAGCAGCGAGAAGAGGATCGCGAGGATCGCCGACTTGAGGATCTGGCGGCCGAAGCTCGAGGACACGTTCTTGACCCCGGGCGCGGTCGCACCGACGTTCTGCTGGAGCGCGCTCTCGAGCCGGGACTGCTCCGCCGGCTTCAGCTTCTTGAGACGGATCTGGAAGCCCTTGTAGTCCTCGCCCTTGTTCTGCGACGTGCCCGTGCCCTGGACGATCGCGTCCCGGCGGCCGATCAGCGCGGTCTGCTCGCGCACCTTCGAGATCGGCGTGAACTTCTGCGTCTTGAACGTCATCTGCACGCCGCCCTTGAAGTCGATCCCGAGGTTCAGGCCGCGCAGGGCGAGCGAGCCGAGGCTGATCACGATCACGGCACCCGAGAGCGCGAGCCAGAGCTTCCGCTTGCCCATGAAGTCGATCTGCAGGAACTTGCCGCGCTGCGAATGGTGCGCGCCCATGAAGCTCGGGTTGTCGAACCAGCGGAAGCCGGCGAGCAGCCCGAGCATCGCCCGCGTCGCGGCGACGGCCGTGATCAACGAGACGACGGTGCCGATCAGCAGCATCAGCGCGAAGCCCTTCACGCCTGCGGTTGCGACTGCGAACAGGATCAGTGCCGTGATCGCGGTGACGACGTTCGCGTCGACGATCGTGTGAAAGCCCTTGGCGTACCCGGCGGCGATCGCGGCGCGCATCGACTTCCCGGCGCGCACCTCTTCCTTGATGCGTTCGAACACGACGACGTTCGCGTCGGCCGCAACGCCGATCGTCAGGATCAGGCCGGCGAAGCCGGGGAGCGTCAGCGTGACGCCGAAGAGCAGGATCGCGGCGTACATGAACGCGGCGTAGATCGCGAGGCCGATCACCGCGACGAGGCCGAGGAAGCGATACAGCGCGAGCAGGAAAATCGCGACGGCGATCAGGCCGCCGATCGCTGCGAGCCACGCCTGGCGGAGCGAGTCCTTGCCGAGCGTCGCAGAGACGTCGGTGCGCTCGAGCTGGACGAACTTGACCGGCAGCGCGCCCGTCTGCAGCACGAGCGCGAGGTTCTGCGCTTCCTTGAGGCTCGCCATGCCGGTGATCTGCGCACCGGACCCGGCGGGGTTGATGCCGTCGGGGTAGAGCTTGTAGTCGATCTGCGGGAACGAGCGGATCTCGTTGTCGAGCACGATCGCGAAGTGCTGCGGCGTCCCGTTGATCGACCCGCGGATCGCCTCGTTCTTCGTCACGTTGTGGAACGCCTTGTTGCCCTTCCCGTTGAACTGCATCAGCACGACGGGATCGCCGTTCGGGTCGAAGTCCTGCCGCGTGCCGGAGAGGTTGAGCTCGGTACCCGTCATGTTCGGGTACGGGCCGTACCGGTCGCCGGGGTACGCGCCGTGCTTGAAGAGGTAGTAGTCGTTCTTGCCCGGCGGCGGAACGCCCTGGTTGTCACCGGGACAGACGACCGACGCCTGCGACGAGCAGGTGATGACGACCGTATTGTGCGGGACCGGGAGCACCTTCCAGCCCTTCGGCACCTTGCCGCCGTACTTGTCGAGGAGGCCGGGGTTGCCGGTCGTCGGGTCACGGTGCAGCGTCGCGGTCGTCCCGCCGCCCGGCGGAACGACCCAAACGATCGTCGTCTTCGTCTTCTTTTTCTTCCCCGTGCCCGTTGTCGAGGAGATCTTCACCGGCTTGAAGAGGACGTAGCCGCTCGGCTGCCCGTTCTTCGCCGTCGCCTGGACCCGCGACAGGAGATCGTGGAGGTTCCGCGTGGCGACCGGCTGTCCGCCGCTCGCCGTCACCGATGGCGGGACGAGCGCCGGCTCGAGGTCGTAGAGCTCGAGCTGCGCCGTGCTGCCGATGATCTTCGCCGCGTCGCCCGGATCGTGGACACCGGCGAGTTGGATCACGATCTGGTTCGAGCCCTGCTTGCGGATCTCCGGCGACGCGACGCCGAGCTTGTCGACGCGGGAGCGCATGATCGAGACGGACCGGTCGAGGTCGGAGGGCTGCAGCTTGTGCCCCTTCGGCGGCTGCGCCTTCAGCACCACCTCGAGCCCGCCCTGCAGGTCGAGGCCCTTCTTCACGCCGCGGTGCCACGGGCTTCCGGGCACGGCGATCAGCGCCGTCCCCGCGAGCGCGAGCAGGATCAGCAGGACCAGGATCAGGTGGGAGCGGCGGGAGGCCACGCGCGGGGTAGGTTAGCTTGGTTCCCCGTCGTCACCGGGCGCGGTTTCGACCTCGACCTCGGTCGCCACGGCCGCGACGGCGCGCCGATCGAGCGTCGCCACGACGCCGGGCGCGATCTCGACTCTGAGCTGGTCGTCGCCGAGCTCCCGGACCGTCGCGTGGAGACCCCCCGCGGTGATGATCTCGTCGCCGACCTCGAGCGAATCCTGCATCGCGATGTGCGAATCGGAGCGGTTGCGCTGCTGGCGCCGGATCGGCATCAGGAAGAAGAACCAGAGCAGGGCGAGCACGATGAGGACGACCAGGAAACCGCCTGAGCTCACGTCAGCCTTTCGAGTCGGGTGCGTTTGTAGTCCGCGAAACCGCCGCGCTGGATCGCCTCGCGCGCGCCGCGGGTCAGCTCGATCAGGAAGCGTAGATTGTGGAGCGAGAGGAGGCGCAGGCCGAGCAGCTCGTTCTGGTTCACGAGGTGCCGGATGTAGGCGCGCGTGAAGCGCGTGCACGCGGCGCAGTCGCAACTCTCGTCGAGCGGCCGTTCGTCGCGCGCGTACTGCGCGTTCCGGAGGTTCAGGCGCCCTTCGTTCGTCAGTGCGCTGCCCGTACGCGCGGTACGCGTCGGGAGCACGCAGTCGAACATGTCGATGCCGGCTTCGATCACCTCGAGGATCCCTTCGGGGTCGCCGATGCCCATGAAGTAGCGCGCTTTCGTCTCGGGCAGCAGCGCGGCCGACCAGCGTGTTACCTCGAACGTCAGCGCCCGGTCCTCGCCGATCGCGAGCCCGCCGATCGCGTTGCCGTCGAAGTCGAGCTCGGCGATCTCCTCCGTGCTGCGGCGACGCAGCTCCGGGTCGATCCCACCCTGGGTGATCCCGAACCGCAGCTGTCCGTCGGCGCGGGGCGCGTCCCTCTGGCGGTGCGCCCATTCGGTGGTCCGCCGCACGGCGACCTCGAGGTCGCGGCGCGAGACACCCGCCGGCGGCACCTGGTCGAGGCACATCGCGATGTCGCTGCCCAGGTTCCGCTGCACGGCGGCCGCGAGCTCCGGCGTGAAGCGTGTCGCGGCGCCGTCGTAGACGTTGTTGAACGTGACCCCGTCGTCGTCGACGCGCGCAATCGTGTCGCGCAACGAGAAGACCTGGAAGCCACCGGAGTCCGTGAGGATCGGCGCGTCCCAGCCCATGAACCGGTGCAATCCGCCGAGCTCGCGGATCAGCTCGTCGCCGGGCCGGAAGTGCAGATGGTAGGTGTTGCCGAGCAGGATCTGCGCGCCGAGATCGCGCACCTCGTCGGGGTGCAGCGACTTGACGGTTCCTTTCGTCCCCACGGGCATGAACACCGGCGTCTCGACCACCCCGTGCGCGGTGTGGAGGACACCGGCCCGCGCAGGGCCATCCGTGGCGTGTACCTCAAAGACAGGTCCTGACCCCCGAGCAAGGTGAACTGACGACGACGTTTCTTCCACAGGATCCTCTCAGCAGGCCTTCTGCACCAAAGGAGCACGCCCTGGCCAGACGAGTCTTTTGCTCCGAGCACGGTTACCGAACTGCGCGACGCTCACAGGATCAGCATCGCATCGCCGAAGGAATAGAAGCGGTAGCGCTCGCGCACGGCGAGCTCGTAGAGGCGCCGCGTCTCCTCCACGCCCGCGAAGGCCATGACGAGCGCGAGCAGCGTCGAGCGCGGGAGGTGGAAGTTCGTCAGCAGGTGGTCGACGCGGCGGAACTCGAAGCCCGGCGTGACGAAGAGCTCGGTACGTCCGGCGAGCGGTCCTTCGCGTGCGAGTGTCTCGAGGACGCGCACGGTCGTCGTCCCGACTGCGAGCACGCGCTCGGCCGCGCGAATCCGATTCCACGCGCTCGGCTCGACCGCGTAGCGCTCGCCGTGGATGCGGTGCTCCTCGACGGTGTCCGTCTGAAGCGGGCGGAAGGTGTCCAGCCCGATGTGCAGCGTCACTCGCTCGACGTCCAGCTGCTCGAGGACCTCGGGCGTGAAGTGCAGGCCGGCCGTCGGCGCCGCGGCAGAGCCGGCCTCGCGCGCATAGACGGTCTGGTAGCGCTCGTCGTCGTCGAGTCGCTCGCTGATGTACGGCGGTAGCGGGGCGACGCCGTGAGGCTCGCCGGCGAGACGCACGCGCCAGCGTCCCTCGCCGAGATGCTCGAGCAACTCGACGCCGCCGTAGCGCCGCCCGGCGCGAAGGCGGCGGGTCGGCCGCGCCAGCGCCTCCCACTCGTCACCCTCGACGCGCTCGTGGAGCAGCACCTCCCCACGCGGGCTGTCGATCGCGATGCGCGCCGGGACGACACGCGTGTCGTTGACGACGGCGAGCGCCTCGACGAGATCGGGCAGCTCGCGAAATACGCTGTGCGAGATCTCGCCGGTCGAACGCCGATACACGAGGAGCCGCGACTCGTCTCGGCGCGCCGCCGGATGCTGGGCGATCAGCTCGCGCGGCAGGTCGTAGTCGAGCTCGGAGGATTCCATCCGACGAGGACGGTAGCTTCGGTCGCATGGACGAGCTTCGCGAAGCACTGAAGGACGGCCTGCGCGAGGAGGCGGCGCCGATCTCGCGCCGGCTCGCCGAGGTCAAGGGGCTCTCGAACAACGCGATCCGCCGGCTCGAGAACATCGAGTGGACGCTCGACGCGGAGCGGAATGCACGCATCGACGACCTCGCGCTTCTGGTCGAGTTGCTGACCGAGGGCTGGCGTGGGCTGAACGCACGGCTCGACCGGATCGAGGCTGCGCTGCAGCCCGCCGGGACGAACGTCGTCCGGCTCCGCGACTCCGCCTAGAGACGCCGCCTAGCGCACGGGCAGCACGAGCTCGAACCGCGAACCCTTCCCGACCTCGGACACGAGCTCGATCCGGCCGCCGAGTGCGGCGGAGATCTCGTTCGCGATCGCAAGCCCGAGGCCCGTCCCCCCGGTGCTGTTCGAGACGAACGGCCGGAACAGCCGCTCGCGCGCTTCGGGCGGGATGCCCGGCCCCGTGTCCTCGACGGCGACGTGGACCGTGCCGTTTTGCTGCGCGAGCTCGAGCGAGATCCGGCCGCCGTCGGGCGTCGCCCGGAATGCGTTCGAGAGGAGGTTGCCGACGACCTGCAGCACGCGGTCGCCGTCCGAGAGCAGCACCGGCCGTGCGCGCACGTCCTGCCGGTAGTCGATCGAGCGGCGCTGCGCCTCCTCGCGGTAGCGGTCGAACGCCTGCTCGAGAAGGTGCGCCATGTCGACCTCCTCGGTCATGACGGTGAATCGATGCGTGTCGAGCTTCGCGAGATCCAGGATGTCTCCGACGAGGCGCTCGAGCCGCTGAGCTTCCATGGCGATCGTCTCGAGCGACTGCTCGCGCTGTTCGGGGTCTTCGACGACGCCCTCGAGCAGCGCGGCGACGTGACCGCGGACGGCCGTCAGCGGCGTGCGCAGCTCATGGGATACCGACATCAGGAAGTTCCGCTCCATCTCCTCCACCTCGCCGAGCCGGTGCGCCATCTCGGCGAAGCGCGCGCTGAGGTGGCCGAGCTCGCCCGGCGCGTTCGTCGGCACGACGACGTCGCGACTGCCTGCTGCGACGGCATCGACCGCCTCCGAGAGCTGCAGCACCGGCCGGACGATGCGACGCGACAGGTACCAGGCAAGGACTGCGGCGCCGATCAGCCCGAGGAGCGTCGCGATCGCGAGCCTCTGGATCAGCGAGCTGACCAGCGCGCCGACGCCGGTCTTGGGCGTCGCAACGACCAACGCTCCGATCACCGTGCGCTCGCTCACGATGGGGTTCGCGACGGCGTAGTACCTCCGGTGCTCGCCCGGCGGCGTGAACTCGAACACCTTCGACGTGCCCGAGTGCCAGTCGATCGGGCTCGGGGCGAGATGCCTCAGCCCGACGAACCCCTGTCCCGGGAACAACCCCGGACCGACGAAGAAGATCTTGTCGCCCGTCGCACGCTCGAGGGTTCGCGCTGCAAAGGTCGGCGCCTTCCGGTCGTTCAACTTGCCGGCCTTCGTGTTGCCGTAGCTCGCGCGGATCGCCCTCGAGTACAGCTGCGCCATGCCGTTCGCTTCGCGGCTCAGGTTGGAGAGCGCCTGGTGGCGCGCGAAGTCGTGGAAGAGCCTTACGGAGACAGCGGTCGTAAGCACGGCTGCGAGCACGATCCCCGCGAGGAACACGAGCGGCAACCGGACGCGGAGCGACCCGAGCAAGTGTCTAAGTCTTCGCCGTGTCCTTCTTGGCGTCCCTGGCCGGGGAGACCTTGTACCCCACGCCCCAGACAGTGACGATCGGCGACGCGTCGCCCAGCTTGCGGCGCAGCTGCCGTACGTGCACGTCCACCGTCCGCGTGTCGCCGGCGAAGGTGTAGCCCCACACGCGCTCGAGCAGCTGGTCGCGCGTCAGCACGAGCCCGCGGTGGTCGAGCAGCTCCCACAGGAGATCGAACTCCTTCGGCGCGAGCTGGACTTCCTCGTCTCCGACCCGCACCTCGCGACGTCCTGCATCGACGTGGAGGTCGCCGTGCTCGATCGTCTCGCTCTCGCGCTCGCGCCGCTCGGGCGCCGCGCGGCGGAGGATGGACTTGACCCGGGCAACGAGCTCGCGCGGGTTGAAGGGCTTCGTCAGGTAGTCGTCCGCGCCGACCTCCAAGCCGATGATCTTGTCGACGTCCTCGTCTCGCGCGGTCAGCATGAGGATCGGGACGTCGCTCGTCTGCCGGATGCGCTTCGTCACCTCGATGCCGTCGATGTCCGGGAGCATCAGGTCGAGGACGATCAGCCCCGGCATCTCGTGTGCGACCTGTGCAAGCGCGTCATTGCCGGTCGCCGCGGTGCGGACGCCGTACCCGGCGTTCTTCAGATACAGCGCGACGAAGCTGGCGATCGAGCTCTCGTCCTCGACGACCAGGATGTTCGGGGCGGGCGTGCTCACCTCAGGGTGTCGGCGCCAGGCCGAAGTAGACGGTGCGCCCGGAAAGCGGCATGGCCACCGGCTTCCCCCCGTCGATCGCGTAGTCGCCGGGATCGTCGACGAGCGGATCCGCGATCAGGTACGCAGATCCGACACCGACCGCAGCGATGTTGATCCCGATGCCTTGCTGCAGGCGAAGCTTGTACCTCCCGCCGGTCACGCGGAAGTGAAGTCCGCTGCCGCCGTAGATCGTGACGTTCTCGTTGATCGGCCGTCGATACTCCGCTCCGCTCACCAGCACTGCGCCGTCGCCGGCGACGAAGTCCGTCACGATCAGCTTGCCTCGCGCCATCTGTCCCCACAGCGTTCCGCGGCTGCCGGTGATCGACGCCGTCCCGCTGACGTTCGTCAGCTCGAGTGTTCCGTCGCCGGTCGCGCGCGCAGCTGCCATCGCCGCAGGAACGGCGACGAGGCCACAGAGCAGGGTGATACAGAGCCGGCGCATCGGCAAGAACAGTCTTTCCTGCTCAATTATGCCCACAATGATCGAAAGGTAAGGACTTTTTGAGCGGGAGTGCCGTACGGTCCGCGACGGTGACGATTCCGCCGGCAGCGGTTCTGCTCGTCCTCGCGGCCCTCGCGTCCGACCTCGTTCCCGGTATCGCGCTTCCCGTCTCGGCCGCGGAAACGATCGTCACCGCCGCGCTCGTCGTCATCCTCTACGACGGCGGCGCCGCGATCGGCTGGAGGAGATTCAGGCCCGCCGCGATTCCGGTCGTGTCCCTCGGCGTGCTCGGGACGTTCGCGACGGCCGGCCTCGTCGCCGTCTTCGCGCACTGGGCGTTCGACCTCAGGTGGCTGACGGCCGGTCTGCTCGGGGCGGCGGTCGCGCCGACGGATCCCGCCGTGGTCTTCTCCGTGCTCGGCGGCCATCAGATCGCCGGCCGGACGAGGACGATCCTCGAGGGCGAGTCCGGCGCGAACGATCCGGTCGGGATCGCGCTCATGCTCGGGTTGATCGCCCTTGCGACGCATGCCCACGCGAGCTTCTGGATCGTCGTGCAGACGTTCGTGGAGCAGATGTCCATCGGCCTCGCCGTCGGGCTCGCCGGCGGCTTCGTCGGGCATCGCTTCCAGCGTGTCGGGCGGCTGCGCATGATCGCGCTACTCGCGCTCGTCTATCTCGTCGCCGACCTCGCCCACGGCTCGGGCTTCCTCGCCGTGTTCGTGATGGGGCTCGCTGTCGGCGACATCGACACCGAGTCGGAGGCGTTCCTCGACCGTGTCGCGTCGGCCGCGGAGATCGTCGCGTTCGTCGCGCTCGGGCTGACGATCCACATCTCGGCGATCGACGGCCACCGCTGGCTCCAGGGCCTGGCACTCGCGGCGTTCGTCGCGCTGCTCGCGCGGCCGCTCGTCGCCGGGCTTCTGCTCGCGCCGGTCCGCCTGCGCCACGGCGAGCGGCTCTTCGTCATCTGGGGCGGGCTGAAGGGCGCGGTGCCGATCCTGCTCGCAACGTTCGCGCTCTCGCACCACGTGCGCGACGCGAACCGGATCTACGAGACGGTGTTCGTCGTCGTACTCGCGTCGGTCCTCGTGCAGGGAGGGACGATCCCCGCCGCGGCTAGGCGACTCGACGGACGTTCTGCGTAAGCCCGTCCGCGCGCACGTGCTCGAACGCGTCGACGACGCGCACCGCCCCACCTTCGCGCGCCCCGGGCTCGCAGACCGCGCAGACCGTGTGGTCGCGACGCGCCCAGCGCCAGGTCCGGTAACGCTCACCGGCGAGCAGCGTACGGCGGCAGACCTGGCACATCGCCATCCCGCTCCACGGTAGGCGGCGGGGCGGACGGCTCACTGGTTCGAAGAACGAACCACGCTCAATACACGTAGAAGCCCTCGCCCGACTTACGTCCGAGCTTGCCCGCCTTCAGCATGCGGACGAGACGAGGCGGCGGCGCCATGCGCGGCTCGCGCGTCTTCGCGTAGAGCGCCTCGCTCGCGTGCACGTGCACGTCCGCGCCGACGAGGTCGAGCAGGGCGCAAGGCCCCATCGGCCAGCCGGCGCCGTACCGCATCCCGGCGTCGAGGTCCTCCGGCGTGACGCCGGTCTCATCGAGCACGCGCACGCAGTCGTTCAAGAGCGGGATCAGCACGCGGTTCACGACGAACCCGGGCGTGTCGCTGCAGCGGATCGGCGTCTTTCCGAGCTTCGACCCGAGCTCGAAGGCCGCGTCGAACACGTCGTCGGCCGTTCGCTCCGCGCGGACGATCTCGACGAGCGGCATCAGCGGTGCCGGGTTGAAGAAATGCATGCCGAGCGCGCGCTCCGGGTGTTCGAGCACCGCCGCGATCTCCGTCACCGAGAGCGCCGACGTGTTCGTGGCGAGGATCGCGTCCGGCCGCACGACGCTCTCGAGCACCTGGAACAGCTCGTGCTTGACGGCAAGGTCCTCGTACGCCGCCTCGATCACGATGTCGCATTCGGCAAGGTCGGCGAGCGCCGTCGTCAGCTTCAGCCGTTCGACAGCGTCGTCCCGCGCCGACTGCTCGAGCTTGCCCTTCTCGACCTTCCGCGTCAGGAACTGCGCGATCCGGTCGCGCGCCTGCTCGGCGCGATCGAGGTCGACCTCCCGCCCGACGGTGTCGAATCCCGCCTCGATCGCGAGCTGGGCGATCCCGGAGCCCATCGCCCCGAGCCCCACAACGCCGATCTTCCGAATCTCGAGTGCCACGGCGGGCGATGCTACCGGGGTGAGCTAGAGCCGCTCGACGATGCCGGCGATCGCCATGCCGAAGCCGACGCACATCGACGCGATGCCGTAGCGCGCGCCTCGGCGCTCGAGCTCCGGGATCAGGGTCGCGGTCATGCGCGCGCCCGTCGCTCCGAGCGGATGGCCGAGCGAGATGCCGCCGCCGTTCGGGTTGACGTCGTCCATCCGCTGCTCGAGGTGGAGGTCCTTCACCGTCTGCAGCGCGACCGCCGCGAACGCCTCGTTGACCTCGATCACGCCCATGTCGTCGAGCGTCAGGCCGGCCTTCGCGAGTGCCTTCTGCATCGCCTGCGGGTTGCCGTGCAGCATTCGCGTCGGGTCGACGCCCGCGATGCCGAACGAGACGAAGCGTGCACGCGGCCTGAGGCCGAGCCTGTCGACCGCGGCCCCGCTCGCGACCAGCACCGCGGCGGAGCCGTCGACGATCTGCGACGAGTTCCCGGCGGTCACGACCCCGTCCGGCTTGAACGCCGGCTTCAGCGCGGCGAGCGCCTCCAGCGACGTCTCGCGGCGCGCCGCCTCGTCCACGGCGAAGACGGCCGGCGCAGCGACGCCTCCGCCGCCCGGCGTGTGCACCTCGGGCAGCTCGATCGGGACGATCTCGCCCTCGAACCTGCCGTCGTCCGACGCCGCGAGCGCACGGCGGTGCGACTCGAGGGAGTAGGCGTCGAGCTCCTCGCGCGTCAGCTGCCACTCCTCCGCCAGCAGCTCGGCCGAGGTTCCCTGCATCACGATCTCGTGGCGCTCGGTCACCTGCTCCGAGATCGAGCCGCCGTTCGAGCCCATCGCGACGCGAGACATCATCTCGACGCCCGCCGAAACGACAAGGTCGAGCTGGCCGGCCATGACCGCGGCGGCGGCGTTGAAGTTGGTCTGCATCGACGAGCCGCATTGCCGGTCGACGGTCGTCGCCGAGACGTCGACGGGCCAACCCGCCGCGAGCACCGCCATCCGCCCGACGTTCCATCCCTGCTCGCCGATCTGCGTCACGCAGCCCATCTGCACGTCCTCAATCTCCCGGGGATCGAGATCGTGCCGTGCGATCAGGCCGTTCAGGACCTGCGCGGCGAGGTCGTCTCCGCGGAGCGCCGAGAGCGTGCCGTTCTTGCGGCCGATCGGCGAGCGGACGGCGTCGACGACGAAGGCGTCCATCGCCGTCAACTGTACTCCGGGCCGTTCAGTCGGCCAGCGCCGGTTGAGGCGCCCGCACGCGCTGCGCGCGGCGCGCGAACGCCCAGTTGACTGCGACGAACGCGACCACGGCGTACGCCCACCCTGCGATGCAATCGACGACGTAGTGCTCGCCCGAGTACACGAGCGCGAACGCCATCGCCGGGGGATACAGCGCCAGCGCCACGCGCGCCCACCGCGGCACGATGCGCCAGAGGTAGAGCGCGATCAGCAGCGCGTACGCGGCGTGAAGCGATGGCATCGCGGCGACGTTGTTCGCGTAGTTCTGCCCCTTCTCGAAGAGCGACCCGTAGTGCGCGACCGGAACGTGACGCCACACCGGCGCGATCAGGCGGTTCGACTCGCCGAGGTTGCCGTGGCGCGCGGCGAGCCATGGGGGGACGGCTGGGTACAGCGCGTACGTCGCGAAACCCGTGAGCGCGAGCGCGCACACCATCGTCGCGAACCGGGCGAACCGGTCGTGCGCCCACGTCCACAGCACCGCGGCCACGACGAGGGTCGCGAAAAAGTGCGTCAGGTAGACGAACCAGGTTGCGTAGTCCCACCAGTGGAGGTGCGCCTTGTCCCAGAGGTGGGACTGCAACCACACCGTCGGCACCGGCCGGCCGAAGAGGAGCGCCTCGACGCGGATCTGCGGCACCTCGCGCGCCGGGAAGACCAGCCCGTCGGCGAAGCCGCGCAGGCGGTCGTAGACGAAGAGCACGCCGATGAACGGCGCCCACTCGAACACGAACCGCGGCACGCGCCTGCGCAGGTCGGTGACACAGAAGGCAGCCATGCCGAGCGCGAACCAGAGGAAGACGAGGTCGCGCGAGGTCGGCACGCCGATGCTCGCGACCATCGCGACGGATGCGACCACCCACCCGACCGGTACCCACAACCCGAGTCCGTACCTGCGGCTCACCGCGGCATCCTCGCATTACAGTTGCTCGGGTGGCGACGCGTGAGTGGCTCGAGGTTCGCTCCCCCTTCTCCGGCGAGGTCGTCGGGCGCGTGCCGAAGGGAGGCGCCGCCGAGACGCGACAGACGCTCGATGCCGCAGACGCCGCGTTCCGAGCACCCCTGCCCGCTCACGAGCGCGCCCGCATCCTCGACACGACCGCGGAGTTGCTCGAGGAACGGCTGGACGAAGCCGCACGGATCATCTCGAACGAGGCCGGCAAGCCGCTGAAGACGGCGCGGGTCGAAGCGCAGCGTGCGGTGTCGACGTACACCTTCGCAGCGGTCGAAGCGCGCAAGCTCACCGGCGAGACCGTGCCGATGGACGCTTCGCCGGCCGGAGAAGGCAAGGTCGCGTTCACGCTTCGCCTGCCGATCGGGATCGTGGGCGCGATCTCGCCGTTCAACTTCCCGCTGAACCTCGTCGCGCACAAGATCGCGCCGGCGCTGGCGGCGGGCTGCCCCGTCGTGCTGAAGCCCGCGTCGGCGACGCCGCTGTCGGCCTTCTTCCTCGCCGACCTGGAGCGTGAGGCAGGGCTGCCCGACGGCTGGCTGAACGTCGTCGCAGGCCCGTCGTCCGAGATCGGCGACGTGCTCGTCGAGGACGAGCGCGTGAAGCTGATCACGTTCACGGGCTCGGGCGACGTCGGCTGGGGAATCGCACGGCGCGCGCCGCGCAAGCGCGTGAAGCTGGAGCTCGGGAACGCGACGCCTGCGATCGTGTGTGCCGACGCCCCCGGCGACCCGCCGGCAAAGCTCGCGGCGAACGCGTTCTCGTTCGCCGGGCAGAGCTGCATCTCGGTGCAGCGCATCTATCTCCTCGACGAGGCATGGGACGAGTTCGTCGCAGCGTTCGTGCCGAAGGTCGAGTCGCTGCAGGTCGGCGACCCGGCCGACGCCGAGACCGACGTCGGCCCGGTGATCAGCGAGGATGATCGCGACCGGATCCTCCAGTGGGTGCGCGAGTCGACGGGCGAGGTGCTCACCGGCGGGGACACGACGCCCGAAGGGCTGATCCGGCCGACGGTGATCGCGAACCCGGGCCGCGACGACAAGGTGCAACGCGAGGAGGTCTTCGGGCCTGTCGTCACGCTCACCCGTGTCGCGAGCCTCGACGACGCGATCGACCAGGCGAACGCGACCCGCTACGGGTTGCAGGCGGCGATCTTCAGCCGCGACGTCACGCAGTGCCTGGAAGCCGCGCGGCGGCTCGAGTTCGGCGGCGTGATCGTGAACGAGGCGCCGACGTTCCGTGCCGACCAGATGCCGTACGGCGGCGTGAAGGCATCGGGCAACACGAAGGAAGGACCTGCCTGGTCGGTCCGGGAGATGACCGAAGAGCGTCTCGTTGTTTTGAGCCTCTAGCTTTCGGTCACTACCGGGTCATGGTCGGAGCGTTCGCCCTCTCGATCGGTCTCGTAGTGATCGGCCTCCTCCTCGCCGTCGTCGTCCCGGGATTCGGGCCGGTCCTGGGCGGGATCCTGATCGTGATCGGGATCGTCCTCCTCTTCAGCGGCGTCGCCGGGCGCCGCCGCCGCGCCCGAACCGCGCCGGAGCCGTAACTAGACTCGGCGGGCGATGGCTCCGCTCATTCGCCGGCGCCCGCCCGACGCCACAGGGATCAGTCCGCGCCGGCCGCACGCCGGCCTGCTGAGACGCGAGCGCCGCGCGCTGGGAAAGGCGCGCGAGGACGCGCTGCGCGACCTCGGCGGGCTCCTCGTCGAGATGTACCGCCGCGGCGGCTTTCGCGACGACCTGCTCGCCGAACGCGCTGCGGCGATCGTCGGCATCGATGCGCGGCTGGCCGAGATCGAGGCGCTGCTCCACACGCGCCGGAACGTCCCGCGCTGCGAGTGCGGCGCACCGATCCTTCGCGGTTCGCACTTCTGCCCGAGCTGCGGCAGGCCCACGGCCGACGAGCCAGACCGCGCCACGGACGAGACGGTCGTCGAACCCGCCGCCGACCGCTGATGGACGACCGCGAATCGGCGATCGCCGCTGCCGAGAAGACCTGCCCGCGCTGCGGCGCGGCCCGGACGCCGGACCAGGAGTACTGCCTCGATTGCGGCCTGAAGCTCCCCCACGTCACCGGCAGGCTGGCAGGCCTGCGCCGGCGCTGGATTCGCCGCTTCGGCTGGTATCCGGGCGACTGGGTGTGGCTTTCCCTCCTGACGCTCCTCGTCGCAGCTGCGGGAGCCGCCGCCGCGATCCTCCTCACGAGAGACCACGGCGACAAGGGGCCGACGTTCACGGCGGCCGCGGTGCTCACGAGCGTCGCCGAGCCGACACCCGTGCCCTCGACGACCGCGCCGCGGACCGTCAACACCTCGACGCTCCCCGCCGCGCCCGAGCCGACGACGTCGACGCCCGGAGGCCCGAAGAACGGCCGGTACGTCTGGCCGCCGGACCACATCGGCTGGACGGTCGTCCTCGTCTCGTATCCGAAAACGACGGGCCGGCCGGCTGCGCTCGCGACCGCCCAGCGCGCCGCGCACTCGGCCCTGACGCAGGTGGGCGTGCTCGACTCGAGCCGCTACGCGAGCCTGCAGCCCGGCTACTTCGTCGTCTTCACCGGGATCTACGCTTCGAGGGCGGATGCCGACGCCGCCGTCGCGACCGCCCGGCAGGCCGGTTTCGCGCGCGCCTACACGCGCCAGGTCGCCCGCTGATCGAGGTGTAGGGGTCGCGACCGAGGGTAAGGATCGCCCTGGCAGGCAACCACCCGTTTACTGATAGGAAAACATTTGTAACAGCCACCTGGAGCGTGTAGAGTCCGCGCCGGATCCCCTTCTCCGAGAAGGATTTACCGCTTCTTAAAGGGCTTGTGGCTACAGTCGAGGAAGGCGAACCCGCACAGATGGACGAACGGATCCTCCACATCCAGCACTGCATGTATCAGTACTCTCGAGCGATCTATCGCTCGATCAAGGACCTGATCGACCCGTATGTCGACCAGGAGACGCAGCTGGAGTACCGCCGGGAAGTGCTCGCCGCGACCGAAGGAACGATGCAGCGGCTGGCGGCCGACCCGCACTACTTCGCGAAGCCGGACAAGGCGCTCTTCCAGGACATCAGGCGCTACTTCCCGATCACCGTGCAGGCGCAGGTCGCGTGGGCGGTGACACAGGGCGTCGATGCCGCGGTCAGCTTCGTCGAGGAGCAGATCGAAGCGGGCGCGTTCGACGGCGGCGTTGCCCGTTGTCGCGCGACCACGCGCAAGGGCAAGGCGTGCCAGCGCACGCCGCTTCCGGACCGCGACTACTGCCCGTCGCACCAGCACCTGGAACGCAGCAAGGCTGCGGCCTAGGATCCTGCGCTAGGCTCGCTCTCCCGGCGTAGGCTCGACGGAGCCGGCAGAGAAACACGTGAGCCACGACACCGACAAGCTGATCCGCCAGCTCTCGCTGGTGGCGTTCCTGATGGCGGAACGCCGCCCGCTGACCGCGCGCGACATCAAGTCGAACGTCGAGGGCTACCAGGAGATGAGTGACGAGGCATTCGCGCGCCGGTTCTACTCCGACCGCGCCGAGCTCGTGGCGCTCGGCGTGCCGCTCGACTCGCAACGCGACGAGTTCACCGGCGAGGAGCTGTACACGCTTCGCTCGGAGCGCTACTTCCTCCCCGAGCTCGAGCTCGACGACGAGGAGCTCGCGGCGCTGCAGACCTGCTTTTACCTCCTCGAAGGACGGTTCGCGTACGCCGAGCCGCTGCGGCTCGCCCTGCAGAACCTCGCCCTCGGACGCTCGGCGGGTCCGCTCGCGCAGCAGCCGACCGGCACCGCCGTGAGCGTCGAGGTGCGCGACCCCGACTACACGCCCGAGCTCCAGGGACGCCTGGGCAAGCTCGAGGGCGCCATCTCGAAGCAGCGCACGGTCAAGTTCCGCTACTGGTCGATCTATCGCGACGAAGAGGAGGAGCGGACGCTCAATCCCTTCGCACTCCTGCCCGAGAACGGCTCGTGGTACGTGATCGGCAACGATCTCGACCGTGACGACATCCGCACGTTCCGCGTGTCGCGCATCCGCTCCGACATCCGCTTCGCGACGCGTCGCGAACGCGACTTCCGGCTGCCGCCGGAGTTCGACGTCGAGAACTTCCGCGGCCGTGCCGAATGGCAGTTCGGCGACATCCTCGGCGAGGCGAAGGTCGAGGTGGCTCCCGACACCGCCTGGTGGGTCGAGCGCGCGTACGCAGGCGAGCGGAACAAGGTCGAGGGCGACGTCTTCACGACGCAGTACGCATCGACCAACCTGCTCGCGCGGTGGATCCTGCGACAGGACGGCCGCGCGGTCCCGCTCGAGCCTTCCGAGCTCCGGCGTTTGACGGTCGAAGGGGCGCGCGCCGCGCGCACCGCGCACGAAGGTGCACCGCCGACGCCTGCTGCCGAGGTGCCCGCGGGCGAGCTCGACCTCCCGCCCGAGCGTTTCGCAGGCCCGGTCGCGCCGGAACGCTTCGGCGTGCTGCAGTCCTTGCTCGCCTACCTGCTCGCCGCCTGCGGCGAGGAGCGCGAGGCCGTGATTCCGTCCGCCGACCTCGCCCAGCGGTTCTCCATCCCGCCCGAGCAGCTCGAGGAGCACCTGTCGCTGCTCAACCTCGTCAACTTCGGGGGCGGTTGTTATGCGATCTACGCCGAGCTGAAGGGCGAGGAGGTGCACGTCGACAAGGAGCTCTTCGGGGACACCTTCCGGCGGGCGCCGCGGCTGACGCCGCTGGAAGCACGTGCGATCCGTCTCGCGCTCGAGTTCGTGGGCCCGATGGTGGCCGCCGGCGCACACGACACGCTCGCGAACGTCCGGCGCAAGCTCGAGGAGACCTTCGGCCAGTTCGAGCTCTCGCAGACGCCCGAGCCACACGTCGGAGCGGAGGAAGGCCTCGTCGAGAAGTTGAGCAGGGCGATCGACGAGCACAAGCTCGTCGAGATCGAGTACCTGAAGCCGGAGGAGCAGGAGGTGGCGACGCGCACGGTCGAGCCGTACTCGATCGAGCGGCGTCTCCCCCACTGGTACGTGCACACCTGGGACGTCGACCGCGACCAGCCCCGCTCGTACCGACTCGATCGCATGCGCAAGGCGACGGTCTCGCGGAAGGGCTTCACGCCGCGCGAAGGGTTCGATCCGTCCGAGTTGCGCGGCGCCACGACCGCACGCATCTGGTACTCGCCGGCCGTGGCGCGGTGGGAGGTCGAGAAGGGCGCGCGCCCGCTCGTCGACGGCGCGGCGATCGCCGACAAGTCCGTCGGCTCCGCGGACTGGCTGGTCGGCGAGGTCGTGTCCTACCGCGGCGAGGCGATCGTGCTCGAGCCGCAGGAGCTCCGCGCGCGTGTCGCGCTTCGCGCGCGCGAGCTCGCCGCGGAGCTGCGACCTAGCCGGTCGGCAACCTCACGCTGAACGTCGAGCCGCGACCGGGAACCGACGAGACGTCGAGCTCGCCCCCGTGCGCCTCGGCGATCGAGCGCGCGATGTAGAGGCCGAGTCCGGTTCCCGGCTTGGCGCCGGCTCCCGTCACACGTCCGAACTTCTCGAAGATCAGGCGGTGGTCCTGCGACTCGATGCCCGGCCCGCGATCCTGGACCGAGACGAGCACGGCACCGTCAGACGGGGAAACCCGCACCTCGACGGGCTCACCGGCGGGCGAGTACTTGACGGCGTTGTCGACGAGGTTCGCGAAGACCTGTCGCAACCGCTCGGCGTCACCGCGCACGCGCGGCACGCTCCCGACCTCGGCAACGACCGGCACCTCATCCTGGCCGATCGACGCGGTGGCGACGGTTTCCCGCACGAGCGCGGCGACGTCCACGTCGGTGAACCGATACGTGAACGTGCCGGCGTCGATGCGCGAGGTGTCGAGCACGTCGCCGATCAGATCGGCGAGCCGCGTCGTCTCGTCGCCGATCAGCGCGAGAAAGGCCTCGCGCTGATCGGGCTGCAGCTCGCGCCAGCGCGACTGCAAGGTGCGCGCGGCGCCGATCACCGCTGCCATCGGGCTGCGGAGCTCGTGCGAGACGAGCGAAACGAAGTCCGCCCGCAGCGCCGAGAGGCCGCGGAGCTCGTCGACGGTGCGGCGCTCGCTCTCGTACGCGCGGATGTTCTGCACCGCCGACGCGGCGAGCCGTCCGAGCAGGCCGACGAGCTCGATCTCGTGGTCCTCGAAGGCGTCGGGCTCGCTGCGTCCGAGCGAGATCAGGCCGATCGTCCTCGCGCCGACGAGGAGCGGCGCCGCGACGCGCGACCGCACGCCGAGCTCGATCAGGCGGTGCTCTTCCGCGTACTGCGGCGGGCTCATGTCCCTGCGGTAGACCGTCTGCCCGCGCGCGACGACGTCGGCGAGCAGGTTGTCCTCGAGCGGAAGCTCGGCGCCTGGCGGCATCACGTCGTCCGCCTGCTCTCCCGACGTGGCGATCACGCGGGCGACGTTTTCTTCCGCCAGCACGATCGCCATGCGCCGGAACGGCACGAGCCCGCGCACCTCGCGGATGAAGGAGCCGACCGCCTCGTCGAGGTCGAGCGACGAGCTGAGCGCCCGCGCGCAGCGGTTCGCCGCATCGAGCAGATCGCCGCGGCGGCCGAGCTCGTCCCGCAGCCCCTCCGCCTCCTGCGCGCGCTGCTCCGCGGTTGCCCGCTGCTCTTCCATGCGCGAGACGACCCAGCCCACGAGGAGCGCCATCAGGAGGCCGGCGCCGGCCTGGAACGTCACGTACTGCACCTGGTAGGCGACGTGGAAGTCGTGCGCGCGAAGGCGCTCGAACACCGCGGCGACCGGAATGGCCGCAAGGGCGGCGACGATGCCTCCGCGCATGCCGAAGCGAACGGCAGCGACGACGATCGCCAGGAACAACAGCTGCCGGGTGGGCGTCCCGAGCTCGAAGGCATACAGGACCACGAACGCCGACACGATCGCGAAGTCGAACATCATAGCGAGGAGCACGTAGCGCGATCCGTAGGGACGGCGCGCGACGGCGTACAGAACGACTGCACCCGCCGCGAGAATTGCCGTGAAGATCCACGCCGCGCGCTCGTAGCCCGGCGGGTAGTCGGTCGTCAGCGCGACCTGGAGCACCGCGAACGGGACCGCCAGCAGCCGGACGACGGCGATCCACCACTCGAGCGGGCGACGCGCGTCGTTCACATGCGCTCCCGGATCCGCGCCAGCGCCCAGTCCGCGTGCTCGTCGCCGGCGTAGCGCTCGATCGCCGGAACGTGCTCGGGCCCGCCGACGTTCCCGAGCGCGACGAGCGCGTTGCGACGCAGCCACCGCGGATCGTTGCGTGGCACGAACAGCCGGTCGTAGTCCTCGACGAGCGCGCGGCCGTCGCCCTCGAGCCACGCGACGAGGTCGACCTGGGCGTCGCGCTCCGGCAGGTCTGCGCGCCGCTTCTCGACGCCGCGATTCCACGGGCAGACGTCCTGGCAGATGTCGCAGCCGTACACCTGCGCGCCGAGCGCGGCGCGATAGTCGACGGGGATCGGTGCAGGCGCTTGCGTCCAGTAGGAGAGGCACTTGGTCGCATCGAGAGTGCCGGGCTCGTCGAGCGCACCGGTCGGGCACGCATCCACGCAGAGCCGGCACTCGCCGCAGTCGGTGGCGAGCGGGGGCGTCGGCTCGAGCTCGACGTCGGTGACGAGCGTCCCGAGGACGACCCACGAGCCGTGGCGGCGCGTGATCAGCATCGTGTTCTTGCCGTAGAAGCCGACCCCGCTCCGCGCCGCAGCCTCGCGGTCGACGTGCTGGTTCGCGTCCACGAACACGCGGTACGAACCTCCGAGCGCGCGGCCGAGGGCGTCGAGGCGCTCGCGGAGCGTCTCGTATGCGTCCGACCACGTGTAGCGCGCGAGCCTCCCCTCGCCCGGTTCGAGTGGCGCCTCGGGTGTCCAGTAGCAGGCGGCAGCCGACACGATGCTGCGCGCGCCGGGCAGCAGCGTCTCCGGATGGCACGACTCCTCAGGGCGCGCCATCGTGAACTTCATCTCCGCGAACAGGCCGCGCTCGCGACGGTCGAGGATGTGCTGCTCCGTCTCACCGTACGCCTCCGCGCGCGCGACACCGACGGCATCGAGACCGAGCTCCTCGCCCAACCGGCGGATGTCGTCAGCGGTCATGCGAGGATTGTGCCCGCGTGAAAGCGATACGGATCCACGAGGACGGCGGGCCTGACGTGCTTCGTTACGAGGACGCGCCCGATCCGGAGCCGCGCGACGGCGAGGTGCTCGTCGAGCTGCGGGCGGCATCGCTGAACCATCTCGACGTGTGGATCCGGAAAGGGCTCCCGTCCGTCCCGAAGCCGCGGATCCTCGGCGCAGACGGAGCCGGCGTGATCGCGGGCACGGACACGCGCGTCGTCATCAACCCGGGGATCATGACCGACGGGAAGATGCACATCGTCGGCGAGACGATGGACGGCACGCACGCCGAGCTGATCGCCGTTCCGCGCGACTACGTCCACCCCATTCCGGACGGACTCTCGTTTGAGGAGGCGGCCGCGTTTCCGCTCGTCTTCGAGACGGCGTACCGAATGCTCGTCACGCGGGCACGGCTGCAGGCTGGCGAGTGGGTGCTGATCTGGGGCATCGGCGGTGGGGTCGCAACCGCGGCGCTGGCGATCGCCACGGCGCTCGGTGCCCACGTCGTCGTCACCTCCTCGAGCGACGACAAGCTCGCTCGCGCCCGGGAGCTCGGCGCGGACATCGGGGTCAACCACGAGACGGGCGACGTCGTCGCGCAGGTCAAGGAGGCGACGGGCGGCGGCGCGCACGTCGTCGTCGACGACGTCGGCGACGCGACGTGGAAGCGAACGCTCGACGCCGCGCGTCCGGAGGGACGCGTCGTCGTCTGCGGCGCGACGACCGGGCCGAACCCGCCGGCTGGGCTCCATCGCGTCTGGTGGAAGCAGCTCTCGATCCTCGGCTCGACGATGGGGACGCCGGACGACTTCAAAGGGGCGTACGACCTGATCGCCGCCGGAAGGGCGAAGCCGGTCGTCGACAAGGTGTTCCCGCTCGCCGAGGCGCGCGCCGCGCACGAACGCCTCGAAGCCGGCGAGCAGCTCGGCAAGATCGTGCTCTCGATCCCCTAGCGCGTTCGAGAACGCCGCCCCCTCCGAAAAGGCCATGACCGGGGTCAGACCCGGGTCATGACCGCCGGGGACAGTCGGCCCGCATGGTTGAGCCGGCCCGCGGGCGGGCCCCGCCTGCGCGGACGCGTCCCGCGGGGCGACCACCGGGGTCAGACCCCGGTCATGGCCCCGCCGGACACGTCTCGGTCGGCGCGTGCGACGCCGGTGACCACCGCGTTTCGCAGCCGTTGCCACGCCGTCCCGCCCCCCAGCACGACGCGCACCGCGCGGAGCCGGAGCTCGGGCGCGCCTGCGACGACGAGTACCGCGAGGTCGGCGAGCGCCGGATCGAGGCGGTCGGCGCCGTGCACCGCGAGCCGCAACGCGCCGAGGGCGCCGTCGTAGTCGCCGGCGAGATACCGCACGCGCGCGACGTCGGCCGCATAGGCGGCCGGGAAGGGCCAATCGTCCGTCGAGCCGTCGTTCAGCTGCGTGAGCGCCTCCTCGAGCCGGCGCTCGATCGCAAGCGCGAATGCGCGGGCACGGTGAGCGTCGTAGCTCGAGTCGTCCGGCTCGTCTTGCACGAGCGCGTCGGCCACGCGATCGAGCGCACGCGCATCGCCCGTGCAAGCGAGCCGCCACGTCTCATCTCGGTATCGCCTGCGAGGGCCCACGCTTCGATTCTTAGCGATACCGCATTCCGCACCGACGAGTGAAGTACGTGCAACGCCGCAACCTGCGGCCTCGCAGAGCTTGACTTAAGTCGGCAGAACGCCGTAGCGTCGGGAAGGCGTCGTGACCGAGGAAGTGATCCGTCCCGCAAGCGAGCAGACGTGGTTGTCGTCGCGTCTCGTGATCCGTGCATTCGTAGTCGGCGGACTTCTCTGCGTCGCCGCGGCGTGGCGTCTGGACCACGCGGTCCACACGGCATGGGATACCCAGTGGGTCGCTCCGCGGTACGTGAAGAAGATCCAGAATGGCGCCTGCCACGATTGCCTCCGGCTCCCGAGCGACAGCTGGGCGTGGCTGTACGCTGGGCTCGGCCTCGTCGGACTGATCCTCCTGCTCGGAGCTGTCGCGAGCTACCGGCGCCGCAAGTATCTCGAGACCGGGCGCGGCCTGAACTGGGCGACATGGTTCCTCACTGGGACCGCGACGACCGGCGCGCTCGCAGCCGGGATCCTGCGCTGGCTCGCGGGCGCCGGGATCACGAACCGGCTCGGTTACGCGGCCCTCAGCGAGGCGGCCGCCCTCGCCGCGATCGTCCTGCTGGCGACCGTCCTCGCTGCCGCCGTTCCCGACCCCGGCGGCTCGCGCCCGCCGCTCTTCCGGCGGATCCTCGGATTTCTGTGGCTTCAGCGCGCGCCGCTCGCCGCGGGCGTGTTCCTCCTCCTGGCAACCCTCGTGATCGGCCAGACGAGCGGTCAAGCGATCGACAGCCTGCGCACGTGGACGGTCGAGACCCGGCGCGGTGTCGCCCGCATTGGGTTCGGGACGGCCGCCGCCCTGTTGCTGGGCTTGCTGATCTACGAGACCGGACTTTGGAGGGTGCAGCAGGAGCTCCGGCCGCCAACCCCCCGCGCACCGTTCCGACGGTGGTTCTGGGCGCTGCTGGCGGTGGTCCTCCTCGCGATCGGGGTGGTCGGCCCGTTCGGGCCGGGGTTCTATGCCCTCCCCGGAACGTCCGCTGCAATCTGGCTGCTCGACACGCGAAGGATCGACCAGCCCGCACCCGGACTTCTCGGTCGCCGCCGACGACTGGCGGCCGAAGCGCACACCGTAGAATATGCAGCGGTCCTCCCGCTCGTCGTGCTCGCGGTGGCCGCCGTCTATGCCGCGATCGACGGCGGGCTTGCGGGGCACTCACGCTTCGCGGGACTGTCCCCGTTGCTTCCGATGGCGCTGTTCGCGTCTGGCGCGATCCTCATGACCGCCGAGCGTACGCGGCCGCGCCTGCGCCGCCCGTCACGGCCATGGTGGTTGGCGGCAGTCGCGTTCGTCGTCGCGGGCGGCGCCCTCGCAGCGTTCGGAAAATACGGATCGCGTCACTGGGCGCTCGCGGCGTCGGGCGCTTTCAGCGTCTTCGCGATGCTCCTGCTCGGCTGGTACGTGATCTGGCTCTTCCGTTTCCCCCACTCGCGTCGCGCGCTCCACGGCACACGCACAGTCCCCCTCGCCGTGGGCGCGGGGCTGGCACTGTTCGTCGCGGTGCACTTGGACGACTTCGGGGCGGCTCCCACGCTCGGGACTTTCGCAATCGTTCTTCTCGCCTTTGCGGCCGTGCTCTCACTCGGGTTCGTGCTGTCGCGGCTCGCGGCGCGCTATCAGGCGCCACGCCTTCTGCGGTGGATCGGCGTCGAGCAGTTTCCGCTCTTCGCGCTGTTCGTGGTCACGTGGGTCGCCGCCGGAGCATTCGCGCCGACCACCCTGCATGAGGCGCAACTCGTCCGCCGCACCGGCACGACACCGGCGCCGACGCTTCGCGCAGCGTTCGCTGCGTGGACGAAGGCGCAACCCGAGCTCGCACGCGGGACGCCCCATTCGACGCGGCCTGTTCCGATGCTGCTCGTCGCCGCCCACGGCGGCGGTATCAAGGCAGCGTACTGGACCGACGTCGCGCTCGACTGCATTGTTGGCGTCTCGCCTGCCCACCTCGACCTCGGAAGCCTGGAGTCACCCAACCAAGACGTGGCGGCGCCTGCACGGGCAGCGACCTGCAAGGATGCGCGTCGAGATCCTGGCACGGAGGGCGGCGCGGCGAGGCGCATCTTCCTGGCGTCCGGTGTGTCCGGCGGAGCGGTCGGTCTCTACGTCTACGCACGCCAGCAGCTCGACCAAGAGAGCCTCGACGACGGCTGGGTCGATTCCCGCCTCAATCACGACTTCGCCTCGCCGACCCTGGCCTGGGCGCTGTTCCATGACCTGCCCAATCATCTCTTCGGCATGCACCTCGACGCCGCCGGCCGCTGCCATCGCGTGGTCGGCAACGAATGTCTCGGGGCCGACCGCGCGGGTGTCCTCGCAGACGCCTTCGACCGGTGGTTCGACGAGCGCGACGTGCCACCGTTTCCCCCGCTGCTGCGACTGACGTGGGACGAGCGCAGCAGCGCAGATCCGGCGGACGCTGCGCGCGCGCAACTCGTGCCGCTGATCGTCGCTAACGCGGCGGTCACGGGCGGTAACGCGCGTGCCGTGATCAGCGCGGCGAACCTCGGTCGATGGCCCGACATTGAAAATTCGCAGGCCGGCGCCGAGGTCGTCGATTCGTATCCGCTCGCCGGGACGGCGGAGGCGGTCGATGCGCTCTGCGCGGACGAGGACTTGGCGCTTTCCACGGCTGTGCTCCTCGCGGCGCGATTCCCGTACGTGACACCGTCCGGGACCATCGAAGGTGGCTGTCGCGGAACCGCCCAACCGGAGCCTGCCAATCCGGCGCTCGAAGGATGCAAGCAGCTGCCGTCGAGTCGTTGCCGAATCGACGTCGTCGACGGCGGCTATCAGGAGAACAGCGGTTTGTTCACGATCGACACGATCTGGCCCGCGCTCAGCCAGATCGTCGCGAAGTACAACCGCACGTCGCCGCGGCCTATCGCGCCCGTGATCGTCGAGATCGACAACCACTACCGCGCATCGCAGCCGAGCCCGATCCCGGGCGCAGGCGTCGGCATTCAGTCGCTTATCCCACCGCTGACCGCG
Organism: Gaiellaceae bacterium; assembly: GCA_045806045.1. Lineage (GTDB taxonomy): Bacteria > Actinomycetota > Thermoleophilia > Gaiellales > Gaiellaceae > PALSA-600. Next base: position 16,470 of record JBJMKB010000062.1, on the reverse strand, counting down.
TTCGGGTCACACGGTGCGATCGAAACGTACGCGCGCACGCTCGCGTACCACTTGCGGCCACAGGGATGCACGGTCACTATCTCGCCGGGATTGCACCCGGGACTCACAGCGCCGCTCGGGTGGGAGCTTTCCAAGGGTGCGCGCGAGGACTTGAAGCACGCGCTGTACGAGCCACACCCGGTCACGCTCGACACGCACGAGACGCCGAATCGCTTCGACGCGGCGCTTCAGCTGCGCACGCTTCAGCGCTGGCTCGGACCCGACGCCGAAGGCGGCCCGATCGACCTGAAGGGGCTCGAGAAGTGCGCGGTCGCCCCAGCCTAGGACTCAGCCGAAGCCGAGGATGAACTTCGCGTCGTCGGACATGCGGTCCGGCGTCCACGGTGGATCGAACGTGAGGTCGCTCTCGACGCCCTCGACACCCGGAATCTCCTTGATGACGCGCTCGATGTCCTCCTGGATCATCGCGCCGGCCGGGCAACCCATCGACGTGAGGGTGTACTGCACCTTGACGTTCGGTCCTTCGATCTCGGCGTCGTAGTAGAGGCCCAGCTCGACGATGTCCATCCCGAGCTCGGGGTCCTCCACCTGGCGCAGCGCCTCGACGACCTCTTCCTTCGACGGCATGCCTGGACGTTAGCTCAGACGCACTTCCTCGCGCCGCTCACGCGCGAAGAAGTGGATGCCGTCGACGAAGCGCACCCAGTTGCAGCGGGTGCACATGACGAGCGAGTGTGTGCGCGCCGAGTCGGCGAGGAACTGCACGCCGCGCAGGAGATCGCCATTGGAGACGCCCGTCGCGACGACGATCACCTCCTGCGGCGCGAGGTCGTCGATCGTGAAGATCCGGTCGACGTCGTCGATCCCGTGCTCTTGCGCCTCGGCGATCTCCGCCCGGCGCGTCGGCCAGAGCTGCGCCTGCAGCTCACCGCCGAGGCAGCGAAGCGCGGCGGCCGCCAGCACGGCCTGCCGCGTCCCGCCGATGCCGATCGCGAGATGGTCGTTCGTACCGCGCACCGCCGCGCTGATCGACGCCGTCACGTCGCCGTCCTGGATCAGCTTGATGCGCGCGCCCGAGGCCCGGATCTCCTCGATCAGGTCGTGGTGCCGCGGCCGGTCGAGGACGATCGCCGTCACGTCGTTGACCATGCGCCCGAACGCGTCGGCGATCGCCCGTACGTTCTCGGCCACCGGCTCGGCAAGCGAGATGGCGCCGCGCGCGCGGGGACCCACCGCCATCTTCCGCATGTACATGTCGGGCAGCGACGGCATCGAGCCGCGCGGCGAGGCGACGATCATCGAGATGGCGTTCGTCCCGCCGCGTGCGACGACGGCCCGGCCCTCGAGCGGATCGAGCGCGAGGTCGTACCCCTCCCCGCCCGCGCCGATCGACGATCCCGCGGCGAGCTGCTCGGCGTCCTCTTGCGCACCGATCACGACATGCCCGCTGATCGCCATGCGCTCGAGCGCGAGCCGTGCTCCGGAGAACGCCGCCTCCTCCGCCGCCTGCATGTCGGCACGCCCGAGCCAGCGCGCGCCCGCCACGGCCGCGCGCTCGGTGACCCGGGCAAACGTCTCGCATTGGCACGGAGGCCGCGCGAGATCCGTGTCGTATGCCGTCACGCGGTCTGCCGGACTCGCTCGGCCGTCTGCATGACGAGCTCGATCACCTGGTCGATCGTTCGCTCCACGTTCGCATTCTCGACCACCGGCACACCCTGGCGTCGGGCCCGCCCCGCGATGTAGGTCTGCAGGCGCCGGATGTCGCCGAGGTGCGCGAGGTACTTGTCCATCGCCCGGATCCCGCCCGTCGTCGCCTCCCGCACGTGGAAGTGCATGCGATGCACCTCCTCGTCGTCGATCGCGACGATCACGTGCACGAGCAGCACGCCTTCGAGCTCGGCCGGCAGAAGACCCGGGACGAGGTGCACGCCCTCGAGCACCATCGACCAGCCTTCGGTCAGCGCGCGGCGGATCGCCGCCTCGACCCCGACGCACACGTGCCGCGACTGGTCGACGAAGCCGACGACCGTCGGGTCGCCGGTCACCTCCTGGTCGACCGCTTGCCCCGCCTCGAAGCTCGAGTAGTGAATCGTCGGCATGAACTCGGGCGAGAAGAAGGCGCGCATCGTCTGGCGGATGAAGTCGGTCGACGCAACGCGCGTGATGCCGAGCCGGTGGGCGACCTCGGCGGCGACGGTCGACTTCCCGGTTCCGGTGGAACCGCCGATCAGGACGATGATCGGCACGTCCAGCGCCTGCAGGTCGGAGAGGCGCCGCAGCCTGTTGACGGCCCGGTCTCCCTCGTCGTCGCCCAGCACCTCTCGCGCGAGCACGAGCAGGCGATCGACGTCGATCGATCGCTCGCCCCGCTCGGCGAGATCCAGCTCGATGCGGCGTGCGAGCTGGTACGCGTGATCGGCCGGGACACCCGCCGCGATCAGCGCGCGCGCCATGAGCCCTTTCGAGTACGGGAGCTGGGCGTCGCCGAGCGGCAGCGGCTCGCCGTGACGGCGCTGACTCGTCATGCGGTCACCGGAGCGAGAGAGAGCAGCTGCTCGTCGAGGCCCGGCGCGACGACGTCGTTCGCCGCGAGCACCACGCGGATCCCGTGCGTCACGGCGTGCTCCGCGACCACGTCCACGGCCGCACCCTTGAGCTCGACCAGGTACGTATCCGCGTCCACGAGGTCGTCGCGGAGCGCGAGGCGGTCGGCCAGATTGCTCGAGACATGCACGACGTCGGCCTCCAGGTGGGAGACGTCGGTCGTGCCCGCGGTGAATACCGCGACACGTCCCTCGAGCTCCGCCGTCGGCCGCAGCCGCAGCTCCGCATGCTCGATCACGACGTCGGAGATCAGCCGCCGGTAGGTGTTGAGGTAGTCGTCGGCGCGCTGCCCCCGGCCCACGACGAGCACGCGGCGGTCGACCGCGACCGGCGGGATCGCCGCGCCGCTCCCGTCGAAGACGACGACGTCCGGCTTTCGTGCGGCGGCGAGAAGGGCGCCTTCGGCCACGTTGGAGACGAACACCGCACCGGCCAGCCCGCCGCCCGCACGCCGGCACCCGATCGTCGGAACGCCGGCGAGGGCGGCGATCTCGAGATGGTCGGAGGCCGCATGGCGGCCTGCTCGCGAGCGCGCCACGAGCTCGTCCACCGTCGGCGGCGCCGTGACGAGCTCCGGCTCCGGCGGGCCCCCACGGCCCATCGCGACGACCACGACCTCGCGGTCGCGGGCAAGGAGCCGGGCGAGCTGCACCGTCACCGCCGTCTTCCCCACGCGCTTCCCGGTCCCGATCACCGCGATCGACGGCAGGTCGAACGGCTCGAAGGTCGGCGGGTCGAAACGGAAGTCCGCGCCGACGTACGGCAGCCCCGCCGCGAGCGCGCGCGAGGCCCAGCGCATGCGCTCTGCTGGGCCGAGGACCGGCTCGTCGGACAGATCGACGACGAGCTCCGCGTCGCCGAAGCCGTCGACGAGCGGTACCCCGTAGTCGCCTCCCTGGCGGAGCTTCTCCGTCCCGCCGACGAGGATCGCGCCGACCCACTCGTACGGGAGCGCCCGCAGCGCGTCTCGCACCACGGGCGCATAGTGCTCCCCGTCTATCAGCACGACGGCGCGTTTCACCGCTGCGACGTCACCTCGCGCTCGATGCGGCCCGTGTACTTCTCGTACTCGCCGGTCCCGAGGTCGAACTGGATGATCCGCTCTTGGCCGTGGAAGGGGTACCGCCGCCACACGTCGACGTGCGAACCAGACACCTCGACGACGTTGTAACAGGGTCGCGTGTGCCCTCTGAGGCGGAGCGTCGAGACGGTGCCCGTGTTGACGACGAACAGGTTCTCGAGCTTCCACGCGTACGGCACGTGCTTGTGTCCCGACAGCACGAGGTGCACACCCGCGCGCTGCAGGCACTCGATCGCATCGCCCGCGTCGTAGACGACGTTGCGCTCGCGGCCGGTGCCCGGGATCGGCAAGAGGTGATGGTGGAGCACGAAGATCCGCAGATCGGCCGGCTCGGCGGCGAACTGCGCCTCGATCCAGCCGTAGCGTCCGCGTCCGATCTGCCCGTGATCGAGGTCGGGCTCCGTCGAGTCGACCGCCACGACCGTGACCCCGGCGGCGCGCAGAACCGAGGACCGGTCGCCGAAGAGCTCCTCGAAATGCACGTAGCCGACGTTGCGCGAGTCGTGGTTGCCGGGCACGACCACGAACGCCTCGCACTCGATCCGAGCGAGGTAGCGCTTGGCCGCCGCGTACTCCTCCTTGAACCCGAAGGTCGTGAGGTCGCCGGAGCAGATCACGATGTCGGGTTTCAGGTCGTTGATCTCGGCAATCGCCCTCTCCATCAAGTCCGGCACGAAGTGCGGAGAGCCACAATGGAGATCCGAGAGTTGGGCGATCGTCAGCGGCCCCAAGAACGCGAGTCTAGAGCATCCGAGCCCGCTGCTACCCTGACCGAAGTGGTGCCGGAAACGCCCGCTTTCCAGGCATATTGTGGCTCCGAGCCGCCACGTTTCGCCAACCCCGCAGAGCTCGAGTACGCGAAGGTCCTCGATTGGCACGGGATCCGGTGGCAGTACGAGCCCACCACCTTCGTGCTCGCGCGCGACGCGGAGGGTCGCGTCACCGAGGCGTTCACGCCGGACTTCTACCTCCCGGACCAGGATCTCTACCTGGAGGTGACGGTGATGAAGCAGTCGCTCGTCACCCGCAAGAACCGGAAGCTCCGCAGGCTGCGCGAGCTCTACCCCGACGTCAAGATCAAGCTCTTCTACGAACGCGACTTCGAACGGCTCGCAGCCCGCTACGGGCTGCGGAAGGCGTCCTGAGCACGCTGGTCGGGCTCGACGAGCGCATCGGCGAGGTCTTCCTCGACGCCGACGAGATCGGCGCCCGGGTCCGGCAGCTCGGTGGAGAGATCACCCGCGACTACGACGGGCGCGAGCCGGTCCTGGTCGGATCGCTGAAGGCGTGCATTCCGTTCGTCTGCGACCTCTCCCGCGCGATTCCGATCCACCACAACCTCGACTTCATCGAGCTGGCGGGCTACGGCGACGGCGAGGAGGGCATCCGCTTCCTCAAGGATCTCGACGCGGAGGTCGAGGGCCGCGACGTCATCCTCGTCGACGCGGTGATCGACACCGGCATGACCATGCACTACCTCGTCCGGTCGATGTCGCTCCGCTCGCCCGCGACGCTCCACATTGCGACGCTCTTCGACCGGCCGTACCGCCGCCTCGTGGACGACCTCCCCGTGCGCTACGTCGGCTTCACCATTCCCGACGAGTTCTTCGTCGGCTACGGATTCGAGCTCGACGAGCGCTACCGCAACCTGCCGGACCTGCGCCTCGTCCGCTGAGAGCACGCGCGGCACCTCCGCCCCACAGTTTTAGGTCCGGCTAAACTTCAGGGGTGATTGCCTCCCGGGCCGAGCTGCCCGAGGGCCTCCGCACCGTCGACGAGGCTCTCCACCGCACCCGCTTCCGCGTGCTCCCGTTCCTCGGGCCGGCCTTCATCGCCTGCGTCGCCTACATCGATCCGGGCAACTTCGCGACGAACATCGCCGGCGGATCGCGCTTCGGCTACCGGCTCGTCTGGGTGATCGTCGCCGCGAACCTGCTCGCGATGCTGATCCAGACGCTGTCGGCAAAGCTCGGGATCGCAACCGGACGGAACCTGCCCGAGGTCGTACGCGAGCAGCTGCCGCGCCGCCTCACCTTCGGACTGTGGCTCCAGGCCGAGGCGATCGCGATGGCGACCGACCTCGCGGAGTTCCTCGGCGCCGCGGTCGGCTTCCACCTGCTCTTCGGCTGGCCGCTCCTCCCGTCCGCCGCGCTGACGGGGGTGGCCGCCTTTGCGATCCTCGGGCTGCAGCGCTGGGGGTTCAGGCCGCTCGAGGCGGTGATCGCGACGCTCGTCGGGTTGATCGGCGCGTGCTACGTCGCCGAGCTCGCCTTCGCGCATCCGGCGTGGGACCAGGTCTTCAAGCACGCGGTCGAGCCACAGTTCGGAAGCAGCGAGGCGGTGCTGCTGTCGGTCGGGATCCTGGGCGCGACGGTGATGCCGCACGTGATCTACCTCCACTCCGCGCTCACACAGGACCGGCTCGTGCCAGAGACCGACGAAGACGCGCAAACGCTCCTGCGCTACACGCGTGTCGACGTGATCGTCGCGATGACGATCGCCGGGGTCATCAACGTCGCGATGCTCGTAATGGCGGCGTCAACGTTCTTCAAGAGCGGCCTCACCCACGTCGATTCGCTGGAGGGGGCGCACAAGACGCTCCAGCCCATCCTCGGCGGCGCCTCGAGCGCGCTCTTCGCGCTGGCGCTGCTCGCATCGGGGCTCTCCAGCTCCGCCGTGGGGACGCTCTCGGGCCAGGTCGTGATGCAAGGCTTCATCCGGCGCTCGATCCCCGTCACGGTGCGGCGCCTCGTCACGATGGTGCCTGCGTTCGTCGTGATCGCGATCGGCCTCGACCCCTCGCGCACGCTCGTCATCTCGCAGGTCGTGCTGTCCTTCGGGATTCCCTTCGCCCTCGTCCCGCTCGTGTGGTTCACGTCGAGGCGCGACATCATGGGCCCGCTCGTCAACCGCCGGATCACGACGATCGCCGCGTCGGCGATAGCGGCCGTGATCATCGCGCTGAACGTCTTCCTGCTCGCGCAGACCTTCGGCGTCTAAGGAAAGAAAAACGGGCGCCCCGGGGGGAGGCGCCCGCTCGTCGGGAGACGACTTGCCGGTACGTCAACGATCGCCCAGAGATCTCTATACCGGTTGCAAGTGGTAAACGAGGGCGGCGGCCGTTCGGTTACGCCTGTGACGCAAATGGGGAGAAACCGGCCGCAAACCACACAAAGGAGCACCCGAAGTGCCCGCATTGCTGCTCGTCCTGCTGATCATCCTCGTCCTGTTCGTCCTGGGGATCGCCGGCGTCGTGAAGTTGCTGCTCTGGGTCGCGATCATCCTCGCGATCCTCTGGCTGATCGGCTTCTTCGTCCGCGCAGGCGAAGGCGCCCGCTGGTACCGCTGGTAGGCAATGGGGGGAGCGCCTTCGGCTCTCCCCCCTCTCCAACCCCTAGCAACGAGAGGAAACCGGAGGTTCCTCCTCGTTACAGATATCCCATGGGATCGACGGGGTTGCCGTTGATCCGGACTTCGAAGTGGAGGTGCGGGCCGGTGCAGTGGCCCGTGCACCCGACGTAGCCGATCACGTCGCCCTGCGCGACCTGCTGGCCGCAGGCGACCGCGATCGCGCTCTGATGGCCGTAGGCGGTCGCGAGGTTGCCGCCGTGGTCGATCGCGACGAGGTTCCCGTACCCGGACTCCCAGCCGCAGTAGATGACGGTCCCGGACGCGGCGGCGCGGATCGGCGTGCCGGTGGAAGCGCCGATGTCGATCCCCTGATGCATCCGTCCCCACCGCCAGCCGAACGGGCTCGTGATCGGCCCTTGCACGGGCCAGATCAGCCCGGCGGACGACGGCGTCGACGTGGGTCCGCTCGAGTGCGCGGCCTGAGCGGCCTGGATGCGCGCGGCGAGCGCCGCGCTCGACGCCTGCAGCGAATCGATCTCGCTCGCCGCCGCCTGCTCCTCCGCCGACAACTGCGAGATGTCCTGAAGCTTCTGCTGCTTCGTCGCCGAGAGGTCGTTCTTCGCGCCGACGAGCGCGTCGCGCACGCCGCGCGTCTGCGCGGTCCGCGCCGAGATGACCGCGGTCTCGCTCTGCACGCTGGCGCGCAGCTTCTTCGTCTTCGCGCGCGCGGCGGTGATCTGGTCCTTCGCCGTCGCGACCTGCCGCGCGATTCGCCGATCCTGGGCGCCGATCTCGTTCAGGTACTGCACCTGATCGACCGCGTCCTGGATGTTGCGCGCTCCGAGAAACACATCGAGCGCCGAGGCCTCGTCGGACTCGTAGATGTCGACCAGTCGGCGATTGAGGACCCGGATCGAATCCTTGTACTGCCGCTGGAGGAAGACGAACCGTTCCGTCTGCAGCGAGTAGAGCTCGTTCAGCGCGTCCAGGCGGTGCTGGTGCAGCGCGAGGTCCGCCTCCATCGTCTGGAGCCGGAGGGCGACGTCGCCGACGCGCCCCTCCAGCGAACGGATGCGCGAGGTGTAGTCCGAAACCTGATTGCGCAGTCCCTGCTCGCGCGCTTTCTGCGCCGCGAGCTTGTCCTGCAGCGAGGCGATGCTGCTGTCGACCTGATGCTTCTTCGTCACGTCGTCGCCGAAGGCCGGCGTGACGACCACGAGCAGGGCGACAAGTGCGAGCGCGAGACGCCGCATGACAGGCAGTTCGCCGCGCGGGGCGGTTACTCCTGCGGCGTGGGACTCGGGATCGTGATCTCGTCCGGAGGCGGGTAGGGCTCCGGAACCGGGGCCGGCGTCGGCGGCGTGCCCTCGTCGGGCGGCGGCGCGGGCTCCGGCGGCAGCTCGGGCGTTTCCATAGCGTCACCGTAGCGCTCGAGTGCGCGCAATGCGACCGCCGCGGCCTGCCGTTGCGGGCCGACGAGCGCACGATAGTCCTCGTCGCGGATCTTGCCGGTGCGATGGTCGAACTCGAGCTCCTTCAGCGCCGCGAGCGCCCGGTCGCGCTCGTCGAGAAGCGTCAGGTGCCCTTCCTCCTCGGCGCTGGGAGCGTCGAGCCGGTCGTCGACGACCGCCGGCTCGCGCAGGAACGGCAGCGCGACGAGCACGACGACGCCGACCGCCAGCACGACGGCGAGCGCCAGGCTCATGCGCGCGCAGGCGCGAGCCGTGTCACGAGCCTCCGCTGCTCGCGCGCGTCGGGCCACATCGCCACCGCCGCGCCGAGCAGGAACACGATCCCGGAGATCCAGATCAGGTTGACGAGCGGCTTCACGAGCACCTTCACGTGTGCGACCTTGGTCGTGGGATTCGCGCTGTCGGCGATCACGTAGAGGTCTTCGCCGCGCAGCCAGTCCGTCTTCAGTCCGATCTCGCGCGACGGCTCGTTCGGGTTGATGTACTCGTTGTCGCCGGAGGAGACGGTCCCGTTCCAGCGCCCGGTGACGTCCAGGACCGCGCGCGTCTCCGTCGCGTTCGGCACCTGCGTCTGCTGCACGTCGCGCAGCGTGAGCGTGTAGCCGCCGATCGACATGCTCTGTCCCGGCGTGAGCCGCCGTTCGGTCGAGCTGCCGTACGCGCTCGAGCCGGCGATCCCGATCGCGAGCAGCACGATCGCCGCGTGAACGATGTAGCCGCCGTAGCGGCGTCGGTTGCGCGAGATCAGCGTGAAGACCGAGCCGACGGCGCGCGTCCCGCGCACGAGCTCGAGCGCGATCGTCGCGAGCACGAACGCCGAGAAGGTGTACGCGATCAAGCCGGGCCGCGACGACCCTGCGCCGGCGGCCAGGAGCGCTGCGCCGCAGACGAGGGTGAATGCGATCGGCCATGCCAGCGTCCGCACGACGGACCGGATGCTCGCCTTGCGCCACGCGATCAGCGGGCCGATCCCCATCAGGAGCAGGAGCGGAAGTCCGAATGCGCGGAGGAAGAAGTCGTAGTACGGGCGCCCGATCGTGCGCGTCTCGCCCTTCACGAGCTCGGTGACGATCGGAAAGAGCACGCCCCACAGGACGGTCAGACACAACGCGACCAGCAGCAGGTTGTTGTAGAGGAACGCCGCCTCGCGCGAGAACGCCGACTCGAGCCTCGTTCGTGCCTTCAGCAACGGCAGGCGGTACAGGATCAGCGCGACCGAGAACAGCGTCGAGATCACGACGAAGGCGAGGAACCACGAGCCGATCGGGCTCTTCGCGAACGAGTGGATCGAGTTCACGACGCCCGAGCGCGTGAGGAACGTGCCGAAGATCGAGAGCTCGAAGGCGAGCGCGACGAGCACCATGTTCCAGACCTTCAGCATCCCCTTGCGCTCCTGGATCATCACGGAGTGCAGGAACGCCGTCGCCGCGAGCCACGGCATGAGCGCGGCGTTCTCGACGGGGTCCCACGCGTAGTACCCGCCCCACCCGACCTCGACGTAGGCCCAGTGCGCGCCGAGAAGCTGACCGAAGCCGAGGAACGTCCACGCCGCGAGCGTCCAGCGACGGGTCGCGACGAGCCACCGTTCATCGGTGCGCCCGGACAGCAAGGCGCCGGCGGCGAACGCGAAGGGGATCGAGAGCCCGACGTAGCCGAGGTAGAGCATCGGCGGGTGCGCGACCATGTACGGGTTCTGCAGGCTCGGCGTGAGCCCGGCGCCGTCGAGCGGGGCCGTCTGCGTGTCGAACGGGCTCGAGATCACGACGAGCATGAACGCGAAGAACGTCCCGATCCCGGCCAGCACGGGCACGACCCAGACCGTGAGGTCGCGGAGCAGCCTGCGGTTGATGAGGACCGCGAGCGCGCCGTAGCCGGTGAGCACGAGCAGCCACAGGAGGAGCGAGCCCTCCTGGCCGCCCCAGAACGCGCTGAGGGCATACGCAGTGGGAAGGGTGCGGTTCGTGTGCGCGGCGACGTAGGCGAACGAGAAGTCGTGCCGTACGAGCGCAACTGCGAGCACGACGGCGGCGATCGCCGTCGAGCCGAACGCGGCGAAGAGCGCGTTGCGCGCCGAGTCCGCGAGGCGGCGCCGGTTCGTCCGTGCAGCAGCGGCACCCGCGACGAGCGCGTAGACGCAGAGACCGAGGCTGACGACGAGAGCAGCGCGCCCGAGGTCAGCCATCGCGTGCTACGCCGGCTTGCTCGTGTACTTCGACGGGCACTTCGTCAGGATGTTCGAGCCCGACACGCGGCCGTGCGCATAGCTGCCGCTGACGACGACGTTGCGGCCCTCGCGGAAGAGCGGTGGCGGGTTGTCGCCGTGGTAGACGACGGGAACGACGGCGCTCTTGCCGTCGATGTTCTTGAGCCCGAAGCGAAGACCGTGTGCGGAGTGCGAGTCGCCCGCGAGCGGGCCGACGACGACGCCCACGACCGCGAGGTTCCCGCTGTGGGTCGCGAGCTGGCTCGGGGTCACGGTGGGCGTCGAGGTGCCGCGCAGCGCCGTGTAGAGCAGGAACACTGCGAGCACGGCGGCGACAGCGAGGGCGACGATCAGCCGCGCAGGACTGCGCGTAGGCACGGCTACAGACTAGCGAGGTGCGATCTAGGCGTCGGCTTCGACCGGCAGCTTGCGACCCGGGACGCGATAGCCGTGATCGGCACAAAGCGAACCGGGCAGATCCTCGGTCAGCGCGTCGCAGTAGCCTTTGCCGTACGCGGCGCGCATGAAGGCGGCAACGACGTCGAGCGACCAGTCGGTGATCCCCGCCGCCTCCCGCCACAGGTCGGTGAGGCGCAGGTCGATATCGAGCTCGAGCAGGTCGATGCGAGACGGGCGCGTGGACATGCACCAAAGGGTAGGAACGCCGTCGGACGGACTCGCCGTCGGACGACTCAGTGCAGCAGGGCGCGGGCCTCGCCCAGCAGGGCCAGGGGGCGCTCCAGCAGGCCGGCCGGCAGCACCTTCACCCCCGCCTGGCGGAGCCTCGTGGCAAGCGACTCGAAGTCGGCGTCGTCGGTGTCCACGACGACCACCGCCGGCGCCTGCTCGTCGAAGAGCCGCCTCGCAGTGGCCGGATCGGACGCGAGGAGGACCTCGAAGGCGTCACCGCCGAGCAGCTCGCGCAGGAGGGCGGCGGCACCGAGCTTGTTCTCGGCCAGCAGCACGCGAAGGCGCGTCCCGCCGAACGAGTCCCCGCGTGCGACGCGCTCCCGCAGGAGGCGATGCGCCTCGCCCGGCCGCCGGCCGCCGGCGACCTCGTCCTTGACGAAGCGGAGCTGGTCGACCTGATCGCGCGAGTAGAGGCGCTGTCCGCCCTCGGACCGCCGCGGGACGACCAGCCCGTAGCGCGCCTCCCATGTGCGGATCGTGGCGGCGGGAAGAACGAGCATGCGTGCGACTGCGCCGATGTTGAAGAGGGGCGCGGCCCTCTCTGCCTGGCGGCGGCCATACTCCGTCAATGCCGCGCCGCCTCCATTTCGGCCCCGCGCGTGTTCCGTCGCGCGACTCGCCCGAGTCCGCGATCGAGGCGCTGCTGGAACGCGGGCTGACGGCGTGCGAGATCGACTTCGAGGGCCGGTTCTGGATGGACTACGAGTTCGCTGAGCGCTTCGGACATCTCGCGCGAGAGCATGACATCGCGCTGTCGGTGCATGCGCCGATTGCCGGGTTCATGGGTCATGCCGAGCGAGGAAAGAAGCTCAACATGGCGGTCGGGATGCTCGACCACTCTGCGGGTATCGCGAAGAGCGCGGGCGCAGAGCTCGTCGTTTTCCACCCGGGATTCCTGCTCGGCCGAACGCGCGAGGATGCGATCGACGCGGTGGTGGATCAACTTGGCGAGCTGCGCGAGCGGCTCGAGGGGAAGGATCGCGCCGTTCCGTTTGGCATCGAGGTGATGGGTCGCGTGCGCGAGCTCGGCTCGCTCGACGACGTGTGCGAGATCGCGTCGAGGCTCGACTGGGTGCGGCCGGTGATCGACTTCGCGCACCTGCACGCGACCTCGGACGGTGCGTTCCTCTCCGTCGAGCCGTTCGCGGAGGCACTCGAACGGGCCGACGCGGTGATCGATCCTGGCGCGCCGTTCCACATCCACTTCTCGGACATCCAGTTCGCGAACCGAAACGAGACGAAGCACCTTCCCTACGGCGAAGGCACGTTGCGCGCCGAGCCGCTCCGCGATGCGCTGGCCCGGTTCGACCGGCCGGCGACCGTCATCTCCGAGTCGCCGACCTCCGACTCGACGGACACGATCGGGGCGATCCTGGGCGCGTGAGGCTTCGGGCCTCACAGGTACGCTCGGCTGGTGCTCGACCCGAAGGTCTTCAAGGCATACGACGTCCGCGGCCTCTACCGCGAGGAGCTCGACGAGGAGGGCGCGTACGCGATCGGGCGCGCCTACGTCGAGCAGTTCGAGCCGGGCCGCATCGCAGTCGGGCGAGACATGCGCCTGTCGTCGCCGACGATGGCGCGTGCGACGATCGAGGGCGCGGCGGACGCGGGCGCCGAGGTGCTGGACGTCGGTCTCGTCGGCACGGAGATGGTCTACTTCGCGGTCGGCTCGCTGGGCCTCGACGGCGGGATCATGGTCACCGCCTCGCACAACCCGAAGGAGTACACCGGCATGAAGATCGTGCGCCGGGGTGCGTTGCCCGTCGGCGGCAACTCGGGACTTCTCGAGGTGCGCGACCGCGCGCTCGCGGCGGCGTGGCGCGACACGCCGCGCGGCGAGGTACGCGAGGAGGACATCTGGGAGGGCTTCGTCGACCGCGTGCTCTCGTTCGTGGACGTGGAGGCGCTGAAACCGCTGCGCGTCGTGATCGACGCGGCGAACGGCATGGCAGGCGTGATGCTGCCGCCGATCCTCGCGCGGCTGCCGGCGATCGAGGTCGTGCGCTGCTACTTCGAGCCGGACGGCTCGTTCCCGAACCACGAGCCGAACCCGCTGCTGCCCGAGAACCGCGAGTTCATCATCCGCAAGACGACGGAGGAGCACGCCGACTTCGGCGTCGCCTTCGACGGAGACGCGGATCGCTGCTTCTTCGTCGACGACACGGGCGACTTCGTACCGGGCGACTTCACGACGGCGCTCTTCGCCGAGACGATCCTCGGCCGCGAGCCGGGCGGCAAGGTGATCTACGACGTGCGGGCGTCATGGGCGGTTCCCGAGGCGATCGCGAATGCGGGCGGCATAGCCCTCGTCAACCGCGTCGGGCACGCGTTCATCAAGCAGCGCATGCGTGAGGAAGATGCCGTCTTCGGCGGCGAGGTGTCGGCCCACTACTACTTCCGCGACTTCTCGCAAGCCGACTCGGGGACGGTGCCGTTCCTGCTCATGTGCGAGCTCGTCTCGCGGCGCGGCAAGCTGAGCGCGGCGCTCGACCCGCTCCGCGAGCGCTACTTCATCACCGGCGAGATCAACACGCCGGTCGCAGACGTGCCGTCGACGCTGCGCGAGCTCGAGGAGCGCTTCGGCCCCGAGGGCCGCGTCTCGCATCTCGACGGGTTGTCGGTCGAGAGCGACGACTGGCACTTCAACGTACGCCCGTCGAACACCGAGCCCCTTCTGCGCCTCAACCTCGAAGCGCGTTCGCGCGAGCAGATGGAAGCGAAGCGCGACGAAGTGCTCGCCGTCATCCGAGGCTAGCTTTGGTCGGTGCCTGGCGCCGGCCGTGGGCGTGGCTAGGATCGCCGCGTGATCGAGCTCGGGCACGTCACCGACCGCAAGCCGCCGTTCAGGTACTCCGCGTTCGTGCGCGTGCAGTTCTCGGACACCGATGCGCAAGGCGTCGTCTACTACGGCCGGTACATGCCGTACTTCGACCTCGCGCGCACCGAGTTCCACCGTCATCTCGGGCGCGTGCACCTCGGCGACGTCGATTTCGCGATGCGTGCGATGACCGTGGAGTACGTGGCCGGCGCCCGGTTCGACGAGCTGCTCGAGGTGTTCGTGCGCGTCGACCGGATCGGGACGACGAGCATCACCTACGACCATGCCGTCTACCGCGCCGACGACGACACGCTGATGGCGACAGCGCAGGCCACCCTCGTCTGCATCTCGCTCGACCAGCGCAAGGCGGTGCCGGTTCCCGAGGCGTTCCGCCGGCAGATCGACGCCTTTCAGTCCTAGCCGTCCTAGCCGTCCTCGCCGGTCAGAGACGACCGGCTCGACGGCGCGCCGCCCGTTCGGCCCTCTTCCGGTCGAACGGGCGGTGCTGCCAGCGTTCTCTCCCCCTCCTCCACTCGTTGTAGGAGAGCCGGGCGAGCGCCGCTATCCCTGGATCGAGGTACCCCGCCGTTCACGGCCTCGATCACTCGACCGGGGGAGAATGTGCACCTCCGTCTCGTACGGAAAGGGAAACGGCTCCTCCAGCCCGTGCGTGAGCGCCCGCACCCTTACGAGCAGCTCCTCGCGCTCGAGCGCGCTCATCGTGGCGACGAAGGAGGTCGACGCGACGCGGTCGCAGAGATCGTCGCTCGTGAACGGCTGCTCGTAGCCGAACGACCGCACGACCGCAGGCCCGAAGAGTGCCGATCGCGCGAGCGGCTCCCGCCACGCCCCGAGGACCTGCGCCGGCACCTCGTCGCGGATCGGCGCGAGCAGCTCCTCCACGCCGCGCTGCACCGGATCGTCGAGCTTCCGCATGTTCCAGGCGAGCACGAGGCTCCCGTCCTCGCGCAGCACGCGGTGGATCTCCGGGAGCGCGCGGTCGTGGTCGAACCAGTGGAACGCCTGCGCGACCGTCACGACGTCGGCCGATCCATCCGGAAGCGGCATTGCCTCCGCCGTCCCGTCGACCGCCTCGGCGCCGTAGATGTGCGCGCGCATCTCGGGTATCGGCTCGACCGCGACGACCCGCGCTCCCGTCGGGAGCAACAGCCTCGTCAGCTTCCCCGTCCCGGCGCCGAGATCGATCACCGTCCGCCCGGGGCCGAGCCCGGTCTCCGCCACGAGCCAGTCCACGGCTTCCTGCGGGTACGAGGGCCGTGCGCGCTCGTAGATGTCGGCCGCGTTCGCGAAGCCGACGGCGGCGCTCGGATGAAGCCGCGTCAACTCGGCGTGACGCGGTAGGCGTCGAACACCGCGTCGAGGTTGCGCAACGCGGTGAGCAGCGCGCGCAGTCCCTTGATGTCGCCGACCTCGGCCGTGTACCAGTTCTTCGCCAGCTGGTCCTCGACCATGCCGCCGTAGCTGACGATGTTCGCCCCGTGCTCGGCGAACGTGCGCGCAACGTCTTCCAACAGGCGCGGCCGGTCCCAGGAGTCCACGGCGATCTGGACGCGGAAGCTCGTCGAGGTCGTCGCGCCGTCCCATGAGACGGGCGTGAACCGCTCGGGGCTCCGACGAAGCGCCTTGACGTTCGGGCAGTCCTCACGGTGGATCGTGATGCCGCGGCCGAGCGAGATGTAGCCGAGGATCGGGTCGCCGGGTACGGGCGTGCAGCACTTCGCGAGGCGCACGAGCACGTCGGTGACGCCGGGGACGACGATGCCCATCTCGGAGCCCGAGACCGGCTGCGACTTCGGCGCCTTGACGACCACGGGCGCTTCCTCGGCGACCTGCTCGGTCTTCAGCCGCTGCACGACCTTGTTTACGATCGCTCCGGGCTGCAGCTTGCCGGAGCCGAGCGCGAGGTAGAAGTCCTCGGCCTTCTTGAAGCCCGAGTCACGGATCACCTGCGCGAGCGTGGCGGAGCCCCTCAACTTCGCGTACGGAAGGTTCTGGCCCTTGAGCGCCTGCTCGAGCGCGTCGCGCCCCTTGTGCTCGGCGTCCTCACGCGTCTCGCGCGAGAACCACTGGCGGATCTTGTTCCGGGCGCGCGAGCTCTTGGCGAGCGACATCCAGTCGCGTGACGGGCCGCGGCCCTGCTTCGACGTCAGGATCTCGACGAAGTCGCCGTTCTTCAGCTGGTAGTGGAGCGGGACGATCCGGCCGTTGATCTTCGCGCCCACCGTCT
>JBJMKB010000061.1:0-19353 GCA_045806045.1 Gaiellaceae bacterium | reverse complement strand
GCACCAGGATTTCTTCGCGAACCTGCTCGACGCGTGGGAGGTCTCGTGGCCGCGCCCGCGCGTGATCGTGCTGTCGTTCCCGCACAACCCCACCACCGCGTGCGTCGACCTCGAGTTCATGACACGCATCGTCGGGTTCGTGCTCGGTCGCGCCGACGTCGTCGGCGCGCTCGCGAAGCTGAAGTCGTACCTCGACTACGGCACGTTCCAGCCGATCCAGATCGCTTCGACGGTCACGCTGCGGGAAGCGCAGGACTACCCCACCGAGGTCTGCGAGATCTACCGCAGCCGGCGCGACACGCTGATCGCCGGGCTCGGCCGCGGCGGCTGGCACGTCGAACCGCCACGCGGGACGATGTTCGTCTGGGCGCCGATCCCGGAACAGTTCCGTGAGCTCGGCTCGCTGGAGTTCGCGCTGCGACTGGCGCGCGACGCGAACGTCGCTGTCAGCCCCGGAATCGGGTTCGGCGACGGCGGCGACGGGCACGTGCGCTTCGCGCTCGTCGAGAACGAGCAGCGGATCGGCCAGGCGACGCGCGCGATCAAACGGCTGCTGACTCACTAGGTCCGCGCTCCTTCCGAGGCGGAGCCGACCGTCGCCGCATACTTCGCGAAGACGCCCGTCGCGTAGCGCGGCTCCGGCTGCGTCCACTCCGCGGCGCGGCGCGCGAGCTCGTCACCGGCCACCTCGACGTTGAGCTCGCGCTTGTCGACGTCGATCGTGATCGTGTCGCCGTCGCGCACGTGCGCGATCGGGCCGCCGCGGAACGCCTCCGGCGCGATGTGACCGACCATCAGGCCGTGAGTCGCGCCGCTGAAGCGGCCGTCGGTGATCAGCGCGACCTCGTCCCCGAGCCCCTCGCCGACGAGCGAGGCGGTGACGTGCAGCATCTCGCGCATGCCTGGTCCGCCCGCGGGGCCTTCGTAGCGAATGACGACGACGTCGCCGGGCGAGATCGCGCGCGCCTTGACCGCTGCGAAGCAGTCCTCCTCGGAGTCGAAGACGCGCGCGGGGCCGGAGTGGTACAGGCGTTCGTGTCCCGCGAGCTTGACCACGCAGCCGTCGGGCGCGAGGTTGCCGCGCAGGATCGCGAGCCCGCCCGTCGGCTTCAGCGGCGCGTCCCAGGAGACGACGACGTCCTGGCCCTTGCGCTCGTGCACGCCGTCGGCAACCTGCCGGAGCGTCCGCCCGTCAACGCCGACGACCGTTTCGTCGACGACGCCGGCGCGCACGAGCTCGCGCGCGACGAGCGCGACACCGCCCGCCTCGAAGAGATCCGTGGCGACGTAGCGTCCGCCGGGCTTGATGTCGGCGACGATCGGCGTGCGCGCGGAGATCGTGTCGAAGTCGTCGATCGACAGGTCGATGCCCGCCTCGGCGGCGATCGCGAGCAGGTGCAGCACGCCGTTCGTCGAGCCGCCGGTCGCCGCGATGGCGGCAATCGCGTTCTCGAACGCCTCGCGCGTCAGGACCTGCGACGGGCGCGTGTCGGCCTCGACGAGCTCCATCGCGAGCACCCCCGCCTTCACGGCCGCCTCTGCCTTGCCGGGATGGTTCGCCGGCACCTCGTTCAGCCCGGGCGCGCTGACGCCGAGGAAGTCGAGCGCGGTCGCCATCGTGTTCGCCGTGAAGTGGCCGCCGCACGCGCCGGCGCCGGGACACGCGACGCTCTCGAGCGCATGCACCTCGCGATCGGTGACCGTTCCGGCGGCGTGCGCGCCCACGATCTCGAAGACGTCCTGGATCGTGACGTCCTTGTTTCGGTAGCGACCCGCGGCGATCGATCCGCTGTACAGGACGAGCCCCGGCAGGTCGAGGCGCGCGAGCGCCATCACCGCGCCCGGGATCGTCTTGTCGCACCCGACGATGCAGACGATCCCGTCGAAGAGATGCCCTCGCGTGACGAGCTCGATCGAGTCTGCGATCACCTCTCGCGAGACGAGCGATGCGCGCATGCCGACCGTTCCCATCGTGACGCCGTCGGAGACGGCGATGGTGTTGAACTCGAGCGGCGTGCCACCGGCGCGCCTGATGCCCTGCTTCACGTAGCCGGCAAGCCGCCTGTGGTTGATGTTGCACGGCATCGTCTCGATCCACGTCGTCGCGACGCCGATCAGCGGCCGCGCGAGATCCTCGTCGGTGAAGCCGATGCCCTTCAGCATCGCGCGCGCCGGCGCGCGGTCGACGCCGTCGGTCAACGCGGCGCTCTGCCGCTTGGCCGGGTGGGTCGGCCCGTAAGCGCTCATGCCAGCGAGGCTCCTTCCTGGGCGATCCGCAGGGGGAGCACCGTGGTGTTTGCTGGGAGTGTGCGCTCGAGCTCGCCCACGACGTCAGCGAGGCGCTCGTTGCGCGCCCAGACGACGACGGATGGACCTGAGCCGGAGAGAGTGACGCCGACGGCGCCCGACGGAACGTGCTCGCGCAGCTCCCTCAGAAGCGGCGCGTCCGGCAGCCGGTACGGCTCGTGCAACCGGTCACCGAAGGCGTCGCGCAGCAGCTCGACGTCACCGGCCACGATCGCCGCGCCGAGCAACGCCGCAGCGCCCGCATTGACGGCGGCGTCCTCGTGCTTGATGGTGAACGGAAGCCCGTTGCGCGAGCTGGCGGTATTCGTCCGCCCGTCAGGCACGGTGAGGACCGGCGCCGCCGGCATGTCGCCGGCGATCCGCTTCGCGACGGGCTTGCCGTTCCGGCGCCACGCGATGCAGACACCGCCGTAGAGCGCGGCTGCAAGGTTGTCGGCGTGGCCTTCGAAGCGCTCGCCGAGCGCGAGCAGCTCGCCCGGCGAGACGTCGCGGCCGGCGGTCGCCGCGCCGGCGACGAGGCCGAGCGCCACCGCCGCCGCGCTCGCGCCGAGCCCGCGCTCCAGCGGGATGCGGTTGACGAAGCTGAACCGATGCCCCTCGACCGGTGCGAAGAGCGCGAACGCGCGCAGGCTCAGGTGCGTCGCGTCGCGCGGAAGCTCGTCCGCCCCCTCGCCCTCGATCTCGACGCCGCTGCCGTCCTCGACCGTCAGCTCGTTCCAGAGGTCGAGCGCGGCAGCGGCCGCGTCGAAGCCCGGCCCGAGATTGGCCGTCGACGCCGGCGCGACGACCCTCACGCGAGCGCCTCGAGGACCGCCTCGAGCGTCGGCTCGACGACGGGAGCGCCCGGCTCGTCGACCGAGTCGGTGTCCTTCAGCCCGTGCCCGGTCAGGATCGCGACGTTCAGGCCGTCACCGATGCCCAGCCGCTCGAGCGCAGCCACTCCGGCGGCGCTCGCAGGCTCGCAGAACGCGCCCTCTTCGCGCGCAAGTCGCAGCCACACCGCGCGTAGCTCCTCCTCGCCCAGCGTCACGACCTCGACGCGTCCGCTCGAGACGAGCTCGGCGACGTGCACCGCGTGCGCGGGCTCGCCGATCCTGATCGCCGACGCCCAGGTGGTCGCGCGCTCCGCCGCCTCGCCGACGACGATGCGCGGCGCGACTCCCGCCTCGGCGAAGCCCGCCGCGACGGCGCTCACGTTCCCGCCGCCGCCGAACGGCAGGGCGACGACGTCGGGGACGGCGCCGAGCTGCTCCAGAATCTCGAACGCGACCGACTTCTGCCCCTCGATGCGGTTCGGGTTGATCGAGTTGACGAGCACGAACCCGTCACGCTCTCCGAGCTCGCGGCAGAGTCGCAGTGCGTCGTCGAAGCTGCCGTTGACCTCGAGCACGCGAGCGCCCGCGGCGCGTGCCTGCGCGCGCTTCGGTCCGGCGGTCGCGCCGGCCGGGGTGAGGACCACCGCTTCCAGCCCCGCGCGCGCGGCGTATGCGGCGGCCGAGGCGGCGGTGTTCCCGGTCGAGGCGCAGACTACGGCGCGTGCACCGGACTCGGCGGCGCGCTCGACGGCGACGACCATCCCGCGATCCTTGAAGCTGCCCGTCGGGTTCAGGCCCTCGAGCTTGAGGTACAGACCTGGGGTACGTCGCGCAACGACGAGCGGCGTCGAGCCCTCGCCGAGCGACAGCCACGAAGCGACGGCGGTCACGCCCATCCGAGCTCCGCCACGCCCCGGTCGGAGACGACCGGCAGCGGGTGCGAGCGCTTGTGCACCTCGGGCAGCGCTCCGAGCGCCGCAAGCGCCTCGTCGAGCGCGCCGGCGCGAGCTTCGTGGGTCACGACGTGCAGCGCCGCGCCGTTTCCGTTCTGGTGCTGCAGAAGGCGCGCGATCGAGATGTCCCGCTGAGCGAGCCCCTCGGCGACACGCGCGAGCGCCCCGGGCCGGTCCTCGACCAGGAGCCGGAAGTAGAACGGCGAGCGCGAGTCGCCGGCGGGGAGCTTCGGCAGCTCGCGCCAGGCGGCGTCGTTCTGCAGGAACCCGGTGTGCATCGTCCCGATCACGCTCGTGATGTCGGCGATCACGGCGGACGCCGTCTCGGTCCCGCCCGCACCGGGGCCTTCGAGCGTGATCTCGCGGATCGCGTCGCCCTGCAGCATCACGGCGTTGAACGCCCCGTCGACCTTCGCCAGCGGATGCTGCTTGTCGACGAGCGCAGCCTGCACGCGGACGTCGAAGTGCCCGTCGACGAGCCGTGCGGAGCCGACGAGCCTGATCACCATGTCGAGCTCGCGCGCCGCCGCCACGTCCAGCGGATCGATTGTCGTGATCCCGGAGTAGTCGACGTCCTCGAGGTCGACGCGCGAGTTGAACGCGACGGTGGCGAGGATCGCCATCTTCGCGGCGGCATCCGCGCCGTTCACGTCGTCGCTCGGATCGGCCTCGGCGTACCCGCGCCGCTGAGCCTCCGCGAGCGCGTCGTCGTAGGACTTGCCCGCCTCCATCTCGGTCAGCACGAAGTTCGTCGTCCCGTTCACGATCCCGAGCACGCTGTGCACGTTCGTCACGACGAGCGACTCGCGCAGCACCTTGATCACCGGGATCGCCGCGCAGACGCTCGCCTCGAAGCGCAGCTGGACTCCTGCCTCGGACGCCGCGGCGAAGAGCTCCGCTCCGCGGCGGGCGACGAGCTGCTTGTTCGCGGTCACGACGTGCTTCCCGCGGCGCAGCAGCTCGAGCACGTGGTCGCCCGTGGGGTCGACGCCGCCCATCACCTCGGCCACGACCGCGATCGACGGGTCGTCCACGATCTCCTGGAAGTCGGTCGTAAGCACGCCGCCCGCAGGCGGATTCTCACGCTCCTTTCCGAGATCGCGCACGAGGGCCTTCACCACGCGCAGGCGGTGCCCGGTCGCGCGCTCGATGTCGTCGGCGGAGTCGGTCAGGAGGCGGTTGACCGCCGCCCCCACCGTGCCGTAGCCCAGGAGGGCGAGCGGTGTGTCAACCGACGCCAGCGGTCTCCTCCTTCACGTTCAACGCACGGAGCCGCGCGCCGACCTGCTCAATCTGCGTCGCCGCGAGCTCACGCCGCTTCTCGTCCAGGATCGGCTGGCCGCGATCCATCTCGGCGATCCACTCGCGCGCAAACGTTCCGTCCTTGATCGCGCCGAGGACGGTGCGCATGTTCTCGCGCACGTGCTCGTCGACGACCTTCGGGCCAACCGCGTGCGAGCCGTACTCGGCGGTGTCGGAGATCGAGTAGTGCATGCGCTCGATCCCGCCCTCCCAGATCAGGTCGGTGATCAGCTTCAGCTCGTGCAGGCACTCGTAGTAGGCGACCTCCGGCTGGTACCCAGCCTCGACGAGCGTCTCGAAGCCGAGCTGGATGAGCTGCGTGACGCCGCCGCACAGCACCGTCTGTTCGCCGAACAGATCCGTCTCGGTCTCCTCGGCGAACGTGGTCTCGACCATCCCCGCGCGGGCCGCGCCGAGCGCGGCGCCGTACGCGAAGGCGACCTCCCGTGCGTCGCCGCTCGCATCCTGTGCGACGGCAACCACGGCGGGCGTGCCGTAGCCCTCGGTGTAGAGACGGCGGACGACGTGCCCCGGTCCCTTCGGTGCGACCATGATCACGTCGTGCCCTTCGGGCGGCGCGATGCGGTCGTAGTGCACGTTGAATCCGTGCGCGAAGAGCAGCACCGCGCCGGGCTCGAGGTTCGGCTTGACCTCGTTCTCGTACAGCTCGGGTTGCGCGCCGTCGGGGACGAGGAACGCGACGAGCTGTGCTCCGCGAACCGCGGCCGCGACGGATGCAACGGCGAGACCGGCCTCCTCCGCGGCGGCAGCGGACGCGCTGCCCTCGCGGAGGCCGACGACGACGTCGATGCCGGACTCGTGGAGGTTGAGCGCATGGGCGTGGCCCTGGCTCCCGTACCCGAGCACCGCGACCTTCCCGCTCAGGCGGTCGAGGTTGCCGGTCTTGTGGATCTCTGCCACTGGGGTATTCCTTTCAGACGCTGACGGAAGGGGTTGACGTGCGGCCGTTCGCACTCGGACGGCGGAGGCCGACGCGGCCGGTGCGCACGAGCTCGCGCACGCCGTACGGGCGGACGAGCTCCTCGAACGCCTCGACCTGCTCGGGACGACCGACGAACTCGAAGGTGATCGCGTCGCGGCCGACGTCGGCGACGCGCGCGCCGGCGACCTGGCTGAGCGACATCAGCTCTGCGCGCCGGTCGGGGGTGACGCTGACCGTGATCAGCGCGAGCTCCCGCTCGATCGCCTCCTCCGGCCGCAGCTCCGTCACGCGGAGCACGTTCACGAGCTTGTGCATCTGCTTCTCGATCTGCTCGAGCGAGTGCTCGCTGCAGTCGACGCGCAGCGTCAGTCGCGAGATGTCGGCGCTCTCGGTCGGTCCGACGGCGAGGCTCTGGATGTTGTAGCCGCGCCGCGAGAAGAGCTGTGAGACACGCGCGAGCGCACCCGGCGTGTTCTCGAGCCGGATCGAGATCGTATGGCTGCTCACGCCGGCACTGCCTCTTCCCCTGGCGCCTCGAGGATGTCGACGGCGGCGGCGCCCGCGGGAATCATCGGGAAGCACTTCTCCTCCGGATCGCAGCGGACGTCGACCACGGCGGTCCGTCCCGCCGAGAACGCCGCGGCGAGCGCGTCCTCGAGCTGGTCCTCGTTGTCGACCGTGAAGCCGGCGCAGCCGTATGCCTCAGCGAGCTGCGCATAGTCCGGCACTGCATGCGTCAGGTGCGTCTGCGCGAAGCGGTTGTCGTAGAACATCTCCTGCCACTGCCGCACCATCCCGAGCCAGCCGTTGTTGATGACGACCGCGACGATCGGGAGGCGCTCGAGCGCCGCCGTCGCGAGCTCCTGGCAGGTCATCTGGAAGCAGCCGTCGCCGTCGATGCAGACAACGGTGGCGTCCGGCCGCGCGGCCTTCGCTCCGACAGCCGCCGGGAGCCCGTAGCCCATCGTCCCGAGCCCGCCCGAGGTGATGAACGACCGCGGCTTCTCGCACTGGATGTACTGCATCGCCCACATCTGGTGCTGGCCGACGCCGGTCGTCCAGATCACGTCCTCCTCGCGCGTGGCGGCGAGATCGCGCAGCGCCTCGACCGCCGTCTGCGGCTTGAGGACGCCGTCCGCCTTCGCATAGCGGAAGGGGAAGCGCTCGCGCCAATCCTCGAGCTGGCGCAGCCACGGCCCGCGATCGGGAACGCCGCCTGCGGCAGCGGCACTCACCTCGGCGGCGAGCTGCGCCAGCGCGAGCTTGAGCGGGCCGACGACAGGTATGTCCGCGTGGCGGATCTTCCCGACCTCGGCCGCGTCGATGTCGAAGTGGATCACGCGCGCGCCTGGCGCGAACGCCGAGACCTTGCCGGTGACGCGGTCGTCGAAGCGCGAGCCGACCGCGATCACGAGGTCGGCCTTGTTCAACGCCCAGTTCGCGTACTTCGAGCCGTGCATCCCGGGCGGTCCGTAGTTGAGCGGGTGCGAGTCGGGCAGGCACCCCTTGCCCATCAGCGTGACCACGGCGGGGAGGTGCGCCGAGTCGATCAGGGTTCTCAACTCGGCGCACGCGTCGGCGTTCAGCACGCCGCCGCCGGCGTAGACGATCGGCCGCTGCGCTACGGCAATCGCCTGCGCCGCTTCCCGAAGCTGCCGCGGGTGAACCTTTCGGGGCGGCTTCCAGCC
The DNA here is from genome assembly GCA_045806045.1 of Gaiellaceae bacterium. Classification (GTDB taxonomy): domain Bacteria; phylum Actinomycetota; class Thermoleophilia; order Gaiellales; family Gaiellaceae; genus PALSA-600. The sequence continues at coordinate 11,345 of JBJMKB010000061.1, read as the reverse complement.
CGGCAGGTCGACGTCCTCCGGGTACTCGAAATCGAACTCGGCCTCCTGCACGTCCTTCGCGATGTCGACCAGGACCGGCCCTTGCCGCCCGGTGCGCGCGACGTGGAAGGCCGCCTTCATCACGCCCGGCAGCTCCTCGACGTGCTGCACGAGCCACGAGTGCTTGACGATCGGCATCGTGATCCCGGTCGCGTCGATCTCCTGGAACGCGTCCGTCCCGATCAGCGCGGACTTCACCTGCCCCGTGATCGCGACGAGCGGCGTCGAGTCCATCCACGCGTCCGCGATCGGCGTGACGAGGTTCGTCGCGCCGGGGCCGGAGGTCGCGATCGCGACGCCGACCTTCCCCGAGGCGCGCGCGTAGCCCTCTGCCATGTGACCCGCGCCCTGCTCATGGCGGGCGAGCACGTGGCGCACGGTGGTGCCGCGCGCGATCGCGTCGTAGGTCGGGAGGATCGCGCCGCCCGGGATGCCGAACGCGACTTCGACGCCCTCGGCTTCCAGCGAGCGGAGGATCGCGTCGGAGCCCAACATCCGAGTGCGCTGCTTGCTCAAGCCCACACCTCGTCGAAGTGGTCGACGTCGGTGCGCGACTGCGGCAGCAACTCGATCACGGCGTCCATGAACGACCGCGTGTCGCGCGTGTCGCGACGTGCCGCGGCGCCGACCGCGCGCTCCAGCGTCCGCGACGCCGAGCGGCGCTTCAGGCCTTCCGCGAGCATGAGCGAGGTCGTCATCAGCATTCCCATCGGATCGACGACACCGAAGCCGGCGACGTCGTCGGACTCGGACGAGCCGGGCGCGAACACGCCGGGGCCTTCATCCGGTAGCCATGCGTGCGCGACCGACGCGTGAGAGCCGGCGAAGGCGGCTGCCGCGTCGATGATCGCGTTCACGAGGTGCGACTCCGTCACGATCACGTCCACCGTCTCGGGCTGCTCGCGCAGCCGCACGAGCGTCTCGCCGAGTGGCGCCTCCTCGACGCTCATCCCGTCCCAGTTCGCGCGCTCGCGCTCGACGGCTGCGCGCCAGTCGCCCGAGTCGCCGACCGAGAGGATGCGACCGCGCCGCGACGCCGCGCAGGCGAATGCCCGCGCGATCGCGGTCTCGTCCGCCCACGCACCGACCGGCCCGGCGACGATCAGGTCGCGCGTCGCCGTTCCGTGCACGCGCGCGACGTGCCACGCGAGGTGCAGGTCGGCCTTCACTCCGTCGAAGGCCGGTTCGTTCGGCGAGGCGACGAGGATCGCGTCGGCATCGCGGTAGCCCGCGCGCGTCGCAGCGGGCAGCGGGTGGCCGGAGCGCGTCACCGCCTCCCCGGCAAATGGCAGGTGAACGTCATCGAGCTCGAGGCCGTGCAGCTTGGCGACGCGATCAAGCGCGCGCGTCGCCGCAGCCATCAGCTCGGGCCCCACCCCGTCTCCCGCGAGACAGGCAACCGTCTTGACATTCACGCGCAAAACCTCCTGAAAGACATCGTCGGGTCGCTTTCACTCACGCCCTGGTTGCGGGCGCACTTCGCCTGCTGTGAGTCGGCGTATGCGGCGTCAAAGGGCCGCGTGAGCGAAATCTCCCCCTAGAGGGGGAGAATGACGATGACCGTAAGAATGACGAGCCCGGGCATGAGCAACCGCGCCGCAAGGGGCGTCCGTAGCTCGAATGCGCGGGCTGAACGGTTCATCCTCATTTGAGTGTGCCGACAAGCATCCCGGTTGTCAAGCTTTAAAACGTATAGCGACCCCGGTTGTTGCCAAAGCCGGCGGCTCTCACTATGCTTTTGAAAGCGATGAGCGGGAAGCGCCATTTCAACGTGACCGGGCCGGGCTCCTCCAGCCTGCTCGGCCTGCGCGCGCTTGCCCTCCTCCTCCCCTAGGGGAGCCCGCCACGCGACATAACCGTCTTCGCGTCTCCCGCCCAGCGGGAGCAGTCCGCCCACTCGAGGAGCTAGAGCCATGACGATGCCGTACTGGAAATACCGCCCCTATCCGACCGTCGATCTCCCCGACCGCACCTGGCCGAACCGGGTGATCGACCAGGCGCCGATCTGGTGCTCCACCGACCTCCGGGACGGCAATCAGGCCCTGGTCAAGCCCATGGATTCCGCGCGCAAGCAGCGCATGTTCGACCTGCTCGTCCGGCTCGGGGTGAAGGAGATCGAGGTCGGTTTCCCCTCCGCCTCGCAGACCGACTTCGAGTTCGTGCGCCGGTTGATCGACGAGGACCGCATCCCCGCGGATACGACGATCGCCGTCCTGACGCAGGCGCGGCCCGGCCTGATCGAACGGACCTACGAGGCGATCGAAGGCGCGCCACGCGCGATCGTGCACCTCTACAACTCGACCTCGGCCATCCAGAGGCGCGTCGTCTTCCGCCTCGACAAGGCGGGGATCGTCGATCTCGCGGTTCGCGCGACGGGCCTCTGCAAGGAGCTCGCCGCGCAAACGGAGACGGAGATCATGTTCGAGTACACGCCCGAGAGCTTCCACGGGACCGAGCTCGACTTCGCGCTCGAGGTTTGCGAAGCGGTGATGGAGGTCTGGCAGCCCACGCCCGAGGAGAAGATGATCGTCAACCTGCCGACGACGGTCGAGGCGTTTCCGCCGAACGTCTACGCCGATCGCATCGAGTGGTTCCAGCGGAACGTCTCGAGCCGCGACAGCATCCTCGTCAGCGTGCATCCCCACAACGACCGCGGCACGGCCGTCGCGACCGCCGAGCTCGGGCTGATGGCCGGCGCCGACCGCGTCGAGGGCACGCTCTTCGGGAACGGCGAGCGAACCGGCAACGTCGACCTGATCACGATCGCGCTGAACCTGTTGACGCAGGGAGTCGATCCACGCCTCGATCTGTCGCAGCTCGACGAGGCGAAGGCGATTGTCGAGGAGTGCAACGAGCTGCCGGTGCACCCGCGCCACCCGTGGGTCGGGGAGCTCGTGTACACCGCGTTCTCCGGCTCGCACCAGGACGCGATCAAGAAGGGGATGTACGCGCAGCAGGCGGAGAGCTCGGAGGTGTGGGACGTCCCCTACCTGCCGATCGACCCGGCCGACCTCGGCCGCAGCTACGAGGCGATCATCCGCGTCAACTCGCAGTCGGGCAAGGGTGGCGTCGCCTACCTGATGGAGACCGAGCACAGCCTCGAGCTGCCGCGCGGGCTTCAGGTCGACTTCGCGCAGAAGGTGCAGGCAATCACAGACCTACGCGGCGGAGAGCTGACCGCCGACGAGCTGCTCGCGGCGTTCCATGAGCACTACCTCTCGTACACGGGACCGTATGCCCTCGCGTCGTACACGCACTCGAGCGCCGATCACGACCGGATCGTCGCGGAGATCACCGTCGACGGCGCCGCACAGCAGGTCTCCGGCGAAGGCAACGGCCCGATTGCGGCCCTCGTCGACGCCTTCGACCAGACGTTCGGCATTGCGATCCGCATTCGCGACTACCACGAACACGCGATGGCGGCTGCCGCGGACGCGACCGCGGCGGCGTACATCGAGGCGGACATCGACGGCGACCTCGTGTGGGGCGTCGGCCTGCATCCGAGCATCGTCACCGCGTCGCTACGCGCCGTGGTGAACGCGGTCAACCGTTCGCTCGCGCAGCGCAAAGCGCTCGAAGAGGCAATGCTGGTCTAGCGAACAGGGTCACTGGCCGCCCCGCCGCCACCTTCACCCTCACCGGCTATGCTGGCCCGGCGCCGCACCCTGGACGAGCCGGTACGGCGATCCGATCCGCCCTCAGCAGAGCAGGCCGGAGGCACGTGCCCCGAGCTCGAGGAGGATCAGATGCTCGACGAATCACCTGCCGGCGAGGTCACCGCAACGATGATGCGTGCGGCCATCGTCTCGACGTTCCCGCCTCGCGCGTGCGGAATCGGCACGTTCGCCGCCGATGTCCGCGCTGCGCTCGTCGGCTTGCCGGAGATCGAATCCGTCGCGAAGGTGGTCGTAGTCGACGACCCGTCACGGCCGCAGCGCTCTGGCGTCGTCGCGACGATCGCACAGGGCACCCGTGGCGATTACGTCCGTGCGGCACGCGTGCTCAGCAGGCGCAACACGGACGTCACGCTGCTCGAGCACGAGTACGGGATCTTCGGCGGCCGAGACGGGGAGTACGTCCTCTCACTGGCCGAAGAGCTGACCCAACCGCTCGTCGTGACGCTGCACACGGTCCTCTCGGAGCCGACGCCGCACCAGGCACACGTGCTCGAGACCTTGTGCGGCCATGCGGAGCTCGTGATCGTGATGACCGACACCGCGTTGCGCCTGCTCGCCGACAGCGGCACGTGCCCGGAGGAGAAGTTGCGCGTCGTGCCGCATGGCGCGCCGACGCTCCTCGCGCAGCGCGCCCGGCTCAGGCCCGAGGACCGGCGTGGGCGCTTCACGATCTCGACGTTCGGCCTGATCTCGCCGGGCAAGGGGCTGGAAACCGTGCTGGAAGCGCTCCCCGCGATCGTTGCGAAGCACCCGGACGTGGTCTACGTGATCGCGGGCCAAACGCATCCGGGCGTCGCGCAGCGCGAGGGCGAGCGCTACCGGCTTTCGCTCCAACAAACGGTTGCGCGCCTCGGGCTCTCCGACCACGTCGAGTTCGACGACCGTTTCCTCCGCGTGAGCGAGATCGCCGACCTTCTCGCGACCACGGACGTGTTCGTAACCCCTTACCTCGATCGCGAGCAGACCTCGTCCGGTGCGCTGACCTTCGGGATCGCTGCCGGCTGCGCCACCGTCTCGACGCCCTATCGCTACGCGGAAGGCCTGCTCTCCACCGGAGCCGGGCAGCTCGTCCCGTTTGCCGACCCCGAAGCGGTCGCCGAAGCCGTGTGCCGCTACATCGAGGAGCCCGACACCTTGCTGGCCGCGCGCGCGGAAGCGCGCCGCATCAGCGAGTGGCTCGCCTGGCCCGCCGTGGCGGAGGCGACCGCTGCCGTGCTCCGCGAGGCGGTGGAGCGTGCGCCGCGCCGCGACCCCGCCGTCAGCCTCGAGCTTCGTCCCGCGAGCTTTCGTCACGACCACCTGCTGACGATGGTGGACGACGCGGGGATCGTGCAACACGCGCACGGGGCGATTCCCAACCGCAGCACCGGTTATTGCGTCGACGACGTCGCGCGTCTAGCGGTCGTGGCGCTCGAGCTTGCGAGACGCTCGGACGAGCAGACGTGGACCTCGATCGTCTATCGCTCACTTGCGTTCCTGCACGACGCGACCGACGAACGACCGGGGATGCGCAACTTCATGAGCTACGACCGTCGCTGGCTGGACGAGCCGCACGTCGGAGACCACGTCGGCCGCGCCGTCTGGGCGCTCGGCGACGTGCTGTCGACCGCCTGGGCACCCGCGCTCGTCGGGCCGACGCAACGTCTGATCGACCGGATCGTCGGCGGCTTGTCCGGGGAGACGTCGTTGAGAACCGACGCCTACGTCGTGCTCGGCCTCGCACGCCTCGACCGCGACCGGCTGGACAAGCCGGCGCGCAGGATGCTGGAGCGCGGACTCGACCGTCTGCGCGACGCGCTCGACTCGAATGCCTCCGACGAGTGGGTGTGGTTCGAAAGCGCGCTCACCTACGACAACGCGCGGCTGTCTCAGGCTTTGATCGCAGGGGGCACCGCGCTCGACCGTGAATCCGATGTCGCCGCCGGCCTGGAGTCGCTGCGCTGGCTCGGGGACGAATCCGGCCTCGCCGACGGGATGCTGCGCCTGACGGGACATCTCGGCCGTCACCGCGGCCAGCCGGCGCCAGGCATGGGCGACGAGCAGCCGCTCGAAGCGTCGGCATTGGTGGAAGCAGAGCTCGCAGCCTTTGACGTGACCGGCGAGCGGGAGCACGGCGAGCGGGCGCAGCTCGCCTTCGACTGGTTCCTCGGCAAGAACCACCTCGCACGTCCGCTGTACGACTTCGCGACCGGCGGCTGCAGCGACGGCCTCGGTCAAGGCGACGTCAACCACAATCAGGGCGCAGAGTCCACCCTCGCGTTCCATCGTGCCGCCTTGCTGCTCGACACCTCGGAGTTCTCTTCGGTCGCCGGCCGTCACACCGTCGAAGTTGCATGAGCAGCCGCGAGCTCTTCGAGCGACACGCACGCAATCCGATTCTCACGTCCGCCGACTGGCCGTATCCGGCGAACGCCGTCTTCAACCCGGCGGCGGCGCTCGTCGACGGGGAGACCATCTTGCTCGCGCGCGTCGAGGACCTGCGCGGCATCTCACACCTGACGATGGTGCGGTCGGCGAACGGGCTCGACGGTTGGTCGGTCGACGCGCAGCCGCTGCTGGCACCGGACGAGGCGATCGAGAGCGAGCAATGGGGCTTCGAGGACCCGCGGACGGTCTGGCTCCCGGAGCTCGAACGGTGGGCGATCACCTGCACCGCCTACGGACCGCCAGGGCCAGCCGTCTACCTTGCGACCACCGCCGACTTCCGGACGGTCGAGCGCCACGGCGTCATCAAGCGCGCCGAGGACAAGAACGCGGCACTCCTGCCCGACCGCATCGACGGAAAGTGGATCCTCTTCCACCGTCCGAGCGTCGGAGCCGTCGCCGGAGCCGGCGGAGAGATCGTGCTCTCCCGCTCGCCTGACCTCGTCAGCTGGAGCATGCCGGAGCCGGTGCTCGCGCCACGGGAAGGCGCATGGTGGGACTCCCGGCGGATCGGGATCGGGCCGCCGCCCATGCGGACCGAGCACGGCTGGCTGATCCTGTACCACGGCGTCAAGGACACGGTCGCCGGGGGCCTGTACCGCATCGGCCTCGCGCTCACCGCTCTCGCCGAGCCCGAGCGGGTGACGCATCGGCTGCCGGAATGGATCCTCGGGCCGCACGCGCCCTACGAGCGCGTCGGGGACGTCGCGAACGCCGTCTTCCCCTGCGGCGCCGTCCACGACACGGCGAGCGGCGAGTTGCGCCTGTACTACGGCGCAGCGGACACGTCGATCGCGGTCGCGACGGCCAAGCTCGACGATCTGCTCGACGCCGTGCTCGCTGCACCTCTCTAGCCTAGGGCGCGGCCCCCGAGAGGACGGCTTCGGCGGCACGCAACGGCGGGTAGTCGGCGAGCAGGTCGGCCGTGTCGACCTGGTAGAGCTCCTCCGGATCACGCAGGCCTTGAAAACGCCACACGCCAAGGCTCCTCAGCGTGACGCCGTCGACCAGGGACTGGTGCACTCCGGCGTGAACGGAAGACGACAGAACGATCTGCCCGCCGTGCGCGGCGTAACAGATGCGAGCCGCGGCGTGGACGGCGAGGCCGACGTACCCCGTCTCGGTCAGCGTCGGCCTGCCACTGTGCAGTGCGACACGCGCGCGCACCTGAGCAGCGCCGGGCCACGCGCCGTCGCGCAGCGCGCGCTGGATCGCGAGGGCGGCCTCGAGCGCCGCCGGCGCCTGCTCGAAGACTGCGAACAGCTCGTCGGCGCGCGCGTCGATCTCGTGGCCGCCGGCGCTCTTGATCGCGGCACGCATCGCCCGGCGCACCGCGTCGATCAGCGATACATAGCGGTCTTCGAGCCGCGCGACCAGCTCCGTCGAGCCTTCGATGTCGGTGAGGAGGAACGTCACGTTCCCCTTCGGGAACTTGCGCTGAGGCTGGAGCTGCGCGCTGATGAACCCGATCGGCATCACACCGTGCCGCTTGGCCGCGCGTAGCAGGCGGATGCGCGCGCGGTCGCGCGCCGCCTCGTCCTCGAAGACGACCTGGTTGAAGCGCGAGAGGGCGTTCCGGACATGCGACGCGTCGTTGATCGGCAGGCGGCGCTTGCCCTCCGAATCGACATACGCGAACGCGCTGTCAGGCAGCTTCGCCCGGTCCCTGGCGCTGAGCGGCGGCATGCCCCAATGCTAGGCGTCGTGCGTTCGCTCGCCGGCGCAAGGCGGTCGAAACTCAGGAACCTGGTTCAGCCGCCAGCGGAACCTGGTTCGTAGTTGGAACCAGGTTCCTGCGTTTGCTCGGGAGCGCGAGGCCGGTCGGAACTCAGGAACCTGGTTCAAAAACCGAACCAGGTTCCGCGAGCGCGAGGCGGTCGAAACTCAGGAACCTGGTTCACAAACCGAACCAGGTTCCGTGGGCGTTCAAAACCGAACCTGGTTCGTAGTTTGAACCAGGTTCGTGCGTTTGCTCGGGAGCGCGACGGCGGTCGAAACTCAGGAACCTGGTTCAAAAACCGAACCAGGTTCCGAGGGCTTGCCAGGTTCCGCGCGCGAGCTAGCGGCGGGCCGAAGCGGTGCGGCGGCGCTTGACGGAGTGGTCGTGCGCGATCCACGCGTGGCCGAACTTCCGCATCTCGCGGATGATCGGCAGGAGCGCGCGGCCCTTGTCCGTCAGCTCGTACTCGACGCGGGGCGGCGACTCGGGATAGCTGCGGCGCACGAGCACGCCCTGGCTCTCCAGCATGTCGAGCCGCTCCGAGAGCGTCCGCGGACTGATGCCCGGACAGGCGTGCTCGAGCTGCATGAACCGGCGCGGGCCTTCGGAGAGGTCGTGGATGAGGAGCGGTGTCCACTTCGTGGCGATGATCTCGGCCGTCGCCGCGACGGCGCAATTCTCATGGTCGTGCGTGTCGTTCATTGTCCGCTTCATGCGGCGGAGTCTACTTGGGCGGCTGGGGCGTAGCTATCCAAACGAAAGCTCGCGCCGTCCAGCCATTCGGTGACGGCGGCGGCGCACTGCCGGCCCTCGTCGATCGCCCACACGATCAACGACTGTCCCCGCCTTGCATCTCCTGCCGCAAAGACGCCGTCGGCCGAGGTCGCGTAGCGAGGCGCGTCGGCGTTGCTGCGCCCGTCGCGTTCGACGCCGAGTTGTTCCAGTACGGCGGCCTCGGGACCGAGAAAGCCCATCGCGAGCAGCACGAGGTCGGCGGGGCGCGACTCCTCGGTGTCCGCGACCAGGTCGAACGGCGGCTGGCCCGTGTTCTGCTGCCAGTGGATCTGCTCGACCCGCTCCCCGCCGCTCAGGTGCGTGGTCGAGATCGCGAACGAACGCTCGCCGCCCTCCTTGAGCGCGTACGACGTGCGGAGCTTCACCGGCCAGCGCGGCCACGGCGTGAGGTCGTCCGGCCGCTGTGCGGGCGGCTCCCCGAGCAGCTCGATCTGCGTCACCGACGCCGCCGCCTCGCGGTTCGCGTGGCCGACACAGTCGGCACCCGTGTCGCCGCCGCCGATCACGATCACGTGCTTGCCCGCGGCGCTGAGGCGTCCGTCGTCGCGCATGCGCGAGTACAGGTACTCCATGGCGTAGTGCACGCCGTCGAGCTCGCGACCGGGGAGCGGCAGGTCGCGCGGCACGCGCGCGCCGGTCGCGATCACGACCGCGTCGAACTGCTCGCGGAGCTCGGCCGCGTCCACGTCGGCCCCGACGTCCACGCCGAAGCGAAACTCGACTCCCTCCGCGACGAGCTGCTGCACGCGGCGCTCGACGAGCCGCTTCTCGATCTTGAACTCCGGCACTCCGAAGCGCACGAGCCCGCCCGCCGCCTCATCGCGCTCGAACACCGTCACGTCCTCGCCGGCGCGCGCGAGCTGCTGCGCGCACGCGAGGCCGGCCGGGCCCGATCCGACGACCGCGACGCTGCGCCCGGTGCGCCGCGCAGGCGCCTGCGGCACGATCCACCCCTCGTCCCATGCGCGGTTGACGATCGAGAGCTCGATCTGCTTGATGGAGACGGCGTCGCCCTCGTTGATCTCGAGCACGCACGCCGCTTCGCACGGCGCGGGGCACAGCCGGCCGGTGAACTCGGGGAAGTTGTTCGTCCGGTGGAGCTGGACGATCGCCTCCTGCCAGCGGTCGCGGTAGACGAGGTCGTTCCAGTCCGGGATCAGGTTGCCGAGCGGGCAGCCGTGATGGCAGAACGGGACGCCGCACTCCATGCAGCGCGCGGCCTGCTCACGAAGCTCGGTGAGCGGCAGCGTCCCCACGAACTCGCGGTAGTCCGAGACGCGCGCCTTCGGGTCGCGCTCGGGCGCTTCGAGCCGCTGCACCTTCTTGAACGCGCCGATCCTGCCCATCGCCTACGCCGCCTCTTCCGTCTCGCGCGTCAGGAAGCCGACGCCACCGCCGGAGACCGGCGAATCGCGGAGCGCCCGCTTGTAGTCGTGCGGGAAGACCTTGACGAATCGGCCGGGGTCCCATTCATCGAGCAAATGCTGCGCGACCGCAGAATCGGTGCGCTCGACGTGCTCCTGGAGCAGCTCGCGCAGCGTCTCCTCGTCCGCGTCGTCGAGCGGCTCGAGACCGACGAGCTGCGTGTTGCAGCGCTCGGGATCGAGCTCGAGCACGTAGGCGATGCCGCCGCTCATCCCTGCGGCGAAGTTGCGCCCAGTCGGCCCGATCACGACGACGCGGCCGCCTGTCATGTACTCGCAGCCGTGGTCGCCGACGCCTTCGACGACCGCCGAGGCGCCCGAGTTGCGCACCGCGAACCGCTCGCCCGCCAGACCGCGGAAGAACGCGCGGCCGGACGTCGCGCCGTAGAGCACCGTGTTGCCGACGATCACGTTCTCCTCGGCGGGGAACGTCGCCGCCTCGGGCGGCCGGACCGCGAGCACGCCGCCGGAGAGCCCCTTGCCGACGTAGTCGTTCGCCTCGCCGTACAGCGTCAGCTCGACGCCGGGCGCGAGCCACGCGCCGAACGACTGCCCGGCGGAGCCGTGCAGCTCGAAGTGCGCAGGGCCCGCCGCACCGCGCGCGACGTGGTGCGAGTAGATACCGCCGATCGTGCGGTTGACGTTGCGCACCTGGTAGGTGCCTTCGCCCTCGCGCAGGAGCTCCCAGTCGAGCGCGTCTCCGAGCGGCGAGACCTGCGGCTCGCTGCGCCGCAGGGGCGTTCCCTCCGGCACGTCGGGCGCGCGCAGGAGGTTCGAGAGGTCGATCCCGCGCGCCTGCCAGTGCTCGAGCGCGTCGTTCGGCTCGAGCAGGTCGACGCGGCCGACGAGATCGTCGAACCGCGCGATCCCGAGCGACGCCATGATCCGCCGCGCGTCCTCGGCGACGAAGAAGAAGAACTCGATCACGTGCTCCGGAGTCCCCTGGAAGCGCCGGCGCAGCTCGGGGTCCTGCGTCGCGATCCCGACGGGGCACGTGTTCAGGTGGCAGGCGCGCATCATCACGCAGCCGCTCGCGATCAGCGGCGCGGTTGCGAATCCCATCTCGTCGGCGCCGAGCAGTCCGGCCATCACCACGTCGCGACCCGTCTTCAGCTGACCGTCGGTCTGCACCCACACGCGTGAGCGCAGGTCGTTCAGGACGAGCGTCTGCTGCGTCTCGGCGAGCCCGAGCTCCCAGGGCACGCCGGCGTGCTTGATCGACGAGAGCGGTGAAGCGCCCGTGCCGCCCGAGTCACCGGAGATGAG
>JBJMKB010000060.1:0-11341 GCA_045806045.1 Gaiellaceae bacterium | reverse complement strand
GCCTGGCGGATCCACCACGTCGCGTAGGTCGAGAACTTGTAGCCCTTGCGGTAGTCGAACTTCTCGACCGCGCGGATGAGGCCGAGCGACCCCTCCTGGATCAGATCGAGGAAGCTGAGACCGCGGCCGAGGTAGCCCTTCGCGATCGAGACGACGAGACGGAGGTTCGCCTCCGTCATCTGTGTCTTCGCGGCCATATCCCCGCGCTCGATCCGCTTTGCCAGATAGACCTCCTGATCGGCGGTCAGCAGCGGCACCTTGCCGATCTCTCGGAGATACAACCGGAGAGAATCAAGCGACGGCTCGACGGTCAGGTCGAGCTTCGGCGCCGACTTGACCTCTTCCTCGACCAGCGGCTGCTCGTGCGGGAGGCGCTTGTGCTCCTCGCCCTCGACGAGCTCCACACCATGGTCGATCAGATAGGTGGTGAAGTCCTCGACTTGTTCCTTCGTAAGCTCGACTTCCTCGATCCCCTTGACGATCTCGTCGTAGGTGAGGAATCCCTTCTCTTGTCCCGTCGCGACGAGCTTGTGAAGTTCTTCGACGTCGGGAAGAGCAATATCGACGGTGAGCACCTGAGCACGACCTCCGGCTATGACGTTGACGGCGGCACAACGATCACTGCTGGAGCCGGTCCTCTCCCTCCCCCCGGCTCACCCTCAGGCGCTTGACAATACATCAGGATTCGCACCTTCGGAACGGATTTTTCCTGCGGGCCGCCAGGCGTCTAGATTCCCCAGGGTGGCGGTCGTCCTCGCCCTCCTGCTCGGCGTCGCCTCGCCGCCGCCGGCGTACGTCGACACCGGGACCGCGCACGTGCCGCTCGCGATCACCTCGTGGTGCTGGGACGCGCGGTGCGGCGCCCCGCTCGGCGCCTCCGCCCGCCGCGCGTTCGTCCGGCGCGGAGCCGTGGTGCGGCTCGAGGTGAAGTTCGACGCCGTCGACGCGAACGTCTCGGTCGGCGGCACGTCGACGCACGCGACGGCACGCGGACGCGAAGTGACTTGGACGGCGACGCGCACCGGCGGGCTGACCGCCTACGTCAAGTACCGACGCGGCTGGGTGCTCTACTCGGGCCGGCTCGCGTTCCGCTGAAAAGGCCCCACCACGCGAAGACGGCGCCGCCGCCGACGCCGTCTTCAACTGCTGTGAGTGTCCGCCCCCCGCTTCCGGCCTCGCCGCATCGAGCCGTGCAGGTGACGATTCGTACTCTGCATCATGCGACCCGGTTGATCCATCACCCGAGCGGTGGTTCACCGCACCGCTTGACTACCCTGGCCCGGTGGGAACCAGCTTCGAAGCACGGCTCCGGGAGGAGCGGCCGATTGTCGCCGACGGGGGCCTCGGCGTTGTCCTCTCCGCCGCGGTGGCGGGCCTGCGCACCCCGGAGGAGGCCAACCTGCGGGCGCCGGACGCCGTCACGGCCGTCCACGTCAGCTTCATCAACGCCGGCGCCGACCTGATCGAGACGAACACCTTCGGCGCGAACCGGCAGAAGCTCGCCCAGCACTTCCTCGAGGACGAGTTCGAACGGATCAACTCGACGGCGGTCAAGCTGGCGCGCGACGCGCGCGAGATCTCCGGCCGTGAGGTGTTCATCGGCGCGTCGATCGGGCCGGGAGGCGACGACTACGCGGAGCAGGCGCGGATCCTCGAGGGTCGTGGCGCGGACGTGCTGATGCTGGAGACGTTCTTCGACCTCGACGAGCTCGAGCGGGCGGTTGCCGCGGTGCGGTCCGCGTCGTCGCTGCCGGTCGTAGCGCTGATGAGCTTCGACAGCGACGCCGTGACGATGGCCGGCGTGACCGCGCGCGATGCCGCGCAGCGCCTTCGTGGGCTCGACATCGCGGCGTTCGGCGCGAACCACGGCCGCGGCCCGGCGGCCGCCCTGACTGCGCTCGGCGAGATGACGGGCGACGGCGCGGTGCTCGCCGCGCTTCCGAACGTCGGCCTCGCGACGATGACCGGCGCGCGGATCTCGTTCCCTCACGCGACGCCCGAGTACTTCGGCGACTTCGCCGCGCGGGCGCGCGCGCTCGGAGCGCATCTGATCGGCGGCTGTTGCGGAACAACCCCCGCGCAGATCACTGCGATCAGGCAGGCGATCGACGAGGATCGCGCCGCACCGGCGGTGACCGCGGCACGCGGGACCGCCTCGGTGCTCGTGCCGCCGTCGGCCGAGGCTCCCGCGGAGCTCGAACGGCTGCTCGCCGCCGGTGAGTTCGTCGTCTCGGTGCAGCTCGACCCGCCGCTCGGCGGCTCGATCAAGGGCCTCGTGGAGGCAGCGCGGGCGATCAAGGAGTCGGGTCGCGCGCACGTCGTCGACGTCAACGACAACCCGCGCGCGCGTGCGCGGATGAGCGGCATGATGGCGTCGGCCGCGATCCAGCGCGACGCCGGCGTCGAGGTGATCCCACACCTCACGCCACGCGACTCGACGATCGCGGGTCTCGAGTCGCTCCTCCTCGGCTCACACGCGGAGGGCCTGCGCAACGTGCTCGCGGTCACCGGCGACGCGCCCGAGGCAGGCGACTATCCCGGGACGGGTTCCGTGTACGACGTCGACGCCATCGGACTCGTCGAGCTGATTGCTCGCTTGAACGAGGGAACCGACTTCCACGGGCGCGCGATCGACGCGCCCACGGCGTTCTTCCCCGGCGTCGCGGTGAACCCGACGGCGGACGACCTCGAGCTGGAGATCGACCGCTTCCACCGCAAGGTCGCGGCCGGCGCGCGGTTCGCGATGACGCAGATCCTCTTCGACATGACTTACCTCGAGCAGTTCTTCGCGCGCTTCGGCGGTCCGTCGCCGATCCCGCTGCTCGTCGGCGTCTGGCCGATCCGCTCGCTCGAGCTCGCGGTGCGCGTGCACAACGAGACGCCGGGAATCGTCGTCCCCGAGCACGTGCAGGAGAGGTATCGCGTCGCGGGCGCGGACGGGGCGCATGTCGGGATCGAGCTCGCGCACGAGCTGATCGAGCAGGCGCGCGCACTTGCGAACGGCGTCTACATCGTCGCACCGTTCCGGCGACCACTCGGCGTGCTCGACGTGCTCTCCTAGCGTGGCGAAGCTGATCTACTCGGCGATCAGCTCGCTCGACGGCTTCGTCGCCGACGAGAGCGGCAACTTCGACTGGGCCGCGCCCAACACCGAGGTGCACGCGTTCATCAACGACCTCGAGCGGCCGGTCGGCACCTACCTCTACGGGCGCCGGATGTACGAAGTGATGGCGGCGTGGGAGACGATGGAGGTTGCCGACGAGCCGCCGGTCATCCGGGACTACGCGAGGATCTGGCGAGCGGCCGAGAAGATCGTCTACTCCACCACGCTGGAGGAAGTGTCCAGCTCGCGGACGCGCGTCGAGCGCGTCTTCGATCCCGCCGCGATCCGGGAGCTGAAGGCGCATGCGGCGAGCGACGTCAGCATCGGCGGGCCGACGCTCGCCGCGCGCGCCTTCGCGGCCGGGCTGATCGACGAGTGCCACCTCTTCCTCACGCCGATCGTCGTCGGCGGCGGCACGCGCTCTCTACCCGACGGTCGCCGCGCGGAGCTCGAGCTGCTGGACGAGCGCCGCTTCGAGAGCGGCGTCGTCCACCTGCATTACCGCACTTAGCCGCACTTGCCGGTGGAGACCGGCCGCTTCGCGCGCGCGAGATCGGCGCGCACGGGCGCGGCCGGGACGCCGTAGCCGGCGCGACCGCCGATGCGCGCCGCGAACACCGTCGCCTCGACCTGCCCGAGGCGGTTCACCGCAGGCCCGCCAGAGTTGCCGTGCCGCACGAGCCCGCTCAGCACCGTCACTTCGCGCAGGTGCCCGTTGACGAGTACGTCGGCGGTCGCGCCGACGCGACCCGGACGCGCGTCGAACGGGCCGTTCTCGGGATAGCCGAGGATCGCGACGGCGTCGCCCGCATGCGGATCGACGAGCAGCAGCGGCCGTGCGCTCAACCGGGGGACGCGAAGGACGGCGACGTCCTGCCGGCGATCGACGACGAGCGCGTTCGCGGCACGCCCGTTCACCCTGACGTCGGAGGCGCCCGCGACGACGTGAGCTGCGGTGACGACGACATGCGGCCTCGCGACCCAGCCGGAGCCTTCGACGCCGAGTCCACAGGCGGTACCCGTGATCTTCACGACGCTCGGCCGGGCGTCGCGCACGTAGACGGAGCTGAGCACTCGCGGGTCCGGCGGAAGCGCCGGCGGCGCGGGGCCGGCGATCGAGGGGAACGGGTCGACACGCGCGAACGCGCGCAGGACAGTGCGGGGCGGCGCGATCTCGTTCAGGTGCTGCAGGATGACCGAGCGCTGCACCTCCTTTCGCAGCTTCGCCTGTCCGGGGATTTGCAGGAGCACCGCACCCGCCACCCACGCGACCGCGAGTCCGAACGCCGCGCCTGCGACGAGCCCGCCGAGCGAGTCGAACATGCGCAGCGGCGGCATGGTGAGGAGGCTGCCGCGGGCGAACGAGCCGACAATCGAGGCCACCGTCTGGAGGACGATCGCCCCGGCGGCTGCGCCCCCGAGCGCGACGAGCGGCGTGTACGGGGAACTCGAGCCGTTGTGCAGGAAGTGCGGCGCGATGCGCGCGCCGACCACCGCCCCGGCCGCGAGGCCGCCCAGCGACAGCACCGTCGCGATCAAGCCGCGCTTCAGCCCGGAGAGCGCGGAGAGAGCCACGATCGCCAGAGCGATCCAGTCGACGCGCGTCACCGCGGCAAACTAGCCGGACGGTCGGCCGCTACACTCCCCGCGAACCGGGGGCGTAGTTCAGTTGGTTAGAACGCCGGCCTGTCACGCCGGAGGTCGCGGGTTCGAGTCCCGTCGCTCCCGCTCACGAAGTTCCGGTTGGTTGCCCGACGGCGGGTAAGACTTGGCCGATGGAATTCTCCGAGGAGATCCGCCGCATCGTCGCGCGCTGGGTGACGGCGGTGAGGGATGGGGACGCGGCTGCGGTCGTGGCCCGCCTCTCAGAGACACAGGCACTCCTGTCGATCGGGACTGATCCAGGTGAGTGGTGGTCCGGCAACGAGGTTGCCGCGTTGTGGCAGCGTCAACTCGGGGAGTACGGCGGCTTCCCGTTCCAATGGAACGAGATCGAAGCCTGGGAGGAAGGAACGGTCGGCTGGGGCGCAGCCCGGATCGCCATCGCGACCGGTGACCAAGCGTTCGAAGCGCGGGCGACGTTCGTTCTCCACCTGGAACACGGGGAGTGGAGGGTCGTACAGGCTCACCTGTCGGTCCCGCGCGCGAATGAAGAGATCCTGGGAGTGAAACTGCCGGTGAGCGTCGCGCAATTGCGAGAGACGATCGAGCGCGAGCGGCCCGACATGTCGAGCAGCGCTTCGGCCGATGGCACGGTGACGGTCGTCTTCACGGACATCGTCGACTCGACCGTGCTCAACGCGAGGCTCGGCGATCGTGCGTGGCGTGATGTGCTTCTACGGCATTTCGCGATTATCCGCGAAGCCGTAGCTGCCAACGGCGGCACAGTTGTTCAGACGCAAGGCGATGGCTCGATGCTCGCGTTCTCGAGCGCGCGCCGGGCGCTGGCGTGCTGTCGGGAGATTCAGTCCACGATGCAGATCGCATTCGGCGAGATGTCGCCTCCGATCCGCGTGCGGATCGGCGCGCACACCGGCGAAGCACTTCACGAAGGGGACCAGTTCTTCGGATCGACCCTCAACTTCGCCGCTCGCGTATCCAGTCACGCGATTGGCGGCGAGGTACTGGTTTCGGGCCTCGTTCATGACCTGGTTGCAGGCGACCATGGAGCGCACTTCGTTGAGAGTCGAGACGTCGAACTCAAGGGCTTCAGCGGCCTTCATCGGCTGTTCGCACTCGACGTGGGTTCGTGACGCTCGAGCTTGGAGGACCGGCTGCGCGCTCCTTGCGTGCGGCGCTCGGTAACGACAGGCATCCACCTCAGCTCGTCGTGACACGGTTGGCGGCCTGTCACGCGATACCGCCGCCCGAGCGGGCGGGAGTGGCCTGGTTGACGCTTCACTTCCACCCGGCGGTCGGGCCCTCGTGGTAGCAACAGCGCCGGATCCGAGCCATGCGATTGCATGGACGCTCCCGACGCACACCGCACCACGCACGGGCAGGAGTTCATCGTCGCGACGAGCCATCGCCTTTGAATACATGACCCGCTCTCTCAACGAGAAAGAGGCCAGATTCGCACCAACTATCGATTCGGCAATCTGCGATATCGTCGCCCTCCGCAAGGCGACGACAGGAGGTACTCCGCCATGAGAAAGTCAGCGCTCGCGGTCGCGCTCGCCGCGCTCGCCGTCGCGCTCGCCGGGCCCGGCACAGCAGCCGCCGCGCCGCCCGCCTTCGGGCCGAACGTGGTCGTGTTCACGCCGTCGATGCCGCAGTCGCAGATCCAGGCGACGCTCGACGCGATCTCTACGCAGCAGGTTCCGAACCAGTTCGGCCCGCAGCGCTACGCCGTGTTGTTCGAGCCCGGAACATACGGAAGCACCGAGAGTCCGCTCGTGTTCCAGCTCGGCTACTACACGCAGGTCGCCGGGACGGGCGCGACGCCGAGCGCCGTCGTGATCAACGGCGCCGTCGACGTCTTCAACCAGGGCGACTGCCGACACGCCGCCTGCGATGGCCTGAACAACTTCTGGCGGTCGCTGTCCAACTTGACCCTGAACGTGAAGCTGCCGCACACGCCGCCCACCTATGCACCGGAGAACGGCGAGGACGCCGGCTGCAAGAACTCGAACGACCTGTTCGCCGTCTCGCAGGCATCGCCGGTGCGCAGCGTGATCGTCAACGGCGCGCTGATCCTGCAGGACTACTGCAACCGCGGCTTCGTCAGCGGCGGGTTCTTCGCGAACGACGAGCTGAACGGATTCGTCGGCAACTTCGGCCAGCAGCAGTACTTCACGCGCAACAGCAACATCGGCCAGTGGTCGAACGCCGTCTGGAACCAGGTTTTCCTCGGCGACAACGGCGCGCCGGCGACCGCCTTCGGGCCGGGCCAGGGCCAGTACACGAATGTCCCTTCGCCGCGCGTGTCGGAGGAGCCGCCGTTCCTGACGGCCGACACCGCCGGCAATTGGAGCGTTTTCGTCCCGGCGGTGCAGCACGACTCCGTCGGCCCGAACTACGCGGGCGGCCCGGAGGCCGGAACGTCGATCCCGATCAGCCGCTTCTTCATTGCGACCCCGGCGACGCCGGTGCAGGCGATCAACGCGGCGCTCGCTCTCGGGCAGGACCTGATCCTGACGCCGGGCGTCTACGAGCTCGCGCAGCCGATCGATGTCCTGAATCCGCACGCCGTGGTGCTCGGCCTCGGCTTCGCAACGCTGATCCCGACGAACGGCAATGCCGCGCTCGAGACGGCGAGCGTCCCGGGGATCAAGCTGTCGGGCCTCATCGTCGACGCGGGCCCGGTGAACTCGCCGGTCCTCGTGCAGATCGGCCGCAAGAACGCCGGCGGCACACACGACCGAAACGATCCTACCCTCCTCTCCGATGTCTTCTTCCGCATCGGGGGCGCCGAACCGGGCCAGGCGACAACGAGCCTCGTCGTGAATGCCGACAACGCGATCCTCGACGACATCTGGGCCTGGCGCGCCGACCACGGCGCCGGGGTCGGCTGGAACAGCAACCGGGCGGAAACTGGCGTTGTCGTCAACGGGGACAACGTCTCTGCGTATGGGCTGTTCGTCGAGCACTACCAGAAGTTCGAGGTGATCTGGAACGGCCAGAACGGCGAGGTTGTCTTCTTCCAGAACGAGATGCCGTACGATCCTCCGTCGCAAGCTGCGTGGATGTCGAGTCCCACGACCGACGGCTACGCCGCGTTCCTCGTGTCGCCGAACGTGACGAGCTTCCAGGGCTACGGCATGGGCAGCTACTCGTTCTTCAACCAGGGCGTACCGATCTATGCGACCCAGGCGTTCCAAGCGCCGACGACGCCGGGCGTCCAGTTCCATGACCTGCTCACCGTGTTTCTCGATCCGTCGCACGGACAGGGCGGAATCCTCTCGGTGATCGACGGAATCGGCGGATCGTCGACCGTCGCGAACGCCGACCAGCCCGTGGACGTCGTGAACTATCCCTGAGCAGAGAACGAGGGGTCAGACCCCGCAAGGGGTCTGACCCTGGGCCAGGCGCGCAACGCCGTCCAGCAAGCGCGGCTCGCCCGCGACGAGCCTTCTTCCGCGACGTCAACGAACACATCAATGACAGGGCAGCCATTGTCGTCTTCTGCGAGAACCCTACGGAACCGGGGCTACAGCACCGCTCGCGGAGACAAACCCCAGGTGACGTACCTGCGGAGGGACCGCCGATTCGGCGGTCCCTCCGCCCGAGCCGGGTTCTTTAAGAGACCGGCGTGAAGAGCGCTGCCTGGACCTGACAGAACGGCCGGCTGCCGTCCACGAGCAGCGGGCACAGGTCGTCGGCGGCAACGACGCTCGTCGCTTCGCTCGTGTGGATCTGGTCGGGGATCCGGCCGGGATCCTTCTCCCCATGGACGCGCGCTAGCAGGAGGACGACCTGGCCTCTCGCGTCGGTGAGGCCGGCGCAGGGAAAGACCGGATGGAAGCACCCGGACCTGTCGCCCTCTTTCAGCGAGCCGGCGAAGCTGGCGACGCCATCCCCGCCGACGATATGACCGTCAGCGAACTGTGCCGAGACGACGTTCCCGGTTGCCGGGTCGACGATGATCCACCAGATCGTCACCGGCTGATTAGCCGGAAGTCCGCTTGTGTGGAACGTCATCGAGACGCCGTTGTCCCGTCGAATGAGCGACGCCGTGCCGTGGACATCGGGCGTCGGATTCGGGCCGAGGTCGTTCCATCCCGTCACGTTCACGCTCTGGTTGGTTGCCGGGTCGGCTTGTGCTGCGAGTGGCAGCGCGATCGCAACGAGCGCAACTGCCAGGACGAAACCGATCTTTCTCATCGTTGCCTCTCTCTCTCCCGTGTCGTGTTGAGGTTCCAGCGGCTAACCGACAGCCGTGGATGACGCCGGACCCGGGGCAGTTCCGGCGAAGTAGGTCTGAGCGAGCGCCCAGCAACGGCGGGCAGCGTCCTTGCCGGTCTGCCGTGCGTCGAGGTCGCCCTGCTCGAAGTGGATGCCGCCGTAGCGGCGAGAGATGCCGGCCTGTGCGGCCGCGTCCGAGAACGTTGCCCAAGTGAGTGTGAGGTCGGTCGACGGAAGGAGCCCGGGCTCGACCCGTGAGCTTCGTGCCGGGAAGGTCACAGACCCGCCAAAGCGGTTGCTGCCGGTGAAGAGCCTGAGGATCTCGGCGCCCGCCGCACTGAAGTTCGAGTGCCCGGAGGAAAACTCGGGGAACGGTGGCGTCGGGAAGGTGGTCGGCTGGTAGGGGAACCACTCCTCGCCGGCGATGATCTGCGTACCGCGGCCAGGACCGGCCCAGGCGCGGATCCGCCTGCCGGCGAAGAGGTAGCGGATCGCGGTGATCGGCCGCACCGAGGCGAAGGCGCGCTTGTTGTCCCACGCGCAGCAGCCGGCATCGAAGACTGCGTTCGTGAGCGCGAAGAAGAGCTTGACCGCACGGTCGAGGTCGAGCTCGCTATCACCGGTGGAGTCGCGGTGCGCGACCTGCTGCGCGAGCAGGTTCCAGTGCCCGGGTGGAAGCTCGGAGCGTGGCCCGTCCGCCCAGTACTCCGCGATCATCTTCTGCTCGTCCGTGAGGGCTGCGCTCACGTCGATCAGCGCCTGAGCCTGCGCGACGTACTCGGCGGACCCGAACCGGGCCGGGCCCGTCGGCGAACGGAGCTCGGCGCTCGAGGTCGTCGCGAAGGGGCGGACGCGCTGCCAATGCGCACCGACGAACCGCGGCGTGACGAGTTGCCCGGATCCGTCGAGGTACGTCAAAGGCTGCCATGCATTCGGGTCGTGCACGGTGGACGGGTCGAGCGGCGCGCGCGTGTCCATCGGCGCGTTCGCCGGCACGAAGCCCGTGTAGTCGGAATAGGGGACGCCCGACAAACCACCGGTCTCGTCGCCGAGCTGGTTCGCGCCATCCCGGTGGCGGAACGCGAGCACCGCCTCGGCGGTGAGGTTGCCGATCCCCACTGCGGAGGCAACGTCGGTCGAGCGGTCGCCGGGATCGAAGCCGAGGTCCGCCATCAGCCCGTCGAAGACACCCGCCCGGCTGGCGGGGAACAGGTCGACCGCGGCGCGGTAGGCGGCGAAGCTGATCGCCTCCACTTTGTTGTCGAAGCGCCGCTCGCGCGCCGGTCGTCGAAGCGCTCCACCCAGCTGCGTTCCGACGGCGACCCGGTCATACGCGGCCCAGGCATCGAAGAAGCACGTGTGCGCGACGGCGAGCGCCCGCGCCACCATCGGCGGCCCGAGCTTCGACTCGCGCACGCCCTGGAGAAGCGCGTCGTTCCAACGTAGGACGACGTTCTCAGCGAGCTTCGCGTTTCTCGCCGTCCGCGCGAGCGCCGCGCTCGGGACGAGCAGCGCGAGACCACCGACGCCCGCCGTCTGGAGGAGCCGCCGCCTCGTTATGCGCACGTCGCCTGTCATGGCGCGGATGAGGCCGTGACCGGCTCCGGATCGAGCCGAGCGAGAACGGTGTCCGCAACGGCGATGATCTCGTCGACCGGAAGGCCGGCCTGGTAGGAGTGCGATCGGATCGCCTCCGGGCTGGATGCCTCGTAGATGCAGACGGTGCCGAGCTCGCCGTCGCGCTCCGCGAGCACGTAGCTGCAGATCCAGCGGATGTCGTCGGGCATCCTGTCGCCCTGCTCGATGGAGCGGGCGGTCGCCGCCTGTAGCTCGTCCGGCGTTCGCCAGCCGCCACGACGCAAGATCGCGAAGGTCTGCACCAGCCGCCTCCTTCGGTTCGGGAACCATTCGAGGTTACGAACCGACCGCGGCAGCTACATGGGCGAAAACACCCAGATCGCGTCGGCGGGCTACGGGTCTTGCAGCAACCCCAGGCGACCAGCCTCGGCGACCGCCGCGCCGCGGCTCCGCACGCCGAGCTTGCCAAGTAACGAGGAGACGTGATGCTCGACGGTGCGGGAAGACAGGAACAGCCGCTCGGCGATGGTGGCGTTCCGGGCGCCGTCGGCGAGGAAGCGCAGGACGTCGAGCTCCCGGGATGTCAGGGCTGCCGCGTTGGCGCGCGTCGAGGCGCGCGACCCACGCGGGACGCGGAAGCCGAGCTCGCGCAGCTTGCGTGCGACGATCGCGGCAGCCGGCCGCGCTTCCAGCCGTTGAAGCTCCGTCAGCGCCTGCCACAACGGCTTCTCCTCGTCGGCATTTGCGAGCGCGAGCGCCGCCTCGTACGGGCATCCGAGCTGCGTCCACTGCTTCGCCGCCTCCCGCCAGTCGCCG
>JBJMKB010000059.1:0-5404 GCA_045806045.1 Gaiellaceae bacterium | reverse complement strand
GAGACGAACCGCAGGCGTGCCGTGCAGCTGTCGTACAACGAGGAGCACGGCACGCAGCCGATCTCGATCACGAAGGGCGTTTCCGACATCGCCGAGTTCCTCTCGCTCGAGGCCCCGAACGTGCCGCGTTCGCGTCGTCGCGGCGGCGACAAGGTCGAGGGGATGAACCGCGAGGAGCTCGAGAAGCTCGTGATCACGCTCGAGGAGGAGATGTTCCAGGCCGCCGAGGAGTTGCGGTTCGAGTACGCCGCCAAGCTCCGCGACGAGATCAAGAGCCTGCGCCGGGACCTGATGGCGCTCGCCTCCACGACGGCGACGACGGTATGAGCTTCTCGATCGCCATCGCGATCGTCGCGTCGGGTTTTCTGACCGGCGCGCTCGCGCGGTTCGCGATCCCAGGTCCCGACCCGATGCCGATCTGGTTGACGATCGCAATCGGTCTCGTGGGCTCGATCACCGGCGCGATCGTCGGCAACGCGATCTCGCACGACAACGGGTTCGTAATCTCATTCCTCTCCTTCGGCGTCGCGATGGCCCTCGTGGCCGCCTACCGGAAGTACGTGCAGCGCCGCCCGGTGTTCGGGCCCGGCGCGCTCGCGTTTCCCGAGCGCGGTTTGGGAGTGGAGCAGACGCGGGAGCGGCTGCAGAAGCTCGGCGTCGATCCGAACGCGCTCCGCCCGGATCGGGGCAAGCTCGAACAGGCGCGCCTCGAGGCGATGCTGCGCGAGCTGCACCGTGCCGGCGTGCTCGACGACGACGAGCTGGAGTCGAAGCTCGCCCGTTTGCGCCGCGGCGATCTGGATACGTAGCGCCCATGCATTGGATCGCACTCATCATCGTCGGCGCCATCGTCGGCGCCCTCGGGCGGCTGTTCCATCCCGGGCCCGATCCCATGGGTTGGGTTGTGACGATCGTTCTCGGCATCCTCTCGCTGATCGTCGGCGGCATCATCGCGAACGGGTTCTGGGCGTTCGTGGTCGGCGTCGTCATCGCCATCGTGCTCACGGCGATCTACGGGCGTGTGATGGCGAACCGGTCTCCGACCATTGCCTAGGACGGATTGACGGCGAGGGGCTCGCGGCCGCGCGGGAAGGTTCGTACGGCCGTCAGCCCCCAGTCGTCGTCGCGCCAGATGTAGGTCTCGGCGGTCAGCGTTCGCTCGTCCGCGGAATAGACGACGCATCCGCGCGCCTCGCCGCGACGCTGCGGACGCGGCTGGCCCAGCCCCGGAGCGATCGAAACGACGACGCCGCGGGCGTCGCCGGTGATCACCTCGAACTCGTGCCGCTCCGACACCGTTCCCTGGTGGATGTGCCCGCCGACGATCAGCTCCGCACCGGAGTCGACGAGCTTTGCCAGCACGTGCGTACGGCGCGCGACCGGTTTCTTGCGCGTGCGCCACGGCGCGCCGACCATCTGGTGATGCAGGACGACCACGCGCAGCATCTCCTGCGAAGCGATCCGTAGCTTCTGCGTCGCGCGCTCGAGCTGTTCGTCGTTCACGCCACCCGACTGGTGGCGCCACGGACGGACGGAGTTGATGCCGACGACGTGAACCCGGTGCCCGACGAACTCGGGCTCGACCGTTCCCCATTGGCGCTCGAACTCGACCCACGTGCCCGTGAAGCGGGCCGGGAACGTATACGGGATGTCGTGGTTGCCGGGCACCGCGATCACCGGTGGGCCGAGCCGGCGCAGGAAGCCCGCTGCCAGCTCGTGCTCGGGGCGCCGCCCGCGGTTCGTCAGGTCGCCGCTCGCGATCACGAGCTCGGGGTCGACGCGCCCGATCAGCGACGCGAGGCCTTGCTCGAGGATCGGGTCGTCCCGCGCGCCGAAATGCAGGTCGGAGACGTGCAGGATGCGAGTCAGCACCGCCGAAGCAGGCTATACAGTGAGTGCGATGGCCGACGAGCAGTCGACGGAGATCTTCGACGACCTGTACCTCGGGCTCCGTGCCGGAGGAGCGCTGCGGAAGCAGCGTCGCGGCGAGGAACTGACCGACGACGAGCGTGAAGCCCTCGGCCGCTGGCACCGGCTGTCGGCGTGGCGCAAGGGCGTCGCGATCAGCGGGTTCGCCGTCGGGACGTTCGGCCTCGGGTTCACCCTCGGCGGCCTCGTCTTCGGCCGCTGGCGCAAGGCCTGAGGCGCTCGGCGTGAGGCGGACGCCCGACTTCGTGTCAGTTGAGCGCCCGATCGAGCCCGACCGGGCCATCGCCGGGTGCACGCTCGCGCGCTGCGAGCAGTAGCGCAAGGCCGACGACCCCGGCGACTGCCGAGACACCGCCGGCGATCCACAGCGTGCCCCGCGCGCCGAGCGTCGTGACGAGCACCCCGCCGCCGGCAAGCGCGGCCAGCTCGGCGGTATTGCGGAGCCCGTTGAACGCGGCGAACGCCCGGCCGTGCCGGTCGGGATCGACTCGCTGGTGGATCAGCGTGCGGAAGCCCGTGTTCTTCAAGCCGTGGCCCAGACCGCCGACGAACCAGCACGCGACCATGAACGGGAACACGGTCCAGAACGGAGCCGTGAACTTCGCGAGCCCCTGGAGGCACGCGGCGGCCAACGTCACGATCGCGAGCGCGCGCAGAGGGACTCGTTGCGGGATCGTGTTCGAGGCGACGATCATCCCGACGGCCCACACGCTGAGGACGATCCCGATGCCGATGTCCTTGTGCCCGAGCTCCCTGACGTAGGCGAAGTCGCCGGGGATCGACGCGGACATGAATACGAGCGTCACCGCCCCGAAGCCGAGGACGATCGCGAGCACGCGCTCCGAGAAGAGCAGTTGGATGCCGTCGCGAGCGCGTGGACCCACACCCGCGACCCGCTCGACGCGCCTGCGCACGGGCAGCGCAAGGAGAACGGCGCCGATGACCAGGAACGTCGCCGCGTCGGCGAGGAGCGCGGCGCGTGTCCCGGCGCCCGCGGCGATCGCGCCCGCGAGGAGCGGGCCGACCACGAAGCCGAGAGAGCGCATCGACTCGATCATCCCGTTGGCGCGCGCGATGTCCCTGGAGCCCGCGAGCATCGGGACGAGCGCGAACTCGGCCGCCTGCGAGATGGCGACACCGACTCCGAGCAGGATCGCGAGCGCGAGGATCGCCGGCAGTGTGTCGGCGAAGGCGAGCACACCCGCGACGATCGCCTGGAACAGCGCCGACCAGATGGCGACCGCCCGTGTCTCCAGCCTGTCGACGAGCACGCCGACGTGGCCGGCGAGCGCTGCCAGAGGCGACCACAGGCAGATCAGGAGGACGGCGACGCCGGCGCCGCTCCACAGTTCGTTCGCGCGGAGGGAGAGCGCGATCATCGCCACCCAGTCGCCGATCGCGGAGATCCCGATTGCGGCGGCGACGATCCTCAAATCCCGGTCGCGGACGGACACCCGACGCTGAATCTACGCCCGGCCGCTCTCCGCGTGAAGGCGTGCAGCGGACGTTTTCCCCTCTACGCCTCCGACTCGCGGGCCGAGAAGATGACGGCTGGAACCTCCTCCTCGGCGGGATCGACGTCTCGGAAGACCACGTCGAAGATGGTCACGACGATCGCCGCGAGCGGCACCGCGAAGAGCACCGCCCAGCCGCTGAACAGGATTCCGACGGCGGTCACGGAGACGAGGACGAGCAGCGGGGAGAGGCCCACCGCGTCGCCGAGGATCTTCGGCATCACGAGGTAGTCCTCCGCGAGGCGAACGGCGATCACGCAGACCACGGCGAGCGCCGCAACGTGCACCGACGCAGTGAAGCCGACCGCGACTGCCAGGGTGCCTGCTGTGAGCGGGCCGATCACCGGGACGATCTCGACCAACCCGGCGAAGGCGCCGACGAGCAGCCAGTACGGCTCGCCGATGATCCAGAAGAGCAATGACAGGACCGTCCCGACGAGGCCGATCAGGAGCACCTGGCCGCGCACGAACGCCCCGAGCTTCGCGTCGATCAGGTCCCACGTGTCCCGAATCAGCTTGCGCTTTGGTCGCGGGAACAACGACGTCACGAGATCGATCGCCTTGTCGCGCTCGAAGATCCAGTACGCCGCGGCCGCGAACGTGAAGAAGATCCCGATCAGGATCTCGAACGCCGTGACGCCGGCCTGCGCGGCCGGCTTGATCAGGTCGGACCGCTTCGGGAGGTGTTGCAGCCGCTTCTGCAGCGCAGCGAGGACCTGGTGCTTGACGCCGCTCGACGAGGCCGCGGCATGCGCTATCTGCGCCTTGCCGCTCGGGCTGAGCGCATGGTCGACCTGGCGAAGCGCCGCGGGCACCGCGAAGCTCAAGGCGAGGGCGATCACTCCGACCAGCGCGAGGTAGTGCAGCGCGAGACCGACCGCGCGCGGGACGTGACGGCGCACGAGCCACTCGATGCTCGGCCGGATCGCCGCCGCGATGATGAACGCGAAGAAGAGCAGCCCGAGAACGAGGCGGAGCTTCCAGAGCGCGAGCGCCAGCACGACGATCGAGCCGGCGACGAGCGTGATGACAGCGGTCTTCCGGGCTGTGGCGCGCATGGGCGCTGAGTCTTCCCGGCCGGCCGGATCTTGCACTGCTCGAACCGGCAAAAGAGGCTAGGCGAACGCACGTTCGCGAGGTACAATGGCCCCCTCGATGGCTGCCGACGAGCTCGTAGTCCACGGCGCCCGGGAGCACAACCTGAAGGACATCACGGTCCGGCTCCCGCGGAACGCTCTGATCTGCATCACCGGCCTCTCGGGGTCCGGGAAGTCGAGCCTTGCCTTCGACACGATCTACGCGGAGGGCCAGCGCCGCTACGTCGAGTCGCTGTCCGCGTACGCGCGCCAGTTCCTGCAGATGATGGAGAAGCCGGACGTCGACTCGATCGACGGTCTCAGCCCGGCGATCTCACTCGACCACAAGACGACGTCGCGGAACCCGCGCTCGACGGTCGGAACGGTGACGGAGATCTACGACTACCTGCGGCTCCTGTACGCGCGGGTCGGTCGCCCTCACTGTCCGGTCTGCGGCCGTCCGATCTCGGGGCAGTCGATCGACTCGATCGTCGAGCAGATCCTGACGCTCCCGGAGGGGACGCGGTTCACCGTCAACGCGCCGATCGTGCGCGACCGCAAGGGCGAGTACAGGGATCGCTTCGAAGAGCTGCGGAACGAAGGCTTCACACGCGTCAAGGTCGACGGAGAGCAGCACACGCTCGAGGAGCCGCCGACGCTCGACAAGAAGTTCAAGCACACGATCGAGGTGGTCGTCGACCGCCTGGTGATGAAGGAGGACCTGCGCACGCGGCTCACGCAGTCTGTGGAGACGGCGGTCGCGCTCGCGGAAGGGTTGGTCGTGATCGATCTCGTCGACGCGGGCGAGGAGCGCACGTACAGCCAGAACTTCGCGTGCCCCGAGCACGGCGTGTCGCTGCCCGAGTTGCAGCCGCGCATCTTCTC
>JBJMKB010000058.1:0-15877 GCA_045806045.1 Gaiellaceae bacterium | reverse complement strand
TCTTGACCTTGCCGGTGTAGCGACGGGGCGCGTCCGGGACGTACTCCGGTCCGTAGAGGTCGCGGGCGGTCTGCCGCGCCGCGGCGATCGCGGTCTCCGACAGGTTGACGCTGTCGGTGCGCATGTAGGTGATGTAGCCGTTCTCGTAGAGGCGCTGGGCGACGCGCATCGTCTGCTGCGAGGAGAGACGCAGCTTGCGGCTCGCCTCCTGCTGCAGGGTCGACGTCATGAACGGCGCCGCCGGCCTGCGCGTGTACGGCTTCTCCTCGACCGAGGAGACGCTGAAGATCGCGCCGTCGAGCGCCTCACCGAGCGCGCGTGCGTCCTCCTCGGTGAGCTGCACCGCTTCGGGATTCCTGAGCGTGCCGTCCTGCGCGAAGTCGCGGCCCTGCGCGACGCGGTGGCCATCCACCGAGGCGAGCCGCGCCGTGAAGTCGCCCGGCGCATACATCGCGACGATGTCCCAGTAATCGGCGGCGACGAACTTCATCCGCTCGCGCTCGCGCTCGACGACGAGCCTGGTCGCGACGGACTGCACCCGGCCGGCGGAGAGGCCTTGCATGATCTTGCGCCAGAGCACGGGCGAGACCTCGTAGCCGTAGAGACGGTCGAGGATGCGCCGCGTCTCCTGCGCGTCGACGAGCCTGTCGTCGATCTCGCGCGTCTCGCCGAGCGCCTTCTCGATCGCCGGGCGCGTGATCTCGTGGAAGACCATCCGCCGCACCGGCACCTTCGGAGCGAGCACCTCGCGCAAGTGCCACGCAATTGCCTCGCCTTCGCGGTCCTCGTCCGTCGCGAGCAGGAGCTCGTCGGCGTGCTTGAGCTTCGCCTTTAGATCGGAGACGACCTTCTTCTTGCGCGAATCGACGACGTACAGCGGCTCGAAGTCGTGCTCGACGTCGACGCCGAGGCGCGCCCAGGCTTCGCCCTTGTACTTGGCGGGAATTTCCGCAGCGCTGTTCGGCAGGTCGCGGATGTGGCCGATCGACGACTCGACGACGTAGTCCTTGCCGAGGTAACCGGCGATCGTCTTCGCCTTCGCGGGAGACTCGACGATCACCAGCTTCTTGCCGGTGTTGGTCGCCATTTCGCGCGCCACCATAGCGCCGGAGGCCGGATGGGCGATACTCGCCGCCCATGGCACGTCCTCCACGGCCTACCCCCGTCTACTCGCTGATCGCCGGTCTCTCCTGGCCGATCCTGCGCGTCGTCTACCGCTACCAGGCCCGTGGGGCCGAAAACCTGCCGCGCGAGGGTGGCTACGTGCTCGCCGCCGGACACGTCTCGAACCTCGACCCGTGGGCGCTCGGGCTCGCGATCTGGCCGGGCCGCTTTCTCCGCTTCATGGCGAAGTCGGAGCTCTTCTGGTTTCCGCTCGGTGCCGTCATCAGCGCATGCGGCGCGTTCAAGGTGCACCGCGGCCGCGCCGACCGCGAGGCGATCGCGACCGCCGTCCGGCTCGCGCGCGATGGGAACGTGATCGGGATGTTCCCGGAGGGCACGCGCCGCCGGAAGGGGCTGCGCAAGAAGTACGAGGCGCACGCGCATTCGGGCGCCGCGCGCATCGCGATCGAGGCAGGCGTGCCGCTCATCCCCGCGGGGATCAGGGGGACGGACGGCCTGCGGCGTCTCGAGCGGTGGCGCGTGCGCTACGGCGTGCCCGTCCCCGTCAGCGACGACCCCGCCGAGACGACAGAGCGGTTGATGGCGGCGATCCGCGAGCTGGAGGAATCGCTCGGCGCCGTAGCGGCGGAGCCCGAGTCACATTGAGCGGGACGCTGCTCGCGATCGACGGTGACTCGCTCGCGCATCGCGCCTACCACGCGCTGCCGAAGAGCATCCGCCTGAACGCGCTCGTCGGCTTCTCGAACTTCCTGCTCCGGCTGTGGGAGCTCGAGCAGCCGGAGGCGGTGCTCGTGGGCTGGGACTCGCTCGAGACGCCGACGTACCGGCACGAGGCGCTGCCGGCATACCAGTCGGGTCGCGAGTTCGAGCAGTCGCTCCTCGACCAGCTCGGGATGCTGCCCGCGCTCGTCGAGTCGTTCGGCTTCCAGGTCGGGAAGGCCGGCGGCTACGAGGCGGACGACTTCCTCGCCGCGGCCGCGCAGGCCTGGCCGGGGCCGGTCGTGGTCGCAACCTCGGACCGCGACGCGTTCCAGCTCGTCTCGGAGCGCGTGACCATCCTGCAGCCGGTGAAGGGCGTGTCGGAGCTCGCGCGCATCGGGCCGGCGGAGGTGCGTGAGCGCTATGGGGTTGAGCCCGACCAGGTCCCGGACTTCATCGCCCTCCGCGGCGACCCGTCCGACAAGATCCCAGGTGCGCCGGGGGTCGGCCCGAAAAAGGCCGCCGACGTGCTGAAGCAGCACGGCTCACTGGCGCAGGCGCTCGCCGACGGCCGGTTCCCGCAGATCGCGGAGGAGCTGCTGCTCTACCGCGAGATCGCGACGATGGATCCCGACGCGCCGCTGCCGCAGCTTGCTCCGACGCCGCCCGACTGGGCGCGGGCCGCCGACCACGCACGCGAGCTCGGGCTCGGCGCGCTCGCCACCCGCCTAGACTCGCGTCATGGATGACTGGCTGCGTCGCGTCGCCGCGGCGATCGGAAGCGACGAGGATCTCTCGGGCGCGGACGCGGACGCGTTGCTGAAGATCGCGCGCATCGCAGCGCATGAGAGTGACGACCGCCGCAATGCGCCGCTCCTCGCGTACTTGATCGGCCGAAGCCGCGGTGATCGCCCGCTCGACGAGATCGTTCAGGCGGTCAAGGACTCATCGAGCTCGTAAGCCACGCGTTGTTCGCCGAGCTGCACCCGACCGGCGGCCACCCCGAGTCGCAGCAGCGGATGACCGTGCTGCACGAGCGCTTCCCCTTCGTCGAGTGCGCGCCGGCGAACGACGCGGACGTGCTGCGCTGCCACAGCGAGCGGTTGCTCGAGCAGGTGCGAACGACCCGCGGCTGGATCGACGGCGACACGATCTGCACCGAGACGACGTACGAGGCCGCACTGCTCGCCGCAGGCGCAGCGATCGAAGCCGTCCGCCGCGGCGGCTTCGCCCTCGCGCGACCTCCCGGCCATCACGCCGAGCGCGACCGCGCGATGGGCTTCTGCATCTTCGACAGCGTCGCGATCGCTGCAGGGTGGGCTCGAGCGGTCGGCGGCATGGAGCGCGTGGCGATCGTCGATTGGGACGTCCACCACGGAAACGGAACGCAGGACGTCGTCTCCGGCGACCCGTCGATCCTCTTCGTCTCGTTGCACCAGTGGCCGCTCTATCCGGGGACCGGCGGCCCGGGCGAGCAGGGCGAGCGCCTCCTCAACCTCCCGCTCCCGCCCGGCACCGGTGACGCCGGTTATCTGGAGGCGTGGGAGAAGGTCGAGGCGGCGGTCGGCGCGTTCGGGCCAGACCTGCTCCTCGTCTCGGCGGGCTTCGACGCGCACGTCGACGACCCGCTCGCGGACATGGAGCTGACGGCCGGCGGCTTCCGGGAACTCGCGCGCCGCGCGTCGATGCTCGCGCCGCGCGTCGCCGCGGTGCTGGAGGGCGGCTACAACCTGCGCACGCTGCCGGATCTCGTCGGCGCCGCGCTCGAGGGCTTCGGCGGCCTCTGATGCTCGTTCCTGCCCCCTGACGCGCAAACGGCCGACTCACCGAGCCGGCCGAGTGCCGCAGAAGGAAGGAGTGCCACCGGTACCCTCACACTGTCGGACGCCGAAACGGTCCGCTCAACACGCAGAAGTGGGGATCCTCCATCCCCCACGATGGGGGATGGCCCTATCCGCTTCGTGCCTGCTCGAGGCGCTCGAGGGCTTCGCGGCGCGAGGAGACGCCGAGCTTCGCAAGCAGGCTCTTGACGTGCGAACGGACGGTGTGCTCGGAGATGAAGAGGCGCGTTGCGATCTCATCCGTGCCGAGGTGGCGGTCGAGCAGCAGCAGGACCTCGAGCTCGCGCGCGCTCAGGACCTGCGCGATCGAGTCGGGCACGACCGTGCTGCGCGCCCCGCTCTCCCGGACCTGGTCGAGCAGCCTGCGTGCCACCGCGCCGGAGAGCGCCGCCTCGCCCTGCGCGACGCCGCGCAGGAACGTCACGATCCGCTCCGGCGGTTCGCTCTTCAGCAGATAACCGGCGGCGCCGCCGCGAATCGCGCCGAGCAGGTTGTGCTCGTCCTCCGAGGCTGTCACGACGACGACTTCCGCCTCGGGCGCCGCCTCTCGCACGCGCGGCAGCGCGGCCAGACCGTCCATCTCGGGCATCGATAGGTCGAGGAGCACGAGATCGGGCTGCAGCTCGGCCGCCTTGGCGATCGCTTCTTCCCCGCTTCCTGCGCGGCCGACGACGTCGAAGCCGTTCTGGATCAGGAGACCAGCCAGCGCATCCCTGGTCAGCGGGTGGTCGTCGACGATGAGGATCCGCTCTGTCATGGCTCGGCTCGATTGTGCCGATAGCTTCGGCGATGCACCACGATCGCTTCGAAGGCTTCCTCTGGGGACAGGTGCTCCTGTTCGGGCTGCTCGGCGCGTCCTTGGCGCTGTTCCTGCGCTACCCCTCGCTCCGCGCGCCGTACTCCCTCCCCGAGTTGAAGCTCGTCCTGGCGACCGTCTTCCTGATCGCCGGCGTCCTCGTGGCGGTGCTGACGGCCACGCGCTTCGCGGTCGAGGGACGGCGGTACGACCTCTTCCTCTGCTGTGGCTTCTCGATCACGTCCATGGCCTGGCTGCTCTTCACGGTCGCCCCGGCGGTCTCGAGGTCGCCGGGAACCCGGACGGAGCTCTGGGCGGCGATTGCCGGACCGATGCTCGGGTGGGGCGTGATCGCTGCGGCGCCGTTCGCGTCGGGCCGAGCGAACCATCGGCGCTGGTCGCTCTGGAACGGCCTCGTCGTGTCGGCGGCAAGCCTGGTCGTCGTCTGGGGGCTCTCGCGCTCGCTGGGCATCGCACTCCCGAGCCTCGACCCGACGCAGGACCCGGCGGTGCCCGCCTCGCTGAACGGCGCGCTCGCAGCGCAGGGCCTGCTCGATCTCCTGGCTGTCATCGGCTTCGCGAACCGGTTCCGCGTGCGCGGCGAAGACCTCGACTACTGGCTCGCGCTCGGCGCGACGCTGATGCTCTTCGCGTCGCTGCACTTCATGTTCACGCCGCTGGTGCACGCGGGGGACGTGTCGCAGGGCGACTACCTGCGGCTGCTCGCATACGGCGTTTTGCTCGTGGGCGTCTGGCGCGCGATCCGCGGGTCGGAGTTCGGACGTGCGGTCGCCGAGGAGCGGGGGCGCGTCGCGCGCGAGATCCACGACGGCCTCGCGCAGTACCTGTTCGCGGTCTCGACCCACGCGTCGATGCTGGAGGCGGGCGCCGATCCGAAGACGACGATCCCGCAGCTCAAGGAGGCGGCACTTGCGGCGCAGCAGGAGGCGCGTTACGCAATCCTCGCGCTCTCGTCCGCGGCCGGCCGGTCGCCGTTCGACGCGGCGCTCCGCCGTTACGTGGACTTCCTCACTGCGGACGGAGCGCTCGAGGTGGAGCTGACGATCGACCCCTCGATCGCCCTCGGGCCGGACGAGCAGATCGAGCTGTTCCGCATCGTCCAGGAAGGTCTCGCGAACGCCCGGAAGCACGGCAGCGCAACCCGCGCGTGGGTGGAGATCGGCGAGCGGATGGGCGAGCGGGTGGTGGTCGTCCGCGACGACGGCGCGGGATTCTCGGTCGACGAGAGCACGCCGGGCCACGGGCTCCGCAACATGCGCGAGCGCGCAACGTCGATCGGCGGCGCCCTGACGCTTCGCTCCGCGCCGGGTTCGGGCACGGCGCTCGAAGTCGTCTTGCGCACGTAGGCGCTCGGCTGCACTGTCGCCCGCGAACGCTGGATGGAGCGTCGCCGAAGCGGAGGCCTACATTGCGCGCGGCCGGGTATAGCCGTGCCATGCGCCAAGCCGAACCCGAACAAGAACCCGATACGGAGAAGGCGCCCGATGACGGCGAGCCGTGGGCGAAGACGTCGAGCGGCGACGCCGACTCGATCACCGAAGACGACGACTAGGTAATTGGCGAAGCCCCCCGCGGAGGCTTCGCACTGGACTCGTCCGCCGGGTTTGTAAGAGTGCGGCCGTGGCGACGAAGAAGGCGAAGGCGGGCGTTCCCGGCACGACATCGAGCTCGGGCCTGCTCTTCCCGCTGCCTGACACGCGTGGGTTGGAGAGCACGCTCGCCGCGACCGCGATTGGTCGCGGCGCCGCGCACTATGCCGCCGACGACGCGCTGTTCCGTGCACAAGATCTGATGTACGAGGCGTTCGACGCACGCGGCGCCCGGCGTGCGGCGCTCGCACGGGAGGCGCTCGGGATCTCGCCAGACTGCGCCGACGCTTACGTGCTGCTCGCCGAGGAAACCGCGTCGAGCATCGAGGAGGCGTGCCAGCTGCTGGAAGAGGGCGTGGCCGCCGGACAGCGCGCGCTCGGGCCGGAACCGTTCGAGGAGGACGTCGGCCATTTCTGGGGCCTCATCGAGACGCGCCCGTACATGCGCGCGCGTGAGGCTCTCGCCGAAACGCTCTGGGCACTCGACCGCCGCGAGGAGGCTGTGGAGCACCAGCGGGAGCTGCTGCGCCTGAATCCGAACGACAACCAGGGTGTCCGCGACCGCCAGGTGGAGTGGCTGCTTTGGTTGGAGCGCTACGACGAGCTGGACGAGCTTTTCGCCGCGTACGAGCTCGACGACGCGGCCACGATCGGCTACACGAAGGCACTCGCCGCCTTCCGCCGGCACGGCAACTCCGCGCAGGCGAACCTCTTGCTCGCCCGGGCGCGGAATGCAAACCCGCACGTGCCGGATTATCTCTCCGGCCGCCGGCAGCTGCCGGCCCGGCTGCCCGATTCCATCACCTTCGGCGACGTCGATGAAGCCGTCGACTACGCCGCGACTGCGCGCGCACTGTGGGCAAGCGTTCCGGGCGCCCTCGCCTGGCTCGACGCCTGAGCCGCCCCCCAGACGGTTCGGGCGAAGCGGGCGCGAACCGCGGGAACGCCGCCGCCGTCACGCACGCGGGTGTGCGTCAGAACCACTCGGCGTCGTCCGCCCGATAGACGACGCATCTGCAATTCGGACCTATGTCCGATTGGTTTTATGCTCCGACTGTGGCAACGACTATCGATCCAGCGAGGCTGCGTCATGGCCGCGTACGCGGCCGGTACTTCCGCGAGAATTTCGCCCAAGCCGGGATCGACCTCGCGCAGATTGTTCCCGAACTGGTTACGAACGCTGACGCTGCGGTCGCCGCTTCCGGACGAGACCGCGGGCGCATCCACCTTCGCTTCGGTGCACCCGATCCGGGTTTTGTGCAGAGCTGGAAGCGTGAGATGCGCGGCCTTCGAGTGCCCGCGCTCCTGAACTGGCGCCATGAAGTCGGCTGCACGGACGACGGCGAGGGCGTCGATGCCTCGACGGTCGATGCGAGGCTCGGTGCGCTCGGCGTCGTACCGGAGACGCTGGGCCAGCGCGGGCTCTTCGGCCGAGGGTTACGAGACGTCTGGCTCGCCCAGGGTGGCGGCCGGATTCAGGGAATCCGCGACGGACGAGCAGTCGAGTCGTGGTTCTTCCCCGCCGATGGCGACGAGCCGTACACCTACGTCCATGTGCGCGACGAGCCCGCAACCAAGGAATTCGGCAGTCGTTCGGAATCGAACGCCAAGGAACTCGGGTGACCGTGCCGCTCGCGGTGCGGCTACCAACGAACGCACGGCTGCGCCGGCTCGTTGCCGATCTCGTGCAGCTCCGTCCCATCGTCGAGGATCCCGATCGTGAACTGTTCCTCGAGCTTCCGGGCGAGCCGCTCGAGCTCGTCGGTTACTCGCCGCCGGAACCTGATCTGGAGCGGCCCGTCCTCTTCGACGAGGAGATCCAGCTCCAGCGGGGAGTGAGCGCTCGCGTAGTCGTACGCCGTGCCGCCGCTCCGATCCCTCTAAGTCCTTCGCGTGCAACACGGCGCGGCGGCCTCGTCGTGCGCTCAGGCCGCGCGGCGCACGAGACAACGCTCGTGGGCCTGGAGGCAAGGCCCGGAGCGCGGCACCTATACGGCGAGGTCGTGTGCGAAGCGATCGAGCGCCTGCAGCGGGAGGCGCTCGACGCACCGCGCCCGCAGGTTGTGGTGCGGGTCGACCGAAGCGGCCTCAACGACACGCACCCGCTGGCGAAGCGCCTCTACGGAAACCTCGAGAGGATCTTGCGACCGATCGTCGACGCCGAAGAACGACGCGCCGGTTCACGCCTCGTGCGCGCCGGCAAGGAGATCATCGCCCGCGACGAGGTCGGACTGCGCGCGCTCAACGACGCGCTCCGGACGGCGTTCGACGCTCCGGGGTCGGCTGGCTTCGCTCGTGGAGAGGCACCCGCCGAGCGGCCGCCAATCGAAACAGCTCGCGTGGCCGGCCAGCAGCCCCCGCCGGGGCTCGCGGCTTCGACGGCGCCCGATAGCGCCATGCGCTTCAAGCAGTCGCCGATCCGCCTCCACCCCGGCGAGCAGCGGACGGTGTCGCTGCTCTTCGATCCAGTGCGCGTTCCACCGGGAACGCCCATAGAGGTCACGACCGACCCGGGGTTGTCGCTGGCGCTCTGGCGTGGCGAGGTGCCCGATCCCGGTCCACGTGGCTGGTCTCGGGTGAGCGGCCGGTTGCGCGCACTAGCCTCCGCCGATCCCGGATCGCGCCTGAGCGTATTCGCCGAGGCCGGAGGTCACGAGGCGGAGTTGGTCGTCCTGATCGTGCAGCATCACGGCAGCGGTTGGGTGCGCGAGATCGCACGTAAGGACGAGGACGCGCAGGTCGAGGCGGAGTTCGACGCGGAGGCGGGGGTCGTCACCGTGTACGAAGGCCGGCGCGAGTTCAAAGCGCTCGAGCGTGCCGCTCGGCGTGCGGAGCTCCCGAGGACGCGGCTGCGCGAGTACCTTCCGTACCGGATGCTCGAGGTCGAGGTGGCAGCAAACGCCGTCTACGCGTGGGCCGCCGAACGGATACTCGAGCGACGACTCCCAGGTGAGCGTCCCACCGACCCCGCCGAATACGCAGGCGCGGTCCGCATGGCGGCCCAGGAGCTCCGCTATCAGTCGCATGAGCGGCTGATGCGGGCCTTTCTCGGGCCCGAGGTGTTCGAAGGCGGCGTCATGATCGTCCGCAGCCCGCGCGCGGAAATCGACCAGCTTCGGCTCGTCAGCGACTAGCGAAGCTGCGGTTCAGGATTGCCGGATAGTCGAGCCACGCGTTCTGGCTCGGGCGCAGCTCGAGCAGGTGTCGCACACCTTGCTGGACGAGGTCGAACTCGTTGGGGTCAATCCCGTAAACGAGGATCACGCCCGGATGTGAGCGAGACGCCTCGGCCCATTCGCGAAGGATGGCCGGGGAATGAGCGATGTTGTGAGTGATCAGGATTCGCTCGTCTGCCGACGCGAGCGCAAGCACTTCATCGTCTGGGAGCCCTTCGAGCTCGCGCTCCCCGTCGAGCGCGCGAACATCATGGCCGTGCACGCGAAGCGCTTCGCCCACGCGTCGCCCCGAGACGTGCGCGTCGAGGAGCAGCCGCATCCGGCTATTCGAGTACCTGGAGGAACGGGTAGAGCTCCTGAAGTTCTCCGAGCGGCCGCCGCTGCGCTTCGAGCAGCTTGTCGATCTCCTCCGAGAACCGTCCGGCGTAGGCGCGCGCAAGGTGCAGATGGCGCTCGGTCACGAGCGGGTGGCTCTCGTGAAGTGCTCCTTCGTCATCGCCATAGGACCGAAGCAAATCCATGATTTCCCAGACGTCGAGGCCGCTGCCGATTGCCCAGGCGCGACGTGGCGTGCCGCGAAACGCAATTCCCGGAAACAAGCGCGTCTTCGCGGCCTCCTCAGCAAGCTCCTCGACAATGACGCTCCGCGACCGCCCCAACCGTCGGCCCTCGTCCCGAACGAGCAGATCGGCCTGCTCACCGAGCCGGATCGAGAAGGGCTGCGTCTTTGCCGGTTGGCGTCTACTACGCATAGCTACACTGTAGCGGGTTGAGTCTCAAGAATGCGTCTGGCGTCTGCGCTCGGGTAGATCCGTTAGATAGAAAAGCCCCACCTGAGCGGGGCTTTTCCGTAGCAGGCCTGTAAGCCGGATTCTGTCGAGGGTGACCATCCTTCTCGGCAGCTACCCGGGCCCTGGGCGGGCAGCCTCGTTGCGGGCCCTGTTCGCCTTGCACCGGACGGGGTTTGGCAAGCCGCCGCGTCGCCGCGACGCTGGTGGGCTCTTACCCCACCGTTTCACCCTTACCGGCGGCGTCTCCGGAGAACACGCCGCCGGCGGTCTGCTTTCTGTTCCACTTTCCGTCGGCTTTCGCCGCCTGGCTTGCGCCAGCGTCCTGCCCTGCGGTGTCCGGACTTTCCTCGATCGGCGGCCGAAGCTGCCGACCGCGGTCACCCGGCCTGCACCCCGAATTCTAGCGCGGCGTTCGGCAAATTGGACTCGAGCGTGTCCTCGTCCGCGAGCTGGCTGCAGCACTCCGGGCAGAACACGCTGCCCCCGCGGGCGTGCATCACGAACTCGCCGCACGTGAGGCACTCCAGCGAGACCCCGCGCATCAGCGCGATCAGCTCTTGGTCGAGCGTCCGGTGCAGGGAGGAGATCGCGGCCATCTAGAGCTCCCGGAAGACCCCCACGACGCGACCGAGAATCTGCACGTGCCGGGCATAGATCGGCTCCAGCGACGAATTCTCGGGCTGCAGACGCACCTTCCCCTTCTCGCGGTAGAAGGTCTTGACCGTCGCCTCGTCGGCCGACTCGTCATCGCCGGCCAATGCGACGACGATCTCGCCGTTCCGCGCATCCTGCGCGCGCTGCACGATCACGAGGTCGCCGTCGAGGATCCCGGCCTCGATCATCGACTCGCCCTTCACGCGCAGAAGGAAGTCGCCCTTCGTCGAGGACGGCATCGGGACGTATTGCTCGATGTTCTCCTCCGCGAGCATCGGGCCGCCGGCAGCGATCTCGCCGAGGAGCGGGAGACGAGCGACGTCAGCGGCGATCGCCTGCGCCTGCTCCGCTTCGCGGCGCTCGCGGCCGATCAGCTCGAGCGCGCGCGGTTTCGTTGGGTCGCGCTTCAAGAGCCCCGCGCGCTCGAGGTTCGCGAGATGGGCGTGGACGGTCGAGGGAGACGCAAGTCCGACGCGCTCCCCGATCTCGCGCACCGTCGGCGGATAACCGTGGCGATCGACGTACTCGACGAGGAAGTTCCAGATCTCTTGTTGACGGGCGGTGAGCACTCGCGCCTCCGGGGTCGCTGGCGTGGTCGAACGTGTGTTCGCCACAAGGGTAGAGACTCCTGCGGACGGCGTCAACGGTAAATTCGGGCGGTGTCCCGTCCGGCCGACGTCGCCGCGCTTGCCGCGGGCTACGGCGAGGCTACGACCGGGTGACCGCTGCGATCACGCGGCAGCCGGGCGTGCGACGCGTGCAGTTGGGTGGGTCATTGCGCTCGCGAGCGCGTGGCCGCAGGCGCTCGAAGACGCGACACGCGCCCACCTCCGCCGCCAGCTCGCGCTCGAGCTCGAGGTCGATTAGCTGATGCTTCCGGCGCGTCGCCCGATCACGGCCGCGTCGGGATGGCGCCACCAACCGAGGCTCGCCTGCCATCCGCGAACCCGTCGCCGGGCGTTCGGCTGGTAGGTGTGGTCTAGCGCGCGCCTGACCAGCTCGGCCATGGGCAATCCAGTCACCGCCGACTCGGACTTGAGCCAGAGGTACTGGCGCTCGGCGATGTGGACATGGATCTCCCTGGACATCCTCCATGGATATCCATGTCCAAGTGACGCGTGGGAAACGGGAGCATGCCAACTCTGCAAAGAAAAAGCCGCCCCGAGGAGCGGCTCTTCAATGCGCTGGAGAGGACTTGAACCTCCACGACCGCAATGGCCACTAGGCCCTCAACCTAGCGCGTCTACCAATTCCGCCACCAGCGCGTGAAGCCCGCGCATTGTAGCCGCGGTTCAGTCGATGGGTGCGAGCTCGCGCTCCAAGGTCTCGCGCTCGGCCTCCAACCACGGCGGCAACGAGAGGCCCTCACCGAGCGACTCCTGCGGCTCGTCGACGAGAAAGCCGGGGCCGTCGGTCGCAACCTCGATCAGCAGGCCATCCGGCATGCGGAAGTAGATGGAGCGAAAGTACTTGCGATCCTGGACCGGAGTCGGACGTAGTCCCAGCTCGCTCAGGTGTTCGAGCCACGCCTCCTCCTGCGCTTCGTCGACCGCGCGCCACGCAACGTGGTGCGTCGTGCCGGCGCCGATCAGCGCCGCCTCCTCGACCGGCTCGGCGAAATGGAGCGGCGCGTCCGCGGAGAACAGACCGGCGTAGAGGTCGGGGTTTCCGATCGCCGCGACGTCGCGGAGGCCCACGGTTTCGCCCGGAGAGAGCCGCAGCCGCAGGCCGTCGGGATCGGTGACCTCGGTCTCCTCCTCGACGCGCGGCGTTGCGATCCCGATCGACTCGAGCGTGCCGCGTCCCAGCCGGCCCGCCTCCGCCCGCGGCCACTCGAAGAACGTGAGCAGCGAGCCCGGGCTACCCACCTCGTCGCCGAAATAGAGGTGGTAACTGTGCGGGTCGTCGAAGTTGACCGTCTTCTTGACCAGCGTGAACCCGAGGTCGCGATAGAAGTCGAGTGTCTGCTGCGCGTTCGAGCAGACGCACGTCACGTGGTGCAACGCGGCCAGCTGCATCGGGCCGGAGTCTACGCGGCGCTACTTGAGCAGGCGGAAGAGCACGACCGTGTTCGCGAAGAACAGGAGCGCGACCACTATCGTCAGCCGCGTCAGGTTTCGCTCGACGATGTGCGTCCCGCCCTGCGACGCAGGCGTGAAACCCATGCCGCCGAGACCGGTGTCGCGTCCCGAGTGCATGAGGATGAGCCCCACGAGGGCTGCCGCCAGCAGGACATGGAGCACGGAGAACACCGGAAGCATGCGGCGGGCAGTGTAGCTACGCGGCTGCCGTATCGAGGATCGCGCGCACGAGGTCGCCAGCGATCTGGTCCTTCGTGACGTAAGCGGCCGCCCCAGCCTCACGGGCCGCGGAAACGTCGCCTGTGGCATTCGAACCGGTGAGCACGATCACCGAGGTCTCGGGCAGCTCACCGCAGATCGCGCGCGTCGCGTCGATTCCGTCCATCACGGGCATCGCGATGTCCATCAGGACGACGTCGGGCCGATGCGCGCGCGCGAGGTCGACCGCCTCGCGCCCGTCGCCCGCCCGCGCCACCACGTTGATTCGCGCATCGGTCGACAGGATCGCCTCGAGCGCCTCCGCGAAGAGACGATGGTCGTCGGCGATCACGACCCTGACGCGTTCGGACGCCATCTACGCGATCATTATCCAGACGTGGACGCGAGGGAAGCCCGCGAGAAAATTCACGACCTGCTCCTGACGGGCGACAACCGCCTCAAGCAGGGCGTGTCCGCGGAGAAGATCCGCCAGAGCTACGAGCAGGCGCTCGCGCTCGCCCAGGAGCACGGTCTCGAGGAGAGCGTCCGTCCGCTCGTCGAGATCAGGCTCGCCGATCTCGAACGGCTCGCTGGAGGATCGCCTCCACCTTTTCCGCCTGCAGCCTGACGTCGTGCGCCGCCGCGGCTGTGCGAGCCGCCGCGTTCGGCGAGGGCAGCGCGGCGGCGGTCTCGAGCGCACGCGTCAACTCCCCCAGGTCGAGCGGGTCGACGAGGACCCCTCCGTCGTCCGTGACGAATTCCGGCGGCCCGCCTACCCGAGTGGCGACGACGCTTCGCTCGCAGGCCATCGCTTCGAGCAACGCCTGGCCGAATGGCTCGAGCAACGCGGGACCGCAGACGACGTCGACCGCCGCGAGCCAGCGCGGCACATCCTCGTGCGGCACGCGCCCGACGACGCGTACGCCCGGGTGACCCTCGACACGTGAGCGAAGCGGACCGTCGCCGACGAATGTCAGGGAGCCGCGACCCAACTGCACGAACGCCTCCACGAGGCGCACGACGTTCTTCCTCTCGGTGAGAGAGCCGACGTGCATGAATGCAGGCGACTCGAGCTGCTCGATCGCATCGACAGGGCGAAAGCGATCGAGATCGACACCCGAGTCGACGACCTCGATCTTGCCGTGCGCTTCAGGCAAGCGGTCCTCCAACTCGCGTCGCAGGTACTCGGAGACGGCGATCACGGTCGACGCTCGCCGCACGACCGCGCGCGTCAGGTGCGCGACGCCCGGGATCGTCCCGACGTTGCGCACATCGCGGCCGTGCGCGGTGACGACGAGCGGCGCATCGAGCTTCGACGCGATCAGCCCGGACGGGACGAGGAAGTGCGCCCACACGACGTCCGGCGTCGAGGCGGCACGCGCGCGACGCGCGAGTTCGAGGTAACGGCGCTTGCCGCCGGCACGGCGGTCGAGCACCGCGAGCTCGATCTCGTGCCCGCGGTCGCGGAGCGCGCGCTCCATCTGCGCGACGAACGAGCCGAGGTCCGGATCGTCCGGGCCGGGGTACATCTGGGAGACGAGCAGGATCCGCACGCGGCGGATTATCTGTCAGCGCGCCGCGCGGTCGCGATCGTGCTCGCCCCATTCCTCGCGCAGCACGCCACAGATCTCGCCGATCGTCGCGCGGACGCGCAGCGCCTCGCGCATCGGCGGAAGCATGTTCTCGGTACCGCGTGCGGCCTCGCGGACACCGGCCAGCGCCTTCGCGGTCTCCTCGGCGCTCCGCGACGCGCGCACGCCGGCCGTGCGCTCGAGCTGCCGCTGCTCGGCGGCCGGGTCGATCGACTGCAGCTCGATCTGCTCCTCCGACGGAGCTGCGTACGTGTTCACACCGACGATCACGCGCTCGCCCGACTCGACCTCCTGCTGCCACTTGAACGCGGCGT
Organism: Gaiellaceae bacterium; assembly: GCA_045806045.1. GTDB lineage: Bacteria > Actinomycetota > Thermoleophilia > Gaiellales > Gaiellaceae > PALSA-600. Next base: position 1,000 of record JBJMKB010000058.1, on the reverse strand, counting down.
TCTCGATCTCGCCCTGGACGAAGCCCGCCTCGACAGCCGCAACGGCTCCTCCCAGCTCGTCGACATGCTCGATCAGATCCCATGCGCGGGATTCGAGCTCGTCCGTCAGCGCCTCGATGTAGTACGCGCCGCCGAGCGGGTCTGCGGTGTCCGTCGTTCCGACCTCGTTCGCGAGGATCTGCTGAGTGCGCAGCGCGATCGTCGCCGCGCGCTCCGTCGGAAGCGCGAGGGCCTCGTCGAACGAGTTCGTGTGGACCGACTGCGCGCCGCCCGCGATCGCGGACAGCGCCTGCACCGCGACGCGCACGATGTTGTTCTCAGGCTGCTGCGCGGTGAGCGTCGAGCCTCCGGTCTGTGCGTGGAAGCGCAACGCCAGCGCCTTTGGGTTCGTCGCACCGAAGCGCTCGCGCATGACGCGGGCCCAGAGACGCCGCGCTGCACGAAACTTCGCAACCTCCTGGAAGAAGTCGTTGTGCGCGTTGAAGAAGAACGAGAGCCGCGCCCCGAACTCGTCCGGCGAGAGACCCGCTTCGACCGCGGCGGTCGCGTACGCGATCCCGTTCGCGACCGTGAACGCGAGCTCCTGCACCGCACTCGAACCGGCCTCCCGAATGTGATAGCCGGAGATCGAGATCGTGTTCCACGAAGGGATCCGCTCTGCGCAGTACGCGCAGAGGTCCGTCGTCAACCGCATCGACGGGCGCGGCGGAAAGATGTAGTTGCCGCGTGCGATGTACTCCTTGAGGATGTCGTTCTGCACCGTGCCGCGCAGCGCGGTCGACGGGACGCCCTGCTGCTCGGCCACGAGCTCGTAGAGCAGCAAGAGGAGCGACGCTGGGGCGTTGATCGTCATCGACGTCGACACCTCGTCGAGCGGAATGCCTTCGAGCAGGATCTCCATGTCCGCGATCGAGTCGACCGCAACGCCTGTGCGGCCCACCACGCCGAGCGCGCGGGGGTCGTCGGAGTCGTAGCCGAGCTGCGTCGGCAGGACGAAGGC
>JBJMKB010000057.1:0-69022 GCA_045806045.1 Gaiellaceae bacterium | reverse complement strand
GTCGAACAGTGCGAGCGGGGACTGGCGAAACGCTACGACAAGGTGACCGCCGAGCTCCAAGAGCGGCTCAAGTACGAGCTGAAGACGATCAAGGAGATGGGCTTCACCGACTACTTCCTGATCGTCTGGGACTTCATCGCGTTCGCAAGGCGCAGTCACATCGGCGTTGGCCCCGGTCGCGGTTCGGCCGCGGGCAGCCTGGTTTCCTACGCGCTCGAGATCACCGACATCGACCCGATCCGCTACGACCTGATGTTCGAGCGGTTCCTCAACCCCGGCCGAAAGACGATGCCCGACATCGACATCGACTTCGCGGTCGACGGCCGCGAGCGCGTCATCAACTACGTACGCGAGAAGTACGGTGCCGATCGCGTCGCGCAGATCATCACCTTCTCGACGATGGCGGCGCGCGCCGCAGTTCGCGATGCAGGCCGTGTGCTCGAGATTCCGTACGGCACCGTCGACAAGATCGCGAAGCTGATTCCCGAAGGCCCGGGCCAGATGCTCAAGGAGGCGGCGGAGCTCCAGAAGGCGGTCAAGGACGACCCAGTCGCGAGAGAGATCCTCGAGCTCGCGATGCCGCTCGAAGGATTGACGCGCGCGGATTCGATCCACGCCGCCGGCGTCGTCATCGGTGCGGAGCCGCTGATCAACGTCGTGCCGTTGCAGCAGAAGGGGCCCGACCAGGAAATCGTCACGCAGTTCGCGATGAAAGACATCGAGGCGCTGGGACTTCTGAAGATGGACTTCCTCGGCCTGCGCAACCTCGACGTGATCGCCAAGGCGTGCGAGTTGCTCGGCGGGCTGGATATCTCGAAGATTCCGATGGACGACAAGAAGACGTACGCGATGCTCGCGAGAGGCGAGGCCGCCGGCGTCTTCCAGTTCGAATCCTCGGGCATGCGCGAGGCGTTGCGCCAAGTGAAGCCGACCGACTTCGAGGATCTGATCGCTCTCGTCGCGCTCTATCGCCCCGGTCCGATGCAGTACATCCCGTCGTACGCCGCGCGAAAGAACGGCAAAGAACCCGTGACGTACATCGACCAGCGTCTGAAGCCGATCCTCGGCACATCGCAGGGAATTTCCATCTATCAGGAGCAGAGCCTTGCGATCGCCAAGGAGATCGCCGGCTTCACGCTCTTCGAAGCGGAGGACCTGCGTCGCGCGATCGGCAAGAAGGACCACAAGCTGATGGCGTCGATCAAGAACCGATTCATCGAAGGTGCGATCGGCAACAACACCACAGAGCAGGTCGCGCGCCAGTTGTGGGACGACATGGAGAAGGCTCAGGACTACTCGTTCAACAAAGCGCACGCCGCGTGTTACGCGCTACTCGCCTACCAGACCGCGTGGCTGCGGCAGCACCATCCGTGCGAGTACATGGCGGCGCTGATTAGCTCGGTGATGTCGACGAAGGACCGCGTGCCGATCTACGTCAACGCGTGTCATGAGCTCGGCATCGAGGTGCTGCCGCCCGACGTGAACGAGTCGATGGTCGACTTCGCGGTCGTCGACGGGAAGATCCGCTTCGGCCTCAACGCCGTGAAGGGCGTGGGGGAGGGCGCGGCGCGCGCGCTGATCGCGGCGCGCGAGGAGGGCGGGCCGTTCGAGTCGATCTGGGACTTCGCCGAGCGCGTCGACCCGATGGTCTCGAACAAGCGCGTGCTGGAGGCGCTGGTGAAGTGCGGCGCGCTGCCCGGCGCGCGCAAGGGGATGCTCGACGTACTCGAGTCGGCAGTCGCATGGGGGCAGAAGCAGCAGGCCGACCGGCTCGCCGGCCAGGGCTCGATCTTCGACCTCGCCCCGGTCGAGGAGGCAAAGCCGAAGCACCATCCGCCGGTACCCACCGACGAGTTCGAGAAGAGCGAGCTGCTGCGCATGGAGAAAGAAGTGCTCGGCCTGTACGTGACCGAGCATCCGCTCGCCGGGGTGCGCGACCAGCTGCGGCGCAAGTCGGACGTGACGATCGGCGAGCTCGAGCGCCGACGCGACGGCGAAGTGGTGACGATCGGCGGCATCGTCTCGTCGCTGCGTCACATGACGACGAAGCGCGGCGACGCGATGGTCTTCCTGCGCATCGAGGACGTCACGGGCGGCGTCGAGACGGTCGTCTTCAACTCGACCTACGACAAGGCGCGCGAGCTGTGCACGACCGACCGGATCCTGATCGTCAAGGGCCGCATCGACCGCAAGGAAGGCGAGACGAAGCTCGTCGCGCTGGAGCTCGCCGCGTTCGAGGCGGTGCCGGAGAAGCGCGAGGTTCGGCTCGTCATCGACGCGACGAAGGCCGCCGCGGGAACGATCCGCGAGCTGCGGCGCCTGATCGAGGACTTCCCCGGCGAGTCGCCGGTCTACGCCGACCTGATCACCTCGCAGGGGAAGAAGGTCTACGCGTTCGGCCCGCAGTACAAGGTGCAGCCCGCACCGGACTTCTACGCCGAGGTGAAGATGCTGCTCGGCGAATCCGCCGTCGCGTAGAAACCGTTCGGCTAGCGGCGGCGCAAGTGCCGCGTCGGCGGGCAGTAGAAGCCGTACCTGAGGTACTCGCGGTTTCCCACCTTGCAGAACTCGCCGGCGCGCAGACACTTGTCGCCCCACGAGAGGTGCGCGAGGACGTAACCCGCGCTGCACGTCTTCGCGACCGCGACCGGCGCCGCAGGCGCGGCCTGAACCGACCCGGCACCGAGCGCGGCGGCCCCGACGGCGAGGAGGAGTGCGAGACGCCTGCGCATGCGGCTGACTGTAGTCGCGGGGACACCTTCCTTCAAGACACGCCGGGGGCCCGCGCCCAGGAGGACGCAGGCCCCGGCCGCCGTGCCGCTACTTCTTGTTGTGCTTCTCGATGCTGACCAGCCGGTCCGTCTTCACGTCGACCGTCGCCTTGTCGACGCCGGGCCCGCCGTTCACGGTGTCGACCGCACCGTCCTTGGCGAGGAACGTGTCGTTGCCGGCGCCGCCGATCAGCGTGTCCCTCCCGGGCCCGCCGTTGATCGTGTCGTTGCCGGCCGCACCGTCGATGCGGTCGTTGCCCGCGCCGCCCGCGACGGAGTCGTTACCGCCGAGCCCGCAGATCACGTCGTTGCCCGCCGTGCCGATCAGATTGTCGGCATTGATCGTGCCGCGGATCGTGCACGGATCGGCCTTCGTGATCGGCTGCCAGTCGGGGACCATCTGGTACGTCCAGCCGGAGGCAGTGATCAGGCGCGTCGCAGTGCCACCGTCGGCGCTCATCACGAACAGCTTCCTGCTGTTCTTCTGAGCACGGTCGCTGACGAACACGATCTTCGTCCCGTCCGGCGAGAACGCCGCCAGCGCGTCGAGCGCCGGCGAGTCGGTGAGCTGCGTCACGCCGGTGCCGTCGGCGTGCATCTTGTACACGTCGAGGTTGCCCTTCTCGGCGCTGTCGGACTCGAAGACGATCCACCTGCCGTCAGGCGACCAGTTCGGGTTCTCGCTGAGGTTCGGCGTGTTCGTCAGCTGCTTCTTGCCGCTGCCGTCCTCGTTCATCACCCAGATCTGGCGCGAGGATCCGTCCTTCGACTGGACGGTGTAGGCGATCTTGCCCTGGCGCGACCACGCGGGATCCTGGTCGTCGAGCGGTGAGGTCGTCAGCTGCGTCGAGTGCGAGCCGTCCGTGTTCGTGGAGTAGATGTCGGTGTTGCCGTTCCGGCTGGTCTCGAACGCGATTTGGCTCCCGTCGCCCGACCACGTCGGGTCGGTGTCGACACCGTGCGAGAAGGTGACCTCGCGCTGGTCGCTTCCGTCGGGCCTGATCGTGTAGATGTCCGGGTCCCCCGACGACCTCGTGTACGCGATCAACTGGCCGTCCGGTGACCATGAAGCCCCGATGTAAGTGTCGTTCGCACCGGTGTAGGCGACCCGCACGACGCCGGTGCCGTTCGCGTTCACGACGTACAGGTAGCCGCTCTGGTCGTTGAAGAGAATCCGTCCGTTCTTGCCGGGGAACGCCGACGGCCTCGCACCGGCCGTCGCCGCGATCGCGCACGCGACTGCGAGCACGAGTCCGGCGAGGGTGAGCTGACGGGAGTAGGACATGGTTCGCACCTCCGGTTGAGAGTTGTTGGTTGTCACGCGCGTCTCGGTCCTGCGACGGCCCTGACGGCGGCGACGAGCCGCGCCGCGTCGGGGGCTCCGGGGAGATAGCCGGCTGCACCGGCAAAGTCGGCGGCGCGCCGTTCCGCGGGAGCGTCGCCTCCTCCGACGACGATCACCCTGGGAGGTCTCGGTGGCGATGCGAGCGCTGCGGTCGCGATCAGGCCGCCGCCGTCGATCTCCCTGTCGACCACACAGACATCCGGCTGCCTCTCGTCGACCGCCGTCAACGCCTCCTCGCGGCTGGCGCAGCGGGCGACGACCTCGATCCCCGCCTCGGCGAGAGCATCGCCGATCGTTCGGCGTACGCCGTCGCGGCCGGCGACGACGACGCGGATGACTTTTGCGGTCGAGGACACCGGCCCAGTGTTCGCGGAACCGCTCACGAAACCCTGTCAAACCGCTTGCAATGACCGCGGATGGCCCTGTTAGGGTCGTCACAAGGAGGATCGCGGTGGACTTTCGTGTCCTGGGCCCGATCGAGGTGCTAGCAGAGGGTGAGCCGTTGCGGCTGGGAGGTCCCAGGCAGCAGGCGATGCTCGCGTACCTCGTTCTTCGCAGCGGCGAGCTGGTGCAGGCGTCGCGCCTCCTGGACGAGCTCTGGCACACGCCGCCCGCCGGAGGGGCCGCTGCCGTGCACACGAACGTCTCGCGACTCCGGCGGGTGGTCGGCGACCGCATCGCCACGGTCGGAACCGGCTATGCGCTTCGGCTCGAGGAATCGGATGTCGTCGACCTCGCGCAGTTCCAGGAGCTGCTCGCCGAGGCGGGGACGGCGGAGGATCCGGCGGAGCGCGCTCGCCTCTTGCGCGCGGCCGACGCGCTCTGGCGGGGGACGCCGTTCGACGGGCTCGACGTCCCGTTTGCCGCCACGGAGGTTCTCGCACTCGAAGAGCTGCGACTGTCCGCGATCGAAGAGCGGATCGAGGCCGAGCTCGATGCTGGGCGCAACGGCGACCTGGTCGCCGAGCTCGCGGCGCTCGTGGCCCGTCACCCATTGCGCGAGCGACTTCGTGAGCACTGGATCGTCGCGCTCTACCGCAGCGGCCGCCAGGCCGAGGCCCTCGAGGCGCACCGCGAGACGCGGCGCATGTTCGACGACGAGCTGGGGCTCGAGCTGAGCCCGGCGCTGGCAGCGCTCGAACGGGCGATCCTGCAGCACGACCCGTCGCTCGACCGGAAGCCCCTCGCACATCCAGCAGCCGAACGTGTGCGCCCCCGGTGGCGGTTCGCGGTCGTGGGTGCGGTCGCTCTCGGGCTGGCAGCGGTGGCGGCCGGTCTCGCGGCGGCCGTCGTCCTGACACGCGGCGACCGCCCGAGCGCGATCGTCGAGATCCTGTCGCTGACGAGGACCGTACGAACGCACGAGGCGGCGGTTGTCGCGAAGACGGCCACCACCCGGCGACCGAGACGACCGAGGCCGAGGCACCACACCTCCCTGGTCGTCGCGAAGCCGGGCACGACGACGGCCACGGTCGCTGCGCCGCCGACGGTTTCGACTCGTGCGACCGCCCGGACGCGGACGTCTACGGCCGCGCCGCCGGTCACAACGACGCATGCGACGACCACGACGCACGTCGTGAAGACCACGCCGGTGCGCCCGCTACCGACTCCCGCACTGTCGACCATCTCCGACACGTTCGAAGGAACTGCGATCGACGCGGCCACCTGGTACCAGATCGGAGACGGGACCGGCTGGACGATGGCCGAGCACAGTGGCCACCTCGAGTTCTCGTTCCAACCGGGCACGGCCTCCGATCCGCGTGACGGCGTGTACGGCGGCCACGTCGGCACGCAGTGCAACTTTCCCGGCGATTTCGATGCGCGGGTCGACTACGCGCTCGTGCAATGGCCCTCGCCGAATGGCATGAGCCTCGGTCTTGTCGCTTTCCTCGGGCCGAAGCCGACGGGGTGGGCCGCGACGCGGACCGCCTACGGACCGGATCAGTACCAGGGATATGTGGCAGGGAAGTACAAGTCGGTCGACTCCGGCGACTGGTCGGGGACGCTGCGCGTAGCGCGGGCAAGCGGCGTCGTCACCGCGTACTTCCTGCGCAACGGGAGCTGGGTCTCGCTCGGCTCCGCACGCGACCAGGACGTCGCCTCGATCGGTCTGATCGTGCTCGGCGGTGAGTCCCGCAGTGCCCCCTTCAACGGGCAGTCAGTCGTGGTCGACTTCGACAACTTCCACCTGACGGCCGCGGGCGCACGCTGCCCGCCCGGGTAGGTGCTCCGCGATCGGCGACGGGTGCGGGCGGGCCGCTACCCTCGAAGGCGAGCCTTCGAGCGCGCCCCCGTTCGACGGCGTTCGGTTCGGATTCCGTTAATTCTGCGAATCCCCCGGCATGGGGACAACCACGAACCGCGTTTTACCGAAGAGATGACTGAGGAGAAGACCGTCTAGATGCCGACTGCGGAAACACCCGTCAAGCCCACCGAGCAAGAGCTCGTCGAACAGTGGCGCGCCGAGGAGCTCGAACGCGCGGGGTACCCGGCGCAGGCGGCTGCGGAGCTTGCGAGCCGGAGCGACGTCGACCTCCATCGCGCGGCTGAGCTGATCGTCAAGGGCTGCACGCCCGAGCTCGCGCTCGCGATTCTTCTGTAGCCCGCCCGAATCTCCGTTAAGTTCTGTGGCGGTGCTCGGCTTCATCCCGTCCCCGCACACAGGGGTGGTCCACATCGGGCCGCTGCAGCTCCACATGTACGGGCTGACGCTGCTCGTCGCGATCCTCGCCTGCATCTGGCTCACCGGCAGGCGCTGGCAGGCGGTCGGCGGCGACTGGGAGCTCGTGACGCGGGTCGCGGTCTGGGGCGTCGCCTTCGGCGTCCTCGGCGCCCGGCTCTATCACGACGCGACCTCGTGGAGCGAGGTGCCGAACCCGAAGTGGCAGGGGATGTGGGAGGTCTGGAAGGGCGGACTCGGCGTCTGGGGCGGGATCGCGCTCGGCGCGCTCGCCGGCTCGATCGTCGTGCGGCGCGCCGGGTACAGCGTCGCGACCTTCCTCGACGCGGCCGCGCCCGGCCTGCTGCTCGCGCAGGGGATCGGCCGGATCGGAAACTGGTGGAACCAGGAGCTCTACGGCAAGCCGACCTCGCTGCCGTGGGGGCTGAAGATCGACGCCGATCACCGCCTGCCCGCGTACTTCGACCACGCGACCTTCCACCCGACGTTCCTCTACGAGCTGATCTGGGACGTCGTCGGCGTGCTCGTCCTCCTCTGGGTCGCGCGCCGTTTCACGATCCGCCCTCCTGGGCTCTTCGCGCTCTACGTCGCCTGGTACTGCTTCGGGCGCTTCTTCGAGGAGCTGCTCCGGATCGACCCTGCACACCACATCGCCGGCCTGCGGCTGAACGCGTGGGTCTCGGTGGTCCTCTTCGTGCTCGCGGTCGCATTCTTCGTCTGGAACCAGCGGAAGGCGCGTGACCGCGGCACGCGCGAACCACGACGCGAACCGCGCAAGGGGCCTGCCATGGCGATCCCGCGAGGCCGCGTCCGGTAACGGCAGTACCCTGCCCGGATGCCCGTTGCCGTCCGCGAGCTGGAGCTCGACCTCGACGCTTTCGAGGGCCCGTTCGACCTGCTGCTCTCGCTCGTCCTGCGCGAGGAGCTGCCGCTCAACGAGGTGGCGCTGGCCGACATCGTGCTCGCGTTCGTCGAGCACCTCGCGGAGAAGGGCGAGCTCGACCTCGACGCCTGCGGCGAGTTCCTGATCCTGATCTCGGCGCTGCTCGAACTGAAGGCGCGCGCGATGTTCCCCGAGGAGGAGGCCGAGCTCGCCGAGCTCGAGCCGGAGGAGGCGGCGGAGGAGCTCGCGCGCCGCCTCGCCGAGTACCGGCGCGCGAAGGAGGCAGCCGGCTTTCTGCGCGAGCGCCTCGACGAGCGCCGCGACCTCTTCTTCCGCATCGGGCCTGCGCCGCTCGCGCCGAAGCCCGAGCGCAAGCTCGCGCCGCAGGACCCGCAGAAGCTTGCCGCCGTTCTCCGCCTGCTCGCCGTGGAGCCGCCCGAGCCGTCGACGGCGCACATGGCGCTGCGCTTCCCGCCGACCTCGCAGTTCCTCGACCGCTGGCGGTCGCTGCTGCGCCGCCGGACGCGCTTCGACTTCGACCAAGAGGTGGTGGGACTCTCGCGCGTCGAGATCGCCGTCGCCTTCCTGGCGCTCCTCGAGCTGCGCAAGCAGAACGAGATCGCGATCGCGCAGGCCGCGCCGTTCGCGCCGATGAGGATTTCCCGTGCCGACGCCGAAAGGAGCTTGTCTTGGACAGCCCACTCCGCCTGATCACCACCGAGGTCACGCCGGCCGCCGAGCTGGCGAAGACCGTCGAGGCCCTGCTCGTCGTCGCCACGCAGCCGCTGCCCGTCGAGGACATTGCCGCGGCAGCCGAGGTGGACGTCCTGCACGTCGGCGAGGCGATCGAGCTTCTGTCCGAGAAGTACGCCGAGGAGACGAGCGGCATCGTGCTCGAGCTCGTCGCGGGAGGCTGGGCGTTCCGTGCCTCGACCGCGGCGTCCGAGGCTTGCGCGCGCCTGTTCGAGAAGCCCGTCGAGAAGGGGCTGTCGCAGGCGGCGCTCGAGACGCTCGCGATCGTCGCCTACCTGGGCCCGATCTCGCGGCCCGAGGTTGCGCGCATCCGCGGCGTCAACGTCGACGGCGTGATCGCCGGGCTCGTCGAGCGCGGCATGATCGGCGAAGGCGGCCGCGAGAACGAGTTCGGCGCGATCCGCTACCGCACGACGCCGCTCTTCGAGCGCGTGTTCGGCCTCGAGTCCCTCGCCGCGCTCCCGCGCGTTGACGACATCGGCGCCGACGTCACGGAGATCCGCGAACGGCTCGAAGCGGTCGCCGAGAAGCGCCCGGCGTAGCTCTCATCCAACAGAGCGCCGGGCGGCTCCTCAGCGAGTCCTCACGCCGGCTGGATGTTCTGGTTCAGCCGGAAGAGATTGGTCGGGTCGTACGCGGTCTTCAGCTCGCGCAGACGCTGCAGCTTGCTGCCGAAGCTGTCCGCGAGATCGTCGTCGCTGATCTCCGTGATGAAGTTCAACGCCATGCCTGGCATCGCGTTCGGCTCGAACTCCGTCGTCGTCTCGCGCACCCACGCGATGTTCTCCCCGTCCGCGTCGCCTTCCCACATGCAGTTCAGGTGGAGGCAGAAGTCCGCGCTGCGACCGCTCAGGGCCGTGTCGTTCTCGCCCACGCGCGACACGGCGCCGCCCATTCGGAGCATGATCAACGCGGTGAAGGGCGAGGGGATCGCCGCCGCACGCTCAATGAAACGGTCGACGGCCCGTTCGTCGACGTCGCCGAGGTTGAACGCGCGCCAGTAGTTCCGCCGTCCGTACGGGTTCGCCGGGTCGAGGAGGCCCTGCACCATCAGGTACGGCATCGGCTGCCAGAGGTCGACGATCGGCTTCAGGTCGCGCAGCGGCTTCAGGATGCGGGTCGCCTCGTCGAGGTCGCCGGCGAACTGGCCTGCGATCGCGATGACGCGCTTGCCGCGCCACTCCTCCGGAACGAACGGCTCCGGCGGTGCGGTGACCGACGCCACCGCCCAGCCGAGCGCCTCCGGCGCCTCGGCTGAGATGTCGCGCCACGTCTTGATCACGTCGGCGCTCAGCTCGGGCGGGAACGCGGCGAGGCCGCCGTAGACGAGCGGCCCGACCTCCTGCAGCTGGAACTCCATCTCGGTGACGACGCCGAAGTTGCCGCCTCCACCGCGCAGGCCCCAGTGGAGCTCGCTGTTGTCGTCCTCGGTCGCCGTCACGACCTCGCCGTCGGCGGTGACGACGTCCGCAGAGATCAGGTTGTCGGCGGCCAGGCCGAGCTTGCGCTCGAGCCAGCCGCTGCCGCTTCCGAGCGTGAACCCGGGGACGCCTGTCGTCGTCACGCGGCCGCCTGTCGTCGCGAGGCCGAAGGCTTGCGTCTCGGCGTCGAACTCGCCCCAGTTGACGCCTGCCTGTGCCCGCGCCGTGCGCTTGCTCGGGTCGACGCGAATCCCCTTCATGCCTCGCGTGTCGATCACGATTCCGTCGTCGCACATCGAGAACCCGGCGACGGAGTGCGCGCCGCCGCAGATTGCGAGCGGAAGGCCACTCAGGCGCGCGAGTCCGATCGCGCGGATCACGTCGGCGGTCCCCGCCGGCCGCAGGATCGCTGCCGGGCGGCGGTCGAACATCCCGTTGAACACGGTCCGGGCCTCGTCGTAGTTCGCGCTTCCGGGCTCGATCACTTCGCCGCGGAATCCCTCCCGCAACTCGTCGAGCGCGGAGCTGTCGAGCGCCGTGGTGGTGATTGCCTTGGTCTCCGTCATCTGGCGTCCCCTTCGGTTGCAGTAGTTCGAAGGTAGGCCGCTGCGCGGGGGGAGTCAAGCCGTTTTGTCGCCTCCGCGACACGGTGGCACGAACAATGCGCGTCTCGTACCGAGCCGCTCGCGAGTGCGGCGACGGCCCACGTGCAGCGGCTCTGGTGGCCGCGCAGACCGGCACATTCACACAAGTCCGTTTCTCGGTGTCCCGTTGCGGTAGATCATCTGCGATGGCCGTCATCGACGTCACGGACCTGACGTTCGAGCAGGACGTGATCGAGCGCTCGAAGCGCGAGGCCGTGGTCGTCGACTTCTGGGCCGCTTGGTGCGGGCCATGCCGGATGCTCACGCCGGTGCTCGAGCAGGAGACGCGGGCAAGCGGCCTGACGCTCGCCAAGGTCGACGTCGATGCGAACCCGGAGGTCGCGCGGCGATTCGGGATCAGCGGCATCCCGGCGGTGAAGGCGTTCGTCGACGGCAAGGTCGCGGCCGAGTTCGTCGGCGCCCAGCCGCCCGCACAGGTGAAGTCGTTCCTCGCCGGTCTGAGAGCATCGGACAACACCGCCGACGAAGGCGAGCTGAAGGCGCTGCTCCAGCGAGCCGTCGAAGCGGAGACGACCGAGCCGCGCCTCGAAGCGCGTGGGAAGATGATGGCGATCTTCGACCGGCTCGGGCCGCAGCACCCGCTGACGAAGACGTACCGTAAGCGGCTCAGCGATGAGCTCTACTGAGATCGACGTCACCGACGACACCTTCGAGCAGGAGGTGATCGAGCGGTCGAGGAACGAACCGGTCGTCGTCGACTTCTGGGCCGACTGGTGCGGACCGTGCAAGGCGCTGACGCCGGTCCTGGAGGAGAAGACGGCGGCGAAGGGTGTGACGCTCGTCAAGCTCGACGTGGATGCGAACCAGCGCGTCGCTCGCGAGTACAACGTGAGCGGCATCCCCGCTGTGAAGGCGTTTCGCAACGGCAACGTCGTGGCGGAGTTCGTCGGCGCGCAACCGCCGATGCGTGTCGACGCGTTCCTCGACGAGATCACGCAACCGCCGGTCGCGGAGTCGGTCGAGGATCCGGAGGTCGCGGAAGCACTGCAGGCCGGCGACTACGAACGTGCGCTGCAGATCCTGCTCGAGCGCGCGGAGCAGCCGGAGACGCGCGAGGATGCGCGGCAGCTGATGGTGCGCATCTTCCAGGAGCTCGGCCAGGAGCATCCGCTCGCGAGCACGTACCGCCGCCGTCTCGCCGCCGCGGTTTTCTAGTCGCCGTGTTCTAGGTCGCGGTCTCCTAGGTCGCGGTCTCCTAGGTCGCGCGCGCTCTCGCAGCCATGTCCCCGCGCGTCATGACCGGGGTCTGACCCCGGTGGTGGCCCCGCCGGACGAGGCGACGTGGGAGACGCCGCTCGCGGAAGCCGCTTCGGCTCAGGACGGAGTGGCCCGGCGGGACATGACCCGGGTCTGACCCCGGTGGTGACACTTTCGGACAGCGGTGGCCGTCTGCGGCCGCGGTTCGTTGGATGGGTCCGAAGCTGCTGAACCGGGTTCGCTTGCGCTCGAAGCAGGTTCAATGGGCCGATGCGCTTGAACGCATGGCTTGCTCGCGCGGGGGTCGCTTCACGTCGCAAGGCCGACGAGCTGATCAAGGCCGGCCGTGTGACCGTCAACGGCGAGCGCGGACAGTTGAACACGTTCGTCCAGTCGCACGACGACGTCCGGCTCGACGGCGCGCCGCTCGCGAAGCAGCAGCTTGCATACGTCTTGCTGCACAAGCCGGCCGGCGCCGTGACGACCGCCAGCGACCCGCAGGGACGAAGAACGGTGATCGACCTCGTCGACCACCCGAGCCGCGTCGTCCCGGTGGGTCGGCTGGACGCCGACACGACCGGCGCGCTCCTCCTCACCAACGACGGCGAGCTCGCGCACCGGCTCGCGCACCCGCGATACGAGGTCGACAAGGTCTATGTGGTCGAGACGTGGCAGCAGCCGACCGACGCGCAGCTCGAACAGCTGCGCCACGGCGTCACGCTCGACGACGGGCCGACGGCTCCTGCCGACGTCAGGCGGCTCGCCGGCGCGCGTATCGAGCTGACGATCCACGAAGGCCGCAATCGCCAGGTGCGGCGGATGCTCGAGACGGTCGGCCACCGCGTGAAGGCGCTGCACCGCTCGCGCTACGGCCCGCTGAGCGTCGAAGGGCTCGAGCCCGGCCATTGGCGCGAGCTCGAGCCCTCCGAAGTGGAAGAGCTGCGTTCGGTTACGCGGGATTCGCGGCCGCGAGGGCGTGGGCGCGGTCGAGCAGGCTCTGACCCTGCGTGATCCAGTCCTTCGCCCGGCTCTCGTCGATCGCCCCGTTTCCTGCCGCCGCATCGTTGAGTGCGGCCCGGATCTCACCCGCGAGCACGTCCCGCTCGCTCGTGAGGGTCGTGATCGCCGTCTCGATGCGGTCGTACTTCAGCTCGTCGGTCGCCTTCAGCGCCGCCGTCGACGCGACCAGCGTGTCGAGGGCGAACTGACCGAACGGCGCGTTGATCTGCTTGTACGCCGCACCGAGATCCGCCGTCGACTTGCTGTGCTCGTTCAGCTGGTGCGACACCGCGTGGCTCCCGAGGATCTCGGTGATCACGCGACCGTCGTTGACGTACGAGTCGGCGAGACCGAGGATCGAGTTGATCGTCGGCCGCAAGTCGACGTGGTCAGTCCACGTCGTCTTGTCGATGCCGCCGTTCTCGACGCCGGGACCGACGAAGCCGGCCCACGTGGTCGCGATCTCGTCCTGGTAGTCACCGTGGTTCCACGCGAACTTCGCGTCCACGCACTCGGGCACCGTCGGCGTCGTCCCACACGTCGCCGAGTTCGACCCCTGGAAGAAGAAGTCGGCGTTGCCGAACAACGTGAAGGACGGAGTCCGCTTCGGATCCGCATTCACCATGTGCAACGTCTTCTCCTCGACCGTATCCGCGAGACGCTGCGCGATCGCGACCGACGCGCCGCCCTGGTACGGGTCGAACGCCGTCGCGCTGCCGGCGTCGCGCTCGAGCTGCCGGAGGGCCGTATCGGTCCGGTTCGGCTGCCCGTTGACGTAGATCGTCGGCGCGTCGTCGAAGTGCAGGTCGAACGCCGGCTCCCCCGTCGGAAGCAGTGCCTTGAGGTTCGTCGTGATCTCGCCCAGCTGGTTCGCGGGGCAGGTCGGCGACGCTGCCGTCACCGCGCACGGCGCATGCGTGTACGTGAGCGAACCGGGATGTGCCAGATCCGGTGTGCCGGTCCCGCCGGCGAAGTGGTCGCCCTCGTCCACCGTGACGACGAACAGCGTGTTGCTCTTGTCGATCCCGTGCGAGGCGAGATCGGAGAAAAACGTGGCGAAGGCCGCGTCGTAGTCGGCAAGCTGCTGCTTGTACGCAGCCTCGCCCGGCCCCATCGCAGATGCCGTGACGTGGTTGTCGTGCGCGTCCGAGATGTACGCGAACGTGACCGGCACGCCGTGCAGCTGCATCGCCTCGACCTCGCCGAGCGTGTTCTTCGCCAGCGCCCCGTCGAAGCCGGGGAAGCCGCATTGCCCGAACTGGTCCGTGATGTTCGAGTTGTCGGTCGCCTTGATGCAGCCCGATGTTCCGCCGATCGCCGGGTTGACGTACTTGGCCCCGAAGAGGCCCTTGTAGCCGTTGTCGGAGCCGGCGTAGATCGTCGCCGGGTCGGGCCGCGCGTCGGCGTTGCCCGAGCACGGTGACGAACCCTGCGCGCAATGGATCGCGATCCCGACCAGGTCGGTCTGCGCGAGCGTCCGGGCAGCGGTTCCCGGAAGCGCGAGCTGCGACGCCCTCGCCTCGGTCCACGCACTCGACGACGCGCCGAAGAGCGACGTGACGTCGCCTGTCGGGTCGGTCGCGTACGTGCCCGTCACGATGCTGTTGACCGCGTGGGCGCTTGCAAGGCCCGCGACGAGCGTGAGGCCGGTGCCCGAGGCGCCGGAGCTGCCGACCGTCGCGATCGTCGCCGACTCGCCGTCGACCGTGATCGCCTCGCCGACGAAGAATCCGCTGACGCTTGCGACCTTGAGGTTGGTCGCGCCTGGCGCCGTCGCTATGAGGAGCGCGGTGGGGCCGCCCCTGATCGCGATTGCGTTGTTGTTCTCGAGCTCGATGTTCGCCGCCGAGACGCCCCCGACGGAGCAGCCTGCCGCCGTGTAGGTCAGCCACGGAGCCGGCGTGGTGGCGCCGCCGTCGGTGACCATGTTCGGCAGCGGGTCGTTGGCCCCGGCCACGGTGTTGTTCCAGTACTTGAATGACGACGCGAAGGCGGGGACGCCGTTCGACTGGTAGTAGTCGTAGGAGTTGGAGACCGTCTGCCCGTTCCGGTCCGGATAGAGACCGGTGAGCGACGACACGATGCCGCCGGCCGTGTGCGAGATGAGGATCGTGTGGTCGTTCGTGAGCAGCGTGCCGTTGCCCTTGAGGAAGTTCAGCAGGCTGGGCATCTGCTCGAGATCCGACGCCACGTTCGAACGGTCCTTGGCGTAGTGCGTGTTGTCGAACTGGAGGTAGATCACGTGCTTGATCTGTCCGTCCTTGCCGCCGAGCGTGCACGGAGCAGCGGCAGACGCAGCAGTCGTCCCATGCGACGCAACGCCGCCAGGGAGCGCGGCGACAGCGCACGCGCCTGCGAGGACGGCGAGGATCGCCATCCGTCTAGCCCTCTTCATCGTTCCCCCTTCGTCGAGTGACGTACCGCGGCGAGGCTACGCCGCTGTCTCCGATACGGGGGATACCGCGGCCGGACGATTCGGTAACGAGCTGGTTGTCGTTCGCCGCAGTCACGCTCGCCCGCGCACAGGCGATCCCCCCAAGGTCGAGTGACTGACGGGGGACTCTAAGGCCTGACGAACCCCATGCGCTCGTACATCGTTTCGAGCGTCGGAGCAGACGCTTCGCGCGCCTTCCTCGCCCCGACCGCGAGCATCCGGCGCAGCTCGCCCTCGTCGGCGCGCAGCGCGTTGTATCGCTCCTGGATCGGCGCGAGCAGCTCGACGACGG
Source organism: Gaiellaceae bacterium (assembly GCA_045806045.1). Lineage (GTDB taxonomy): Bacteria > Actinomycetota > Thermoleophilia > Gaiellales > Gaiellaceae > PALSA-600. The sequence continues at coordinate 53,582 of JBJMKB010000057.1, read as the reverse complement.
CCTCCGCGACGTCCTCCTTGAACTGTCCGTATCCGGTGCCGTCGTACCGCGACTCGATCTCGGGGACCGAATCGCCGGTGGCGACGGCGAAGATCTCGATCAGGTTCGACACGCCGGGCTTCTCGTCCGGGTCGTGCCGCACGTCGGTCCCGGAGTCGGTGACGGCGGTCTTGAACTTCTTCCGCACGACGTCGGGCGGATCGATCATTCGGACGACGCCGGCCGGTGCGCCGCGCGTCGTCGACATCAGGCGCTCGGGCTCTTGCAGGTTCTTCACGCGCGCACCCTCCTGCGGGTACACCCCGCGCGGAATTGCGAAGGTCTCCCCGAAGCGCTGGTTGAAGCGCTCGGCAACGTCGCGCGTCAGCTCCAGATGCTGGCGCTGGTCGTCGCCGATCGGTACGACGTCGGTCTGGTAGAGCAGGATGTCGGCAGCCATCAGCACCGGGTAAGTGAAGAGGCCGGCCGAGACGAAGTCCTGCTCGCTCGCGCGGTCCTTGAACTGCGTCATCCGGCGCAACTCGCCGAAGCTCGTGACCGAGCTGAGGAGCCATGCCGCCTCGGGATGCGCCTGCACGTGGCTCTGCACGAAGACCGTCGACCGTTCAGGGTCGAGCCCGGTCGCGAAGAGCATCGCCGCCCCCGCCAGCGTTGCCTCGTTCAGCTGTTCGGGCTCGAACGGCGTCGTGATCGAGTGCAGGTCGACGATGCAGAAGAACGCCTCGCCCTGCTCCTGCGTGGCGCGGTACTGGCGGTAGCCGCCGGAGTAGTTCCCGAGGGTCTTGTCGCCTGAAGCTCGGATGCCGGAAAAGATGCGCATTTTGGGCGACCCAGGGTAGAGGAAAACCCGGTCACTACACTGATTGCAGTGGCAATCGCATCCTCGACCTGGTCGCCGTCCTCCTGGCGGGAGCGCGCGGCGCTGCAGCAGCCCGAGTGGCCGGACGCCGCGCGGGCCGCCGCTGCGCTCGAGCGCCTGAAGGCGAGCCCGCCGCTCGTCTTCGCGGGCGAGGCCCGCGACCTTCGCGACAACCTCGCGAAGGCGATCGAGGGCAAGGCGTTCCTGCTGCAGGCGGGGGATTGCGTCGAGTCGTTCAACGAGCTCTCGACGATCCGGATCCGTGACAAGCTGAAGATCATGCTCCAGATGTCGGCCGTGCTCACGTACGGCGCGACGCTGCCGGTCGTGAAGGTCGGGCGGATGGCCGGCCAGTTCACCAAGCCGCGCTCGGACCCGTTCGAGCTCGTCGGCGGCGAGGAGATCCCGAGCTTCCGCGGTCATATGGTGAACGGCGACGAGGCCACCGCCGCGGCGCGCATCCCCGACCCACAGCGCATGGTGGAGGGCTACAACCAGGCGGCGGCGACGCTCAACCTGCTGCGCGCGTTCACCAAGGGCGGTTACGCGGACCTGACGCAGGTGCATCTCTGGAACCAGGAGTTCGTCTCGACGTCCCCGGAAGGCCGGCGCTACGAGCTGCTCGCGTCCGAGATCGAGCGTGCGCTGCGGTTCATGGCGGCGTGCGGCATCGACCTCGTCGCCGAGCGGCGGTTGCACGAGGTCGACGTGTTCACGAGCCACGAAGGGCTGCTGCTCGATTACGAGGAGGGCCTGACCCGCAAGGACTCGCTGACCGACGATTGGTACGACTGCTCCGCGCACCTGCTCTGGATCGGTGAGCGCACGCGGCAGCCCGACGGTGCGCATGTCGCGTTCTTCTCCGGCGTGCACAATCCGCTCGGCGTGAAGCTCGGGCCGGCCGCGACCCCCGCCGAGGTCGTCGAGCTGTGCGAGACGCTGAACCCGGGCCGCGTGCCTGGCAGGCTCACGTTCTACGCGCGGATGGGCGCCGAGCACGTGCGCGAGCTGCTCCCTCCGCTCCTGCATGCGGTGCGCGACGAAGGACATCCGGTGCTCTGGGCGAGCGATCCGATGCACGCGAACACGATCCGCACCGGCAGTGGAGTGAAGACGCGGCGCTTCGACACGATCATGAGCGAGCTCGAAGGCTTCTTCGCAGCGTGCTGGGACGCCGGCGTGTGGCCGGGCGGCGTGCATCTCGAGTTCACCGGCGAGGACGTGACCGAATGCCTCGGCGGCGCGGACGACGTGCTCGAGGAGCATCTTTCGTCGCGCTACGAGACGTTGCTCGACCCGCGCCTGAACGCGCGCCAGTCGCTCGACCTCGCGTTCCGCCTGGCCGAGCTGATGCGCCAGGCACCGCGGTAGCGCGTGAAGATCGCGATCGTCGGCACCGGCCTGATGGGCGCGTCCGTTGCGCTCGCCGCGAAGCGGGGCGGTGACGACGTCGCTGGATGGGATCCCGACCCGGACGCGCTCGCTGCCGCGGTCGCGCGCCAGGCGGTCGAGCCGGCCTCCTCGCTCGAGGATGCGGTGCGCGAGGCCGAGCTCGTTGTCGTCGCCGCGCCGATCGCCGCGCTGCCCGCGCAGGTGGCCGCCGTGCTCGCCGCGCCGGGCGAGGCGACGGTCACCGACGTCGGCTCGACGAAGGCGTCCGTCGTCGCAGCGGCGGGTGGGTCACCGCGCTTCGTCGGCGGCCATCCGATCTGCGGCTCCGAGTCGCGCGGCGCGGAGCATGCGAACGCCGGCCTCTTCGAAGGCGCGACCTGGTTTCTCACGCCCGACGCCCACACCGACGCCGACCGGCTCCGCCGGGTCCACGGTTTCGTCTCGGAGCTCGGCGCGACGCCCGTCGCGATCGACGCGGAGGCGCACGACCGGCTCGTCGCGATGACGAGTCACGTACCGCACGTCCTCGCGAACGTCGTCGCGAACCAGACCGGCGAATCGCGCGTCGAAGGGCACGAGCCGCTCGCGCACGCCGGCGGATCGCTGCGCGACATGACGCGCATCGCGGGCGCGAACCCGCGCATCTGGGTGGACATCTTCCTCGACAACGCGGCGGCGATCCGAGCCGCGCTGGCCGAGCATCGTCGGCGTATCGAGCAGGTCGAGGCGGCCCTCGACCAAGGGGATGCGGGCTTCCTCGCGCGCTGGATCGGGGAGGCCTCGGCGAACCGTCGCCGGATGCTCGAACGCGAATACCCGGACGCTGGATCGCTGCAGCGCCTGCGCGTGCACGTTCCCGACCGTCCCGGCGTGCTCGCGGCGATCACGCAGGCGCTCGGGGCCGAGCGGATCAACATCGAGGACTTCGAGCTCCACCACGTCTCGCCCGAGCGGGGCGGGACGTTGCAGCTCCTCGTCGAGGGTGAGGGCGAGGCGCAGCGCGCTGCCGCGCTGCTCGAGCGGCAGGGCTACGGCGTCGTCGTGTCGGCGGTGATCCACGAATGAGGTTCGAGCCCGCGGCGAGGCTCGAAGGGCACCTTGCGGTCCCCGGCGACAAATCGATCTCGCACCGTGCGCTGCTTCTCGGCGCCGTCTCCGACGGCGAGACGCACGTCCGTGGGTGGGGCCGGTCCGGCGACACCGAGTCGACGCTCGGCGCGGTGCGCGCGCTCGGCGCGGACGTCGAGGAGCTCGGCCCAGACGAGCTGGTGGTGCACGGCGTCGGGCTGCGCGGGCTGCGCCCGGCGACGGTCGAGTGCAACAACGCCGGCACGCTCGCGCGCCTGATCGTCGGCCTGCTCGCGTTCCAGGACGGAACGTTCACGCTGACCGGCGACGAGTCGCTCTCGTCGCGCCCGATGGAGCGCGTCGCCGAGCCTCTGCGGCGAATGGGTGCGCAGGTCGAGACGACCGAAGGACATCTGCCGCTGACGATCACCGGCGCCAAGCTCGAGCCGATCGACTACGAGCTGCCGGTGGCGAGCGCGCAGGTCAAGTCCGCCGTGCTGCTCGCGGGCCTCGGCGCGAGCGGGCGCACGACCGTGATCGAGCCCGCGCCGACGCGCGACCACACCGAGCTGATGCTGCGCGCCGCCGGCGTGCGGGTGACGAGCAGGCCGTCGTCGGTGAGCATCGACCCGCCGGAACAGCTGAGCCTCGGCTCGGTCGACGTTCCCGGGGACTTCTCCTCCGCGGCGCCGTTCATCGTCGCCGCCACGTTGATCCCCGAGTCGCGGATCACGATCCACGAGGTCAACCTCAATCCGCGGCGCACCGGGCTGCTCGGCGTGCTCGAGCGAATGGGCGGGCGCGTCGGGATCCTGACGCGCCGCACCATCGCGGGCGAGCAGGTCGGCGACATCGAGGTGCGTGCGGCGGAGCTGACCGCGACGACGATCAGGAGCGAGGAGGTGCCGCTGCTCGTCGACGAGCTGCCGCTCTTCGGGCTCCTAGCCGCGCACGCGCGGGGCGAGAGCTGGGTCTACGGCGCCGGCGAGCTGCGACTCAAGGAGACCGACCGCATCGAGGCGCTCGTCGACGCGCTGCGCGCGATCGGCGTTCGTGCGAAGGCACACGAGGAAGGCTTCTCCGTGACAGGCGTCCCGGCGCGGCCGCGCGGGGGGAAGGTCGACTCCCGGGGCGACCACCGCATCGCGATGCTCGGCGCCGTTGCAGGCCTCGCGTCGCGGGAAGGAGTGGAGGTGCTGGACGCCGGGAGCGTCGGAGTATCCTTCCCCGGCTTCTATGACCTCCTTGACCAAATCGCTCAAAGACCGAGCGATTTGGTCCAGAGAAAGACACCACTCAGATGACGAGCACACTTATCCCCACTAGCCGTTCCGTCCAAAGGACGAAACGGCAATGATCGTTGCCATCGACGGACCGGCAGGCGCCGGCAAGAGCACGGTCGCGCAGCTGCTCGCCGAGCGGCTCGGCTTCCGCTACCTCGACACGGGCGCGATGTACCGCGCCCTGACCTGGCTCGCGATGCGCGAGGGACTGCCGCTCGCGGACGGCGATCCACTCGGCGAGCTCGCGCGCAGGAACCCCGTCGTCTTCGACGAGGTCGGGCGCGTCTTCATCGGCGGCTGCGACGTCACGTCGGCGATCAGGCAGTCTCGGATCGACCGGATGGTCCCCGTCGTCGCGCGTCACCACGAGGTGCGCGACGTGATGCGCGCGCGGCAGCGTGAGCTCGCAGCGCTCGGGAACGCGGTGATCGAAGGACGCGACATCGGCACCGTCGTTGCGCCCGACGCCGAGGTGAAGATCTACCTGCACGCCGACCCCGACGTGCGCGCCGCGCGGCGGCAGGCCGAACGGCCCGACATCGGCGCCGACGCCCTTGCGACGGACCTGCGAACGCGCGACGAGTCCGACCGCGTACGCATGCAACCCGCGGAGGACGCCGAGTCGATCGACACGACGGGCCTCGAGGTCGAGGACGTCGTATCGCGGATCGAAGAGCTGATCCGCATGCGCGCGTTGGCGTGAACCTCTCGGACGTCATGTGGACCGTCGGCCGGGTCTACATGGGGCTGCCGACACGCTTCTTCGCGCGTGCGCACGCCTATGGGCTCGAACGGCTGCCGCGGGCGGGCGGACTCGTCTACGCGATCAACCACCTGCACTGGATCGACATCCCGCTCGTCGGGGTGGTCTCGCCTCGCGACGTTCATTTCGTCGCGAAGGCCGAGGCGGCGAACTTCCCCGTGCTCGGAGGCTTCATCCGCGCCCATGGCACGATCGCAGTGCGGCGCGGCCAGTCGGACCGCGATGCGGTGCGTTTGATGCGCGAGGCGGCGCGCAACGGCGAGGTGGTGGGGCTTTTCGTCGAAGGAACGCGGCAGGAGGAGCGGCCCGGCCCGGCGCAGCCCGGCGCGGCGATGGTCGCGCTCCAGGAGGACGTCCCGGTGATCCCGATCGCGGTCTATGGCACACAGTTCTGGAAGATCGGCAACTTCGCGCCGTGCTCGATCGCGTTCGGCGAGCCGCTGCGCTTCGAGGGACTGCCGAAGGGCGGCAAGGGCTACAAGCAGGCGACCGAAGAGATCGAGCGGCGCATCAACGTTCTCTTCGACTGGCTCGCAGAGGTGCATGCGAAGGGCCGTCCGAAGGGCCTGGTGCCGCCGGTATGACGGACAACGGCGCCGAAGCGGATGCTGCCCCGCCGGAGCTCGCGGGCACCGTCGCGATCGTCGGCTTTCCGAACGTCGGCAAGTCGACGCTGATCAATCGCCTGACCTCGACCCGGCAGGCGGTGGTGCACGAGACGCAGGGGACGACGCGCGATCGCAAGGAGCTCGTCGTCGAGTGGAACGGCCGGCACTTTCTCGCGATCGACACCGGCGGCGTCGACATCGCGGATCCGCACCCGATCACGCGGCAGATCGCCGAGCAGGCGCGGGCCGCGATCGGCGAGGCCGACCTCGTCCTCTTGATCGTCGACGCGCGCGCGGGCGTGACGCCCGGAGACGAGGAGCTCGCGCAGATCCTGCGCGAGGCGAAGAAGGACGTGCTCGTCGTCGCCAACAAGGTCGACGACCCGTCGCAGGAGCAGCTGGCGTACGAGTTCCACAAGCTCGGCTTCGGCGACCCGTTCCCGATCTCGGGCCTGCACGGCTCGAATACCGGCGACCTGCTCGACGAGGTGCTCGATCGCCTGCCCGGATCGTCCGACCGCTCGCTGCCGCCGGACGCGATCCGCGTCGCGATCCTTGGCCGGCCGAACGTGGGCAAGTCGTCGCTCTACAACAAGCTCGTCGGCTCGGAGCGCACGATCGTCGACGAGGTTCCCGGCACGACGCGCGACACGATCGACACCGTGCTCGAGCACGAGGGGCGCACGTTCGTGCTCGTCGACACTGCAGGCCTCCGCCGCAAGCGCAAGCAACGGCAGGGGATCGAGTACTACAGCGAGCTCCGTGCGCTCGACGCGGCGGAGCGGGCCGACGTTGCGCTGGTCCTCATCGACTCGAGCGAGGGCATCGTCGAGGGCGACATCACCGCCGTCGAGGTCGCGCGCAAGTCGCATTCCGCGACGCTCGCCGTGCTCTCGAAGTGGGACATCTCGAACATCACGATCGAGGAGATCCGGCCGGAGCTGCAGCGGCGCCTCCGTCAGCGTCCGGACTTCATCACCGTGTCGTCGCATACAGGTCGCGGTGTCTCGCGCCTCCTCGACAAGGTCGCCGAGCTGTACGACCGGTATGCGAGCCGCGTGCCGACTGCCGAGCTGAACAAGTTCATCGGCGAGCTCAAGGAGATGCGCCAGGCGCCGTCGAAGGGCGTGCGCAGGCTGAACCTCCTCTACGGCGCGCAGGTCTCGTCGCGGCCGCCCCGCTTTCGCTTCACCGTGAACGATCCCGGCCTCGTGACCCGCGACTACGCCTACTGGGTGGAGAATCAGCTGCGCGAGCGGTTCAACCTGGAGGGTGTGCCGGTGGCGATCGACTTTCGCAAGAGGACGTAGTGCGGGCCGTCGTGGTCGGTGGCGGCGCCTGGGGTACGGCGTTCGCCAAGGTGGTGCGCGACCGCGGGCACGACGTCTTCGTCGCGACCCGGGCAACGCTCGACGAGGCGCCGTACGAAGAGGCCGACGTCGTTGCGATCGCGGTGCCGTCGAATGCGTTTCGCGAGGTGCTCGGCCATGTGCGCGGGAACGCGCCGGTGCTCAGCCTCGTCAAGGGACTCGATCCCGCATCGGCAAAGCGCCTCTCGACGCTCGTCGAAGGCCGCCCCGTCGCCGTTCTCTCCGGGCCGACCATGGCGGACGAGGTGAGCGCGGGCCTGCCTGCGGCGGCGGTGGTCGCGTCGGCCGACGAAGAGCTCGCGATCCGGCTCCAGGAGGCGGTCAACTCGCCGGCGTTCCGCGTCTACTCGAACAGCGACGTGATCGGCGTCGAACTCTGCGGTGCAGCGAAGAACGTGATCGCGCTCGCCGCCGGCGCCGTCGACGGTCTCGGCCTCGGCGACAGCGCCAAGGCGGCGATCATCAACCGTGGGCTCGTCGAGATGACGAGGCTCGGCGAGGCTTGCGGCGCCGAGCCGGAGACGTTCGCCGGGCTTGCGGGAATGGGCGACCTGATGGTGACGTGCTTCCACCCGGCAGGTCGCAACCGGCGCGCGGGGGAGATGATCGCGCGCGGCGCGTCGCCGGAAACAGCGCGGTCGGAGATCGGCCAGGTCGTCGAGGGGCTGACCACGGCTCCCGTTCTGCGCGACCTCTCGCACCGGATCGGCGTCGAGCTGCCGATCACCGCAGGTGTCTGCTCGGTGCTCGACGGGATGCCGCTGCACGAGCTGGCCGGCTCGTTGATGGGGCGGAGGCCGACGGCGGAGTGAGACGCGCCGCGGCGCTCGCGCTCGGCGTGGCGCTGCTCGCGTCTGGCTGTGGCGGGAAGGCCGCTCGGTCCGCGGCGGAGATCGCGCCCGCCGACGTGCGCTCGTTCATGTCCGTGCCGCCCGAACAGGAACAACCGCTCACGCGGCGTGCGCTCGCGTTCACGCCCGGCGGACAGCGGGTTCAGGCACTCCTCGAGCGTGCGGCGTGGAGCCGGGCGGCCGGGGAGCGGGTCGAGGTGGCGGAGCTTCGCGACGGGCGCCTCGTCGCCTATGCGCTGCTGAAGAACACGAAGGGACTGGACGCGGCGCAGCTCGCGCATGTGCGCGTCCGGGGCTGGATTGCCTTTGCGCCGACCAAGGCCGCGCTCACGGCCGCTCGGTCGAAACGGCACCTTTCGGATGCTCATTGGTACACGGCCGCCGCCGACGCCGCGGGAGGCTCGGGGACGACCTTCGTCGCGCCGGGCTGGGTCGCGATCGCCACCGAGGGCGGCACCGTCCGTCGTACGACACCGGGACGCGGCAGAGACGGACCGCACCCGCTCGCGCGCGACATCCCGCCAGACGCGGTTGCGGCCGCGGCCTCGCACTCGGGCGCGCGTCTGCTCCGCTCGCTGCCGGTCGAGCGCATGATTGGATTGCGCCCCGACATCCTCGCGCAGGCGACGCCCGGCAGCGCCGTGCTCTACGTCCGCGGCGGTGCTCCACTCCCGAACGTGACGCTCCTCGCGCTGGACGGATCGGTCGCGGCGGCGCGCCGCGTCACGGCCGAGCTGGCGCCGGGAATGCAGCTTGCGCTGCGCGAGACCGTCAACGGCTTGGCGCTCTGGCACGTCGCGCTCGGTGCCGTCGACCTCTACTACGGGCGCGTCGGCCATACGTTAGTGCTGACCGACGACGCGGACGTTTCGCTCGGCGGCTCGCAACTGGAACCGCCGGATCTGCCGGCCGCCACGTCGGCGTGGTTCTACGTCGACGTGCCGCGTGCCCGGTCGGCTCTGGGGATGCTGGCCCGCTTCGGCGGCGCGAGCTCGGTGGCGCGGTCGTTCGACCGCAAGTACGCGGGCCTTGACTCGGCGTTGTTCTACACGACGCATGACCAGGGCCGCGAGACGCACACGATCGTCCTCCACTGACGTTCGGCTATCGTGACGCCGCAGCTGATGGCGGAGCGCACCTTCCTCTTCACTTCGGAGTCGGTCACGGAGGGCCACCCCGACAAGATCGCGGACCAGATCTCCGACGCCGTCCTCGACGCCGCGCTCACGAATGACGCGATGAGCCGCGTCGCGTGCGAGACGCTGATCACGACAGGATTGGTCGTAGTGGCGGGGGAGATGACGACCGCCGAGTACATCGACATCCCACGCCTCGTGCGCGACACGGTCAAGGGCATCGGCTACACGCGCGCGAAGTACGGCTTCGACGCCGAGACGTGCGGCGTCGTCGTGGCGATCGACGAGCAGTCGCCGGACATCGCGCAGGGCGTCGACAACGCGTACGAAGTGCAGCACGACCCGGGTGACGACGATCCGCTCGACAAGGTCGGCGCCGGCGACCAGGGGATGATGTTCGGCTACGCGACGAACGAGACGCGCGAGCTGATGCCGCTGCCGATCATGCTCGCGCACCGGATCACGAAGCGGCTCTCGGAGGTGCGCAAGGCCGACGTGCTGCCATATCTGCGGCCCGACGGGAAGGCGCAAGTGTCGATCCGCTACGACGTCGACGCCGACGGTCGCCAGTCGCCCGTGGAGATCGAACGCGTGCTCATCTCGACGCAGCACCGCGAGGGCCTCGACCCCGAGTCCATGATCAAGCCCGATCTGATCGAGCAGGTTCTCCGGCCGATCCTGCCGCGGGACCTCTACGACGAGAAGCGCCTCGACGACCCGAATTTTGTCTATGTCAACCCGACGGGCAAGTTCGTGATTGGCGGGCCGATGGGCGACACGGGTCTGACCGGCCGCAAGATCATCGTCGACACCTACGGCGGCGCTGCCCCGCACGGCGGCGGCGCGTTCTCAGGCAAGGACCCCACGAAGGTCGACCGTTCCGCGGCGTACGCGGCACGCTACGTCGCGAAGAACATCGTCGCGGCCGGGCTCGCGGACCGGTGCCAGATCCAGGTCGCGTACGCGATCGGCGTCGCGCATCCGTTCTCGATCCTCGTCGAGACGTTCGGGACCGAGAAGCTGCCGGTCGAGCGCATCGAGGAGCTCGTCCGCGAGCATTTCGACTTGCGCCCCGCCGCGATCCTGCGCGACCTCGACCTGCGGCGGCCGATCTACCAGAAGACCGCCGCGTACGGCCACTTCGGCCGCGACGACCACGACTTCACGTGGGAGCGCACCGACAAGGCCGAGGCGCTGCGTGCCGCAGCGGGCCTGAGCGCCGCCGCGGTCTGAGCGAAACTCGGGAACCTGGTTCGCAAAGACCGCGGACCAGGTTCCTTTCTCTCCTGCGGAACCTGGTTCGTTCTTTGAACCAGGTTCCTGAGTTCCTTCGAGTCCGCGACCCGCGAATCAGGTTCCCGCGCGCTTGACGAAGAGGCCGGCGGCGGCTTTTTCGCCAATTGCCTTCTCGCTTCCGTCGACCGTGATCCGGAACTGGCCGGCGGCCGGCTCCGCAGCGCGCAGCTCGAGGCCGGTGCCGGGGACGAGGCCTTCGTCGTAGAACCAGTGCAAGAGGTCGCCGTCGTGCTCGGCGAGCCGGATGATCGTCGCGCGGGAGCCCGGCTCGAGGGCCGACAGCGGCTCGAGCTCGCGGTTCTCCGCCTGCTCGAAGTCGGGATCGACCGGCCAGCCGTGCGGGCAACGGTCGGGATGCCCGAGCTTCTCGTCGATCCGCTCGATCATCTCGGCGCTGAACGTCCCGCCCAGCTCGTCCGCGTGCACGTGCGCTTCGGCAGCGGTGTAGCCCATGAAGTCCGTCAGCCACCGCTCGATGATCCGGTGCTTGCGCACGACCGTGCGCGCACGCTCGGTACCCGCGACGGTGAGGATCGCCTCCTTGTGCTCGCCGCGCTCGACGAGCCCCTCCGACTCGAGCCGCTTCAGCATCTCCCCGGCGGAGGCGCGCGAGACCCCGAGCATCTCCGCGACGCGCGACGCGATCGTCTGGGACGATCCCGGCGCCGGCCGGTACTCGCCGATCGGGAACGCGAGGAAATAGATCGTCTCGAGGTAGTCGTCGATGCCGTGGCTCGTTGCCATCCGAGGCGATCGTACTCCTGACATGTCCTGTAAGGTGCCCCTTACATGAGCACGACGCAGACCCTGCTCCTGGGCGCGGTCGCCGGCTTCACGATCTTCCTCGGCCTGCCCGTCGGACGCCTCGAGATGTCGTCAAAGGCGCTGCGCGCCGGGCTGACCGCGTTCTCCGCGGGCATCCTGATCTTCCTCCTCTGGGACGTGCTCAGCCATGGCGTCCAGCCGGTCGAGGCTGCGGTCGACGCGCATCGTTGGGGCCGCGTCGCCGAGATCGGGCCGCTGCTCGGGGTTGGCCTGGCGCTCGGCTTCATGAGCCTCGTCTACTACGACCGCTGGATGACGAACAAGCGCGCCACGCCGCTCGTCGGGCCGGGCGCCGCCGCGGTCGACGAGTTCAAGGCGCGCGGCTGGATCGAGCGTCTGACACCTGGCCGCCGCCTGGCCCTGCTGATCGCGACGGGCATCGGCCTCCACAACTTCGGCGAAGGGTTGGCGATCGGCCAGGCGGCCGCCGCGGACGAGATCTCCCTCGCGCTCGTGCTGATCATCGGCTTCGCGCTGCACAACGCGACCGAGGGATTCGGGATCGTCGGTCCGATGTCCGCGGAGTCCGAGCGGCCCGGCTGGGGCTTCCTGGGGCTGATGGGCCTGATCGGCGGCGGGCCGACGTTCCTCGGCACCGCGATCGGTCAGGCGTGGGTGAGCGAAGCGCTGCAGGTCGCGTTCTTCGCGGTCGCCGCCGGCTCGATCCTGTACGTCGTGCTCCAGCTCATCGAAGTGTGCCGCCGGTACACGATGCCGGTCGTAGTCGCGTGGTGGCTCCTGGCGGGGATCGTCCTCGGCTTCGCCACGGACTTCGTGCTGGTCGCAGCCGGGGGATAAGGCATTCTGGCCCGTTGAATGGGCCACTTCTTCCACGCGGTCGGCGTCTTCTTCCAGCACCTGGCGGCCGTAAGGTGGGAGTTCCTCGGTTACGCGATCGGCTGCCACGTCCTGAAGCTCCTGTTCCGCGCGTACGCGTGGCGGGCGATCGTCAACGCGGCGTATCCCGACGAGCGCTTGAAGTACCGCACGGCGTTCGGGGCCTACATCGCGGGCGTCGGCGTCAACTCGATCGTGCCCGCGCGCGGCGGCGACGTGGTGAAGCTCTATCTCGTCAAGCACCGGCTGCCGAACTCGAGCTACGCGACGCTTGCACCGACGCTGATCGTCGAGACGATGCTCGATTTCGTCGTTGCGGGCGCGATCATCGTGTGGGCGATGACGAGCGGGGTCCTGCCGACGCACGAGATCTACTCGCGCATCCCCACTGTCGACTGGAAGTTCTTCCTGCGGCACGAACGCTTCACCGGGATCCTGCTGGGCGTTCTCGTCCTCGCGATCGTGGTCGGGTTTCTGTGGGTGCGGAGCCGGATGGACGACTTCCGAGCCCACGTCGGGCAGGGCTTCGCGATCTTGCGCGACCGGTCCGCACTGGTGCGAGGGGTGGTCGTGCCACAAGCGATCTCGTGGATCTTCCGGATCGCATCGCTCTATTTCTTCCTGAAGGCGTTCGGTGTGACCGCGACGATTCACAACGCGCTGCTCGCGCAGGTCGTCGACTCGCTCGCGACGCTGTTCCCGGCGACGCCGGGCGGCGCGGGGACGAAACAGGGGCTGACCGAGTTCCTGTTCCGCGGGCGCGGCGTCTCGCACACGCTGCTGCTCGCCTTCAGCGTCGGCATGAACATCGCGATCGTCGTCGTCAACGTGCTGCTCGGACTCGCGGCGATCGGGCTGATGGCCAGGACGTTGTCGTTCAAGCGCCTGCGCCATGCGGCGCGCGGCGACGAGCAAGAACAGACTGCGTAGTGGCGTTCGCGTCCGTGTATCCGCTCGTGACGGCGCGCGCGGTCGCGCGCGAGTTCACCTACGAGGTGCCGGATGACGTCGGTGTCGGCGCGATCGTGCGCGTGCCGTTCGGCCGCTCGCGCGCGCGCGGGATCGTCACCGCCCTCGTCGACGCTGCACCGCCCGGGGTCGAGGCGCGGCCGATCGACTCAGTGGTCGGCGAGATTCCGGCCACGCTCGTCGAGCTTGCGCTCTGGCTCGCCGACTACTACGGCTCGACGCCGGCGCGCGCGCTCGCCCTGGTCGCGCCCGAAGCGCCGAAGCGTCGCAAGGAGCAGGCGCCGCCGGCCGAGCGGCACGCGCTCGGCGGCGAGGCCGAGCCGCTCGAGCTCTCCGCAGGTCAGCGTGCCGCCGTGGCTCGGATCACGAGCGGCGAGCCCGGGAACTACCTCCTGTACGGTGCGACCGGCTCCGGGAAGACGGAGGTCTACCTCCAGGCGATCGCGTCGATGCTGGAGCGCGGGTTCGGTTCGATCGTGCTCGTGCCGGAGATCGCGCTCGCACCGCAGACCGTCGGGCGCGTGCGGCAGCGGTTCGGCGACCGGGTCGCGATCCTGCACAGCGCGCTCACGGAGGCGGAGCGGCGTGACGAGCGCGAGCGGATCGCGAGCGGAGAGGCACGCATCGTCGTCGGTGCGCGATCGGCCATCTTCGCGCCCATTCGTGGACTCGGGCTGATCGTCGTCGACGAGGAGCACGACCCTTCCTACAAGCAGGACTCCGACCCGCGCTACGACGCGCGGACGGTCGCGGTCAAGCGCGCGTCACTCGAGGGCGCTGTCGCGGTCTTCGGCTCGGCGACACCGCGGCCCGAGAGCTGGGCGGCGCTCGAGCGCCTCGAGCTCGGCGGTCGCATCGGCGCCGACCTGCCGCCGGTACGGGTGATCGACCTGCGGCGCGAGGCCGGCTACCCGCTCTCCGCCCCGCTGCTGCGCGAGCTGCGCGGCGTTGCGGAGAACCGCGGCAAGGCGATCCTGCTCCTCAATCGTCGCGGCGTTGCCCCGGCATTGCACTGTCGCGCCTGCGGGACGACCGTGCGCTGTCCGAACTGCGACGTCTCGCTCGTGCTGCACGGCGACGCGTCGCTCCGCTGCCATCACTGCGGCCACGCGACAGGCGCGCCGTCGACGTGCCCTGCGTGTGGCTCGCCCGACCTCGCGCGCCTCGGTGCGGGCACGCAGAAGCTCGAGCGGGAGCTCGAGCGGGAGTTGCCCGAGCTCGAGCTGATCCGCCTCGACGCCGACGCGGTGGCGAAGCCCGAGCAGCTCGCAGAGTCGCTCGCGCGCTTCCGGGACGCCGAAGGTGCGGTCCTGCTGGGGACGCAGATGGTCGCGAAGGGCCATCACTTCGCCGGCGTGGAGCTTGCCGCCGTGATCGATGCCGACACCGGGCTTGCGATGCCCGACTTTCGCGCCGAGGAGCGCACCTTCCAGATGATCACGCAGCTTGCCGGCCGCAGCGGTCGCGACGCGCCCGGTCGTGTGCTCGTCCAGACGTTCCAGCCGGACGCGCGTCCGGTCGCGCACGCGGCGCGGCACGACGTGGGCCGGTTCCTGACCGAGGAGCTCGAGCGCCGGCGAGCGCTCGACTACCCGCCGTACTCGCACCTCGTGCGGATCGTCGTCAGCGGGCCGGAGCTGGAGCCGGTCGTGCGCGCGCTCGAGGAGCTGAAGGCGGGGATCAAAAACGCGGAGCTGCTCGGGCCGGCGCCGCTGCTCCGGTTGCGCGGGAAGCATCGGGCACAGCTGGTCGCGAAGACGGAGCATCCGCGACGCATCGCCTCGCAGGCGGCGCGGCTGCTCTCGGCCGCCGCGCCGGCGATGCGCAAGGCGAAGCTCACGGCGGTCGTCGACGTCGATCCCCAGAGTGTCTGAATCCGATCGGCGCAGCCCGAGCCGGATCTCGGAGCTTTCGAACCTCTGCCCCGCCGTGGGACTCGCTGGCACCATGGCCTTCGTGAAGCGACGGCCCGAGGACATCATCGGCGAGTGGGGGATCCGCGACGTGACGCCGCGGTCTGCGGTCGAGCGCGAGCGGCTCGCGCGGGAGTACGAGGTCAACCCGCTCTCGGGGCGGCCCCAGCGCCGGCGCATCAGGCGCTTCCGGCCGGAGGCAGACCGCTACCTCGCCTCGCTCGGCGGACCGCTGCCTTACATGCAGCGGCTGCGTCAGATCGACGACGCGATCGACGAGCACCTCGACCGCCTCGCAGCGGCCTACGAGGAGCACCGCGGCGACCCCGCAGCGTGGCGCCGCGCCGCCGAGCGCTGGAACTTCAGCGAGGTCAACGACCTGATCGAGCGGCACAACCGCTGGTATCCCGTGGAGGCGCGCCTGGCCATGGACCCGCGCACGCGCGACTTCGTGAAGGTCGGCGGCCGGCCGTACACGCGCGAGCCGATGGATGCCGCGTGGATCCTGAGCAGGTTTCCCTCGATTCCCTAGACTGGCGCGGCTGTGACTGACGAACATGACCACGAACACCATGATCATGAACACCATGATCACGACCACGATCACGACGAGGAGCTCGAGGCGAGCGCCGTCGAGGAGGCGGAGCGCGAAGCTCGCCGCCGCCTCGCGCTCGCGCAGATCCGCCAGTACGGCGACCCTGCGCTGCGCCTGATCGCCCACGACGTCGAGGAGTTCGACGACGACCTGCGCCGCCTCGTCGACCGGATGACGGTGCTGATGCACGAAGCGCAGGGCGTCGGCCTCGCCGCGACCCAGGTGGGCGTGCTGCGCCGGCTGTTCGTGTTCGAGCCGGACGAAGAGGGCCCGCGCGCGGTCGTGAATCCCGTCGTGGTCGAGCGGGGCGAGGAGTCGTCGACCGAGGAGGAGGGCTGTCTCTCGCTGCAGGGCGTGAGGGTCCCGGTCGAGCGCGCGACGCGAATCGTCCTCGAGGGGAAGGACGAGAACGGCGAGGACGTCCGCTACGAGCTCGACGAGTACGCGTCTCGGATCGTCCAGCACGAGCTCGACCACCTGGACGGCGTGCTGATCATCGACCGCACGGACGACGAGCACCGCAGGGAAGCGCTCGCGATCGTGCGGCCGCGCGTCGTTCTCCGCTGATGCGGATCGGCGTCGCGGCGACGGCGCCGCTCGGCGCCGACGTGCTGCAGCGGCTCGCGGAGCAGCGCGAGATCGCGTGGCTCCTGACGCGACCGGACGCGCCGCAGGGGCGTGGACGCAAGCTCGGGCCGCCGCCGGCGAAGCTGATCGCCGCGGAGCTTGGCATCCCGGTCCACCAGCCGGAGAAGCCGGATCTGCCCTCGGAGGTCGACCGCGTCGTGGTCGCGGCGTATGGGCTCTACATCCCGCAGCGACTGCTCGACCAGTCGCTCTGGCTGAACGTCCACCCGTCGCTCCTCCCGCGCTGGCGCGGCGCTGCGCCTGTCGAGCGGGCGATCCTCGCCGGCGACGAGCGAACGGGGGTCACGATCCACGAGACCGTCGCGGCGCTCGACGCTGGGCCGATCGCAGCGCAGGACACATTCGAGGTCGGCGAGCTCGACGCAGGTCAGGTGTTCGCGCGCTCGGCCGAGGTGGCCGTCCGGTTGCTCGGCGACGTGATCGAGTCGCCGACATTCGTCCCGCAAACCGACGACGGCGCAAGCTATGCCGACAAGATCACCGCGGGGGACCGCGAGCTGAACCTCGACGACGCGCTCGATTCCTGGCGTCGCGTGCGCGCGCTCTCGCCGCACATCGGCGCGCGGGGCGAGCTGGACGGGCGGCGCGTGACCGTGTGGAAGGCACGGCTCGAGGATGGGACGTTCGTCCCGGAGATCGTGCAGCCGGAAGGTCGCAACCGGATGAGCTACGACGAGTTCCTGCGCGGTCTCCGGTGATTGCGCCCGCACGGCGCGCTGCGTACGAGGTCGTGCGACGCGTTTTCGAAGAAGATGCGTATGCGGATCGCGCGCTCGCGTCTGCGGTCGAAGGCCTGGACCCGCGCGACCGCGCGCTCGCGCAGCGGCTCGCGTACGGGACGGTCCAGCGCGCACGCACGCTCGACTTCGGGATCGAGCAGCTCGGGAAACGGCCCGTCCGCAAGCTCGACGGGCCGGTGAAGGCGTCGCTGCGGCTCGGTGCATACCAGCTCGCCTTCACCGACCAGGCAGAGCACGCCGTGGTGGACGACGCCGTCGAGCTCGTGCGCGCCGCGCGTCTCGAGCGCGCGGTGCCGTTCACGAACGCCGTCATGCGGCGTCTCGCGCACAGCTTTCGTGGCCTCGTCGCCTCGCTCCCCGAAGGACCAGTGAAGGAGTCGTACCCCGACTGGATCGCGGAGACGTGGGCGCGCGACTTCGGCGCCGCGGACGCGCTGGCGCTGATGCGCGCGCAGAACGAGCCGCCGGCGCTCGAGGTGCGGGCCGACGAACCGGTCGGGGAGCCGACCGATGTACCAGGTGCGTATCAGGTCGACTCGGTGGACGTATCGCGCATGCGCCCGATGAGCCGCGCGTCGCAGCTCGCGGCGCTCGTCGTCGGCTCGCAGGACGGCGAGCGGATCCTCGATGCGTGCGCTGCACCGGGAGGCAAGACGACGATGCTGCGCGGCGAGGTGACGGCGGTCGAGATCCATCCCGGCCGCGCGCAGGCGCTCCGCGAGAGCGTCGGGCCCAACGTGCGCGTCGTGACCGGCGACGTGCGGGAGCTCGACGAGAGCGGCTTCGACCGCGCACTCGTCGACGCGCCGTGCTCCGGCCTCGGCGTCCTCGCCCGCCGGCCGGACCTGCGCTGGCGCGCACGTCCGCTGCCCGAGCTCCAGCTCGAGCTGGTGCAGGCCGCGGCGGAGCGCACGAAGCCCGGAGGGACGATCGTCTACTCGGTCTGCACGTTGAACGCCGACGAGAACGAAGCGATCGTCGACGCGTCCGGGCTCGAGATCGAACCCCTGAGCGGCGAGTGGCCGCAGTACGCGCACCCAACGCGTCCCGAGTTCCTCCTCACGCGGCCCGACCGCGACCGGACGAGTGGATTCTTCCTCGCGCGCCTCAGGGCGTAGCATCCGCAGCCTTCGTGCCCTGGCGTGACTGGATCCGGACCGCCGAGGTCGAGCCCTCGATCTACGCGGCCGACTTCTCGCAGCTGGGCGATCAGCTGGAGACGCTTCTGCGCTCGGAGGCGCGGATCTTCCATTTCGACGTCGGCGACGGGCACTTCGTCGAGCCGATCACGATGGGGCCGATCGTGCTGCAGTGGATTGCGCCGATCGTTCACCGCTACGGCGGCGCGATCGACGTCCACCTGATGATCGAGAATCCGATGAATCACTTCGCCGCGTTCGCCGCTGCGGGTGCCGACAGCGTCACCTTTCACTACGAAGCCGTGGACGACGTGCCGGCGGCGATACGCGCGGCGCGCGAGCAGGAGCTGCAGGTCGGTGTCGCGTTCAATCCGGAGACGGAGCCCGAGGATGTCGTCGAGGTCGCCGGCGACGCCGACATCGTGCTCTGCATGAGCATCCATCCGGGATATTCGGGCCAGCAGTTCCAGGAGACCGCGTACGAGCGGATCGAGCGGTTGCGGAAGGCGCTGCCGGACGAGGTGTGGATCCAGGTCGACGGCGGCGTGAACGCCGACAACATCCGCGCGCTGTACGAGCGGGGCGCACGGCTGTTCGTGGCGGGCTCGTCGATCTTCGGTTCCGAAGACCTGACGCGCGCATACCGCCGGCTCGCACAGCAGCTCGCGTGAGCGTCAGTCGCGCGCTCGAGCTTGCGCGTGCCGCGCGAGGACGCGCGTATCCCAAGCCGACGGTCGGTGCAGTGCTCGTGAACGACGGGGAGATCGTCGGCGAGGGCGTCACGGAAGCCGCGGGACGTCACGCCGAGGTCGTGGCTCTCGGGGCAGCAGGCGCCCGCGCGCGCGGCGCGACGCTGTACGTGACCCTCGAGCCGTGCGCACATCACGGCACGACACCGCCGTGCGCCGACGCGATCGTCGCGGCCGGCGTGGAGCGTGTGGTGTTCGCCGCGCGCGATCCGAACCCGGAGGCGGCCGGCGGGGAGGACGTTCTTCGGGCAGCCGGTGTCGACGTGGAGTTCGTCGACTGGTTCGAGGCGCGGCAGCTGAACGAGGCGTGGCGCACCTGGGTGGCCAAGCGCCGCCCGTTGGTGATTTACAAGGCGGCGATGACGCTCGACGCACGCCTGACGGTTCCCGGGACTCGGTGGGTGAGCGGAGAGGAGAGCCGCAGGCTCGTGCACGAGCTGCGCGCCGAGGTCGACGCGGTGGCGGTCGGCGGGGGGACGGCGCGCACCGACAGGCCCCGGCTCGACGCGCGCGACGTCGAGACCCCGCGCGGTCAGCCGCGGCGGCTCGTCTTCTCGCAGTCTGCCCTGCCCGAGGGGGTCGATCTGGAGCCTCGCTCAGGGCCGCTCGACGAGGAGCTGCGAGCGCTGGCGGAGGAAGGCGTTCAGTCGTTGCTCCTCGAAGGCGGCCCGACGCTGGCGGCGTCGTTCTTCGCTGCGGATCTCGTCGACAAGGTGCTGCTCTTCGTCGCGCCGCTCGTGGCGGGCGAGGGGGAGCCGCTGGTGGCTCCGCTACCCTCACCGCGCGCGTTGACCCGTTTGGCGTCCCGGCCGGTCGGCGATGACGTGCTTCTTCAAGCCTATGTCCACGAGCCCTGATGCCTCCCAGCGCGCCGACGACCAGCTCGTCACGCACCTCAGCCACTGGCTGACCCGCCAGCTCGGGAACGACGAGCTGCGGCGCCGCGTCGAGGAGATCGGCACGGACGAGCTCCCGCCCGGCGGGCGCCAGGCGATCAACGAGCTGCTCGCGGAGCTCCGCGACGCCGTCCCCGGCGAGCGTGCCCAGCTCGAGGCCCTCGTCCGCGAGACGGTCGAGACGCTGGTCTACGGCGACTGAGAAGAACCGTGGGAACCTGGTTCGTCTTTTGAACCAGGTTCCCGAGTTTCGCCACGTGGTCCGCGGCCGAATCAGCTTCAGGTTCAATGAATCGATGTTCACCGGCCTCGTCAGGGAAATCGGCACCGTCGTCTCGATGGAGAACGGCAGCCTCGTCCTCGATGCGCCCGCGTCGTCGCGCGACGCGCAGGTCGGCGACTCGATCGCGATCGACGGCGTGTGCCTGACCGTCGTCGCGTGTGACGGCTCGACACTTCGCTTCGACGCCGTGCCCGAGACGCTCGCGCGCACGAGCCTCGGAGCCCTCGACCGCGGGTCGAGCGTCAACCTCGAGCCCGCCCTGCGCGCCGGGGATCCGCTCGGCGGGCACATCGTCCAGGGCCACGTCGACGGCGTCGGCACCGTGCGGAGCGTCGACGACGAAGGCGACGGCGCCCGCGTCTGGTTCGACGTTCCGCACGGCCTCCTCAAGTACGTCGTCGAGAAGGGCTCGATCGCCGTTCAGGGAACGAGCCTCACCGTCGCCGACACGGACGGCGGCGGCTTCGCCGTCGCGCTGATCCCGCACACGCTCGAAGCGACGACTCTCGGCGCGCTGAGTCCTGAACGGCGCGTGAACGTCGAGGTGGACGTCCTCGCGAAGTATGTCGAGAAGCTCCTCCCTCGCTAGATCAACCATCTAGCCTTCACGCATGGCCGTGACCACGCCCTTCGCGACGATCGAAGAGGCGATCGAGGACATCCGCGAAGGCAGGATGGTCGTGGTCGTCGACGACGAGGACCGCGAGAACGAAGGTGACCTGACGATCGCCGCGCAGTTCGCGACGCCGGAGGCGATCAACTTCATGGCGATGCACGCGCGCGGGCTGATCTGCCTCTGTCTCACCGAGGACCGTGCCGACGAGCTCGGGTTGCGCCCGATGACCGATCACAACGAGGCGCCGCTCGGCACCGCGTTCACCGTCAGCGTCGAGGCGCGCGAAGGCGTGACGACCGGCATCTCCGCCGCGGATCGCAGCCGCACGATCCAGGTCGCGATCCATCCGAACTCGACACCGCACGACCTCGTGCAGCCGGGGCACGTGTTCCCGCTGCGCGCGCGGCCGGGCGGAGTGCTCGAGCGGATCGGGCAGACGGAGGCCGCGGTCGACCTCACGCGCCTCGCGGGATTGAACCCTTCCGGCGTCGTCTGCGAGATCATGAACGACGACGGAACGATGGCGCGCATCGGTGACCTCGTGCCCTATTGCGCGCGGCACGGCTTGAAGATGATCACCGTCGCCGATCTCGTCGAGTACCGCCGCCGGCACGAGAAGCTCGTCGAACGCGGCGCGGCGGTCCGCCTTCCCACGGAGTACGGTGAGTTCGAGGCGATCGCGTTCCGCGAGAAGCTGACGGGCAAGGCGCACGTCGCACTCGTGAAGGGCGACGTCGACGGCGCGGAGAACGTCCTCGTGCGCGTGCACTCCGAGTGCCTGACGGGCGACGTCTTCCATTCGCTGCGCTGCGACTGCGGCGAGCAGCTCGAGCAGGCGCTGGCGCAGATCGACGCCGAAGGACGCGGTGTGCTGCTCTACATGGCGCAGGAGGGCCGTGGCATCGGCCTCCTGAACAAGCTGCGCGCCTACGAGCTGCAGGAGCAGGGGATGGACACCGTCGAGGCGAATCTCGAGCTCGGCTTCCCCGCCGACGCGCGCGACTACGGGATCGGCAACCAGATCCTCGCCGACCTCGGATTGACGACGCTGCGCATCCTGACGAACAACCCGAAGAAGCTCACCGGTATCGACGGCTTCGGGCTGACCGTCGTGGAGCAGGTGCCGATCGAAGTTCGACCGAACTCGGAGAACGCGCGGTACCTGGCCGCCAAGCGGGATAAGCTCGGGCACCGTCTGCACCACCAGGACCTGAAGAACCTCGACTACGAACCGGAGCCAGAGTGACCGACAACGACGAGCCGCAGTCCGTCCCGCCCCTCAGCGCGCCTCCCGTGAGCGCGCCGCCGCCCGCAACCGTTCCCGAGCCGCCCGCGGTTTCGGAGGACACGGACGAGTCGCCCGGCGATCCGTTCGAGGGCTGGCCGGCGGCCGAGTCCGCGGCTGTGATCGAGGAGTCGCCGGCGAACGGCGCGAGCATCGAGCACGTCCGTGGCGAGGTCGAGGTGCCGGACGGGTTCACCGTCCTCGAGGGCACGCCGCTCGGCAAGCGGCGCTCCGTCGGCGTCGTCGTCTCGCGGTTCAACGGCGGGGTGACGAACCGGATGCTGCAGGTCGCGCTCGACGCGCTGGTCGAGGCGGGAGTGTCGGAGGACGCGATCACGGTCGTGCCGGTGCCGGGCGCGTTCGAGTTGCCGCTCGCGGCGATGGCACTCGCGAAGACGCGGCGCTACGCGTGCATCGTGGCGCTCGGCGCCGTGGTGCGCGGGGAGACGCCGCACTTCGAGTACGTCGCCTCCGAGTGCGCCTCCGGATTGCAGCTGGCCGGGATCGAGACCGGCGTGCCTGTCGCCTTCGGCGTGCTGACCGTCGACACCGTCGAGCAGGCCGAGGCGCGGATCCCGAAGGCGGCCGACGCCGTCCGCTCGGCGCTCGAGATGGCCGACCTGTTCGCCCGCCTGAGAGCAAGCGCTCGCCAGTAGCAAGAGCCGCTACACTGCCGCCGCCATGTCGAAGGTTTGTGCAATCTGCGGAAAGAAGCCGTCGTTCGGCAACCACCGCTCGCACTCGATGGTCGCGACGAAGCGCCGCTTCGACCCGAATCTCCAGCGCGTCCGCGTGCTGCTGAACGGTTCGCCGACCAGGGCCTACGTCTGCACGCGTTGCCTCAAGGGCAACAAAGTCGTCAAGGCCGTCTAGCCCTTACCTAGTTCGCGAGCAGCATCCAGCGGGCTGTGGCGACCGTGCGGATGCCACCCGTTCGGAGTTCGACGACGTCCGTCGACGCCCCCGCGCTCGCGTAGAGCATCCTCCCGACGACGCGCACGTCGTTGACGGCGACGCCCTCCTCGAGGGTCGAGCGGACGCGCGCGCCGCGCGTGTAGATCGAGACGCCGTGGGGGCCGTACGCGGCAATGTCGTTCCCTGCAGGCGCCAGACCTTGCGTTCCGACTCCGAGACGGCGCGCGCGCCAGGTGCGGACGTCGATCGCGAGCGGCCCTGCGCCGAGCAGGTGCTGCCCCAGCCAGCGCGTCGTGACTATCCCCTCGCCCTTGGCGAGCGTTCGCTTCGGTCGCCTCGTGAGCACGGCGCCGGTCGAGAGGTCCACGACGTCGAGCCCGCCGCCCGCGCGCGAGACGAACGCCTTCCCGTCGCCGAACGCGAGGTTGGTCGGGAACGCTGTGTGAAGCCCGGGCACCGGTAGCTCGGAGACCACGCGGCCGCGAACCGGATCGATGCGTAGCACCGAGAACGTTCCCCCCGCCCAGTAGCACGGCTGGTTCGCCGCGAGAGCAACGAGCGTCTGCCCTCGGAACGTGAGCCCGCACACGTCACGATCTCCCACCTGGACGACGCGCCGCGTGTGCAGCGTCCGCGTGTCGATGATCCGCACCGGCTGGCCGGTTGCGACCGGCTTGACGACGAGCGCGAGCGTCGTGCCCGAGCGCGCCCACGCGTAACCGAGCGACCAGCTCGGTACGCGGAGCGTGCTCCCCGTGACCTGCAGGTCGGTGGGCGCGAGTCGCGCGAGCCTCGCCGGGCTGTCCGGCATCCCGCCGAGCGCCAGCGCGAGGAGCGGGACGGCGACTGAGGCTCCGACTGCCATCGACGAGAATACGCAGGAGCACCGCAACCAGGTCCGTGTGATTTGCGGTCTAATCCTCGCCGTGGCCGATGAGCTCTCCCTGGACCTCGACCACGGTCGCCTGACCATCTCGCGCGAGGCCGTCGCCGAGATCGTCGCCGAGACCGCCCTCGGCTGTTACGGCATCGTCGGCCTCTCGGCGGGCTCGCGGGTCGGCCGCATCTTCCGGCGCGAGGGAATCAGCGTCGATGGCGACGCGAAGGCTCTGCGGATCGAGCTGCACGTCGTCGTCGAGCACGGGCTGAACCTCGCCGAGGTGGCCTCGACCGTGCGTTCGCAGGTCGCGTACGAGGTCGAGCGTCTGACGGGGCTGGCCGTGAACGCAGTCGAGGTCGTCATCCAGCGCGTGCGGGCAAGCGCATGAGGCAGCGCGTGCACGAGCTTGTCCAGGGAGCACGCGCGGCGATCGAGGCGCATCGCCGGCGGATCGACGACCTGAACGTGTACCCCGTCCCCGACGGCGACACCGGCACGAACCTCACGCTGACCGTGCGCGCCATCGACGAGGCACTGCAGAAGGATGGGGCCGACGACCGTGCGGCTCTCGCACGCGAGGTCTCCCGAGCCGCGCTGATGGGCGCGCGCGGCAATTCCGGAGTCATCCTCTCGCAGATCGTGCGTGGCGCGACCGAGGCGCTCGCGGAGAGCGACGATCTCGCGAAGGCGTTTCGCTCCGCGAGCGACGCGGCGTACCGCGCCGTGAAGAAGCCCGTCGAAGGGACGATGCTGACCGCGATCCGCGCGATGGCCGACGCTGCGCAGAAGAAGAACGCCGACCTCGAGTCGGTCATCGCTGCCGGCGACGCGACCGTCGCGAAGACGCGCGAGATGCTGCCCGTGCTGAGAGAGGCGGGCGTGGTCGACGCAGGCGCCGCCGGTCTCGTCGAGATCGTGCGCGGGATCCACGCCGCGCTGACGGGCACGACGCTGCCGGACATCCCGGAGCTCGACGAGCAGATCGGCATCGACGCCATCCACCAGGAGCTCTCGCGCTACCGCTACTGCACCGTGTTCGTGGTCGAGGGCAACGCACTCGACGGGGATGCACTCGAAGACGAGCTGGAGCAGTTCGGCGACTCGCTGCTCGTCGTCGGTGACCGCACGGCGATCAAGGTGCACGTGCACACGGACGATCCGGGGCGTGCGCTCACGCTCGGGACCGCCCGCGGCTCGATCGGCGGCGTCGAGATCGCGAACATGCACCTGCAGGCGTTGGAGCGGGAGGAGCGCCTCTTGCACGCGGCGCCGGAAGCGAAGCAGGACGCCTGTGCCGTCGTCGCGGTCGCTGCAGGCGCTGGTAACCGCCGGCTGTTCGAGAGCTTCGGGGCGCTCGTGGTCGACGGCGGCGGCACGATGAACCCGTCGACCGCCGACCTCGTCGCGGCGATCGAGCAGGCGCCGGCACCGGAGGTCGTCCTGCTGCCGAACAACGGCAACGTGATCATGAGCTCCGAGCAGGCCGCCGACCATTCGTCGAAGCGCGTGCGCGTCGTGCCGACGCGAGCGCTGCAGGCGGGGCTGGCCGCGCTCGTCGCCTTCGACCCGTCCGAGGGCGCCGAGCAGAACGCCGCGGCGATGGGCGAGGTCGCCGACAGCGTCGCGACGGGCGCCGTTACGCTGGCCTCACGCGATGTGCAGTTGAACGGCGTGTCCATCGAGAAGGGCAAGTGGCTTGGGCTGGCCGAGGGCGAGCCGGTCGCCGGCGGCGAGACGTTCGACGAGGTCGCGGGCGCCGTGCTCGACAAGCTGCTCGCCGAACCGCGGGGCGTGCTAACGCTGCTCACGGGCGAGGAGGCGCCCGAGCTCGACGCGCTGCTCACGAAGCTCGGGCACGAGCACCCGGACCTCGAGCTCGACGTGCACCAGGGCGGGCAGCCTCACTACCCGTTGCTGCTGGCGGCCGAATGAAGCCGATCCGGGTGCTCCTCGTCGAGGACAACGACACGTTTCGCGAGACGCTCCAGCTCCTGTTCGACCTGCGCGACGAGGTCGAGGTCGTCGCGAGCGTCGCGAGCGGTGAGAAGGCGCCGCCGCTCGTCGCCGAGCTGAAGCCCGATGTCGTGCTGATGGACTACCGCATGCCGGGCCTGAACGGTGCCGAGGCGACGCGCGCGGTGCTCGCTGCGTATCCGGACACGCGCGTCGTTTGCCTGAGCGCGTCGGTCACCGCGGCCGAAGTGGAAGAGGTGAAGCGAGCGGGCGCGGTCGCGTGCGTGACGAAGGACGCGGATTTCGACCGTCTCGTCGCGACGATCCAGGAAGCGGCCGGCGCATGACCTTGACCGCCGAGAACACCGCGGTCGTCCTCGACTCCACCTCCGACTTCGCGGACGCCTCGCAGCGCTTCCCGAACTTCCGTGTGGTGCCGCTGTACGTCCTGTTCGGCGGCGAGAGCCTCAAGGACTACGTCGACATCACGCCCGACCGGTTCTACGAGCGGTTGCGTGCGTCGGCCGACCTGCCGACGACGTCGCAGCCGACGCCGGGCGACTTCCTCGCCGCCTACGAGGAGCTCGCACCGCAGTACGAGAACATCCGCGTGCTCACGATCTCCTCGACGTTGTCGGGCACCTACGGCAGCGCGGTCACCGCCGCCGAGCTGCTCGGAGGCGACAAGGTCCGCGTGATCGACTCGCGTACGGTCTCCGCGTCGCTCGCACTGCTGGCGATCGGGGTGCAGCGGCGGCTGGAGCGGGGGACGTCCGACGAGGAGATCGACGCGTTCGTCGAGCGCTACCAGCGCGAGCATCACCTGCTGTTCACGGTGAACACGCTCGAGTACCTCGCGAAGGGCGGCCGCATCGGCCGGGCTGCTGCGTTCGCGGGGAACCTGCTGAACGTCAAGCCGATCCTCGCGATCCGCGACGGCGAGGTGATCCCGCTCAAGCGCGTTCGCGGAAACGCGAAGGCGTTCGCCGAGTTCCGCGAGCAGTTCGTCTCGACCACGACCGACTCGCCGAACCTGAAGGTCGGCATCGCGCATGCGGCGGCGCCGGAACGCCTCGACGCGCTCCGGCAGCTGGTCGAGCACGAGCGTCCGCACGCGCAGATCGAGATCGCGACGATCCTTGGACCGGTTGTCGGTACGCACGCCGGCCCCGGCACCGTCGGCTTCTTCTGGTTCGAGGACGAGGGCAGCGACTGAGCCGAACCTCGGCTACGTTGTCCCGCGCGCAGGGGATGCGCCAGAGGGTCGTAGCTCGCAGAGGGGGTCAATTCAGTGGTTCGTCGTCTCGTGGCTTTCGCCGCGGCATTCGCGTCGCTTGCCGTCGCGCCCGCCGCCGTCTCCGGCGGGAACAGCGGGTTTTTCATCGGCTTCGCCGATGACCTGCCGAAGCAGGTCGGCGCCGACGCGGTCACACCGGCGACCGAGCTCGGAGCGAGCGCGTTCCGGTTCACGCTGCAGTGGACCCCGGGTCAGACGCAGCTGTCCGCCGCCGATACGGCGGGGCTCGACAGGGCCGTCGGTGCCGCCACCGGTTCGCGCATCGTGCTGGCCGTGTACGGGACGACCGCCGATGCCGCACCGACGGACGCAACGCGGCGCGACCAGTACTGCACGTACGTCAAGTCGGCGGTCGCTCGCTATTCCCAGGTGCGCGACGTGGTGATCTGGAACGAGCCCAACAAGAGCCTCTTCTGGAAGCCGCAGCTGAACGCCGACGGTTCGACAGCGTCACCGGCCGCGTACGAAGCGGTGATCGCGCAGTGCTACGACGTCCTGCATGCGGCGTTCCCGAACGTCAACGTGATCGGGCTCGCGCTTTCGTCGACCGGCAACGACGACGCGGGCTCCCAGTCGCCGGGCAACTTCATCCGCAAGGTCGGCGAGGCGTACCGGACGAGCGGCCGCTCGGCGCCGATCCTCGACACCGTGGCGCTGCATCCGTACCCCTCGAAGCCGAGCGAACGGCCGTGGGCCCAGCACATCGCTTCGAAGGTGATCGGCCAGGGCGACTGGAACAAGCTGATGTACAACCTCTGGCTCGCGTTCTCGGGGACGGGGCAGCCGATTCCCGGCGCAGGCGTCTCCATCTGGTACCTGGAGGACGGCTTCCAGTCTCAGATCCCTGCCGAGAAGGCGTCGCTGTACACCGGTACCGAGAACGTCGCCGCACTTCCGGAATGGACAGGCGGTGAGCCCGACGCGCCCACCCCGGCTGCGACGAGCCCCGCACCCGACGCGGGGACGCAGGTCCTCGACGCGGTTCGCCTGGCGGCGTGCCAGCCCAACGTCGCCGCCTACTTCAACTTCCTGCTCGCCGACGAGCCGGTCCTGACCGGGTGGCAGTCGGGGCCGTTGTACGCCGACCGGACGCGGAAGGCGTCGTACCCGGCGTTCCAGCAGGCCTTCGCGGCCGCGGCGGGCGGCACGGTCGATTGCGCCGCGCTCAAGGGCGGCCTGCCGAGCCCGGACTTCATGCCGCCGACCATCCCCGCGAATCTCGCCGGTGCGGCCGCGACCGGGCCGTTGCGCGTCGATCTGACGTGGGAGGCGTCCGCCGACGACGCGTCGGCGATCACCTACAGGATCTATCGAAACGGGACGTGGGTCGGCACGACGTCGACGACCGCGTGGAGCAACGTCGCCGTCAGCGACGCCACGCGCTACACGTACACCGTTCGCGCGCTCGATGCGGCCGGCAACCTTGGCGACGCGTCGAACGCCGTGGTCGTCACGACGCCGGACCTCACCGCGCCGTCGGCTCCGACCGCGCTCGCAGCGACGGCGGGATCCAACCCCGGGCGCATCGACATGACGTGGACCGCGGCTACGGACAACGTCGGCGTCGCCTCCTACGAGGTGTCGCGCGACGGCGTCGCGATCGCGTCGGCGAGCGTGCCCGCGTTCACGGACACGAACGTCGGCAGCGTAACCACGTACACGTATGTCGTCGTCGCCCTCGACGCCGCGGGGAACCGCAGTGCAGGCGCCACCGTGACGGTTACGACGGGTGACCTCGTCGCGCCGACAGCGCCGGCCTCGGTCACCGCGCGGCCCTACGACGGGCCGCCGCACGTCGACCTGACGTGGCCGTCGGCGACCGACGACGTGGGAGTCACCGCCTACGACGTGCTACGGGACGGTGCCGTGGTCGCGACGATTGCCGCGACGAGCTGGACCGACACCGCCGTCGCCGCCACTCAGACGCACAGCTACGGCGTCCGCGCGAGGGACGCCGCCGGCAATGTCAGCGCGGCGACCACTGTCAGCGTGACCGTCCCCGACCTGCTCGCACCGAGCCGTCCCGGGTCGTTCGCGGTCTCGGCCTATTCGCGGCCCGCGCGGGTCGGCCTGAGCTGGACGCCGGCAACCGACAACGTTCGCGTTACCGGCTACGAGATCTATCGCAACGGCACGTTCCTCACGACGGTGACGGCCAGCACATTCGTCGACACTGCGGTCCGCGCGACGACGACGTACAGGTACGCGGTCGCCGCCGTCGACGCCGCCGGCAACCTCGGCCCGGCGACGGCAACGCTGCAGGTGACGACACCCCGGAAGTAGGTCGCCGGGGTCATGCCGTCCGGACCGGGTCCTATGCTCGGTCCCGGTGGCGACAATGACCCGGATGCACGCGGGTTTCACAGGTGTGGTCCAGCACGATTGGCCCCGCCCGCGCGGCTGGGCGCCGCCGCAGCGGCTCGACCTGCTCGACGTCTCGACGCTACCCGGCGTCGGCGCCACCCTCGCCAAGCGGCTGCGCGGCTTCGGCATCCAGACGGTGCGCGACCTGCTCTTCCACGCACCGCGGCGCTACGAGAGCGCGGCCGAGCAGGTCCCGATCGCGAAGCTCGGCGAGACCGAGGGCGAAGTCGCGATCGAGGGTCGAATAGCCAGCGCGCGCTCCCGGCCGCTGCGCGGGCGGCGGACCGTCGTGACCGCCGTCGTTCGCGACGACAGCGGAGGGCAGATCAGCGCGTCGTTCTTCAATCAGCCGTGGCTCGCAGAGAAGCTGACGCCGGGGACGAGCGTGCGCCTCCGCGGGAAGGTCGGCCGCTACGGGTTCGACGTCAAGAGCTACGACCTCGGCGAGGCGCGGCGCACCGCGGACTTCGCGCCGGTCTACCCCGCGAGCGAGCAGATCCCCTCGACACGCCTGCGCGAGCTCGTGCGCGCCGCGCTCGCCGAGCACGCGCGGACGTTTCCGGATCCGCTGCCCGCGGAGCTCGAGCTGCCGCTTCGCCGCGATGCGCTCGCCGCGACGCACTTCCCGGTCGACGAGGGCCAGGCCGAGGAGGCACGGCAGCGGCTCGCCCTCGACGAGTTGATTGCGCTCCAACTCGTCGTCGCGCGGTCGCGCGACGCGGACGCAGTCGCGCACTCGCTCGCCCAGCCGGGTGAGCTGATCGGTCGTTACCGGGGCGTGCTCCCGTTCGCCGTCACGGAGCACCAGGAGCGCGCGATCACCGAGATCGACCTCGATCTCGCGCAGACGACGCCGATGCAGCGCCTCTTGCAGGGGGACGTGGGTTCGGGCAAGACCGTCGTCGCGCTGTACGCGCTGCTGCGCGCCGTCGAGAGCGGGCGGCAGGGAGCGCTGATGGCTCCGACCGAGACGCTTGCCGAGCAGCACTTCTTCACGCTCGAGCCCCTTTGTGCCCAGCTCGGCGTGCGTTGCGTGCTGCTCACCGGTTCGGTGGGCGCGAAGAAGATCCGCGACGAGATCGCGAACGGCGTCGCGCAGATCGCCGTCGGCACGCATGCGTTGATCCAGCGTGAGGTCGAGTTCGCCGACCTCGCAGTGGCCGTCGTCGACGAGCAGCACCGGTTCGGCGTCGAGCAGCGGAAGGCGCTTGCAGAAGGCCGGTCACCGCACGTGCTGCACATGACGGCCACCCCGATCCCGCGCACGCTCGCGCTCACCATCTACGGCGACCTCGCGGTGAGCGAGATCGCGAAGCCGCCGGCGGACCGCAAGCCGATCGTCACGGCGCGCGTCGGGGCGGAGCGATCGAGCGAGGCATACAAGCGCCTGCGCGTGCATCTCGACGCCGGGCGCCAGGCCTACGTCGTCTGTCCGCTGATCGAGCTGTCGGAGACGCGGCTTGCGCGGGCCGCCGAGGCGGAGGCCGACCGGTTGCGCCGGGCGGAGCTGAGGGGCTACCGCGTCGGCCTGCTGCACGGAAAGCTGAAGCCGGCCGAGCGCCGAGAGGTGATGCGGCAGTTCAAGGACCGCGAGCTCGACGTGCTCGTCGCGACGACCGTGATCGAGGTCGGGGTCGACGTCGCGAACGCGACGATCATGATCGTGCAGGAGGCCGACCGCTTCGGGCTCGCGCAGCTCCACCAGCTGCGCGGCCGCGTCGGCCGCGGCAGCGACCAGAGCTACTGCCTCCTCATCTCGCGTCCCGCCGACCAGCTGACCGAGACGGCCGAGCAGCGCCTCCAGGCGCTCGTCGACACAACGGACGGCTTCGAGCTCGCCGAGGTCGACCTCGACCTGCGGCGCGAGGGGCAGCTCCTCGGGACGCGGCAGTCGGGCTGGAGCGACCTGCGCTTCACGAAGCTGCGTCGCGACCGTGCCCTCATCGAGCGGGCGCGTGACCTCGCAGCCGAGCTGCGCGACGAGGACGGCCCGTGGCAGGACGAGGCAGACCGCCTCGCCGACACGGCCGGGAGCGGCATCTAGACCGCAGGGTTGGACGATGCCATGATCCGCACGTGGGGGTCACGGGTCGTTCACTCGGCGCATTGCTCGGTGCCGCTGCGGTCGTGACCGCGGTCGCGCACGCGCAGGCGACGCATGCGACGGAGCCGGCGAGCATCTGGATTGCCGACGGGACGGTCTCGGCGATCGCGCCCACGAGCGCGGGCGTCTTCATCGGCGGGGACTTCTCGCTCCTCGGCCGCCTCACCGGTTCATGGGTCGACGTCACGGCGGCCGGCGCACCGGTTGCGCCGCGGCCGGTCGTGCTCGGGACGGTCACGGCGGCGGCCCCCGACGGGTCCGGCGGCTGGTACCTCCGTGGAGAGGAGCTGCAGGTCGGCGGCGTCGCCCGGCGCGGCGTGATCCATCTTCGCCGCGGCGGCACGCTCGACCCGGCGTTCGGGGTCGCGACGAACGGGACGATCGACGAGATCGTCCGCTCGGGCACCGTGCTCTACGTCGCCGGCGACTTCACCAGCCTGAACGGAAGCGCGCGGACGTCGCTGGCGGCGATCGACACCCGCAGCGGCGCCGTCCTTCCGTGGGCGCCGCATCTCGCGAAGCCTCCGAATCAAGGCGATCCATCGGTGACGACGCTGGCGGTGACCGGCGACGGCAACACCATCTACCTCGCCGGCGACTTCGTGCGCGTCAACCGTCGCCCGCGCGCATCGATCGCTGCCATCGACGCAGTAGGGCACCTTCAGCCGTTCAACCCGCACCCGGTCGGCAGCGTGACCACGATCGCGCTCGACGTGCGCCACCGTATCGTCTACCTCGCCGGTGACTTCGAGAGCGTGGACGGGAACGAGCGCGCAGGACTCGCCGCGGTCGACGCGAGGACCGGCCGGATCGGGAAGTGGAATCCGGACTGCGACGGGACCGTGAACGTCGTGCGTGTCGCACCGTCCGGCTCGCCGGTCTACGTCGCAGGAGAGTTCGCTTCGATCGGCGGGAAGTCCCGGCGGGGGCTGGCCGCGGTCGACGCGAAGCGCGGCGCGGCCGCCCCGTGGGACCCGAACGTCGGCGGGGCGGTCTACGCGATGGTGCTCGAGCCGAAGCGCAAGCAGGTCGTGATCGGCGGCGCCTTCACCTCGGTCGGCGACGCCGACCGGGCGAACCTGGCGGCGGTCGACCTCCGCGGCGGCGCTGCGACCGGCTGGGACCCGAAGGCGGTGGGAGCGGTCCGGTTCGTCGGCGGCGAACCGCACGGGGTCGTGCGGGTCGGCGGCGACTTCGCGTCCGTCGGCGCATCGACGCGCCAAGGGCTCGCGGAGCTCAGTTCCGACGGGACGCAGTTGCTTCCGTTTGCCCCCGCGGTGACCGGCCCGGTGCGCGCTCTCGCGTCCGATCCGGCGCACGGGCGGGTTTTCGTCGGCGGCCGGTTCGCGTTCCCGGGGGAGAAGGCCCAGGTCAGCCTCGGTTCGATCGACGTCGCGGGCGGCTCGTTCACGCATTGGGGACCGGTTGCGAACTCCGGTGTCTGGGCGATCGCGCCGAGCGCTGACGGCTCGACGGTGTTCCTCGGCGGGGCCTTCGCCACGCTCGACGCGAAAGCGCGCCGCCGGATCGGCGCGGCCGATGCGAA
Source organism: Gaiellaceae bacterium (assembly GCA_045806045.1). Lineage (GTDB taxonomy): Bacteria > Actinomycetota > Thermoleophilia > Gaiellales > Gaiellaceae > PALSA-600. The sequence continues at coordinate 20,402 of JBJMKB010000057.1, read as the reverse complement.
CGGCGTCCTGCTGCCGTTCAACTCCGGGGCGAACGGAACCGTGCGCGCGATCGTTCCTGCGGCGGACGTCGTCTACGCCGGCGGCCAGTTCACCACGATCGCCGGTGAGCAACACCGAGGGATCGCGCTGCTCGACGCCGTCACCGGCAGGTCGACCGGATGGGATGCGGCCTCCGGCGACAGCGTCTTGTCGCTTGCGCTCGCGGGCGACACGCTGTACGCGGCCGGGCCCTTCGACACGATCGGCGGCAAATCTCGCAAGGGGATCGCGGCGCTCGACGCAGCGTCGGGCTCGGCGACGCGGTGGGACGTGAGCCCGAACGAGGCCGTGCGGGCGCTGGCGATCTCACCTGACGGGTCGCACCTCGTCACCGCCGGCGACTTCACGAAGATCGCCGGCGGGCGTCGCGATCTCGCCGAGTTCGATCTTGCGACGGGCTTCCTCACCGACTGGAATCCGGATGCGCCGTTCAACGGTGCGGCGCTCGCGTACTCGCCGGACGGTGCGCTGCTCTACGCCGGCGGCGAGGACGTCTTCGCCGTCTTCCGCTGAGCCGCGACTACGCTCCGCGCGATGCGGATCATCGCGGGCTCGCACCGGGGACGGCGGATCGCCGCGCCGAAGGGACGCGACACGCGGCCGACCTCCGACCGCGTGCGTGAGAACGCGTTCAACCTGATCGGGCCGGTGGACGACGGCGACGTGCTCGACCTGTTCGCCGGCTCGGGAGCGCTCGGGCTCGAAGCGCTCTCTCGCGGCGCGGCGTCGGCGACGTTCGTCGAGTCGGACCGCGAGGCGTGCCGGACGATCAACGCGAACCTCGACAAGCTCGAGCTCCGCGGCGCCGTGCTGTGCCAGGACGTTCTCCGCGCGCTCGCCGGCGAGCGGCGAACCTACGACCTCGTGCTCTGCGACCCGCCCTACGACTACGACCACGCGCGGCTCGCGCCGCACCTCGCCCGTCTCGTCGCCGCCGACGGGCTGCTCGTCTACGAGAGCTCCGGCCGCGACGATCCGCCGGACGTCCCGGGCCTCCAGCAACGCACCTCCCGCAAGTACGGGGCCGCGAGGCTTACGCTGTTCGAGCGATGATCACCGCGATCTACCCCGGAACCTACGACCCCGTGACGAACGGGCACGTCGACGTCATCTCGCGTGCGACGCGGATCTTCGACCGCGTTGTCGTCGGCGTGGTCGACAGCCCGCGCCACAAGACGCCGATGTTCACCGTCCCCGAGCGGGTCGCGTTCCTCGAGGAGGCGCTCGACGGGGTGGTCGAGAACGTCGAGGTCGACGTCTTCAGCCAGCTCGTCGTCGACTTCGCCCGCCGCTGGGACGCGAAGGCGATCGTCAAAGGGCTGCGCGTCGTCTCGGACTTCGAGTGGGAGTTCCAGATGAACCAGCTGAACCGCCACCTGGCGCCCGACATCGAGACGGTCTACGTGATGGCGAGCCCGCAGGTCAGCTTCGTCTCCTCGAGCGGCGTGAAGGAGATTGCCGCGTTCGGCGGAAATGTCGAAGAGCTTGTCCCCAAGGCTGTCGCCGCGCGCTTGAAGGAGATGTTCCCGAACGGCCGCGGCGGCGCTCCGCTATCCGACCAGGAGTAGACTGGAAAGCACCATGACTGGAGAACCGTGGACGTCCTAGTTCTGATCGACAAGCTCGACGACCTCGTGCACAACGCGAAGGCCGTGCCGCTCACCGACCAGGTCCGCATCGACCGCGAGGAGATCTACGACATCCTCGATCAGATGCGGGCCACGATCCCGGAGGAGATCAAGCAGGCCCGGTGGATCGTCAAGGAGCGGCAGGAGATGCTGGCCGAGGCGAAGCGCGAGCAGGATCGTCTCCTTCAGGAGGCGCGCGAGCAGGCCGTACGCGAAGCCTCGCAGACGGAGATCGTCAAGCTGGCCGAGCGTCAGGCGCAGGAGATCATCGACGAGGCGCGGCGGCAAGCCCGCGAGATGCGGCTCGAGATGGAGGACTGGGCGGACGGGATGCTCGCCACGCTCGAGACGAACCTCGACAAGTTCCTCACGGCGGTGCGCCGCGGGCGCGAACGGCTGCACGAGCGCTCGCAGGAGTCGGTCGTCGCCGGCATCGGGCCGGTCGACCTCTCCGACAACGGCTCCTCATACTGACCTGATTCGGCCCGGCGAGGGCGCCCGCTACCCTGGTCGAATGACGAGCTTCAGCCTGCGTCAGGTGAAGCTCCGTCCCGGTGAGCAGTACCGCGACGAGCTCGAGCTGGAGCTGTCCCCGCTCGAATACGGCGGGCAGCGCTACATCCCGGTGCCCGAGAAGGTGCCGGCGGAGCTCGAGATCACGCGCGCCAACACCGGCACGGTCTTCTCCCTGGCGTTCACCGCCCGCCTCTTCGGGCCTTGCTACCGCTGCCTCGGCGACGCCGTGCTCGAGCTGCCGATCCGCGCGCGGGAGTACCAGGACGAGAAGCCCGAGGACGAGGAGATGCGGACTGAGTACGTCGAGGGGACGATGCTCGACGTGTCGGGCTGGGCGCGCGACGCGATCGCGCTCGCGCTGCCGGAGAAGATCCTCTGCCGTCCGGACTGCGCGGGGCTCTGCGGCGAGTGCGGGAAGAACCTGAACGACGAGCCGCACGTGCACGAGGAAGTGCACGCCGATCCGCGGTGGGCGGCGCTCGAAGCGCTGCGCGACGACGCCGGCTAGGGCGGCTGCGCATGTCCGTTCGCGTCCTGTCCGGGCAGGTCATGACCCGGGTCTGACCCCGTCCGTGGCCCTTCGGGACGCGGCCGACGGGCGGCTCCCCAGCCGCATCCCGCTCCACGCCGCGAGCGGCTGTCCATTGGCGCCATGACCGGGGTCTGACCCCGGTCGTGACCAGCGCGGACATGTCGGCTGTGACGAAAGTGCGACGGCGGGGCGGGCGGGGGATCAGTCCGCCAGGGGGGAGCGGCGCTCCATCAGAACGACGTCGCGCCACTCGCCTCGCTTCTTCGCGATCCGCTCCCGGACGCCGACGTGCCGGAAGCCGCAGCGCTCGTGCAGCAGGATCGACGGCTCGTTGCCGCTCAGGATTCCCGCCTGGATCGTCCAGATGCCCCCTTCGTCCGCGAGGCGCATCAGCTCCTCCAGCAGGGCACGCCCGACGCCGCGGCCGCGCGTGTTCGCCGCGATGTAGATCGAGTCCTCCGTCACGCCCGCATAGCACGCGCGCCGCGAGTACGGCATCAGCGCGGCCCACCCGAGCACATCGCCGTCGCGCGCCACGAGCCGTGGCCACTCGAGGTGCGACGCGTCCCATTCCTTCCACGTCGGAACCGTCTCCTCGAACGTGCCGAGGTCGAGGCCCTCCTCGTAGATCCGCGCAACCGCCGGCCAGTCGCGGGGCTTCATCGGGTCGATCGCGATCACAGCTCGATGGTACGAGTCACCGCGAGCCGCTCGAGGAAACGCCGGTCGTGCGTTACGACGACGAGGCAGCCCTCGTAGCCGTCCAGCGCCGTCTCGAGCTCCTCGATCGCCTCGAGGTCGAGGTGGTTCGTCGGCTCGTCGAGGATCAGGCAGTTCACCCCGCGCGCCGAGAGCAGCGCGAGTGCCGCCCGTGTTCGCTCGCCGGGTGAGAGGGATTGCGCCGCGCGCTCGACGTCGTCGGCGCCGAGCGCGAACTTCGCGAGCAGCGTGCGCGCGTCCAGCGGCGTCAATCCGGACAGCTCGGCGAAGTCCGTGAGCAACACGCCGTCGAAGAGGTCGCGCGCCTGCCTGAGCTCGCCGAAGACGACGTGCGCGCCGACGTGCCGCGAGCCACGGACCAGCGGCGCGTCGCCCGCAAGCGCGCGGATCAACGTCGTCTTACCCGCTCCGTTCGCGCCCACGACCGCGAGCCGGTCGCCCCAGTACAGCTCCAAGTCCACCGGGCCGAGCGTGAACGAGCCGACCTCGACCACCGCCCCGCGCAGCGACACGATCGCGCCGGTCGGCGCCGAAGCCGCGAACTCCAGCTGGAGTTGCCACGGAAACCACGGCTTGTCGACCACCTCCAGCCGTCGGAGGTGCTGCTTTGCCTGCGCGACCTTCCCTCGCAGCGCATTCGTCGCCCGCCGTCCCGTCTGCTGCGTGCCGAGCGTGCGCGCCTGCTCACGCCGCGTCGAGAGCAGCGACGAGTAGCGGTCGCGCTCGTCGACATAGTCGGCGTACGCCGACTCGTGCTCCGCCCGCGCACGGGCTCGCTCCGCTTCGTACTCCGTCCAGGTCCCCTTGTATTCGTGAACCCGGCGTGTCTCCGCCTCGATCTCGACCACGCGCGTGACGACGCGGTCGAGAAACGCACGGTCGTGGGAGACGAGGATGGCCCCGGCGGGCAGCCCGTCCAGGAACGACTCGAGCCGAGAGAGCCCGGCAAAGTCGAGGTTGTTCGTCGGTTCGTCGAGGAGGAATACGTCGAAGCGCGCGAGCAGGATCGCCGCGAGCGCGGCGCGCGCCGCCTCGCCGCCCGACAACGACGTCAGCTCGCGATCCGCATGAGCGCCGAGCCCGACGTCGGCGAGCCCTGCACCGACCCGTGCGTCGAAGTCGTCGCCGCCCAGCGCGAGGAAGCGGTCGAGCGCCTCGGAATAGTCGTCCGCACGCTCGGGCTCCGCGCCGAGCCGTGCGGCGAGAGCATCCATCTTCCGTTCGGCCGCGCCCACGCCGGTCCGGCGTGCGAGGTAGTCGCGTACCGTCTCCCCGGCCCGCGCCTCCGGCTCTTGCGGGAGATATCCGACGGCGCCGCGGCGCACGACGGAGCCGCCGTCGGGCTCCTCGAGCCCGGCGAGCACACGGAGCAGGGTGGACTTCCCGATCCCGTTCGGGCCGACGATGCCCACGCGGTCGCCGGGCGACACGACCAGCGAGACGCGGTCGAGCACCTGGACGGCGGCATAGCTCTTCGAGATGTCACGTGCGGCCAGAGAGCCCGGCACGACGGGATCCTCCTTCAGTCGAAAGGCGAGAAACGCGGGAGTTTCGACTCAGAGATCCGTCATGGGACGAGCCCCGGAGGGCTCCGCGGGATGATAGCTATCATGGGCGGCCGCAATGGCTGTCCCCAAGAGGAAAACGTCCAAGGCGCGTCGCGACCAGCGCCGCGCCCAGCACAAGCTCGAGGCTCCGCGCGTCAACACGTGCCCGCAATGCGGGTCGCCGAAGCGCGCGCACCGCGTCTGCCCGACCTGCGGCACGTACAAGGGCCGCGAAGTCGAGCCGCTCCGCCTCGACGCCCCCTAGCTCGTGATCCGCGTCGCGGTCGACGCGCTCGGTGGAGACAACGCGCCCCGCGAGGTGATCCTCGGCGCGCTCGACGCCGCCGCCGACGGCATCGACGTCATCCTCTTCGGCCCGGCCGGGCTGGATACGCAGGGGCTCCCTCTCGTCGAGACGACCGAGGCGATCGAGATGGCCGACAAGCCCGCCGAGGCGGTCCGGGCGAAGCCGGACTCGAGCCTCGTCGCAGCCGTGCGTGCCGTTTCCGACGACGAGGCCGACGCCGTCGTCTCGGCCGGCAACACCGGCGCGATCCTCGCGGCCGGGCTCATGTACCTGCGGCGCGTGCCGGGCGTGATGCGGCCCGCGATTGCGGTGCCGGTCCCGTCGCGGCGGGGACCGTCCGTCCTGCTCGACGCCGGCGCCAACGCCGACGCCCGGCCGGAGCACCTGGTGCAGTTCGCGCACATGGGAGCGGTGTTCGCCGAGGAGCTCCTCGACGTGCCCAGACCCGAGGTGCGGCTGCTCTCGATCGGCGAGGAGGACGGCAAGGGGAACCAGCTGACGATCGAGGCGCACCGGCTCCTGCGGGACGAGGAGGGGATCAACTTCGGCGGCAATGCGGAGAGTCGCGACCTGCTGCACGGGGCGGCCGACGTCGTCGTGACGGACGGCTTCACGGGAAACGTCGCGCTGAAGCTGCTCGAGGGGACGATCGCCGAGCTGCTCGACGCGCTCCGGGACGAGGTCGCCTCAACTGTGACAGGCAAGCTCGGTGGGCTCCTGATCCGGCCCGCCGCGCGACGGCTTCGGAAGAAGCTCGACCCGGATACCTACGGCGGCGCCTACCTGCTCGGCCTCCGCGGTCTTGCCGTGATCGCCCACGGCAACTCCGGCCGGGCAGCGGTGGCGAACGCCGTCAGGCTCGCCGCGCGCGGGGCCGAGCACCGCGTGGTTGAGCGGCTCGCCGAGCGGATGCCCGAGCGCGTCGGTGTATGATCGCGCGGATTTTCCCGGCCCCCAAACAACTTGAGGTGACATGGCAGCGTCGCGTGAAGAGGTCTTCGAGCGTGTCAAGGAAGTCCTGACGGAGCAGCTCGGAGTCGAAGAGGATCAGATCACCGAGGAGGCGTCGTTTCAGGACGACCTCGATGCGGACTCGCTCGACCTGGTGGAGCTGATCATGGAGCTCGAGGACCAGTTCGGGATCAAGATCTCCGACGAGGATGCCCAGAAGATCACGACCGTCGGGCAGGCCGTCGACTACGTCACCTCGCACCAGTAGCGGCACGACGCTCCGGGAGCTGATCGACGCACTCCCGGCCGAGCGCGCGGCGGCGGTCTTCACGCATTCGTCGTGGGCCGCCGACCGCACAGCGTCGTACGAACGCCTCGAGTTCCTCGGCGACTCGGTGCTCGAGCTCGCGGTCGCGCGCTCGCTCTACGACCGGTTCCCCGATTTCACCGAGGGGCGGATGGCAAAGGTGCGCTCGCACGTCGTCTCGCGCGCGAGCTGTGCCGTCATCTCCCGCGAGCTCGGGCTCGGCGAGCGGCTTCGGCATGAAGCCCGCGCGCTGCCGCCGGACGAGGTCGAGCGCCTCTCGCGCAACCGGAACGTGCTGGCCGCGCTGCTCGAGGCCGCGCTCGCGGCTCTCTACCTCGAGCACGGGTTCGAGGCGGTCGAGCCCGCGATCGTCGAGGCATTCACGCCGCAGATCGAATATGCGCTGACCACCCACGTCGACCACAAGACGGAGTTGCAGGAACGGCTCGCCCGCACCGGCCGCTCCGTCTCCTACACGGTGCTCGACGTCCAGGGACCTCCGCACGACCGCTCGTTCAAGGCAGCGGCGGTGATCGACGGGGAGGTCGCCGGCACCGGCTCCGGCCGGTCGAAGAAGGACGCCGAGCAGGCGGCCGCGCAGGAGGCGCTCGCGACGGATTCTCCGCCCGTGCAGGGATGATTGGAGGCCGGCTGGCGGCGTCCGCGGGCGCCGCTAGCCTGCCCTCACCGTGCACCTGAAGGCGATCAAGCTCAGGGGGTTCAAGTCCTTCGTGGACCCGGTCGAGATCCACCTCGAACCGGGCGTCGCGGTCGTCGTCGGGCCGAACGGATCGGGGAAGTCGAACGTCTCCGACTCGATCCTCTGGGCGACGGGCTCGATGAGCCCCGGCGAGCTGCGGGCGGAGAAGCCCGACGACGTGCTGTTCGCCGGATCGGCGGGACGGCAGGCCGTCGACTCGGCCGAGGTCGAGCTGCTGTTCGACAACCAGGACGGCGCGTGGCCCGAGCTGCCCTACAGCGAAGTCTCGGTGACACGCCGCTCTCACCGCGGCGGCGAGGGCCAGTACCTCGTCAACAGGACGCCGGTTCGCCGGCTCGATCTCGTCGAGCTGCTCTCGGACGTCGGCCTCGGCGGCGGCCTCCGCTCGGTGATCTCGCAGGGCCGCGTCGAGACGGTGCTCAACTCGAAGCCCGAGGAACGGCGCGAGCTGATCGAGGAAGCGGCCGGCCTCGGCCGGTTCAAGCGGCGCCGGCATCGCGCGGAGCTCAAGCTCGCGCGCGTTGCCGTGCAGGTCGACCGTGCGCGCGATCTGGAAGACGAGGTGAAGAAGCGTCTCCGGCCGCTCGCGCTGCAGGCGACGGCAGCCGAGCGTGCCGAGAAGCTCGGCGTCGAGATCGGCCGTCTGCAGGCCGCGATCGCGACGCTCGACCTCGCGCGGCTCGCGGAGAGGCGGGCGGAGGCGGAGCAGCGCCGCGCCGCGACTGCCGAGCAGCGACGGGCGCTCGACGAGAAGATCGCGGCCCTCGTTGCGGAGCGCGAGCGCGCTGAGGAGGAGCTGACGGATTCGGCCGGCGCGCGCGAGCAGGCGACGGCAGCGCTCTATCGTCTGCGCAGCGGCGGCGAGCGAATCGCGCTTCGGCGTGAGTCGGCCGCCTCGCTCACCGCGTCCATTCGTGCGGAGCTCGAGGCGGCGCGTTCGTTCGACCCGTCCGCGTCGGTCGAGCTGGAGTCGGCCGCGCGCGCCGCCGCGATCTCGGCGCAGTCGTCGGCCGCCGAGCGCGCCCGTCTGCAGGTGGAGGCGGAGGAGCGCTGGGCGCGCGTCGCCGCGATCGAGCGAGGCGTGCAGTCGTCGCTCGCGGTCGAGCTCGACGCCGTTCTGGCGCGGCGTGCCGAGACGGAGTCGCAGCTCACCGGGGGAAGTCGCGACGGGCTGCTTGCGTTGCGCGGGGCGGCGCAGCGGCTCGGCGTGCGGCACGAATCGGCACAGCGGCTCCTCGCGGAGCTGAACCTCGAGCTGGTCGAAGCGAGGCAGGCGCCGAACGGACACTCGCCGGCCGAGCTCGGGCGTGGGGCCGACGAGGCGGATGCGGCTGCGCGCGCCGCTGCCCGCGAGCGCGAGGATCTCGAGGCTCGCGTGCGTCTCGCCCGCGGACGCCTGACCGCGCTCGAGCAGTCGCTGGCGGAGCGCGAGGGCATTCCTCCGGCGGCGCGCGCGCTTGCCGAGGAAGGGGAGCAGCTTGCGCTGCAGCTGCTCGAGGTGGCAAGCGGCGCCGAACGCTCGACGGCGGCCGCGCTCGGCCACCGGGCCTCGGCGATCCTCGCCGCGAACCCGGAACGCGGGCTCGAGCTCGTCGAGAAGGCAAAGGCCGCCGGGCTCGGTTCGGTGCTCGTCCTCGTCGACCGCGATCCGCGCGAGCTCGTGAAGCTGCCGGTCGTCGCGCGCGACGAGCTGCTGGCGTCGACGGTGCCCGCGGTCACGGCCGACGGCATCGGGTGGGACCCCCAACGCGGCGAGCTCTGGTTCGCAGGCGAGACTGCCGAGGCGGTGCTGCTCGAGCTCGAGGCTCGCCGGCGCGAGCTGCACGACGAGGTCGCACAGCTCGCGGCGCGCGCCGACGAGGCGGCGCACATCGCGGACGCCGCCGCGGAACGCGCGCGCGCGGCAGCCGAAAGCTTCGGCCCGGTCGCGCACCTGCGCAACGTGCACCGCGCCGACCCGCGCCGGCTCGAGCGTCTCGTCGCCGGCGCCGAAAGCCTCGATGAGACCTTGAGGGTCGCGGCCGCGGCGGCGGCGCGGCTCGAGCAGCCGCTCGCCGAGCGAACGGGCCGGATGGCGGAGGACCTACGCGCGATCGCGGCGCGCGAGTCGGAGCTCCGCCATGCCGTGGGCGACGCCGATGCACGGGCTCTCGCGGCGGAGCGGCGCGCGAACGGGCGGATGTCGGCCGCGGGCGGGGACGTCGCCGAGCTGCGGATGGAGGCGGAGGATCTCTCGGCCCGCGCTTCCGAGGCCGCGAAGGCGGCCGACGACGCGGCGGAGCGCGCCCGCGCGGCTGCACGGGCGCTGGCCGACGCGGACCCGGCGCGGACGCGCCGCCCGAACGAGCTCACGCTCGAGCGCCTGCTCGCGGGCTCGCAAAGACTCGAAGAGTCGCTGTCGGTCGACGCCGACCGCTTCGAGGCGCCCGTACGCGAGCGTACCGAGACGCAGGCGGCGCGTACGGCCCAGCTCGGCGCGGAGCTGCGGCGCCTCGGCGCCGAAGAGGTCGAGCAGCGGCAGCTCGCGAGCGCCGCCGGCGAGAAGCTGTCGGCGATCGATGTCGAGCTCGCGCGCACCGACGCGGAGCGGGACGAGGCCCAGCGGCGCCTCGAGCTGTCGGCGTCCGAGCCGGCGGAGGGGGAGAACCGCGACGAGCTCGTCGAGAAGCTGGCGCGCTACGAGAAGCGACGCGAGCAGCTCGGGCAGGTGAACCCGCTTGCCAAGGAGGAATACGAGGCGGAGAAGGTGCGGCTCGAAGAGCTGACCGTCCAGCGCGCGGATCTCGAGCGGAGCCTCGACGAGCTCGAGAAGCTCCGCGACGACCTGACGAAGACGGTCGAGACGCGGTTCGCGGAAACCTTCGAGGCGGTCGAGAAGCACTTCCACGAGGTCGCGGGAACGCTGTTCCCCGGCGGCGAGGGACGGCTGCGCCTGACCGAGGCCGAGGAGGAAGGGGACGAGCCCGGGATCGAGGTCGAGCTGCGCCCGGCGGGCAAGCGGGTGACCCGGCTCTCGCTCCTCTCGGGCGGCGAGAAGGCGCTCGGAGCGATCGCGTTCCTGTTCTCGCTCTTCCTCGCGCGCCCGAGCCCGTTCTACCTCCTCGACGAGGTCGAAGCGGCGCTCGACGACACGAACATCGGCCGCTTCACAGAGCTGCTGCGCACCTATGCCGATCGCGCCCAGTTCATCGTCATCACGCACCAGAAGCGAACGATGGAGGCGGCGGACGTGCTCTACGGCGTGACGATGGGGACCGACGGTGTCTCGCAGATCCTGTCGCGGCGTCTGCCGCGCGACGAAGAGGTCGCGCAAACGGCATGAACGACCTCGCATTTGTCGAGCGCGCTGTATCGCTTCTCGCCTCGAAGGGCGTCGACGCGTGGGTGTTCGGCGGCTGGGGCGAAGAGCTGCGCGGCCTGATCAAGCCGCGCGAGCACGCCGACGTCGACCTGCTCCATCCGGCGGAGGACTGGTCGGTGGTCGACGGCCTGGATTTCGACTGGCTCGAGGGGAAGCGCTTCCCGTGGAAGCGCGCGTTCCGCCTCGAAGGGATCCAGGTCGAGCTGTTCCTCGTCCAGCACGACTCCGAAGGGTGGTACACGCAGCTCCAGCGCCGGCGCCACCAGTGGCCGGCCGACGTCTTCTCGGGCACAGGGCGCGTCCCCCTCGCGAGCATGACCGCGCTCGCGGGGTACAGGCACTCGTACCGCGTCGACGCCGCGGCGTAGCCGAGCGCGCTGATGGCGAGAAGCTGGGCGCAACTGCTGGGCGACTCCGACGCGCCCGCCGAGACGGACGACGAGCAGCGGGGATTCTTCGCGCGGCTCCGTGACTCGCTCGGCAAGTCGAGCCGCGCGCTCACGGAGCAGCTGCAGGTTGCCGCGTTCGATCCCGCCGACGACGCGTCCTGGGAGCGGCTCGAAGAGGCGCTGATCTACGCCGACGTCGGCGTGCGCGCGACGGCCGAGCTGATCCGCCGGCTCGAAGCCCGCCAGGACCTGACCGACCTGAACTCGGCGCTCGCGGAGGAGATCGCTGCACTCTTCGGCGAGCCGCCGACGCTCGACGTGGAGCACAAACCGGCCGTCGTGCTCGTCGTCGGCGTGAACGGCACGGGCAAGACGACGACGATCGGCAAGCTCGCGAACAAACTGCGCGAGCACGGCCGGACGGTAACCCTCGGCGCCGCCGATACCTTCCGCGCCGCGGCGGAGGAGCAGCTCGAGATCTGGGCGCAGCGTGCGAACGCGGCGTTCGTGGGCGGCGAGCGCGGGGGCGATCCCGCAGCGGTCGCCTACGATGCCGTCGGCGCGGACACCGACGTCGTGGTCGTCGACACCGCGGGCCGCTTGCACACGCAGTCGAACCTGATGGACGAGCTCTCGAAGGTGCGGCGCGTGATCGCCGGGCGCCGCGAGGGGGCGCCGCACGAAGTGCTGCTCGTCGTCGACGCAACGACCGGGCAGAACGGCCTGCAACAGGCGCGCCTCTTCAACGAGGCGGTCGGTGTGACCGGCGTCGCGCTGACGAAGCTCGACGGCTCGGCGAAGGGCGGCATCGCGGTCGCGATCGCCTACGAGCTCGGACTGCCCGTGAAGCTCGTCGGCGTCGGCGAGGGGCTCGAGGACCTGCGGCCGTTCGACCCCGATGACTTCGCGCGGGCGCTCGTCGCCGGGTAGTTCCACGCGGGTCGTTCCACGCCGGTTACTTCAACAGCGCGCGCGGGAACGCGACGCGCGTGGAGCCCGAGAAGCAGCGCGTCGCGCTGGCGAGCTACGGCCGCCGCCGCGCCGCGACGGGTTGATGCTGCGATCGATCGCGCGGGGGCTCGTCGCAGGCGCCGCCGGCACCGCCGGCACCGCCGCCATGACGGCTTACCAGCTCGCGGTTGCGAAGGTGCGGGGAAAGCCGCTCGCGACGCCGGTGCCGCACCGCTGGGCCGACGCGCCCGCGCCGGCCCAGGTGGCGAAGAAGCTCGCCGATGCCGTCGGGCAGGGGCGACGCCTCACCCGCGAGGACGTGCCGCTCGTCACGAATCTGATGCATTGGCTGTACGGCATCGGCTGGGGCGCGGTGTACGGCGTCGTGGCGCGCGGCGACAGCCCGCTTGCGGAGGGAGCCGTGTTCGGGACGGCGGTCTGGGCGTCCTCCTACGCCGAGCTCGTGCCGCTCGGTATCTACCGGCCGCCGTGGAAGTACCCGCCGGAGGAGGTCGCGCTCGACCTCTCCTACCACCTCGTCTATGGGGTCGCGGTCGCCGGCGCGTACGCGGCGATTACCCGAGATGGGCGCGGTAGGTATCGACCGAGCCGGGGTTCGTGACGCTGATGTCGGCGCGGAACTCGACGCGCACGTTGTCGTAGCTGCCGGCGCCCCATTGCCTCGAGAGCTGACCGAGCGCGTTCTCGAGCGCCTTGTCGAATCCGGCCGAATGGCCCGCCTCCCTGATCGCCTTCGTCGACCTCGCCTTGCCCACGACCGTCTTCATCGTTTCTCCTTCGCTCGGGAACGCGAGCCTATCCCGCGGTCTGGACGGCGGGCAATGCCGAGACCCACGCGGGCGAGGCGCTCACTCCCTTGCTCGCGGCGTGGGCGGCGGCTCGGCCCGACGCCGCGGCTGCCGCCGCGCCGTCGCCTGCCGCGTCGTGCGCGCGGGCAGCGACGGCCGCCGCCTCGATCCGCAGGAGCGTCGCCTCCGTGTGCTCGAGCAGCCGCTCCGCGTGTGTCGAATGGCGGGCGGCGGTCTCGACGTCCCCGGTTGCGAGGCGAACGGCGGCGGAGACGACGAAGAAGCGCGGCCCGCGCGCGCCGTCGTCGATCTGCTCGAGCGACTCGCTCGCCTCGCTCTCGCGCGCCTGCGCGACGAGCGACGCCGCGAGACGCGCGACGAGCGCCTCCTCGCGCCGCGCATCGCCGCGCGCTGCGAGCGCCACCCGGAACCGCTCCTCCGCCGCCTCGGGACGCCCGAGGATCAGCTCGACCTCGCCGTGCACCTCCGCCGCGGCGGAGCTGAGGAGCGGGAGGCCCAGCTCCGCGAAGATGGCGGCTGCGTCGCCGGCTGCCGCTCCGGCCTCGTCGCCGCGGCCGGCGAGCGCGTGCAGGACGGCGAGGGAGCAGAGGACGTTCGCGCGGCCTCCGAGCGAGGTTTCCTCGGCCGCCAGCCGGACGCTCCGCGTGAAGGCCTCGTCGATCGGGCTCGGGCCCTGCAGCAGGCTCGTGCCCAGCACGTCCGCCAGCCGCATCAGCTCGTGCACCGCATTCACGCGCGCGGCGAAGGCACGGCCGCGCTCGGCGAGGAGGGCGGCGCCCGCGTAGCGCAGGCGCTGGAGCTCGACCACCGCGAGCCCGCGCCAGGCGCGGGCGAGGCCAGAGGCGTCGTCCAGCTCCTCGAACAGCTCGATCGCCCGGTGCGACGCCTCGACGAGCTCGTCGTGGCCGGCGGCTCCGATCACGACCTCGAACGCCAGCCGGTCGAGGCGTGCCGCCCAGAGCGCGCGCCGCTCGCCCTTCTGTTCGGCTCCGCCCTCGACCTCGCGCAGAACGTCGATCGCAGCAGCAGGTTCGCCGAGGTTCCAGTACGCGATGCCGAGCGCGCGGCGAACGTCGAGCGGGATGCCCGGATCGAGCTGGAGCGCCCGCTCGGCGAGCGAGCGCGTCGCCGGCATGTCGGAGCGGCCGAAGGCTCGCTCGGCGGCGGACGAGAGCGCCGCGCCGGCGCGCCGCGCCAGCCCCGCGTCCGGCACGCCGAGCTCGGCGGCGTACCTCGCAGCCTGCTCGAGGTGTAGCCCGACGAGCTCGATGGCGTCGTCGTCACTCTGCTCGAGCGTGGTCGCGACGTTGCTGTGGAGCTCGAGCCTCCGGCTCTTCGCCAGCGACTCGTAGGCGGCGTCGCGGATCAACACGTGCCGGAAGCGGTAGCCGGAGCCGTCGCCGAACGGCACGCGCTGACGGCGGATCAGATGCTTGCGCTCGAGCTCGGCCAGCTCGCCGTCGACGTCCGCGCCGACGAGCATCGCGACGAGCCGGTCGCTGAAGAACCTCCCGACCACGGCGGCGGCCGTCGCGACCTCGCGCTGCCGGGCCGGCAGCCGCTCGAGCCGGGCGGCGAGCAGGGCCTGGATCGAGCCGGGGATGCCGAGGGTCTCGGGGTCGTCCATCGCGGCCGCCACCAGCTCTTCGAGGAAGAGCGGGTTCCCCTCCGCAACCTGTGTGATCGAGCGCCGCACCTCGTCGGGCAGCGACTCACCGGCGAGGTTGTCCACGAGGCACTCGGACTGCTCGGCGTCGAGCGGCTCGAGGAGAATCGTGGTCGCGTTGACCTTTCCGCCTCCCCAGTGCGGGCGCTCTTCGAGCAGCTCGGGACGCGCGAGCGCCAGCACGAGCACCGGCGCTTCGACGACGTTGTCGACGATGTGCTCGATCAAATCGAGAAACGTGGGCTCGGCCCAGTGCAGGTCGTCGACCGCGAGGATCAGCGGGCGCTCGCGCGCCAGCGACTCGACGAGACGGCGCACCGCGCGGAACGTCTCCTCGCGGATCGCCGGCGCTCCGGCCGTGCCGATTGCGGCTTCGACCGCTGTCGCCTCCGCGTCGTCGAGATGCGCGCGCAAATCGGGGACCGCGTTCAGCATGTCGCGTAGCGGCCAGAACGTGATGCCTTCCCCGTAGGCCAGGCAGCGGCCGAGCAGCGTCTGCGCGCCGCCGCTCACCTGCTCGAGCAGCTCGCGCGCGAGGCGCGACTTGCCGACGCCGGCGGCGCCGAGCACCGTGAACAGATGGCACGACTCCTGCGCAACCGCACGCGCGTAGGCCCGCTTGAGCAGCGTCACGTCGTCCTCGCGACCGACGAGCTCCGCGTCGAATCGTCTCGCACGCCCGAGCGTGTCGGGCAGGACCTCCGTTACACGCCACGCTCCGACCGGCTGCGACTTTCCGCGTAACTCGAGCTCGCCGAGCGCTTCGGCGCGCACGGCGTCACGCACGAGCGTGTAGGTCGAAGTGCCGATGACGATCGCTCCCGGCTCCGCTGCCTGCTCGAGCCGCGCCGCGACGTTGACCGCATCTCCCGTCACGAGCGTCGGCCCGTCCCCGGTCACGACCTCGCCGGTGTTCGCTCCCGTTCTGATCGAGATGTGACGGCCTAGGTCGTCGTTCAGCGCGGCGAGCGCGCCGTGCATCTCCACGGCGGCGCGAACCGCCCGTAGCGCATCGTCCTCGTGCAGGGACGGGATGCCGAAGACGGCCATCACCGCATCGCCGATGTATTTCTCCACGACTCCGCCGTGACGCTCGATGATCGTCCGCATCTCGTCGAAGTACCGCGCGGTGAGCGCACGCATCTGCTCGGGGTCGAGCGCTTCCCCGAGCGCGGTCGACTCGACGATGTCCGAGAAGAGGACCGTGACCGTCTTGCGGGTGACGGTTGCCATCGCCCGAGTCTAGGACGGGACTCGCGTGGCTACCATGCCCCGTCCATGTTCGACAGCCTGGCAGACAAGCTCCAGGGCGCCCTCGGCGACCTGCGCAAGAAGGGAAAGCTCGACGAGGAGTCGATCTCGCGTGCGATGCGCGAGATCCGCCTCGCGCTGCTCGAGGCCGACGTCAACTTCACCGTCGTCCGCGACTTCGTCGCGCGCGTGCGCGAGCAGGCATTGGGCGACGAGGTCCTCAAGAGCCTGACGCCGGGCCAGCAGGTCGTGAAGGTCGTCCACGACGAGCTGACCGCGCTGATGGGCGAGGGCGAGTCCGGGCTCGCGTTCGGCAAGTTCACGGTCATCCTGCTCGCGGGACTGCAGGGGTCGGGCAAGACGACGACCGCCGCGAAGCTCGCCTTGCAGCTGCGGGGTCAGGGCCGCAAGCCGGGGCTGATCGCGGCCGACTTGCAGCGTCCCGCCGCGATCGACCAGCTGGAGCAGCTGGGGAAGCAGATTCAGGTCCCCGTGTATCGAACGGAGACGAAGGACGCGGTGGAAGCGACGCGCAGCGGGATCGAGCGTGCGCGGGCCGAGGGCCTCGACACGGTGATCGTCGACACGGCCGGCCGCTTGCAGATCGACGAGGAGCTGATGGCCGAGCTCGCACGCGTTCGCGACGAGGCGAAGCCGCACAACATCCTGCTCGTGCTCGACGCGATGACGGGCCAGGAGGCCGTGAACGTCGCGCAGGCCTTCGACGAGCGGATCGCGTTCGACGGCGTGATCCTCACGAAGCTCGACGGCGACGCGCGCGGCGGCGCTGCGCTGTCGGTCAAGGCGATCACCGGCAAGCCGATCAAGTTCGCGTCGACGGGCGAGAAGCTCGACGCGCTCGAGGTCTTCCACCCCGACCGGATGGCCTCGCGGATCCTCGGGATGGGCGACGTGCTGACGCTGATCGAGCGCGCCGAGGCGGCCGTCGAGGAGGACGAGCAGGCCGAGATGGAGAAGCGCCTCACGGCCGGCCAGTTCAGCTTCGACGACTTCCTGAAGGCCTACAAGATGCTGCGCCGGATGGGGCCGTTGCAGGGGATTCTGAAGATGATCCCCGGCATGAAGGACCAGCTCGGCGACATCGATATCGACGAGAAGCAGCTCGGCCGTGTCGAGGCGATCGTCCTCTCGATGACGCCGCAGGAGCGCCGTTCGCCTATCGTGATCGACGGCAAGCGGCGGATCCGCATCGCCAAGGGCTCCGGAGCGACCGTCGAGCAGGTCAATCAGCTGCTCGAAGCGCGGAAGCAGATGGAGAAGATGATGAAGCAGATGGGGCGGGGGAAGATGCCGGCCCTCCCGAACCAGCAAGCGCCCGCTCCGCTGTCCGCGAACCGGAAGTCGGGCGTGAAGCGCAAGAAGAAGAAGGCCGGACGGAAGTAAAGGAAGCGAATGGCTGTCAAGCTGAGACTCACCCGCGTTGGCTCGAAAAAGAACCCGATCTATCGTGTCGTCGCCGCGGACTCGCGGGCGCCGCGCGACGGGAAGTTCCTCGAGATCGTGGGCCGCTACAACCCGCAGACCGATCCGTCGACGATCGAGCTCGACGAGACCAAGGTCAAGGACTGGCTCGGCAAGGGCGCACAGCCCACCGAGGCCGTAGCGAAGCTGATCAAGATCTCCGGCATCGAGAAGTAGGCGGTAATGGCGGAGTTGCTCGCGTACCTCGCGCGCGAGCTCGTCGACGACCCCGACGCAGTGCGCGTGGAGACCGAGGAGCGCGACGGCGCGCTCGTCCTCGTGCTGCACGTCGCGGCCGACGACGTCGGCAAGGTGATCGGCCGCCAGGGCAGGCTCGCCCGTGCACTGCGCACACTGGTTCGCGCGAGCGCCGCCCGCGAGGGCCGCCGCGTGCTGGTCGAGATCGCCGACCCCGACTAGCGGCGTAGGCTTGACGGAGCCGCCGAAGAGCGAAGGTGCCGGCTTGGCCGGCGCCGGGAGCGGGAACTGATGAAAGTTGCCGCGCTGTACGACGTCCACGCGATGCCGTGGGCGCTCGAAGCGGTTCTCGCGGAGGTCGATGCCGACGCGATCGTGGTCGGCGGCGACTTCCTCGGCGGGCCGTGCGAGCGCGAGACACTCGACCTCGTCCGTTCGCTCGATGCGATCTGCATCAGGGGCAACGCGGACGAGGAGGACCCCTGGGGCGCCACGCTCCCATTGAGCGTCGAGCTCGACGGTGTCACCTACTGCCACGCCACGCCGGCGAGCAACGAGCCGATCACGACGGTCTTCACGCCGGACGAAGCCATTCGCGCTGCGTTCGGCGATTCGGGGACGTTCGTGATCGGGCACTCGCACCACCAGTTCGACCGCCGTGTCGGCGAGCTGCGCGTGATCAACGCGGGCTCTGTCGGGATGGCCTACGAGGGCGAGGTCGCTGCCTTCTGGACGCTGATCGCCGACGGCGAGCCGTCGTTCAGGAAGACGCCGTTCGACATCGAACGGGCAGTGCGCGAGATCCGCGCATCGGACTGGGCGAGCGGCGAGGCGTTCATCGCCGAGAATCTGCTCGTCGCGGTGTCGCGTGACGAGGCTGCGGCCGCATTCGAGGCGAGACGGTGAGCGTCCGCATCGGTCGCGTCGGCCGTCCACACGGGATCGACGGCGCGTTCTTCGTCGAGCTGCCGTCGAACGACGCGCGTTGGTGGACGACGGGCGCGACGTTCCTGGCTGGGGGTTTGCCGGTCGAGGTCGTCGTGCACCGCACCTCGTCCGGGCGTCCGGTGATCAAGCTCGACCGGCCGGTCGAGCGCGGCACCTGGCTCGAGGTCGAAGAGGCGCAGCTGCCGCCGACCGGGGAGGACGAGTACTACGCGTTCCAGCTCCTCGGGTTGCCGGTGGAAGAGGAGAACGGTCGCGCGCTCGGAACCGTCAAGGCCGTGACGCCCGGCGTGGCCAACGACGTGCTCGAGCTCGATTCGGGCGTCCTGCTCCCGATGGTCGAGGACTGCGTGCGAGAGGTCGACCTGACGCGCGGCCGCATTCTCGTCGCCGAGGGCTTCGTCCAGTAGATGCAGCTCGATGTCTTCACGCTCGTTCCGCATGCCTTTGCCTGGCTGACGGAGCAGCGGCCGGTCGCGACCGTCCTCGGGGGCGAGCTCGACCTGCGCCTCTTCTCCTACCGCGACCTGACGCCGCTCAAGAACGGGCAGGTCGACGACGAGCCTTACGGCGGCGGCGCGGGGATGGTGCTGCGCGTCGACGTCGTGGCGGCAGCGCTCGATGCCGTCTACGGCGGGCAGCCGACCCATCCCGTGATCGCGCTCACGCCGAAGGGCCGGCAGCTGACGCAGGCGGTCGTGGAAGAGCTCGCCGGCCGCGATCGTCTGACATTTCTGTCAGCCCGCTTCGAAGGCTTCGACGACCGGATCGTCGAGCACCTCGCGACCGACGCGATCTCGATCGGGCCCTACGTCCTGTCGAACGGCGACCTGCCGGCGATGGTCCTCGTCGACGCGATCGCGCGTCGCCTCCCGGGCGCGCTCAGCGAGGGCTCCGGCGAGCTCGAATCGTTCTCCGACGAGCTGGGCGGCGGCCTTGAGTACCCTCACTACACGCGGCCTGCGGAATACCGGGGCTGGCGGGTGCCCGACGTGCTGCTCTCGGGCGACCATGCGCGAATCGAAGGCTGGCGAAGGGAGCAGGTCCGCTGAGGAACCCGATCGACTATCTGACTGAAGGGCTGCCGCACGGCTGGCGGGTCACGATCGACTGGCTCGTGACGATCGTCGGCGCGATCGCGATCGTGCTCGCGATCAAGGCCTGGGTGGTGAATCCCTACCGGATCCCGTCGAGCTCGATGGAGCCGACGCTGCATTGCGCGAAGCCGGGATCGGAGTGCCTCGCCCGCTTCTCGGACCGCGTGCTCGCCTGCCGGTTCTGTTACCGCTTCTGGGACCCGAAGCGCGGCGACATCATCGTGTTCCACACGCCGCCGCTCGCAGACGCTCGCTGCGGTGCGGGCGGGACGTTCGTGAAGCGCCTGATCGGGCTGCCCGGGGAGTTGTGGGAGGAACGCGGCGGCTACGTGTACATCAACGGGCGGCGCCTCGACGAGAAGTACGTCAAGCCGGACCGACGTGACGCGCGCACGATCGCGCCGCTCAAGATCGCGCCCGGCCATTACTTCATGATGGGAGACAACCGACAGTCGTCGTGCGACTCGAGAGCGTGGGGGACCGTGCCGCACAAGAACCTGATCGGCAAGGTCTTCGCGACGTACTGGCCACCCGGCCGGATCACCATTCGTTGAGCTCGCCCGGGCTGCCAGGCCGAAATCCGGTAGCTGCTACGATTCCGCCCGGCTTCGGCCCCCTTTCGACATGAGCACGATCATCCAGGACATCGAGCGCCGTCAGCTGCGCGAAGTCCCGCGGTTCAAGGCGGGCGACACCGTGCGTGTCCACTTCCGCGTCATCGAGGGCACGCGCGAGCGGATCCAGGTGTTCGAAGGCATCGTGATCAAGCGCCAGGGCGCCGGGGCGCGTGAGACCTTCACCGTCCGCAAGAACTCCTTCGGTGTCGGCGTCGAGCGCACGTTCCCGCTGCACTCGCCGAAGATCGACAAGCTCGAAGTGATGCAGATCGGCGACGTGAACCGCGCGAAGCTCTACTACCTGCGCGGCAAGGTCGGCAAGAAGGCTCGCGTCCGCGAGCTGCGC
>JBJMKB010000056.1:0-78986 GCA_045806045.1 Gaiellaceae bacterium | reverse complement strand
TGGCGATGGTTTCGCTGCGGTGCTGGTGGAGCAACCCGGATCAGGCGACCCGAGACCGCGTGGTCTCGGCCGCCGAGAACCTGTCGGTGGCGGCGGACGACCCGCTGCTGATCTACACGCTCGCGCTCGCCGATCCACTCGCGCGCGGCACCGCGGTGCTCGAGCGGGCGACGGCGCACGCCGCGGATTCCACGGACCCGCTGACGTCGTACTCGGTCGGTGCCGCGCTCGCAGCGGTGTGGGCGCAGGATCGTTCGCTCGAATATCTGGCTGCGGCCGTCGAGGGTTTTCGCGCCTCGGCGCAGCTTGGGGCGCTCTCGCAGACGCTCAACTACCAGGCGTGGTCCGCCTTTCTGGTGTCGGACACCTCGCTCGCCGCGACGGCGGGAGATGAGGCCGAACGCCTTGGCATCGAGACCGGTCAGGCGCTGTGGGCCACGGCCGTGTCGATGGTCCGCGCGCTCCTCGCCGTCGACAACGGCGATCCCGCGACCGCGCTCGACCTCGCCGACCAGGCGGAGGAGGTCTTCCTCCCAATGAGGGCGAATCCACTGCTCTCCCTCGTGCAGATCGTGCGCGGCCACGTGGCTCTCGTCGACGGTCGTTTCGGCGAGGCGTACGCGCACCTCCGCCGGATCTTCGACCCGAACGACATCGCGTTTCACCCCTTCGTCAGAGGTTGGGTGTTGTGCGATCTCGCCGACGCCGCGCAGCCCGACAGCGCGCATGCCGATGAGGCGCGCGGCTTTGTCGTCGAGCTGGAGTCGATGGCCGAGCAGACGGGCGCGACGATGTTGCGGGCGCAGGTCGCCTACGCGCGGGCTGTCCTCGCCGGCGACGACGAGGCCGAGCAGCTCTTCGAGGCCGCGCTGGCGGAGGTGCTTGCCGGCTGGCCAGGACTCAGAGCGAGGATGCTGCTGGCGTACGGCACGTGGCTGCGCAGGCGGCAGCGCGTGGCGGAATCACGGTCGCCGCTGCGCGGCGCCCTCGAAGCGTTCCGCGCGCTCGGAATCCCCGCGCTCGCGCAGCGCGCGCAACAGGAGCTTCGCGCCACGGGCGAGACGGCGCGGCGCCGGACCGCCGAGACGCGCGCGCAGCTGACCCCGCAGGAGCTGCAGATTGCGCGGATGGCCGCCGACGGTCTGACCAACCGTGAGATCGGCCAGAAGCTGTACCTCTCGCACAGGACCATCGGCTCGCACCTCTATCGCATCTTCCCGAAGCTCGGCATCACCGCCCGCAGCCAGCTTCGTATAGCGATCGACGAATCTGCGGCAATCACGTAGCCGGTCAGTAACGCCACGCATGCGAACCGGCCTCGTCTCCGACATCAGTCACTTGACGCAGGCGAGCGCTTGCGTATCTGCGGAGTTGCATCGACACGAGGAGGGTTACGGAGACGCGTGGCTCGAGTAGCGCTACCAACGCGGCTGGCCTGGCAGATCGGCAACGTTGTGGAGCTGATCGACGAGACGTCGAATGCGCGCAGCATCGTGCTCGAGCTTCCCGACTGGCCGGGTCATCGCGCGGGGCAGCACGTCGACGTTCGATTGTCGGCAGCTGACGGGTACCAGACCGAACGGAGCTACTCGATCGCATCCGCGCCGGAAGACGGCCACGTCGTGCTCACGATCGAGCGGATCGCGGACGGCGAGGTCTCGCCTTACCTCGTCGACGAGCTCCGCGTCGGAGACGAGCTCGAGCTTCGGGGCCCCGTCGGGGGTTACTTCGTCTGGGAGGAATCGTTCGGTGGCCCGTTGCAGCTACTGGCGGGCGGATCGGGGATGGTCCCGTTGCGGGCGATGCTCCGCCATCGTGCGGCCAGCGAGAGCGCAGTCCCGGTGCGACTGCTGTATTCCGCGCGCACGCAGGCCGACGTCCTCTATCAGGACGAGCTTGCACGGCTCGCGGCGTTCGACGAGCTCGACATTCGCTTCACCCTGACGCGCGCGTGGCCGGACGGCTGGCTCGGGCATCGCCGGAGGATCGACCGCGAGATGCTCGAGGAGATTTCCTGGGCGGCTCACGAACGGCCGCTCGTGTACGTCTGCGGCCCGACGGCGTTCGTCGAGGCTGCGGCGAGTGCGCTCGTCGACCTCGGGCACGAGCCTGCGCGGATCAAGACCGAGCGCTTCGGCCCGACCGGTGGCTGAACCGCATCCGCGTCCGTCGTAGGACCGTCGGCTCCTGATGTCGGGCCGAGAGGCCTATGGACTCTTGTTGTCGATACCGCAAGAGTGATCGGAGTCACGTCGATTTCGAGCAGGAGGAAGAGTTGAAACAGCGCAACATTCTGGTCTGGTACGTCGTCGGCGTGATCACATTCGGGATCGGGTTCGTCGTCTGGTACTACAAGATGAACAAGGACGCGAAGATCCTCGCGGGAAACAAAGGGTGGTCCCCGGCGCTGAGCGTGGTCGCAATCACGATCGGTGCGGTGTTGATCATCCCGCCGATCGTCTCGCACTGGCGCACGTGGTCCCGAGTCCGCGAGGCAGTGAATGCCGACGGCCTGAGCGCCGGCTTGCAGTTCTGCTTCGTGTTCATTCCCCTAATCAACATCGCGTACTGGGGCTACCTGCAGTCGAAGCTGAACAGCGCTGTTTCACTGCCGGCGTCGGCCGCCGTCGCCGTGTAGGGACGGCTTCACAAGCCGCAGGTGTTGGTAAGGAACGGCGGTATCGTCCGCAGCGGTGGAACGGGGCGAGGATCGGGCGCATCCGGAATGGCACGTCGCGGCGAGCGCCGCGGAGTTCGCGCAGATCGGTGCCGACGTCGTCCAGGAGACGTGGACGGCGGTGGCGCCGCGGCCGATCCTCGTCGCGACAGGCTCGACACCCATGCCGATCTATGCCGAGCTCGCGCGGCGGGCGGCCGTCGGCGCCTTCGCAGTTCCCGATTCGCCGGTCGTTCAGCTGGACGAGTACGTCGGGATCGACGAGGACGATCCCCGGTCGCTCTACGGCTGGATGCGCCGCGGCTTCCTCGAGCCGCTCGCGATACCCGACCGGTCCGTGATCCGGCTCCACGGCGACGCGCCCGAACCGGCGGCCGAGTGCGCGCGGTTCGAGGCGGCGGTCGAGCAGGCGGGCGGCCTCGGTCTGGCGGTGCTCGGACTGGGCCCGAACGGGCACGTGGGGTTCAACGAGCCACCATCGGCGGCGAATGCACCGTCGCGCCCCGTTGCGTTGACGCCGGAGTCGCTCGAGAGCAACGCGCACTACTGGCAGGGGCGAGCGGTCCCCGACGAGGCGCTCACGACCGGCATGTCGCTGATCCTTGCCGCGGACATCGTCGTGCTCGTCGTCTCCGGCGGACACAAGCGCTCGATCCTCGAGCGCACGGTCCTCGGGCCGGAGTCCGACGACGTTCCGGCGTCGCACCTGCGGCGTTCGCCTCGGTTCGTCGTCGTCGCCGATACGCACGCTGCAGACGGCCTGCTCGGCAGAGCGGCGATTCAGTACGATCGCCAATACCAGAGAGATACCACCGCGTAAGGAGGGACACATGGCAGCCATCAAGATCGTCTACGTCGGTGGAGGCTCGACTCGCGCCCCGGGCACCGTGGCCTCGTTCGTCGAGGTTGCCGACGACTTCGCCGGCTCGGAGATCGTGCTCGTCGATCTCGACGCGGAGCGTCTCGAAGTCGTGCGGCGACTGAGCGAGAAGATGATCCAGGCTCGGGGATGCGACCTGACGGTCACGGCGACGACCGATCGCCGCGCCGCGCTGGTGGACTGCGACGCCGTCCTCTCGAGCTTTCGCCCCGGCGGTTTCGAGGCGCGCGTGCTCGACGAGCGGATCCCGCTCTCGCACGGCGTGATCGGCCAGGAGACGCAGGGCCCAGGAGGATTCTTCATGGCGCTGCGCGCGGTGAAGGTGCTGAAGGAGATCTGCGCGGAGATGGAAGAGCTCTGTCCCGCCGCGCGCATCTTCAACTACACGAACCCGGTGAACATCGTCGCCCAGGCCGTTACGTCGTTCTCGCCGGTGCCGATCGTGTCGCTCTGTGAGGGCCCGATCATCTTCTCGCGGCGCTTCGCCGAGATTCTCGGCCTCGATCCGGAGCGGCTCGAGACAACGATGATCGGTCTGAACCACGCGTGCTGGAGCGTGCGCCACACCTATGACGGGCAGGACGTCATGCCGCTCGCGCGGCAGACGTGGGAGCAGCGGCGCGACGACCCGAATCTTGCAGGCGGCGACCGGCGCATGCTGTGGCTCGCGGCGACGATGGATTCGATTCCCGCCGAGTACTTCCAGTACTACTACTTCCGGGACGAAGTTCTCGCCGACTTGCGCTCGCGCGCGACGACGCGTGCCGAGGACATCCTCAGCTGGACGAGCGGCTACTGGGAGCACTACATCGAGCAGTCGGAGGCCGACGATCCGCATCTCGATCCGAGCCAGTCGCGCGGCGGTATCCACGAGCTCGAGCTCGCGATCGACGTGATGGACGCGATCTTCAACGACAAGCAGGAGATGCACACGGTCAACGTTCCGAACACGGGCGGCGTGCTGGCGGGATTCCCGGAGGAGCTCGTCGTCGAGGTCCCCGGCCTGTGTGGCCGGGAAGGGATCGAGACCAGCGCGCAGCCACCGCTCCCGCGGCAGATCCGAGGCCTGGTCGAGATGCTCGGCGAGTACCAGATCCTCGCCGCCGAAGCGGCGTGGAGCGGCGATCGCACGCAGGCGATCCGAGCGCTCGCGAGCAATCCGCTCGTTCTCACGCTCGACCTCGCGGAGCGGCTGTACGACGAGCTGGCAGCGGCGCACGCCGCGTATCTGCCGCTCGAGCTCGTGGCTTGAATGCGGTTCGTCCTCGGCGTCGACGGCGGTAACACGAAGACGATCGCCCTCCTCGTGCGCGAGGACGGGTCGGTCGCCGGCAAGGGACGGGCCGGCTGCGCGGACCCGCACGCCGCGCCGGGCTCGGCCGCGGCGGTCACGGAGATCGCGAGCGCCGTTGGGCAGGCGCTCGCCTCGGCCGGCCTCGCCGCGGCCGACGTCTCGTCAGCCGCCTTCAGCCTGGCCGGGGCGGACTGGGAGGAGGACTTCGTCTTCCTGCGCGATTCGATCACGGCCCGGGCCGGGATCACGTCCCCGCAGGTGGTGAACGACTCGATCGGCCTCCTGCGCTGCGGATCGCCGGAGACGGTCGGTGTCGCCGTTGCCGTCGGCACGGGCGGCGCGATCGGCGGCCGCGGCCCGACCGGCGCCGTCTTCCATCTCGGCTTCTGGCCGGAGCCGACCGGCGGCGCGGCACTTGCGCGCGCCGCGCTTCGCGCCGTCTACCGGGCCGACCTGGGTCTCGCGCCGCCGACGTCGCTCGCGAACCGGCTCTGCGAGACCTTCGGTGTCGCCTCGGCGCGCGAGTTGCTCTACGTCCTGAACCGGCGCGAAGCGAGCGTCCCGATCGAGGGGAAACGGCTGCCCGCGATCCTCCTCGACGAGGCGGACGCCGGTGACCCGGTCTCGCTCGCAATCGTGCGCGAGAACGCGCAGTCGCTCGGACGCGCCGCGCGCATCACCGCCGACGAGGTCGGGTTGCGCCCTTCCGACCCGCTCGTCCTCGGCGGCGGCGTGCTCGCGCACCGGTCGACCCTGATCGAGGACGAGATCGCCGCGGTCGGCGGCTTCGACGTCGTGGTGCGGCCGCAGCTCGAGCCGGCGATCGGTGCGGTGCTCATCGCGTTCGACGGGCTCGGCGTAGAGGCTCCGGTCGACGCGGTCGTAGCGAGCCTTCCGGAACGCTCGTTCTTCGCTACTGCCTGACGGCGTCGCCCTTCGCGAATGCGTCGAGGACGGACGTCCACCGGTAGCCCTCGCCGCGGTTCCAGGCGTCGTGGATCTCGAACCGGCGGCCGTCTTGATCGAAGACGAGCTCGGTGAACCGGAGCAGGCTCGATCCCTCGGCGATCTCGAGAAGCCGCGCAGTGCGCCGTCCGGCCGCCTCGATCTTGACCATCGAATCCGCGCGTGTCGGGACGATCCCCGCTCGCTCCCGGAGCACCGCGAACAGCGATGCGTGCGAGAAGTCGACGTCGGGAAGAAACGTCGCGAACGCGAGCGGGATCCGCGACCGCTCGACGGCGAAGGGCGTTGCGCCGACCCGGCGCAGGCGCTCGAACTCGAAGATCTGGCTGCCGTGGTCGACCTGGAGCAGACGTAACTCGCTCTTCGTCGCGTCACGCCGGCGCGCGCGCAGGACCTTCGTGACCACCTCGAAGTCCTGCAACCGCGCCCATTCGGTGAACGACTGCAGCGGCGGCGGTTGTGACTCGTGCGGCTCGCGCGCGACGAACCAGCCGCGCCGCGCGGCGGGCACGAGCAGCCCGCGCTCGACGAGCTCCGCCAGTGCCCGCCGGAGCGTGACGCGGCTCACACCCAGCCGCTCGCTCAGCACGCGCTCGGACGAGAGCCGTTCCCCGGCCTGAAGCCGGCCTGCCGCGATGTCGTTCCGGAGCAACGCGACGATCTGCTCGTACAGCCGAGGATCGTCGGCCACCTGCGTTGGCCCGTTCGTGGTATGCCCTGCAATTGACAAAGTGGCGGCCGCGCTGGTATCAACAGACCTGGTTTTGATCTGGTATCCCCATCTGGTCTCGGTCAGGTATGGGCCGAACCTACAGATCTCGTCCGGGCTGCGCCGCCCGCCGGCGCTCGCGACGGTTTCCCGGGGGCGCTAGGCAATGGCTGCGGTCACGTACGAGGCCACGACGAAGCGATTCGGGGAGGTGGTCGCACTTTCCTCTCTCGATCTGCGTGTCGAGGACGGGGAGTTCATGGTGCTGCTCGGGCCGTCGGGCTCGGGCAAGACCACGGCGCTGCGAATCGCGGCCGGCTTTGAAGCCGTCAGCGACGGCCGCATCCTGATCGGCGAGCGGGAGGTGAACCGCGTACCGCCGGCCCAGCGTGACGTCGCGATGGTGTTCCAGGACTACGCGCTGTACCCGCAGATGACGGTCGAGCAGAACATGGGATTCGGCCTGAAGATGCGTCGCGTCAAGCGCGCCGAGATCCGGGACCGGGTGCACCGCGCAGCCGACACGCTCGGTCTGGAGGACCTGCTTGCGCGCCGGCCCGCACAGCTCTCCGGCGGGCAGCGGCAACGCGTCGCGCTCGGTCGAGCGCTCGTCCGTGAACCGAAGGTGTACTTGATGGACGAGCCGCTCTCGAACCTCGATGCGGCGCTGCGGATCCGGATGCGCAGTGAGATCAAGGAGCTGCAGCAGACGACCGGCACGACTGCCGTGTACGTCACCCACGACCAGACCGAGGCGATGACGCTCGGAACACGAATTGCCGTGATGCGCTTGGGCGTGCTCGAGCAAGTCGGCACGCCCGAGGCGATCTACCAGCGGCCAGCGAACGCCTTCGTCGCCGGATTCGTCGGCACGCCGCCCATGAGCTTCCTGACGTGCACCTGCGAGACGCGCGACACCGAGACCGTGTTGCGGCACGGCGCGTGGACCCTGCCCTCGCCGATCGCGGTGGACGCCGACTCCGTGATCGTCGGCGTGCGATCGGAGAACGTGGGCGCCTGGAACGACGGCGGAACCGCTGCCGGGCCGTTCGAAGGAACAGTGCGGGCGGTGGAGGCGCTCGGTCGCGAGACCTTCGCGTCGGTCGACCTCGGTGCCGGAGAAGAGGTGACCGTGCAGCTCGGCGGGCTCGCGCGCGTCGAGCTCGGCGAGCGCCTGCGCTTCGGCATCGACCCGCGGGCGCTTTACCTCTTCGACAGCGGCAACGGTCGATCGCTCGCGTGGCCGCATTCGTGAACGCGACGCCCGGGTTGTCGCTAACCGGCGTTTGCGAACGCGAGCGGTGCAGCGGGCCCCACGAGCGTCGTGCGGAACCGGTAGCGGTCGCCGCGGTAGACGATGTGCCCGAGCTCGACCAGGCGTCCTTCGCGCGTGTAGGTGCTCGTGTCGGCGACGAGCACCGGCGCGCCGACCTCGAGGTCGAGGTGAGCTGCCTGGTCGGCCGTCGCGGCGGCCGCCTGCAAGCCGTAGTCGGCACGCGCGGGCCGATTTCCGCTGCTCGTCAACAGCTCGTACAGCGACGCGGTCGTCCAGTCCGCCTCGGCCATCGCGCCGGCCGCGCCGAGGGGAATGACTTCGCGGCTCACCGCCACGGGCACCGAGTCGATCGTTCGGACGCGGTGTACGTCGAAGACGTCGCTTCCCGGCGCGACTCGAAGGCGCTCGGCCTCGTCGATCGTGGCACCTCGTGTCGTCGCGCCGAGGACGATCGCGCCGGGAGTCGTCCCTCGTTCGCGGGCGACCTGCGTGAAGCTGAGAAGCGTGTTCGCGGGTTCGACGATCCGTGGCCCGCGTACGAACGTACCGCGGCCCTGCACGGCTTCGATCAGGCCGTCCGCCTCCAGCGCTGCGAGCGCGCGCCTGACCGTCGCCCTGCTGACACCGAATTGCTCGGAGATCACCCGCTCGGGCGGAAGCTTGCCGTTCGGAGGGACATGGCCGGAGGCGATGTGGCCCGCGAGCTCGTCGTAGACGCGCACGTGCAGCGGCTGCCGAACGGTAGAGGCATCGGCCATGGGCTCGATCATTACACAGTGGACCAATCGCGCCGAAACGCGGCGATTGGTCCGATTTGGTTCGCTTTGGTGTCCATGGTACGTTCGGGCACGGCCGCAGGCGCCGTGCCCGACAATGATTAGAGGCTTGATGTGAATCTTGCGCACTCGCCGATGGTGGCTCAGACACGGCGCATCTCGCCCGGCTCGGGCTCGAACGTAGGTACCGCTATGCCCTGCGCCCGACCCGGGCGACCTGCTTGGTCTGAGCCATCCCCACAAGCACCCCAATCCACATCAAGTCTCTAGGAGGACGGATGACTGCGCACAGACGGAAGATCCTGATCGTCCTGGCGATTGGCCTCACGGCGGCCGCCGCAACGGTCGCGAGCACCGCGCTCGCCCGCGGCAGCAGTGGGCAGACGCTCACGATCTGGTCCTACGACAACCAGAACCCAGGCCTCGAGCCGGTGTTGCAGAAGTTGTCGAAGAATTTCGAGGCGTCGCACCCGGGCGTCAAGATCACCCTCGTCTTCAAGGACTTCACGAGCCTGACCCAGACGGTCGGCCGCGCGCTTCAGTCCGGCAAAGGCCCCGACGTGACCGAGGGGAATCAGGGCTTCCAGACGGACGGTCAGCTCGTCCGGGCGAAGCTCATCCTCCCGCTTGACAAGTACTCGGCCAAGTACCACTGGTCGCGCTGGTATGGCGGTGGCACGGCCGCGCAGTTCCGGTGGAGCGCAGACGGCAAGCACTACGGAACCGGCCAGCTCTACGGGGTCGCACAGGCGGGCCAGCACGTCGCTGTCTTCTACAACGCGAGCAAGCTCAGGCAGCTCGGCATCAAGCCCGCGACCGCCCTATCGAGCCTGAGCAACTTCGAGGCAGCGCTCGCAACGGCACGCGCAAAGCTTCCGACGAGCGAGCCGATCTTGATGCTCGGTAACAAGGAGGGCTACGACGCTCCCTACGTCGCCATGAACATCGTGGGCTCGCTCGGCAAGGCTGCCGCGGTCCGCAACTGGATCTTCCACAACGGCGCCGCGAACATCAACACGTCGACGACGATTCGGGCGTTCTCGACGCTCGAGACGTGGGCGAAGAAGGGCTACCTCCCAGCCGACGCGAATGCACTCGCGGAAAGCGACGCGGTCTCGAACTTCGCGAAGGGACAAGGTGTGTTCTCGATCGAAGGCGTTTGGTACGCGGCGATCATCAAGTCCGGCTTGAAGGGCGCAGCGGGCGTTGCGGCGATGCCGCCCGCGAAGGCGGGCGGTCAGCACGCGTCGATCGGCTCGACGTCCGGGCCGTGGCACATCTCGTCGAAGACGAAGAACCCGGACCTCGCCGCGGCGTGGCTGAACTACGTCATCTCGTCGCCGACGGCGGTGAAGTTGATGTACGGCCAGCAGCAGATCCCGGCGATTCTCGGGGCGACGGCGCCGAAGGGAGACCCGTTCCTGAGCCAGCTCGTCGCATCGTGGACGTTGCTGAACAAGCAGAACGGACTGCTGCTCTACGCGGACTGGGCCTCGCCCACGATGCTGCAGACGATCACTCAGAACCTGCAGAAGATGCTCGGAGGTCGAGCCACGCCGTCCGACGTGGCAAAGGCGATGCAAGACGACTGGGCGAAGTTCAACGGCACCCTCCACTAGAGGCTCGGTGCAAAGCAACCCGCCGCTGATCGGACGTGACGTAACGGCCGGCGCGGTCGCGGGACTAGCTCCCGCGGCAGCGCCGGCCCGCGTTCGCCAACGAGGACGCCTCTTCCGGCGGAGCGAGCGCGCGCCGGGCGAGCCGCGTTTGTTCGTCGCGTACCTCTTCATCCTTCCGGCGCTGGCGTTCTTCGCGACGTTCACCCTTGCGCCGTTGCTGCACGCGGTGGTGCTGTCGTTCTACAACTGGGACGGCCTCGGACCCAAGACGTTCGCGGGCTTCTCGAACTACACAGCGGCCGCAAAGGATCCCGCGATCCGCTCGACGTACGGGCACGTGCTCGAGCTGTTCGCCTTCTACACGATCCTTCCGATCACACTCGGCCTCATGCTGACGGCGCTGCTCACGCGCGCACCGATCCGCGGCCTGACGTTCTTCCGGACCGTGCTGTTTCTCCCCGCGACGATCTCCGGCGTCGTCGTCGCACAGGCTTGGATCTGGATCTACGACGAAGGCGGCCCGCTGAACCGGCTGCTCCGCGGCGTCGGGCTTGGGTCGCTCGCGCACGCGTGGCTCGGCAGCTTCACGTGGGCGCTCCCGGCGGTCGGGGTCGTCGGAACGTGGGTCAGCTACGGGCTCTGCATGGTGCTCTTCATCGCCGGCGTGCAGCGCATCCCGTCGAGCCTCTACGAAGCGGCGCGGGTCGACGGTGCGGGCGCCGTCCGCGAGTTCCTCGCGGTCACGCTTCCCGGTCTCCGTGGCGAGATCGCCGTCGCGCTGATGCTCACGACCGTCAACGCACTCCGCTCGTTCGACATCGTCTGGAACACGACCGAAGGCGGCCCCGGCGGCGCAACGACCGTGCCGTCGGTGCTGATGTACCTGAACGGCTTCACGTACAACCGCGTCGGCTACGCGTCGGCGATCGCGGTGATGCTCGCGCTGTCGATCCTTGTCGTGGTCGGCCTGATCCACACGCTGTCCGAGCGGTGGGCGCGCATATGAACATCGGCTCGCGCTTCGAACGCACCGGGTCCTACGCGATGATCCTGCTGTTCTCGGCGGGCGCCGTTTACCCGCTGTTGTCGATCCTCTTCCTATCGCTGCATCGCCAGAGCGACCTGGTGACGGGATTCGCGCTGCCGCACAGCGTCGACTTCTCGTCGTTCAGGAGCGCATGGACCGAGGGGAGCTTCACCACCGGCTACAAGTCGAGCGCCATCGTGGCCGTTGCCGTCACGCTGGCGTCCGCCGTCTGTTCGATCCTCGCCGGGTACGCGCTCGGCACGATGCGCTTCGCGGGGCAGACGCTCTTCTTCGGCTTGATGGTCGTCGGCATCGTCTTCCCGTACGAGGCGACGGTCATCCCCCTCTATTACGACTTCCAGTCGATCCATCCGTTCGGCATCAACGTGTCGCAGACCTACTGGGTGCTGATCCTGCCGCAGATCGGGACGTCGGTCGCCTTCGGCGTCGTGTGGATGCGCGCGTTCTTCCGCGCCGCACCGCGGTCCCTGATCGAGGCGGCGCGCATCGACGGGGCGTCCACGTTCGGTGTCCTCTTCCGGGTGCTCCTCCCGCAGGCCCGACCGGCGATCCTGACCATGTGCGTCCTCATCTTCATGTGGACGTGGAACGAGTTCCTGCTCGCGCTGGTGCTGATCCAGGATCAGTCGAAGCAGACGGCGCCGCTCGGGCTGTCGTTCTTCGCGAGCGCGGCGCATGGCGCGACCGATCGGACGAAGGTGGCGGCCGCGTCGATCCTCGTCGCAGCGCCGGTCCTCCTCGTGTACGTGTTCCTCCAGCGCCATTTCCTGCGCGGGATGACGGCCGGCGCCGTCAAGGCCTAGAGGCCGCGAGCGCTGCGCCGAGCGGCCCCGCGAGCGTCCCGAGCATTGCAGCCACGACCGGCACGTCGCGCGTTCCGTCGGAGTCGATCAGCGGACGCATCGTGGCGATCGCGGCATCGCGATAGGTCGAGACAAGCCCGAGACCGCCGCCCACCACGACGCGGGCGGGGTCGAGCGCGTTGACGAGCGCAGCGAGCGCCTGGCCCAATGCGGCGGCAGCGTCGGCGACGAGCGGATCGAGCGCGGTGTCCGCGAGCACGTCCTCCGCGCTCGCCCGGCCGGCGCGCACCTGCAGCGCGAGTCCGCTCGCGCTGTGCTCGACGGGCGGAGCGCCGACCACGATGGCATTGCCGCGGGCACCGCGGAACGGACGCCCGTCGACGACGAGCGCGTAGGCGATCCCGGTGCCGACGGTGAGGTAGATCCATGGAGCGGTCTCATCTCGCGCTGCGCCGAAGCGGCCCTCCGCGAGCGCCGCCGCGCGCACGTCGCTCTCGACCGTGACCGGCCCGAGCGCGCTGAACGCGGTCGCGAGGTCGAGGCCGCGCCAGTCGATCGTGGTCGCGCTCGTCACCTGTCCGGAGAGATCGACGAGCTCGCAGATGCCGATGCCCACCCCGTCGAGGGAGGCGCCCGAACAGACGCGACCGACCAGGTCGACGCAGTCTGCGAGGACCACGGCTCCCCCGAGCTCCGTCCGCGTGCTGATCCGTTCGTGCTCAAGCACGTCGCCGGTGTCGGGGTCGGCGAGGCACGCGCCGACCTTGGTGCCGCCGACGTCGAGCCCGGCGACGAGCATCACTCGCCGTACTGCGGAGCGACGCCCACGAGCGCCTTGACCTCGCATCCGCCGTAGTTCCGGTACTCGTGCCGAGACCCGGCGGGAAGGTAGGCGCCGTCATTCGGCGCGAGCTCGAACACGGACGTCTGCTCGTCGTGCCAGACGCGGACGCTCAGCGCGCCCTCCGTCACGAGCACGACCTCGTCGCCGTTGTGCGTGTGCGCCGCGCTCGCCTTTCCCGGCTGGAGGCTCAGCGTCGCCACCGTCAGATTCTCGGTGCTGGCCAGGATCCCGACCAAGGCGTGTCCCTCGAGGCGATACGAGACGTCGTCATGCTGCAGCCATGTGAGCGTGGCGTCCGCTCGCGGCGCCGGGAGGTTGCCGAGCAGCGAATCGTCGGCATATCGCGCTGCGTCGAGGTAGTCACGTGTGCGGGAGTATGCGCCGGTGCTGCCCGTTGCGGGCGGAGGCGAGAGGAACTCCAGCACGCGAAGCGGCTCCGGCCCGTGCGCGAACACGTGGTGCCAGGTGTCGGCGCGGAACAAGGCGCTGTCGCCCCTGGGCACGCGAATGACCTCTCCCGTCTCGGGATTGGCGAGCACCATCGTCCCCGAGAGGACGTGCAGGACCTCGTCGGCGCCGAAGATCGTCCGGAACTGTTCGGAGTGGCGGAACGAACCGCCGGGGGCGAGACCGAACACGATCGTGTGCAGCTTGTCCGACGACGCGTAGATCCAGTCGAAGACTTCGCCGGATTCCGCATCGCCCCAGATGTGGCGGGTCACGCCCGCGTACGGGATCGCCGTCGGCGCCGCGAACTGCGGACGCGGCGAAGGCCGGTACGGCGTGCTCGGGTCGGTGCCGCTCACAGGACGGCGCGCGGATCGTGGACGCGGCGCCCTTCGTCTTCCTGCTGCGGCCGCACGCCGTAGTCCACGTCCGGGAACTCGCTCTCGATCTCGATCACGCGACCCTCTCGCGCCGACTCCATCGCCGCCAGCATCACTTCGAGCGCGTGGTAGGCGTGCTCGGGGCGCGTGACCGTCGGGGTCCCCTGCTCGATCGATTCGACCAGGTGCCGGAGCCCCTCGGTCCACGGCCAGCTCGGGTCGGTCTCCGGCACGATCTCCCATGCGCCGTGCGCGTTGCGCCACTGCTCGAACCCTTCGGGCGCCCAGTCGTCGCCCATCAACTGAAGGACGCCCTCGGTGCCGTACAGCTCGATCGCCGGCGAGCGGTACTTCTGCATCGTGAAGCCGGTCGCGATCGACGCGAAGCGGCTCTCGCCGAAGTCGAGCAGGACGTGCGCGTTGTCGTCGCTCCGCACCTGCATCGGCTCGCCCTCCACGATGCGTTCGGGGATCGCGGTCCCGACGAGCGCGGTCACGCGGCGCACTGAACCGAAGAACCCACAGAGGCTCGTCAGGTTATAGACGCCGAGGTCGAACAGTGCGCCGCCGCCCTGTTCGTAGAACCACCGGGCCCACCACGGGCCGGACCAGCCGTAGCGCGCCCGGGCGAGCACGAGCCGGCCGACGACGCCGTCCTGCACGCGGCGATGCATCTCGCGATATGTGGGGGAGAGGAGGATGTGCGGCGCGCAGACAAGGTGCGTCGACACCTCCCTCGACAACGCGACGAGGTTCGCCGCATCTTCCAGATCGGTGGACATCGGCTTCTCGACCAGCACATGCTTGCCGGCCGTGAGCGCCTGCCGGGCGAGGGGTCCGTGCTCGTTCATGCTCGTGAGCACGAGGACGATGTCGATGTCGTCGCGCTCGATCAGCTCGCTCGGGTTGCCGAAATCGGTGTCCGCGCTGCTGACGCGGCCGAGAGCTTCGCGCTTGGCGGGGTCGGGGTCGTAGCCGGCGGCGAGCTCGACGCGCCCTTCGTCCTCGAGCCTCTTGATCAGGGTCCGGTACGGGGTCCAGAAGACGCTCCCGAGCCCCAGCACGCCGATGCGCAACGCCACGCCGCTCCTCCTTCACCCGATCGCGATAACAGACCACTTCGACCACTCCGTAGACCAATCAGACAATACGCTGCGCGCGCCACGTGAGCAGTGGTTATGCGATTTCGACCAGATTCGAGTCGACGTGGACAATGCGCGGTCCAGCGAGGAACCCTATTCTTTTCAGGGTTCCTGACCCCGGCCGGCAGCAGCGATGGAAGGAGACGCTCACCATGGAGCCAGGCGAGATCGATAATCGGGCGGTCCCGCCGCTGGCCGGCGTCTGCAGCTACGCCGAGGCGGCGCGGGCCGGTCTCTCCGTCGACGAGACCGTCGTACGGCTCAAGCGGTACAACCACGTGCTCCGCCGGCTCCACGAGATCGGCGCCGCGCATCTTCCCTCCGTTCCGGAGTGGGAGGTGAAGTGCGCGCTCTCGCTCCACCTCTGGCTCGATGCCGAGCACGCGGCCGTCATTCGCGTCCGGATCGCCGAGATGCGCGAGCCGCCGCTCCACCTCGACGCGGTTCCCGACGAGCGGCTGAACGCAGCGTTCGAAGAGGTCATCCGCGCCTCCGACACTGTCGAGTTCGTCGCCGGCGCGTATGCGGAAGCACGTTCCGCCCTCGTCGACGCCCTCCGCGATCACCTCGACGCGCTCAATCCGTTGTTCGACTATCCCACCTGCCGGAACCTGCGCGCGATCCTGCGCGAGCAGGAGCAGATGCTCGAGTGGGGCATGGCGGCATACCGAGCGCTCACGGCTGACGACCACGCACGCGACTCGGCCGCTGCCTTCCGGTCCCACGTGCGCGCATACCTCGTTGGTGCCGGTGGCATCTCCGGCGTCAATGCGATCCCGGCGGACGAGCTGCCGCCGCCGCGGTGGGACGGCGCCTCGTACGAGATGGATGTTCACCCGCGCCGCGACGACCGGTTCCCCGACTCGTTCAACGCGACGGCGAAGGTCGACGACTACTACCAGGACGAGACGTTGCCCGCGGACGAACGAACGTGGGCCCTCGCGTACAAACGCCTACGGGAGATGGACGTGCCGGAGTGGATCGCGCCCATCCTCTACAAGACGCGCGGCAAGCCTTGGGAGTACTACCGGGAGCTGTCGCGTCAGCTGTGGGACGAGGCGCGGCACGCGATGATGGGCGAGGTCTCGCTCGTGTCG
Organism: Gaiellaceae bacterium; assembly: GCA_045806045.1. Taxonomy (GTDB): domain Bacteria; phylum Actinomycetota; class Thermoleophilia; order Gaiellales; family Gaiellaceae; genus PALSA-600. The sequence continues at coordinate 63,028 of JBJMKB010000056.1, read as the reverse complement.
CTGGGCATTCCGTTCTATGCGTACCCGATCGACATGGCGGGGTCGGTGTCGTTGAACGACGAGTTCACACCGCTCGAGTCGCACGTGATCCTGTGGCACGTCGAGCAGGGGCTGATGCCGAGTGCGACCGGGAAACCGTACGAATGGCGGGTCGCGCGTGAGTACGGCGATCCGTTCTTCCTGTCGCTGCAGGACTACGACTGGGCGGACGAAGTGCTGCACGCGCAGATCGGCCGCCGCTGGCTGAGCGCCGAGTATGGACAGAGACGCGAGCTCAAGCGTCACGGCGACGAGTTGATGGAGCGCTGGGGCGAACGGCTCGCGGCATACGCGGAGCGCTCAACGGGTCGTGAATGGTGGCCCGAGTTCGTGGAGCGTGCGCGTCGAGCACGACGCGCCGCGTGAGCGCCGCCGCCGGTCGCCTCTCGCCGCCGATCGTGCCCCTCATCCGCGAGTCCGAGTACGCCGTGCGGCCGCCGTGGCGGCTTGCCCCTCGGCGGTTGCTCGACTATCTCCTCGTCGGAGTCGAGGCGGGTGCATGCAGCCTGGTGGTCGAAGGCGTCGAGCACGAGCTCACGCCCGGGGACTTCGCGCTCGTCCAGCCCGGGGAGCACCACAGCTTCGAGGCCGATGTCGGCACGACCACGCCGTACGTCCACTTCGACATCTTCTGGAATCCGCATCGGGAGGAGAGCTTCGCGACGCCTGGGGGCCGCATCGATCTGCGCGGATACGAGCACCTGTTGCAGCCACGGCTGGACGACTCCGCGAACGCCCGCGTCCCGACACGCTTCCGGCCGCCGCGCGACTCGCGATTCCGGGAGGTCTTCCTCGAGCTCGTTCACGTCTCCCAGAAGGACGACGAGTTCCACCGCCTTCAGTCGCAAGCAGTGGGAACCGAACTGGTTGCGTTGCTCTTGCGCGACTTCGCGCGCCCGGCGCGGGAGGGACGTTCGACGAACTCGCTGCACTGGATGCGCTCTTATATGTCTCTGCGTCTCGCCGACGACCTCGGCGTCGACGACTTCGCGAAACGCGCCCACCTCTCGCCCTCGCGCTTCGCGGCGCTCTTCAAGCGCGAGTTCGGCCTTCCGCCGCACACGTACCTGACGCACCTGCGGGTCGACCACGCGCGCTCGCTCCTCTCGGAGACGGACGCGCCCCAGGATGAGATCGCGCGACTGTGCGGGTTCGCGGACACGCCGCACTTCAGCAGGACGTTCCGGCGCGTGACCGGGTCGACGCCCGGTGCTTATCGGCGCTCGCATCGTGCGCACCTCGCTGCATGAAGCCCGCGCCAACAACGGCGACCGCCGCGATTGCCGACGGAAACGGTGGATTCAGCATCGACGAAGTCGAGATCGACGCGCCTGCACCGGGGGAGGTTCAGGTCGCGGTTCGGGCGAGTGGCCTTTGCCATACGGACGTCAACATGCTCGCCGGCGAAGGCCCGCTGATCATGGGTCACGAAGGTGCAGGCGTCGTCATCGCAGTGGGCGCCGGCGTCACGAGCGCCCATCCCGGTGACCGCGTCATGCTGAACTGGGCGCGCTCGTGCGGCGACTGTCGTGCGTGCAGGACGGGTTTGACGAACCGGTGCGAGGCGCAGGTGCCGGTGCACAACGGCGGGCACCGCTATCGCGGCGCGAGCATCGACGCGTCCTTCGGGCTCGGCACGATGTCGACCGTGGCGCTCGTGCACGAGCGTGCCGTCACGCCGATCACCGTCGACATTCCGTGGACGTCCGCGTGTCTGTTCGGCTGTTGTGTGATGACCGGGTTCGGATCCGCGACGACGGTCGCCGGCGTCGAGCCCGGTTCTTCTGTCGTCGTGATCGGCGTCGGCGCCGTGGGACTGTGCGTGATCCAAGGCGCGCGCATCGCGGGCGCGCGCCTGATCCTGGCGGTCGACCTCAACCCGGCGAAGCTCGAGGCGTCGAAGGCGTTCGGGGCGACTCATACGCTTCTCGTCAATGCCTCCGATCGCGACCTCGGCCGCGCTGCCGAGCGGGCAGCCGCCCTTACCGACGGCGGTGCCGACATCGCGTTCGAAGCGACGAGCGTCCCCGAGCTGTGCACGGCGCCGCTGCTCTTCGTTCGCGACGGCGGGACGGCCGTGCAGTTGTCCGGAGTCGAGCAGGAGGTCACGATCGACGCGGGTGCGTTCCTATGGGACAAGACCTACATCACGTCGCTGTACGGGCGGTGCGACCCGCGCCGCGACTTCGCTCGTCTGCAGCGGCTGTACGCGGACGGCTCGCTCGACGTCGACGGTCTCGTCAGCGCGACCTATCCGCTCGAAGATCTCGAGCGTGCGATCGGCGACCTGATGAGCGGCCGGAACATCAAGTCGGTGCTCCTGCCGGCGTGAGCGCGCAACCGTATGCGCCGGTCGAGATCTCGGACGCCCGTTACGAGAGCGGGGGCATCCGGCATGTCACGTACGCCAGCCCGGCGATCTCGCGGCGCCAGGACCTGCTCCTCGTGCTTCCCGAGTCAGGTGGGGAAAGCCTGCCGGTGCTCGTGCTCCTGCACGGCGTCGACGCAAGCCACTGGTCCTGGGCGTATCTGGGCGGCGTGCACGAGACGCTCGCGCAGCTCGTCCGAACGGACGCGATCCCTCCGCTCGCGCTCGTGCTGCCGTCCGACGGGCTCTGGCGACGTGGGAGCGGCTACATCCGTCATAGGTCGGGCGGCGACTATGAACGGCTCGTGCTCGAGGCGCCCGAAGTCGCGGCGCTCGTCGACGATCGCATCGACGGACGCTCGTCACTCGGGATCGCCGGTCTCTCGATGGGCGGCTACGGCGCGCTCCGGATCGGTGTCAAGCATTGCGAACGGTTTGCCGCGGTGTGCGCGCACTCCGCGGTCACGGAGCTCGCGCAGATGAGCATGTTCGTCGGCGACGAGGTTGCGCGCCTCGACGTCGACGCGGAGGATGCCGACGTGCTCGGCTGGGTCATTCGCCATCGTGATCGGCTGCCGCCGCTTCGCTTCGACTGCGGTGTCGACGATTCGCTGATCGAGTCGAATCGCACCCTCCATCGGGAGCTCGAGCATCTGGGGATCGAGCACGAGTACGCGGAGCACGAGGGCGGGCACGACTGGCAGTACTGGAGCGAGCGCGTCGCCGACAGCCTCCGCTTCTTCGCCGCGCACGCCGCCGCCCCGTAAGGGCGGGGCTTTCGAGGTGCGGTGTTTCGAGGTGCGGGCTTTCGAGGTGGAGCCAGGCGGGCTCGAACCGCCGACCTCCTGGGTGCGATCCAGGCGCTCTCCCAGCTGAGCTATGGCCCCGGGCGGGGATCAGTGTAGCGCCAGCCGCTTTTACCTGAGCCTTTCGTAATCCTCACGACCCCTACGCGGTTCGCGGGAATTGAGAGCAAAACGGAAAGGGGCAACAGATGAAGATCAAGTCACTACTGCCGCTGCTCGGAGCCGGGCTCGTGACCGTGCTCGCGATCGCCGGCTTCTCGACGGCCGCGAGCTCCGCGGCGCCGACGCCGACGGCGGAGCCGGCGATCTCCGGCACCGCGCAGGAGGGTCAGACGCTGACGGCATCGAGCGGGACGTGGAGCGGCTCGAGCCCGATCACGTACAGCTACCAGTGGCTCCGCTGCAACGCGGCCGGGGCCGGGTGCTCGAACATCGGGGGCGCCCACTCGTCGACCTACCAGCTGAGGGCGGCCGACGTGGGCCATACGGTGCGCGTTCGCGTCACCGCGAAGAACGCCGACGGCTCGGCGCAGTCGACGTCGAACCAGACTGCCGTCGTCAAGGCGAAGAGCGCTCCGCCGCCTGTGACCGTCAACGGGTGTCCGGCTGTTGGTTCGGGACCGGTCGACGTCTCGCAGATCTCTCCGCCGGCGCGGCTCGTAATCGACGGCCAGAGCGCTGCGCCGTCGCCCATCTCGCGCTCGTCGACGAACAGCGTGACGATGCGGTTCCACGTCTCGGCGTGCAACGGCCGTTCGGTGACCGGCGCGCTCGTGTACGCGACCGCCGTCCCGTTCAACCAGTTCTCGATCGCACCTGAGACGCCCACCGGCGCAGACGGCTGGGCGACGCTGACCGAGAACCGTCAGGCCGGCTTCCCGGCCTCGCAGCGCCAGCAGCTGCTAGCCGTGTTCGTCCGCGCGCGCAAGTCGGGTGAGAGCCTCCTCGGAGGCGTGTCCACCCGCCTGCTCGTGTCGTTCCCGGTCGTTCGCTAGCTCGAGCGGTGAGAGCCGGCGCCGCCTTCTGTCGGCGTCGGCTCCGCCCACCCCTACACGTGCTACGGCTGCGGAGGCTGACCCTACGATACGGCCGTGCGCGCCGTCGTTCTCGATGCGGACGGGCTCCCCGAGCTCGTCGACGTGCCGGAGCCTTCGGGACCGGGGCTGCTCGTTCGGGTGCGCGCCTGCGGGCTCTGCGGGTCGGACGTCGAGAAGCTGGGCCGCGCGCCTGGCGGCACCGTGCTCGGCCACGAGGTGATGGGCGAGCTCGAGAACGGCGCACTCGTCACTGTCATGCACCGCGTCCCGTGCGGCACGTGCGAGCGCTGCCTCGCCGGCCACCAGTCGACGTGCGGCGAGTTCCGGGAGCTGCGGATCGCGCCCGGCGGGTTCGCCGAGCAGCTGCGCGCAACGCACTGCGTCCCGCTGCCGGCGTCGTTCGGCGAGCTCGACGGAATCTGGATCGAGCCGCTCGCGTGCGTGCTGCGCGCATCGGAGTCGGTGCCGCGCGGCCGCGTGCTCGTCGTCGGATGCGGCGCGATCGGCCAGCTGTGGATCCAGGTGCTGCGTCGGCGTGGCGACGAGGTCGTCGCGCTCGATCCGCGCCCCGACAGGCTTGCGTTCGCGCACATGCTCGGCGCCTCGACGGCCGACGGCGACGCGGTGCGCGCAGCGGTCCTGACCGCGCACGGCGGGATCAACGATGCGCTGCACCGGTTGGAGCCCGGCGGCACGCTCGTCGTCTTCGCCGCGCCCGAGGACGACGTGCCGACTGCGCTCGACGCCGTGTACCGGAAGGAGCTGCGCGTCGTCGGCTCGCGTTCGGCAACGCCCGCATACTTCCGCGACGCAGTCGAGCTGCTGCCGACGCTCGTCCTGCCCGAGGTGACGACGCTGTCGCTCGATCGCTTCCTCGAAGGCGTCGAGCTCTACCGTCGCGGCGACGCGCTCAAGGTCGTCTTCGTCCCGTGAAGGCGGCGCGCCTGTACGCGCCCGGCGACCTGCGTATCGAGGAGGTGCGGCGTCCGGAGCCCGGGCCTGGCGACGTGCTCGTCGAGGTCGAGGTCGCGTTGACCGACGGCACCGACCTCAAGACGTTCCGGCGCGGGCACCCGCTGCTGCTCACGGAGTCGCCGGCGCCGTTCGGCCACGAGCTCTGCGGGATCGTCGAGGGTCGCCGCGTCGTCGTCGCGAACTCGGCTCCTTGCGGCGAGTGCGACGGCTGCGCGCGCGGCGAGCAATGCCGCCGGCTCGTCTTCCTCGCTGGTGCATATGCGGACTGGATCGTCGTGCCGGAGCGCATAGCCGCGGTGAACATGCACGACGTACCGCCGGGGCTCGCGCCCGAGGTCGCCGCGATGGTCGAGCCGCTCGCGTGCTGCCTGCGCGGCATCGAGCGCGCTGGCGTGCAGGCGGGCGATACGGTCGCGATCCTGGGCGCAGGGCCGATCGGGCTGATGCTCGCGGCGTGCGTGGCGGATGCCGGCGGCTGGCCCGTGGTCGTCGGCGGTCGCGACGAGCGCCGCGCGCTCGTCGAGGAATTCGGCGCCGAAGTGGGGGAGGGGACAGACGCCGACGTGGTGCTCGAAGCGGCCGGCAGCGAGCAAGCGTGGCGTGACGCGGTGGCGCTCGTGCGTCCCGGCGGAACCGTGGTCTTGTTCGGCGGCTTGCCGCGCGACGCGCGGCCCGCCGTCGACGCGTACCGGCTGCACTACGACGAGCTGACGCTGCGCGGTTCGTTCCACCACACGCCTGCGACTGTGCGGGCCGCACTCGGCTTTCTCGCGAGCGGTGCGTACCCATGGCACCGCCTGATCACGCACCGGGTACCGCTGTCCGAGTTGCCCGCGCTGTTTGCCGACCCGCCGCGCGACCTGCTGAAGGCTGCAGTCGTGCCGTGACGCTGCGCGAGCTGAACCGCACGCTGCTCCTGCGGCAGATGCTGCTCGAGCGCAAGCGCGTCACTGTCGTCGCGGCGGTGGCGAGGCTCGTGGCACTGCAGGCGCAGTGGTCGCCTTCTCCTTACGTGGCGCTCTGGTCGCGGGTGGAGAATTTCGCGAAGGACAGCCTGACCGGTGCCTTAGTCGACGGCTCGATCGTGAAGGCGCAGACGCTGCGCATCACCCTCCACGTCTCGACCGCCGACAACTATCCAGACCTCGTCGCGGCGTCGATGGCCGCGCGGCCGGGAAGGATCGCGCCACGCGTACGGGCCGAGCCCGTCGGTGCCTGGCCCCACAACAAGCCCTCGTCCACGATGCGCTGGTGGAAGCCACTGCCCGATCCGACCGGCGCCGCCCTTCGCATCGTGCGCGCGTACCTTGCCGGGTACGGTCCGGCCACGCGCCTCGACATCCAGCAGCTCACCGGTTTCCGGATGCGCCAGATCGATCCGGCGCTCGACGGGCTGGTCGAGCGCGACGGGCTCTACGACGTCCGGCGCGCGCCGCTCGCGAGCGGCAAGGAGCGTGCGCCAGTTCGCTTTCTGCCCGCGTTCGACTCGATCATCCTCGCGCACCGCGATCGTTCTCGGATCGTTCCGCCGGAGTACTTGGAGGCGGTCTTCAACAAGAAGAACGCGACGACGAAGAACACGTTCACGGTCGACGGCTTCGTTGCCGGTGCCTGGCGCATCGAGAAGCGCAGGCTCGTGGTGGAGCCGTTCGCGCCGCTGCCCTTGAAGTGGCGGCGCGAGGTCGACGCCGAGGGCGAGCGACTGCTCACCTGGTATCTCGCGTCCTAGAGCGCGAAGAGCGTGAGCTCGGGCTCGCGCTCGCCGCGGAGCACCGCGAGGTCGACCTCGACGCAGGCGATGCCGCGCTGATCGGCGAGCGCGATTGCCTGCGGCTTGATCGACTGTGCGACGAGGTAGCCGCGGCATTCGGCGCGCGAGTTGTCGGCGCGGATGCAGTCCAGGTAGCGCGTCAGCTGCTCGACGGCATCGATGGTGCCGATGCGCTTGATCTCGACGGCCACCCAGCCGTCGTCTTCATCGCGGCACATCAGGTCGACGGGACCGACGTCCGTCGGCCATTCGCGCTTCACGAGGCGCAGGTCGGGCGCGATGTGCGTCGGGTCGTCGGCAAGCAGCAGCTGGAGGTCGCGTTCCACTCCGTCCTTCTCGAGCCCGGCGGCCTCGCCCATGTCGTGCGAGACGTCGGACAGCACCTCGATCAGCTTGATCTCGAGCCGGTCCTCGCTGCGCCCGGCGCGCTTGCGAACGACGACCACGTCGCCTCCGTCCTCGATCACCGTTGGAGGCGTCATCCAATTCAAAGGCTTGTAACCCCCCGCGTCTGCATGCACGAGCACGGCACCGTCGTCCTTCAGCATCAGCAGCCGCGTGGACTCCGGCAGAAAGGCCGTGAGCCGGCCGGTGTAGGTGACCTCGCAGCGAGCAACGATCAGGCGCATCGGGGCAACCTACCGTCCCTTTCGGACATGCCCAGGGACTGTCCCCCGACACGGCCGGTGTGGACATGACCAGGGACTGTCCCCCGACATGGCGGATCTGGACGTGTCCAGGGACTGTCCCCTGACATGGCTGATGTGGACATGTCCAGGGACTGTCATCCGCCATGGCCGATGCGGACATGGCCAGGGACTGTCCCCCGACATGACCAGTTCGGCCATGTCGCGCGAGGCTGGTCCGCGCTACGCGCGGCGGATCAGGGTCATGCCGTCGCGCACGGTCAGCAGCACCTGGACGGAGCGGGGATCCGCGGCGACGTGTTGGTTGAACGCGGCGATCGGAGGCGACTCGTCGACGACGCGGCCGCTCGCCAGCGTGTTGTCGGCGACGATCAACCCTCGCTCGGCGAGACGCGGCAACACGGCGTCGTAGTAGTCGACGTAGCCCTCCTTGTCCGCGTCGATGAAAACGAAGTCGAAATCGCCCTCGAGCGACTCGATCGTCTCGAGGGCGGGACCGACGTGGAGGGTGATCTTCGAGCCGTGCGGCGAGCGGTCGAAATACCGCTGTGCGAACGCGGCGCGTTCGGGATCGATCTCGCACGCCTCGATGTGGCCGCCGTCGGGCAACGCCGCCGCCATCGCAAGGGCCGAGTGGCCGCTGAACGTGCCGATCTCCAGCACGCGGCGGGGCTGGCCCACCCACACGAGGAACTCGAGCAGCCGCCCGGCGACCGGACCGGTCAGCATCTGCGTCATCCCGAGCTCTTGCGCCGTTTCTTCGGAAAGCTCGGCGAGCAGCGCGTCGTGCGGTGAGGTGAACTGCTCGGCGTACTGCTCGATGCGCGGGTCGATGACGTCCATCAGCCTCTTTCTACACGCGAGCCGCCGACGAGCGCGTCGGTGCCGTCGTCGTAGCGCACCCACGCCTTTCCCTTGCCGTCGTAATCGGGCGACCACACGACGAGCGTCGCGTCGCGCCCGGCGACGCGCACGCGTTCGGTGCCTTCCGGCTCCGCGCCGCGCCAGACGCGGACGAACGGATTCTCGTCCCACTCGCGTCCGATCGTCGTCTCGTCCGTGTGCCCCGGCAGCACGCGGCGCTCGTGGGGCATCGCCATGTAGACGTCCATCACCGAGCGGCGCACCTGCTCGAAGTCGCCGCCTCCCACCGCGTCCTTGAAGAGCGTGTCGCCGGAGAAGACGAGCGCGCCGTTGACGACGAACGCGACCATGTCGTCGGAGTGGCCCGGCGTCGGAACCGCCTCGACGTCGAGCCCGCCGACCTGCAACGGGCCGCGGACGACCGGCAGGCCGAGCTCGCCCTCGTGCTCGACGTGGTCGGCGTGCGCGTGCGTCCGCAGGACGTGCGACGGCGTGACGCCCCATTCGGTCACCGCGCGGAGCAGCGGCTCCAGCGGCGCTCCGGAATCGACGTACACGGCGCTTCCGCCCTCCTCGTCGGCGACCAGGTAGGCATTCGAGAGCCAGCGGCCGTCCATGCTCCGCGCGACCAGCACGTCGTTAGGCTAACCGTCGAACCCGAAGCGAGGAGAGAACTGCCATGCCCGGCCTGATGTCCCGCCTGAGCCTGATCTTCAGAGCGAAGTTCTCCAAGGCGCTCGACCGCGCGGAGAACCCGAACGAGACGCTCGACTATTCGTACGAGGAGCAGGTCCGCCAGCTCCAGAACGTGAAGCGCGGGATCGCCGACGTCACGACGGCGAAGAAGCGGCTCGAGCTGCAGTACACGAGCATGCAGCAGCAGGTCGAGAAGCTCGACGACCAGGCCCGGCAAGCGCTCCAGGCGAGCCGCGAAGATCTCGCACGCGAGGCGCTGACGCGGAAGGCCGCGGTGCAGGGGCAGCTCGAATCGATCATGCAGCAGGGCCAGCAGCTCGAGGCGCAGCAGCAGAAGCTGATCGAGGGCGAGCGCACGCTGCAGTCGAAGGTCGAGGCGTTCCGCACGCAAAAGGAAGTAATCAAGGCGCAGTACTCGGCTGCCGAGGCGCAGGTGCGCATCGGCGAGGCCGCGACGGGCATCGGCGAGGAGATGGCGGACGTGGGCCTCGCCATCCAGCGCGCGAAGGACAAGACGGATCAGATGCAGGCGCGCGCGAACGCGATCGACGAGCTCACGACCTCGGGCGCGCTCGAGGACTACACGTCGTCGGGCGACGACATCGACCGCCAGCTCGCGCAGATCTCCCAGGGCGGCCAGGTCGACGCCGAGCTCGAGAAGATGAAGGCCGAGCTCGGTTCTGGCGACGCCGCACCGAAGGAGATCGAGGGCGAGGCGGAGGAGGCCAAGTGATCGTCCGTCTGCTCGGCGAGGGGCAGTTCCGGGTCGACGACTCGCTGATCGACCGCTTGAACGCGCTCGACGACGAGGTCGGCCGCGCGGTCGAGGCCGGCGACGAGCGCGCGCTCTGGACCGGCCTGCAGGCGCTGGCCGACACGGTGCGCGAGTCGGGCGAGAAGCTCGCCGACGACGACCTCTCGCCGTCCGACGCCGTGATTCCCCCGGAGGACCTCTCGCTCGAGGAGGCACGCGAGCTCTTGCAGAGCGACGGGTTCATACCCGACGTCGTCTCGCAGTGACGCGCGAGATCGTCCTTGCCGCCCGGCCGCAGGGCGAGCCGAAGGAGAGCGACTTCGAGCTGCGCGACGTCCCTGCCGGCGAGCCCGCGGACGGCGAGGTGCTCGTCCGCAACGTCTTCGTCTCGGTCGACCCGTACATGCGCGGCCGCATGACCGGCATCCGCACCTACGTGGACGGGTACCAGGTCGGGGCGCCGATCGACGGCGGCTCCGTCGGACGTGTCGTCGAGTCGAAGCATCCGAGCTTCGTCGAAGGCGACTGGGTCAGCTCGATGCTCGGCTGGTGCGAGGCCGGCGTGGCCGCCGGTGAGAGACTACGCAAGCTCGATCCCACGCTTGCCCCGCCGTCGACGGCGCTCGGGATGCTCGGGAACACCGGCTTCACCGCGTGGGTCGGCCTGGTCGACATCGGGAACGTGCAGGAGGGCGAGACCCTGTACGTGTCGGGCGCGGCGGGCGCCGTCGGCAGCGCCGCCGTGCAGATCGCGAAGCTGAAGGGACTGCGCGTGATCGGAAGCGCCGGCTCGAACGAGAAGGTCGAGTGGCTGCGGTCCTTCGGCATCGAGGCATTCAACTACCGCGAGACGCGGGCAAAGGAAGTGCTCGCCGACGGCATCGACGTGTACTTCGACAATGTCGGAGGCCGGCAGCTCGAGTCGGCGCTCACCGCGCTGCGGCCGTTTGGCCGCGTCATCGCGTGCGGCGCGATCTCGCGCTACAACGACGAGCGCCCGGAGCCGGGGCCGCGGAATCTCGCGCTCGTCGTGTCGAAGCGGCTCCGCATCCAGGGATTCATCGTGACCGACCACCGCGAGCGCTTCGGCGAGTTCATGCGCGAGGTCGGGCCGCTCGTCGCTGCCGGTGAGCTCGAGTGTCGCGAGACGCTCGTCGAGGGGATCGAGAACGTCCCCGCTGCGTTCGCCGGCCTCTTTCGCGGCGACAACATGGGCAAGATGCTCGTGCGCGTCGGGCCCGACTGACGGCTACGGCTAGGGACGTTCGAACGAGCGGACCGTCGAGCCGAGCAGCAGGCCGCCGCGAATCGTGAACCGGCACCGGCCCCGGTGCGAACGCGGCACCTGCACCGACGCGTGCCAGGAGAGCAGCCCCGCGATGTGGTGGCGCAGCACGCGCTTCCCGTCGAGGAGCACGGTCACGTCGTCGGTCGCCTTCGGCAGGAGCGTGAGCTCGAGGCGGCCGCCGGCGCACCGGTAGGCGACGAGGTCGGCCGGGCCGATCATGTCGCCGTTCGGCTGGATGCCCCTCGTGATCGTGGAGAGCCTCGGAGGTCCGTCGAGCCGCCAGAGCGTGAGCGTCGCGAGATCGATGCCGCGCGTGTGATGCGCCACGGGCGTACCGAAGAAGGTGAGCCGGTCGGCGGCGACGGCGTAGCCGTCGCGGATCGCGAGACCGCCGCTTGCCGTCGGCGCTCGCGTCGTCTGCGTCATGGGGCCTGGGACGCGCGCCGGCGGCAGCGAGAGCACGTGCGCGATCCGCCTGTCCCAGAAGCGCTGCTGCCAGACGCTGTTCCACTCCGGGTCGCCGTCGTAGACGTAGGTGACGTTCGCGTGCACCGCGCGATCCACCCAGTCGCGCGGCGAGCCCACGAGCCGCGCGTCGTCCGCGCGCGCCCACGGAGCGATCAGCCGCGACGTCGCAACGGACGTCGCGACGAAGAACAGCAGGACGAGGACGGGCAGCGCGGGGCGGAGCCGGGTCGGGAGAACCGCGAAGAGCACGAGCGCAGCGAGGCCTGCCACGGTGACGAGGGTCGCTGCGTCGATTGACGCGCTGAGCCGGTAGAGGAGGCCCAGGTCGAAGGAGTCCGGGATCGCCTGGTGGACGACGATGTGATCCCATGGCGCAAGCGCCAGGAGCGCCAGCTCGGCGAAGCACACGCCAGCAAGGACACCCAGCCCGTATCGCCGCCGGCGCGAGAGGTAGAGCGCGAAGACGAGGAACAGCAGCGGAGGAACGGACGCGAGATCGCGTCCCAGGACGTGCGGCGCGAACCGTGCGGCGAAGAACCCGACTTGCGCGACGACGGCAAACGTCGCGCAGAGCGAGACGAGAACGAGCGCGCGCACTCCTGGTTCGCGCTCCCGGCCGCGAACCACGTCGATCGCCAGGAGAGCGAGCGCCGCCGCAGGCAGCACGCCCGTGAACAGCACGAGGTAAGCGAGATGGTCGTAGGTGAGACGCAGCGACGGTCCGATCGGATATCCGGAGCTGACCGTCCCTGCATACGAGCCGAGGACGCCCGGCGTCGCGAGCGCTGCGAACGCCGTCACGAGGAGCGCCGCCCACGTCGGCCAGAACGCGCGCAGCCGCGCACGATCGCGGACGAGCAGGCAGTCGAGGAGCGCGGCGAGCGCGAGCACGCCGACGAACACGACCGCCTGCGCGCGCGTCGCGAGCGCGAGCAGGATCAATGCGAGCCCGATCGCCTGGTCGCGCAGCGTCGCCGTCTGGACGGCACGCGCGGCTGCGAGCAGCATCAATGCGGCGAGCGGATAGAACAGCACCTCCGTCATCACGAACCCGGAGTACAGGAGCAGGGGCGACGCGACGGTGAGCACGGCGGCGAGCAATGCGTACGGCGGGGACATCAGCCGCCGCCCGTAGAGGAAGACCGGAACCGCGGCCAGCGACATCACGAGCGCCTGCACGACCTTCAACGTCGTGAGACCGCCGGCGGCGAGCGGGAGGCCCGCGACGACCGGATAGAGCAGCCCATAGCCGGCGCCCTCTCCGTGGAAGAGGGCGAACGAGCCGTGCCGCCAGAACGCGAGCGCGCGATCGGCGTAGATCGCCTCGTCGGGCATGATCCACAACCCCGAAACGCGAGTCCCCGTCCACGCGTGCGCGACCGCCGACACCGCGACGAGCGCGGCGAGGGCTAGACCGGGGCGTCGAAAAGCGCGAGCCAACGAGTGAGGTCCTGCTCGATCGGGATCTCCTTCTCGAGCTGCGATTTCAGCTCGAGCTCCTTCGCGTTGTCACGCTTCTTGTCGTCGAGCGGCACGAACGGCCACCACGCGCCGCGCTTGAAGCCATAGATCCAGTAGACGGGGTGCTCGTATCCGTCGAAGCGGAAGATCGCCGCGAGGAGCTGTGAGCCGAAGCCCTTCGCCGTCAGCTCGGACGCGAGCGTGTGCGCGGTCGCGACCAGATCCTCCAGCTGCGGGTCGCGAATGATCACCCAGTCGAAGCCGTACTCGTCGGTCTTTCGCTCGACCTCGGACCCACACTGCGCGGCGACCGCGTCGACGAGCTGGTCGACCTCGTCGAACGCGCTCCTGAACTCGCCCGAGGACTGCGGCTTGAACGCGATCGCGCCGACGCCGGCCGGCTTGAGACCCAACTCGGTCTGCAGCGTCACCGCCGCTGTGGTCAACGCGAAGAGCCGGTCCTCCTTCGGCTCCGACAGCTTCTTCCTGCCGAAGAGGACGTCGCGAATGCCCACGCTCTTCTCTTACGCGACCGGGCGGCCCATCTCGCGCGCGATCTCGGCGAGCTTCGCAAGCCGCTTCTCGACGGGCGGATGGTCCATGAAGAGCTCCCCGAACGCCGACCGCACTTTCGGCGAGATGATGAAGAAGGCGCTCAGGCTCTCGACCTGGCGGAGGTCCTGGTTCGGGATCAGCGCGACCTGCGACGAGATCTTCTGCAGCGCGCTCATCAGGTACTCGGGAGCGCCGGTGATCAGCGCCGAGCCGCGGTCGGCGGCGTACTCGCGGTAGCGCGAGATCGTGCGGATCAGGATGTAGCTCAGGAAATAGACGAGGATCGAGACGAGGAAGACGATCAGCCAGACCGGCGGGCCGTTGTTGTCGCGACGGCCGCCGCCGCCCCACATGCCGAAGTAGAGGCCGAAGCGGGTCAGGAGCCCGGCGAGCATGGCGAAGAAGCTCGCCACGGTCATGATCAGCACGTCGCGATTCCCGATGTGTGAGAGCTCGTGTGCAAGGACGCCCTCGACCTCCTTCGGCTCGAGACGGTCCCACAGGCCGGTCGTCACGCAGACGGCGGCGTGCTTCGGGGAGCGGCCCGTCGCGAACGCGTTCGGCATCGGGTGGTCCATGATCGCGACCTTCGGCTTCGGAAGGTCTGCCATTGCACACAGTCGCTCGACCATGTCGTGCAGCGCGGGCGCCTGGTCGCGCTCGACGACCTTCGCGCCGGCGGCAAGGAGCGCCAGCTTGTCCGACGTGTAGTACTGGAAGAAGGCGATGCCGACCACGATCAGGATCATCGGGACGATCCCGACGCTGAGCTGCGTGATCAGGACGACGCCGAAGAGCACGTACAGCAGACCGAGCAGGCTGCTCGTGAGGATCATCCGCAGCGTGAGCCCGGCATCCCGTCCATATGACCTGCGCTTCATGCGCGCCATTGTAGGGATGGCCGTGGTCGTGCTGACGGCACTTAACGTTCCGTCAACAGCGCAGGCGGCCGGCGCGAAGTGCGTGCGGCTCGGCTGGCATCCCGACGGTGCACGCGGCCTCGTGGCGGTGCGGCAGGGGGAACGGGTCGTCGGTTGTGGCGGCGCGGTTTCGACGAGGTCCCTGACGCGGGTGACCGCGGCCGGCCGCGGCACGCTGCACACGACCGAGACGCGGGTCGACGGCCTGCTGAGCGTGCACAGCCTGAACACCGGCAACGTCAGGAGCGGGGGGGACGCCGACCTGCCGAAGCTGGAGCGGCGCCTGGACACGACGCGTGGCAGCGTGATGAAGGTGCGCGTCCTGCTCGCGACGATCCTGATCGCGCTCGCGCTGTTCGCGCCACGCCGCGCGATCAGCGGCGCCGCGGCCGCGGTCGCCGCGTCGGTCGTCCTCTCCGCGCTCGGCTCGACGAGCCTCACGCTCCTCGGCGTGCTGACGCTCCTCGGCTCGCTCGTGCCGTGGCGCGCGCTGTGGCTCTTCTTCGCCGCGTACCTCGTCGTTCTCGTCTCGTCGCCCGCGACCCAGTCGCTCGCTCTGCTCGGCCCGCACCCGTGGGGCGGGGGGCGGTTCTACGGCGTCTCGAACGAGATCGAGACGCTCCTGCTCGCGCCGGCGCTCGTGCTCGGCCTCGCGGCGGCGCCCCTCGTCCTGTTGACGATCGCCTGGAGCCGCGCCGGCGCCGACGGCGGAGGCCTCCTCGTCTACCTGACCGCGTACGCGCGACTCCTCCCGCGACCGCAGCTGGCGCTCATAGCGGCCGCGGTGCTCGCGGTTCTCTTCGTCGCTATCGACGCAGCGACGGGCGGGTCCAGCCACGTCACGCACAGCGTGCTGCACGGTCACGTCTTCCACGACCTGTGGCACAGGTGGCACACGTCGTGGAACGGGGTCGCCGGCGCGTGGGGCCGCGGCATCGTCAGCGCGCTCTCCGCAGGCACGCTCGCGTGGGTCGCGACACGCCGTCCGCGCGCACGAATCGTCGATGCGTTCCTGCTCGCGGTCCTTGTCTCGCTCGTGGCAAACGACACGCCGCAGGACGTGCTCTTCTGGGGCGCGATCAATGGCGTCGCGCTTTGGCGCGCTGTATAGACTCGCGCTCGTGCGCCGCCTCTTGCCGCTGCTGATCGTGCTCGTCTTCGCTGCCGGCTGCTCGACGTCCAAGCCGGGCGAGAAGGTCGTCGAGCCGCTGCCGCAGACCGTCGTCGGGACCGTGCCGAAGGAGCAGACGGCAACGATCCCGCCGCAGTACAAGAACGGCGACGCGAACACCGGCAAGCAGGTCTTCGAAACGGCGGGCTGCGCCGGCTGCCACACCTTGAAGGACGCGGGCGCGACCGGGACGGTCGGCCCGAACCTCGACTCGGTCAAGCCGCCGCTCTCGAAGGTCATCACGCAGGTCGTGAACGGCGGGCCGGTTATGCCCGCGTTCAAGGGCAAGCTGACCGCAAAGCAGATCGCCGACGTGGCGGCCTACGTCGTCAAGGCGTCCGGCGGCAACCCGTCGGCCTGATCCTTCCGCCCGACTTTCCGCGCGAGATCCAGGTCGTTGCGACCGACTACGACCGCACGCTCGTGTGGACGGACTCGACGCTGCACGAACGGACGATTCGCGCGCTTCGCGCCACCCAGGACGCGGGCATACACGTGATCGTCGTCACCGGGCGGATGGTCAAGTCGGTGCGGCAGGCGCTCGAGCCCGCAGGTCTCGACGCTCCGGTCGTCTGCTATCAGGGCGCGGTCGTCGCGGACGCCGACGGCACGTGGCTGCGACACGAGCCGCTGCCGCTCGAGCTCGCGCGCGAGACGATCGCCGTGCTCGCGGACGAGGGCTATTCGCCGAACGTCTACGTCGACGACGAGCTCTACGTGGCGGAGGACACGGAGGCGGCGCGGGCGTACGCCGCGCTGAACAAGATCGACTTCCACGTCGTGGGCGATCTCCTCGAGTGGCTCGACGAGCCCCCGACGAAGCTCGTCGCCGTGGGCGCCCCGGCGGCGCTCGACGCCCTCGAACCGCGCGTCAAGGCGCACTTCGGCGACCGCGAGTACATCTCGAAGTCACTGCCGCACTTCCTCGAGTTCGCGCAGGCGGGCGTGACGAAGGGCGCCGGCCTCGACTTCCTCTCCGAGCACATGGGCTTTACGAAGGAGCGCACGGTCGCTTTCGGCGACGGCGAGAACGACGTGGAGCTGGTCGACTGGCCGGTCTTCGGCGTCGCCGTGGAGAACGCGCACCCGCGCGTCAAGGCCGTCGCCGATTGGGTGTGCCCGCCTGCTGCGGAGGAAGGCGTCGCGCAGGTGCTGGAAGCGCTCCTCGATCTAGACTCGACGCGATGATCGACCTTCGCGCAGCGCGCAACGATCCCGACGCTTTCCGGGCGGCACTCGCGCGCAAGGGCGCGGTCGGCGTGTTCGACGAGCTGCTCGAGACCGACGAGCGCAAGCGCGCCGTGCAGCAGCAGGTCGAGGACCTGCGTGCGCGAACGAAGCTGAAGGGCAAGCCGACTGGCGAGCAGCTCGAGGAGCTGAAGGCCATCAAGGCCCAGCTGCAGCCGCTCGAAGCGCAGCTCGCGACTGCGGACGAGCGCCTGCGGGAGCTCCTCGACCGCGTTCCGAACCCGCCGGCCGAGGACACGCCGGACGGCGATCAGGAGGAGGACGCAACGGTCGTCAAGACCGTGGGCGAGCCACCGTCGTTCGGCTTCGAGCCCAAGGACCATCTCGAGCTCGCCGCGCCGCACGGCTGGATCGACGTAGAGCGCGGCGCGAAGGTCTCCGGCTCGCGCTTCGTCTACCGCGTCGGCGAGGTCGCTCTCCTCGAATCGGCTGTGTACCGGTGGGCGCTGCAGCGGATCGTGCAGAAGGGCCATGTGCCGGTACTTCCGCCGGTGCTCGTACGCGAGGAGCCTATGTACGGCACCGGCTTCTTCCCGTCCGACAAGGGAGACTTCTATGAGGTCCCGGAGGACGGCCTCTACCTCGTCGGCACGTCGGAGGTGCCGATGGCGGCGTTCCATTCGGGCGAGGAGCTCGACGGCCTGCCGCTGCGGTACGTCGCCTTCTCCACGTGCTTCCGCCGCGAAGCGGGCGCTGCGGGCAAGGACACACGCGGCATGTTCCGCGTGCACCAGTTCGACAAGGTCGAGATGTTCGTCTTCTGCGAGCCCGGCAACTCGCGCGACGAGCACGAGCGGCTGCTCGCGATCGAGGAGGAGCTCGTGCAGGAGCTCGGGCTGCCGTACCGCGTGCTCAACATCGCAGCCGGCGATCTGGGCGCGTCGGCGGCGAAGAAGTACGACATCGAGGCGTGGTTCCCGGGACAGTCGCGCTACCGAGAAATCACCTCGACGTCGAACACGACCGACTTCCAGGCGCGCCGGCTCGACGTCCGCTATCGCCGCGACGGGAAGCTCGCGCACGTGCACACGCTGAACGGGACGGCGGTCACGGCGCGCGCGATGATCGCGGTGCTCGAGAACTTCCAGGACGCCGACGGCTCGGAGCTGCTGCTACGGCTTGAGCGTTGCGGTGAAGACTTCTTCCCGCAGGCCGAGATCGATCACGGCCTGGCGGCGATCGGTCCACACCGGGCGGACGATGCCGCCGTACGCGGCGATGCCTTCGTAGTCGCCGTACTGGTTGCCGAGGTTGACGCTCGGCGCGCAACAGCTCTCGTCGGTCGTCGCGTTCGCAATCGCCGAGGCCGTGTAGGTCGCGCCGCCGTCGGTCGACCGCGCGAGCGTGTAGGTCGTCGACGTTGCGCCGTCCGTGCCGCTGTCGTAGTACGCGACGTTCACGGAGCCGTTCGACGGGTCGACGGCGAGCCACTGGTTGAACTGGTCGCCGCCGCCCGGCATCGTGGTCGACGCCCATGTCGCGCCGGCGTCCATCGACTTCGCGACGTAGACGGTCGTCCCGGCTGCCGTGTCGTTCATGTACGAGCAGTAGAGGGACGTCCGGTAGGAGCCGCATGCCGGGTAGACCAGCGCACCGCGACTCGCCTGTGCGGCCGGGTCGAACTCGAACCCGCCGATCAGTGAGATCGCACGGGGCGCCGAGAACGTGTTGCCGCCGTCGTGCGAAACGGCCTCGGCGATCACATGGTGCGCGTAGTCCTGCCACGCGACGTGGACGTCGCCGTTCGCTGCGACGAACGGGTCGGCGCCGATGCCGCCGGTGGCGCCGGAGAAGTTCCCGCTCACGGACACAGGATTCGAGAACGACTCGCCGTGGTTGTCCGAGTACGAAAGCACGATGTTGTTGCCGTTCGTCGGGGACGACGAGCTGCCGGTCGCGTTGTCCCACGCGACGTAGATGCGGTCGTTCGCACCCACGGTGATCATCGGCTTGTCGTTGAACTGCCCGTCACCCGTCTGAGCTGCGAAGAACGTCGGAGTCCAACTCGCACCCCCGTCCGTCGAGCGTGCCACGGCCATCTCGGTGCCGTTGATCGACCCGCCCGACGAGAAGAAGACGATGATGTAGGAGTAGTACGCGTTGCCCTTCGAGTCGAACGCGACTCCCGGGTCGGACCCGAAGTCGAAGCCGTTGTTCGTGCGCGGCGGCGCCAGCGGCAGGTCGACGCCGGTGAACGTCTTGCCGTTGTCGGTGGAGTACATCGCCCGCATCGGCAGGCGCTGGATCTCGTTCGACCCGGCGATCACGTTCTTCGTGTTCGCGGGGTTGATCGCGATCGAGGTCTCGCTCTGCGAGCCGCATTCGTGGCTCGCGTCGATGTTGTTGCCGTACGAGAGCTGGCCGAGAGAGCCCGAGTTGCCGCTGCAGGTCTGCGGCGTCCCGCCGGCAACGGACAGGTACTTGTCGTACCAGGAGGCGCCCTCGTACGACTTGAGATTTCCGGCCAGGGCCGGCGCAGCGGCGACGAGCGCGGCAGCGACGGCCGCCAGGACGAGCACGAACCGGTTCATTCCATCTCCCCTCTTGCTGACTGATCTAGTCTCCAATATCACACACGGCGTGTAGAAAGAAGGCCGCGGCGGGGTGCCGGAGCGGCCGAACGGGGCGGTCTTGAAAACCGCTAGGGGCTCACGTCCCTCGTGGGTTCGAATCCCACCCCCGCCGCCTGCCCACCGCCGCGGAACGGGCGGGCCCGCGGCTACGCGTACTCGAGGGTCGCGCCGCGTCGCGCTTCGCGCTCGAAGAGGCGGATTGCGCCAAGTCCGACGAGGACGTAGCAGGCGCCGACGAGCGCTTCTGCCGCGATCAGCGGCGCGACGTGGGAAAACGGGGCGCCTGCGACGAGTTGCCGCGCCGCGTTCGCGCCGTGGGTCACCGGAAGCGCTTGCGCCAGCGTCGCCATCCAGCCGGGAAGGCGGTCGAGCGGGATGTTGACGCCCGCGAACAGCAGGAGCACGAACAGCAGCAGGTTCCCGAGGACGCCCGCTTCGCGCCAGCGAAGTCCCAGTGCGGCGTTCAGCAGGCCGAGGCCGACGCAGGCAAACGACGTGACGGCGATCGTCAGCGCGAGCGGCGCGACTGCGCGCCCCGGCACCGCGACTCCAAACAAGAGCGCCGCGACGACGAGCGTCCACACCGAGACGAGCATTCCGTTCACCGTCGCCGGAAGAGCACGCCCGAGGAAGACGGAAGTTCGACTCGCGGGCGAGACGACGAGCAGCGCAAGCGTGTGGGAGTACCGTTCGCCGGCGATCGCCTGCGCCATCCCGAAGATGCTCGGTAGGGCTGCGGCGAGCAGGGCGTTGCCGGCGACGTAGAAGCTGTCGCTCGCGACGTGCGCGGTCCGTCCGAGGTAGACGAAGAAGGCGAGCTGCGTCAGCGACGGGACGAGGATCGTGAGGAAGTACATGTACGGGTTGAGCCAGCCGAAGAGCGCGCGGTAGCTGATGTAGCCGCCGATCGTGAGCAGGCGCAGGTTCCTCACGAGGTCAGGGCGAGGGTCGCCTTGGCACGCGCGGCGTGCAGGAAGAAGCGAAGGAAGAGCGTTCCCGCGACGAGGTACAGAACGGCCAGGAGCAGGCACGCCGCCATGTCTGCCCACGGGTGCCCGGTACCGACGGTCGCGCCGCGAAGCGCGGCCATTCCCCACGTGGGGGCGAACGCCCACGACACGGGCTGGAGCCATCCGGGCAGGAACGAGACGGGAATGAGGAGCCCGCAGATCAACCAGACCGGCCACTCGAACAGGTTTCCGAGCATGAAGGCGGAGCGGAAGCGAACGAGCGCCGAGGCGAACAGGAAGCCGAGCGAGCCGATCGCCGCGATCGTCGCCGGCACGGCTGCGAGAAACGCGCCCCACTCGTGGATGGCGATCGGCACGCCGAAGAGCAGCCGCACGTACACCAGCCCGGCGGCGAGCGAGTAGACGCCGATCGCCGAGATCGCCACGCTGATCGGGAGCAGCACGCTCCAGAACGGAGTGGGCGATGCAACGAGCAGCTCGAGCACTCCGAGCCGGCGTTGCGTCTGCAGCGCGCCCGCACCGGACGCCGTCGTCGACGACCAGATGCCCATCACGCCGGACGCCACCGCCGCGACGAGCATGGGGGAGCCGTGGCCGCCGGTGAACAGGAAATGCGCGAACGTCGCGAAGATCACCGGGGAAGCGCCAACCACCCACAGGTCGAACGGCGAGCGGCTCAGCATCTTGAAGTGAACGCCGAGGCCGAACCACATGACTCGGAGGATGGTCGGCACGTCCGGCACCGCAGGCGATTCTGACCGCCCGCGCCAACGGACCTCGCCGGACACCGTCGCCGTACTTCTCACAAGCGAGCGAGGAGGAGACAGCGATGCGCGTCCCACGGTGGCCGGTACTCGGAGCAGTTGCGGTGTCCGCCCTGATCCTGAGCGGGGTGGCAACCGCCGTCGGGCCCTGGCCCGGGCTCGCGCGGTCGGTGTCGACGGCCGACGGCGTCCGCTACACGGCGACCCGCACCGCCGGCTCGACGACGGTTCGCGCGATTCGCGGTGGGCAGGTGCTCGCCACGACGACCGTCGAGGGAAGCTTCGGCATCCCGGCGGTGACGAGCAACGGGCTCGCCGGTGGGTTGTCGCCGGACGGAAGCCTGCTCGTGCTCGCCGAGCCGCCCACCTACCAGGGCCTGCGCTCAACGAGCAAGCTGGCGGTCCTGGCGACGAAGCCGCTGGCGCTCCGCAACACGGTCGCGCTGCCGGGCGAGTTCGGCTTCGACGCGCTCTCGCCGGACGGGCGCACGCTGTACTTGATCGAGCACAAGTCGACGTCGAACCTCATCGCCTACCGGGTGCGAGCGTACGACCTGCGCGCCGAGAGGTTGCTGTCCCGCGTGATCGTCGCGAAGGGCGAGACCGCGACGATGAGCGGCTACCCCGTTGCACGCGCGACGCCGAAGAACGGCACATGGGTCTACACGCTCTACACGCGCCAGAGCGGCGCGACGTTCGTGCACGCGCTCAACACGCCGCAGCGCTTCGCCGTCTGCATCGACTTGCCGTGGAAGCCTGCGGGCACGAATGCATGGCAGGGACGGCTCGTGCTCTCTTCCAGCAGCCATACGCTCGTGGTGCAAGCGAACGGCCGGGCCGTCGCGAAGATCGACACGCGAACGTTCCGCGTCCGATGAGAGGCGCACTCGCGCTCGCAGTCGTCGTCGCTGCCGGCGTGCTCGTCCCCGGCGCAGCCGCGGACGGGTTGCCCGTGCTGGGGGTCGATGTGGGCTCGGACGGGGTGACGACGTCCAGCGGACCGGAGCGGTACCTGACCATTCCCGATGGGCCGATCACGATCGTCGAAGGGATCCAGCGCAACGGCGGCAGGCTGCTCGGCCTCGCGCGGCTGCACGGATCGTTCACGATTCCGGCCGTCGCCTACGACTCGACCGCGGCCGGCCTCTCGGCAGACGGCCGCCGCCTCGTCCTGATCGAGCCTCGCCAGTCGTTCCCGCGCAGCGCCACGACGTTCGCGGTGCTCGATGTTCCGCGGCTGCGGTTGACGCGTGTGATCGAGCTGCACGGCGACTTCAGCTTCGATGCGCTTTCGCCGGACGGCTCGACGATGTTCCTGATCCAGTACACCTCGCCGGCCGACCCGAACCGGTACGCGGTCCGTGCATACGACCTCGTCTCCGGGCGGCTGCTCGCGAAGCCGATCGTCGATCCACGCGAGCGTGGGGAGGAGATGCGCGGAAAGCCGGTGACGCGGACGACGAGCGCCGACGGACGCTGGGCGTACACGCTGTACGACGGCGGCGGCGCGAAGCCGTTCGTCCACGCGCTCGACACGGTCGCGCGCACGGCGCACTGCGTCGACCTGCCGGCGCTGCGCGGACGGCGCGACCTGTGGCAGCTTCGGATCACGCGCGCCGACGCCGGTCGAACGCTGCGGATCGGGGATCTCGTCTCGATCTCGACGAGCGACTTCTCTGTCGATGTTCCGCGGGCGGCGCGCAACAGGGCGCCCGCGCGTGTCGCGGCGCTCGCGGGCGGCTCCGCGTTCCTGGTCGTCGCGGTCGCCGGTTGGGCGCTCTTCCGCAGACCGCGCCGGTCCCAAGAGGAGATCGTCAAGGGTCCGTAAGCAGCGCGTAAGACGTCCCGTGATTGGCGGGTGGGAACCGGCTTCATCGGAAACCGATTGGTTGTGAACCCAACCAAGGAGACCCCGATGAACAGTCTGCTCGGCCTGCGCCGGCTCCTGCCGGTGGTGGCCCTGATCGTCGCCTGCGGGGTGGCAGGCTCGGTGGCGTTCGCGCGCTCGGCCGCGGCGCCCCAGAACACGGCCGCGCCGCAGATCAGCGGCATCGCGAAGGAGGGCTCGACGCTGACCGCGTCCGACGGAACGTGGACCGGTGCGCCGACGTCCTTCGACTACCAGTGGCGCCGCTGTGCGTCCGACGGCACGGCATGCGGGAGCATCGTCGGCGCCACGAACAAGACCTACACCGTTGCGACGGCCGACGTCGGCCACACGCTTCGCGTGGTCGTGACCGCCACGAACGCCGACGGCAAGACGTCCGCGACGTCTGATGCGTCCGACGTCGTCGACTCGAAGTCTGGCCCCGTCAACTCCGTCAGGCCGGCAGTCAGCGGCGACGCGGTCGTCGGACAGGAGCTGCGGGTATCGAGGGGAACGTGGTCGCCCACGCCCACCTCGTACCTCTACCAGTGGCAGCGGTGCAGCTCGACCGGCAACGAGTGCCTCAACGTCCCCGCCGCAACGGCTGCGACGTACGGTGTCCGTTCGGCGGACGTGGGCCATCGCATGCGCGCGCTCGTCACGGCGCGTACGGCGGCCGGTCGCTCGACGACACAGTCGACCCCGTCGGCCGTCGTCAGCGACAACAGCACCACCACGACGAACACCGTCACCACGACCGTTCGGGGCAACAAGGCTCCGACGATCACGTTCATCTCGCTCCGGCGGGTCGGCGTGCGGGTGTTCGCGCGCTTCCGCGTCTGCGATGACGGCCTCGGCCGCATCACGGTGATCGAGCGGGACAACAAGGCGGGCGCGCTCGCCTATCAGCGCAAGTTCCGCCTCACACGCACCGCGTCGTGCGGGACGTATTCGCGCAACTGGATCCCGGCACCGCGGTTCCGCACCAAGGGCCGCTACGTCGTGACCCTCCGCGCGGCCGATACCTCCGGTGCGCTCAGCCGGATCGTCAGCCGCTCGCTCGTGCGCAGATAGCGCTCTAGTCCAGCTCGCCGAGGAGCGTGCCGACCCGACGCTCGACGTCGTCGCGGATGGCACGCACCTCGGCGAGTGGACGACCCTTGGGGTCCGGGAGATGCCAGTCCTGGCGCACCTTCCCCGGCGTGACCGGGCACGCTCCGTCGCAGGCCGCAACGACGACGTCTGCCCACGCGAGCAGCCGGTCGTCGAGCTTGCGCGGCACGTGGTCGGCCGCGTCGATGCCGACCTCCGCCAGTGCCTCGAGCACCTCGGGATGCGGCGCGGCACCCGGTACCGCACCTGCGGACCGGGCCTCGTGCTCCCCGCCCGCGGCAGCCTGGAACAGCCGCTCCGCCATCACCGACCGGCCCTGGTTCCCGATGCAGACGAAGAGCACGTTCGTCAGCGGTTGACCGCCCTGACGATCGCGCTGTGCATCTCCTCGGCGACCTCGTTCGTGAGCTCGACCGTCACATCGTCGAAGCCAGCGCTGCGCAGCCCCTCATCGTACTCGGATCTCGACAACGCGCCCGCGATGCAGCCGACGTAGCTTCCACGCGCCGCTCGCTCTTCGGCGGGGAGGTGGTCCTCCGCGACGATGTCGCTGATCCCGATGCGGCCGCCGGGACGCAGGACGCGTGCGATCTCCCGCAGAACCGCCGGCTTGTCGGTCGAGAGGTTGATGACGCAGTTCGAGATCACGACGTCGACGCTGTCGTCGGGCAGGGGGATCTCCTCGATCAGCCCCTTCAGGAACGTCGCATTGCCGATGCCGGCGTTCGCGGCGTTGCGCCGCGCGAGTTGCAGCATCTCGTCGGTCATGTCCAGCCCGTAGGCGTGACCCGTCGGCCCGGCGCGCTTCGCCGACTGGATCACCTCGAGCCCGGCACCGGAGCCGAGGTCGAGCACCGTCTCGCCCTCGCGGATCTCCGCGACGGCGAGCGGATTGCCGCAGCCGAGCGAGAGCGACTCTTCGCCGCATCCGCATTCGTCCCCGCAGCACCCGCCTCCGCCCGCCGCCTTCGCATAGTGCTCGCGCACCTGTTCACGCAGCTCGATCGACGTCGTCGCCATCAGCAACATGCCTCCTTCATGTCGGTCACGGTCGCGAGCGTTGCGACCGCCTCCTTCTTCAGCGAGTAGTACGCCCACTTGCCGCGCTGCTCGCGCTCGAGCAACCCCGAGTCGTGCAGCTTCTTCAGGTGGTGGGAGACCGTGGGCTGCGAGAGGCCGAGACCCTCCGTCAGGTCACAGCCGCACACCTCGCCGCCCGCCGTCGCGAGCATGTTCACGATCCGGACGCGGGCCGGGTCGCCGAGGGCCCGGAAAAGGGCAGCAGTCGCCTCGGCCTGCTCGCTCGAGAGCGCGGTCGCCGAGAGCGGCGCACAACACGTGACCGGCTCCGCGGCCGACATCAGCTCCGCGGCCCCTGCTGGGCGGCCTTGAAGAGCGCCGCCTCGCGCAGCCGCTGGGCGCGGCAGGCGGTATCGCAGATCTCCTTGACCTTCTTCGTCCCGAACATTCGGGCCCTCCTCTCTCGCATTGACGAGCATCAATATATCGACAAACGTCGATGCGTGTCAAGTTCATGCAAGGTTCGGGTCGCTCAGGCGTCCTTGAGAGGTAACCGACCGAAAAGGAGCTCACATGAAACGTCTGCTCATCTCCCTCGTCGCTGTCGCGGCGCTTGCCGCGCCGTCGGCCGCGCTCGCCGGCGGGGTCGTGCTCAAGGTGCAGCGCGCGAGCCACCTCGTGGCGGTCGCGCAGGCCGGCAAGAAGGTCGAGCTCGTGCACACCGCGGCAGCCGCCCGGCTGCACGTGGGCCAGCGCGTCGCTCTCAGCGCGCGCACCCTCCGCAACGGAACGCTCGCGGCGCGGGCGATCCGCGTCGTCGGTCGCGCGCACACCGTTCGCTTCCGCGGCCTGCTGCTCGCGAAGTCGCGCACCCGCCTCGTCGTCTCTGCCGCCGGTGCGGTGATCTCGCTTCATCGGGGCGGCCGTACGACGGCCTCCGCCGGCGACTCGGGCCCGACGCCCGGAGCGACCGTCGACGTGACCGCGACCGTCGGTCACGACCACGAGCTCGACGAGGCCCAGGTCTCGACCGTCTCGGCGGACGCGCCCGGCGGTGCGATCGAAGGGAAGCTCACGATCGGCGCCGGCAAGGTGACGGTTGTGGCCGAGCACATGGCTCTCGTCCTGAACGTCCCCGCGCGGTTCGACCTGTCGAAGTTCGCGAACGGCGACGAGGTGCTCGCGAAGTTCACACAGGGGACCGACGGCACGCTGACGCTCACTGCACTTTCGGGTGACGACAACGAGCAGGAGGCCGACCAGAACGACGACCAGGGCGACGACCCAGGCGACGACGAGGGTTAGACCAATCCGGTTCGCCGCCGGCACCGGTATCGATGACGTGAGCCCTCGTCTCTTCAAGCGGCTCTCCGACGAGAACCTCGGCAGCCGCCTCGCCTCGGGCGAGGCGGCTGCCTTCGACGAGCTGTACCGCCGCTATGTCCACCGGCTCGCCGCCTATGCATCGCAGCTCCTCGGCGACGCGGCAGCAGGCGAGGACGTCGCGCAGACGACGCTCCTCAAGGCCTACGGCGCGCTGCGAGACGGCCGCGTACCGCTCAAGATGCGCCCCTGGCTCTTCCGGATCGCGCACAACGCTGCGATCGACCTCGCCGTGCGCCGCCGCGAGCTGCCGTCGGACGATCTTCCCGAACTGCCGGGTCGCGAGAGCGAGCCGATGGCAGGAGCACTCGTGACGGCGCTCGCCTCGCTGCCCGACCGCCAGCGTCGCGTCTACGTGCTCCGCGAGGTGCACGGGATGCGGATCGACGAGACGGCGGCGGAGCTGGGACTGGCGCCGGCGCAAGTCGAACAGGCGCTCTTCGCCGCCCGCAACCGTCTCGCGGAGCTGCTCGTGTTCGGCGACCGGCTGAACTGCGTCGCGGTGCGGCGGCTCGTGGACGGGCCGCTCGACGGCCACGAGCGTCGCGCTCTCAAGACGCACCTTCGCGCATGTCCGGAATGCCGGCACGCCGTCGGCCTCCGCGGGCGCGCGCCCGTCTGGTCGACCGGCCCGTGGCTCGAGTGGCTGCGCGGACTGCTCGTCGGCGGCGCAGCCCCCGTCGCGGCGAAGGTCGGCACAGTCGTCGCCACCGCGACTGTCGCCGCCGGCGTGCCTGTGGTCGCCCAGCGCTCGCAGCCGAACCAGACGCCTCGGGCTCGCGAGCTTCCGAGCCGGCCGGCTCCGGCGTCCGTGCATCGCCACGTGCTGACCAGGACGGCCGTCGTGCCGGTCGCCGCGGTGGTGTCGCGGGTCGAGCCGCATCGGGTCGAGCTGCATCGTCGCGAAGACGATGGGTCGTCCCACGCCGGCCCCGGACGCGACGACGCGCCCGTGACCGCGCCGGTCCCGGCATCGCTCCGGGAGAGCGAGCGGAGTGGGAGCGACAGCGGCTCGTCGCTCGCGACAACCGTCTCCTCAGATGAAGGATCCGGTCGCGACGGAGGCAGGCGCGACGAGGGCGGCAGCACCGGCAGCGACTGACGCCGCCCGTCGGCGACCGTACGATGCGCGGTCGGCATGACAGAACCGACGAGCATGCAACGGATCGCCGCCCTCGCGGGCGTGGCCTTCCTGCTTTTCGGGATCGTCGGCTTCGTTCCGGGCATCACGATCCACTACGGCGACCTGCGGCTCGCCGGGCGCGGCTCCGGAGCGCTGCTCCTCGGCGTCTTCCAGGTCTCCGTGCTCCACAACCTCCTGCACGTGGCGTTCGGCATCGCCGGCTTGGTGCTCGCGAAGACGGCACGCGGGGCGCGCGCGTACCTCGTCGGGGGCGGCGCCGCCTGCATCCTGCTGTCGATTGCCGGGGTGCTCGGCGCTGCCGGCTGGCTACCCGCGAACGCCGCCGACGACTGGCTGCACCTCGTGGTCGGCGCCGGCCTGGCCGGCCTAGGCCTCGTCGCCGGGCGGGCGCCCGCGCGCGCGGCAGCTTCTAACGCTTCCGAGTCGCGAGCATCTCCGCCATGATCTCCAGCGCGATCTCCGCTGGTGTCTCGCCGCCGAGGTCGAGCCCGACCGGGCCGCGAACGGCGTCGAGGAGGTCGCCGAGATGCTCGCGGCGTCTTTCCTGTGCGCGGCGAGAGCCGAGCGCGCCGACGTAGAACGCGCCGCCCTCGACCCCCGCACGGAGCGCGGGGAGGTCGAGCCGCTCCTCGTGCACGAGGGAGACCAGCGCCGTGTCCTCGTCGATGTCGATCTCGTCCGGCCACACCACAAGCAGCTCGTCGGCGCTCGGAACGCGCTCGCGGGTCGCGAGGCCGTCGCGTGGGTCGACGACGACCGTGTGCCAGCCGAGCGGCTGCGCAAGCGCGCACAGCGCCTCCGCGATGTCGCCGGCGCCGACCGCCACCAGCCGAGGCCGCGGCGCGACGTCTTCGGCGAACACGTTGTCCCGGAGCTGCGTCGCGGAGCGCTGGTCGTCGTGCCATCGCTCGCCCGCGTTGTCGCCTGCGACGCGGACGTAGCTCGTGCCGCGGTGGATCGGAGGCGCACCGGCGAACGGCTCGAGGAAGACGTCGATCTCGCCGCCGCACGGGAGCCCGACGCTCCATGCCTCGTCGTCTGCGATCCCATAGGAGACGACCTGTGGCGGCGCCCCCGCCAGGACCGCCCTCGCGCGCTCCGCGACGTCCGCCTCGACGCAGCCGCCCGAGACGGAGCCGAACAGCCGCCCGCCCGCTGTCACGGCGAGCTTCGAGCCGAGTGGGCGCGGTGCGCTGCGGCGTGTCGCGACGACCGTCGCGAGCGCGACCTGCTCGCCGGCTGCGCGCCATTCCTCCGCCTTCGCGAGCACCTCGTCCATGTGCCTACGCTAGCGCGATGGATCCGCTCGACGACCTCCTGCGGCGCGTCGACCTCGGCGAGCTCGGCGATCCGCTCCCTGTGCTCGCGTATATCGCGGGGCAGGCCGTCGAGCTCGACGCCGAGGAGTTGAACGGCGCGCGGCGCCGGGCGTTGCTCCTGGTGGCGGCGGGCGGCGACCCGCACCGCGAGCTCGACGTCGACGACCGGGCGGTGAAGGCGGTCGCCGCCGATCTCTACACGGAGGACCGCCGCGACCAGCTGGCTCGCAGCATCGACGCGCTCGTGCTCCGTGTGCGCGACCTGCCGACGGCGCGCGAGGCCGCGCTCTTCCTCGCGGGCGACGTCGACCTCGCGTGGCGGCTGTTTGGCTTCGGATTGCTCGCGGAGGAGCTCGCCGAGTGACGCCCGGGGTCGACGCAGCGAAGCGCGCCGGCATCGACTTCCGGCTGCACGAGTACGACGGCGTCGACGTTCACGAGGGCGACTACGCCGTTGCCGTCGCGCGGGCGCTCGCCCGTCCGCCGGGGCAGCTCTTCAAGACGCTCGTCGTTTCGGTCGACGGCGCGCTCGCGGTCTTCGTCGTCCCCGCCGACAGGCAGCTCGATCTGCGTGCGGCCGGGAAGCGCGCCGTGCTCGCCGAGAAAGCCGAGGCCGAGCGCGCGACGGGCTACGTCGTCGGCGGGATCAGCCCACTCGGCCAGCGCAAGCGCCTGCCGGCGACGGTCGACGAGTCGATGCTCGAGTGGGAGACGGTGCTCGTGAGCGCGGGCCGGCGCGGCCTCCAGATCGAGCTCGCGCCCGCCGATCTGATCCGGCTCCTCGAAGCTCGTGTGGCGGCGCTCACGTCCCCCACCAGAAGCTCGCAGCGATGACGACGTAGAAGCCGACGAGGATCGCGCCCTCCTGCCAGGTCGACTGGCCGTCGTTGACGATCAGTGCTCCGAGGATGCCGGCGATCAGCAGAACGAGCGCGAGCAGCGTCGGGAAGACGAGCGTCAAGTGCGTATCGAAAAAGAGCGATGCGAAGACGAGCACCGGCGTCAGCGCGAGCGCGATCTGCAGCGACGAGTTCAGGATCACCGAGATCGCAAAGTCGGGCCGGTTGCGCGCGGCGAACTGCACGCCGACGACGTTCTCGACCGCATTGCCGGCGATCGCCACGATCACGAGGCCCGCGAACTCCTGGCTCATGTGAAGCGTGTGAATGGCCGGGGTGAGCGCCGTCACGAACCAGTCGGAGGTGAGCGCCGCGGCGAGGCCTGCGAGTGCGAGCACCCCGGCGGTCTGCAGTCCCGACCAGCGCGGCGCCACGTGGTCCTCGCCGACCGATCCGGAGAGGAACGACGGCAGGGTGACGACGAAGACGACGAGCAGGACGCCGGCGCAGACAAGGGAGAGCGCCTGCGAGTGGGGCGCGGCGGGCGAGTGGAAGGCGTGCGCCAGCGACGGGATCGCCATCGTCGCCGCCGCGAGGACGGCGAGCGTGGAGATGAGCCGCGCGCGGTCCGAGTCGAAGCGCTGCACGCCGTTCCGGATCCCGCCGGCGAGGAACGCGAGGCCGAGCACGAGGATGCTGTTAGCGAGGATCGAGCCGACGAGCGCCGCCTGCACGACCTCGACGAGGCCCTTGTTGAGCGCGAACAGCGCAATGAACAGCTCGGGCAGGTTTCCGAGCGCCGATTGCACGACGCCGGCGCCGCCCGAGCCGAGACGCGACCCGAGCTGCTCGGTCGCGTGCCCGACGAGCCGCGCCAGCGCGGCCAGCGCGACCGCCGACGCGCCGAACGCGACGACCGGGCCGAGGGCGAGGTGCGCCGCAGCCGCCGCGACCACGAGCAGCCCGGTGACGACGATCTCGAGGAGCTCGCGGCGAGTCACGGTCGGCAAACCTACAAGGCCTAACTCGGACGGGGGACGCGCCGGGCGTTCATAAGATGAACACTCCGCTCCATGCGGCGCCTCTTTGTCATCGGGCTGGTCGTGGCGTGCGCCTGTGCGCTCGCCTCGACGGCGGGCGCCTCGCAGCTGATCGACCGCAATGCCACGGGGATCAAGCTCTCGGTGAACGCGAAGGGCGAAGCGCTGATCAGCGATCGCGCGGCCGGCGCCGCCAGGCACGTGCTGGCATGGGGCGCGCTGAACGCGATCGCCCCGACGCGCGCGCGGGCGCAGCTCGCGTTCAAGCTCGACTACGCCGGCGGTTGGGGCAAGTACCACAAGGAGTACTGGAAGACGTTCGGCGCCACGTGCGGCTCCTACGACGGTCCGGTACTCGCCTGGTCGGTGACCGCGTGCAAGGCACCGGACGGCTCGTACTGGGCGCTTCAGGCCTGGCAGCGGATGCTGCCGAACTACGGCGTCGCGGCGACTGCCGCAGGCTCCGTCTGGGAGCTTCGGCTCTCGCACTGGACGGGCGAGCTCCCCGTGCTGACGATCTCGACGGACTGGGCGTGGCACCAGTGGGACCACCTCTTCGGCACGTTCACCTACGGCGGCGCGCCCGTGTACGGCTTCCGCTCGAAGCCGAGCGGCGAGCCGCTCGACTCGTTCGGCCGCAACGTCTACCTCGACACCTTCGACTCCGTCTACGGGTCCGGCTGGAAGCGCGAGAACAGCTTCCTCACCCACACCTCGACCGGCGCGTTCTGCTACAGCGTCAACCCGCATCCTGGCCATCCGACGGGCAAGGGCACGAAGTACCGTGCGACCATCGAGGGCCCGGGCGTGACGCCGGACGTGATGTGGCAGGGCTCGTCGCCCGGCGCCTACGACCGCGACACGGACCTGCTGGCGAACGACGCGATCGCGCAGCTCGGCGATCGCCAGTGCCGCCCGAACTGATCTCGCCTCGGTAGCCTCGCTCCGTGCAGGAGCAAGGGGCCGTGCAGCGTGCGCTCTTCCGGCGTTGGCCGGCGGGGGTCTCGGTCGTCGTCGCAGAGGTGGACGGCCGCCGGCACGGCCTGACCGTCTCGTCGCTCGTCTCGCTCTCGCTCGACCCTCCGCTCGTCGGCATCTCGATCGCACAGCAGGCCTCGCTGCACGAGCTCTTGCGCGACGCCGGCGAGTGGGGCGTCTCCGTCCTCTCGGGCGACCAGGACCATCTCGCCCAGCACTTCGCGCGCAGCGTCCCTCCGATCGCCCTCTGGAACGGAATCGAGCTGCGGGAGGACGATCCGCGGCTGCTGAAGGACGCAGCCGGCTGGCTCGTCGCGCGAACCGTCGACCAGCTGACGACCGGCGACCACACGTTCTTTGTCGGGGAGGTTCTTTCGCTGGAGGAAGGCCCCGCGCCGACGTCGCTGACCTACGTCCACCGCGGCTACAAAGCGGTTTGACCGGGGAGCCGGTGTGATCGAAGCCGTCGTCTTCGACATGGACGGCGTGATCGTCGACTCGGAGCACGTCTGGGACGACGTGCGCGAGGCGTACACGCGCGAGCGCGGCGGGACGTACACCGAGTCCGCGACGCGCGACATGATGGGGATGAGCTCGGTCGAGTGGTCGAGCTACATGCACGACGCGCTCGGCGTGTCCGGATCGCCCGAGGAGATCAACGCCGAGGTCGTGCGCCGCATGCTCGCGCGCTACGGCGAGGACCCGCCGCTTCTTTCCGGCGCGGTCGACGCCGTGCGTCGCTGCGCCGAGCGGTGGCCGCTCGCGGTCGCGTCCTCGTCGAACCCCGAGCTGATCCAGGTCGTGCTCGACGTCGCCGGGATCCGCGAGCTCTTTCGCGCCGTCGTCTCCTCGCAGGAGGTCGCGCGGGGCAAGCCGGCGCCGGACGTCTACCTCGAAGCTGCGCGCCGACTCGCCGTCGATCCGGCGCGCTGCGCGGCCGTCGAGGACTCGCACAACGGCATCCGCTCGGCGAAGGCGGCCGGGATGCGCGTCGTGGCCGTGCCGAACACACACTTCCCGCCCGACGAGGAAGCGCTGGCCCTCGCCGACGCCGTCGTCCGGTCTGTGGAAGAGCTCACGCCGCAGTTGATAGAAGGCGGCGAATGAGCATCGCGTTCCTCGTCACATCGCTGATCGTCGTCGCCTCGCCGGGCACCGGCGTTCTCTACACCGTGACGGCAGGCCTTGCGCGCGGCCGCCGTGCGAGCGTCGTCGCAGCGTTCGGCTGCACGCTCGGGATCGTCCCGCACATGGTCGCAGCGATCACGGGGCTCGCGACATTGCTCTATGCGAGCTCGGTCGCGTTCCAGACAATCAAATACCTCGGCGTCTCGTATCTCCTCTACATGGCCTGGAACACGTTGCGCGAGCACGGCGCGCTGCGTCTGGAGACGACGAAGGACGACCGCTCGCCCAAGGACGTGATCGTCTCGGCAATCCTCGTCAACGTTCTCAACCCCAAGCTCTCCATCTTCTTCGTCGCCTTCCTGCCGCAGTTCGTGCGCGCCGGCGACGCGCATCACTTCGTGCGGATGCTCGAGTTGAGCGGCGTCTTCATGGCGCTCACGTTCGCCGTGTTCGTCGTCTACGGCGTGTTCGCCGCCTCGGTGCGCGCACACGTGCTCGATCGGCCGCGTGTGCTGACGTGGATGCGTCGTGCGTTCGCGGGCGCCTTCGTCGCGCTCGGTGCGAAGCTCGCGCTCGCCGACCGCTAGCCCAGAGCAAGCTCAGACGCGTCGCGGGGCGTGCGAGGACGAGTAGACGTCCTTCCGCGCGAGCTTGCCGTCGACGATCGGGAACACGTCGACGCCGTCCCACTCGATCGACTCGCCGTCCTTCTCCGCGTGCGCCGTCCACTCGCTGACGGCGAAGTCGTCGGCGACGCGGAGGCTCCGGCCCGTGAAGCGCAGCGACGGCAGGTTCTCGAAGATGCGGCCGATGTGGGTGCGCACCGCCTCCGCGCCCTCGACTCGTTCTCCGGCCGTGTGGTTGTGGAAGACGATGTCGTCGGCGTGCATCGAGGCGATCGCGTCGAGGTCGTGCCGGTTCCACGCGTCGTTGTAGGAGTCGATCAGCTCGCGCACGCCCATCAGAGGCCGATCATGTCACCGTCGTCCGGGACGCGCACTCCCTCGATCGCGCGGTCGGTGCCGATCACCGCGGGCGGCCGAGCAGCACGCAGCCGTTGTGCCCGCCGAGCCCCATCGCGTTCGAGAGCGCGACGTCGACCTCGGCGCCGCGCGCCTCGTTCGGTACGTAGTCGAGGTCGCAGTCCGGGTCAGGCTCGCGGTAGTTGATCGTCGGCGGCAGCGTGGAGTCGCGCACCGCCTGCACGCACATGATGGCCTCGATCGCCCCCGCGGCGCCGAACGTGTGCCCCATCATCGACTTCGTCGACGAAACGGCAAGCTCGTAGGCGTGGTCGCCAAAGACATCCTTGATCGCCTTGGTCTCGGCCGCATCGCCGAGCGGGGTGGAGGTCCCGTGCGCGTTGATGTAGCCGACGCGCTCCGGCTCGACGCCGGCCCGCTCGAGCGCGCCGGCCATCATCGCGGCGACGCCCGTCGCCTCCGGCTCGGGCTGCGCCATGTGGTGTGCGTCGTTCGAGGCGCCGTAGCCGAGCACCTCCGCGTAGATCTCCGCGCCCCGCCGCTCGGCCATCTCCCAGTCCTCGAGGAGGAGCGCGCCCGCGCCCTCCGACATGACGAACCCCGCGCGCGTCGCGTCGAAAGGGCGCGAGGCGTGCGGCGGGTTGTCGTCCTCGGTCGCAAGGCCGCGCATGGCGGTGAATCCGGCGAGGATCAGCGGAACGATGCATGCCTCGGTGCCGCCGGCGAGCACGGCGTCCGCGGCGCCGCGCTTGATCATCTCCGCCGCCTCCCCAACCGCGTGCGAGCCGGTCGCGCACGCCGAGACGACGGCGTAGTTCGGCCCCTTGATGCCCAGCGAGATCGCGAGCTGCCCGGAGACGGAGTCGACGAGCACGTTCGGCAGGAAGTTCGGCGAGACGCGGTCGGGGCCGCGCTCGCGGAGCGTCTCCGCCTGCTCGAGGATGCCCGGCACCCCGCCGATCGCAGAGCCGAAGATGATCCCGACGCGCGTAGGGTCGAAGCCGTTCAGGCCCGCGTCGGCGAGCGCCTCCCGGCCGGCGCCGACGCCGAGCAACACGTTGCGCTCGAGCTTCCGCGCCTCCTTGGCCGAAACGACCTGCGCCGGGTCGAACCCCTTCACCTCGCCCGCGACCCGCACGGGCAAGCCGTCGGTATCGAAGGTCGAGATCCAGCCGATGCCGCTCTCGCCGGCGAGCGCGGCCCGCCACGTCGAGGCGACGTCGAGCCCGAGCGGCGTGACCGCTCCGACGCCTGTCACGGCAACGCGCTTCATTCGCCAACCCTACCGTCGGGTTTGGCTTCGGCCGTAGCTGGGCATTCCTTGGACAGGGATGGGAGACGCGATGGGGGACGCAAAGCCGGGACTCATCTTCTTCACCTCGAACACGTCCGGCAAGTGCCGACGGATCGAGGGCTACCTCGCGCAAGTCCTCCAGCGACGGCGCAACCACGACACGTTCAAGTACTACGCGGTCGCGCGGGAGCAGCGGCCCGACCTGCTCGAGAAGTTTCGCATCGACCTGACGCCCACCCTCGTGGTGCTCGAGGGCAAGCAGATCTCGGCCAGGCTCGAGCAGCCGCGAAGCGGCAAGGAGATCGAGCGCTTCCTTGCCCCCTGGCTCCAGTAGGAGAGGTCACTCCTACGGGACCGGGACCCCGGCCTCGCGCAGCGACAGCTCGACGAACTTGTCCCAGTTCGCGGCGATCGTGTCGGCCATCGCGCGCTCCTGCCCGATGATCTCGTCGCACGCGGTGACGGTGTCGGCGTCGTTCGCACGCTGCGCGATGCGCTTCAGCAGCTCGTAGCTCGCGATCTCCATGTGCTCCGTCGCGTAGCCGTCGCGCGCGTTGCGCCCGGCCTTTTCGCCGCGAACCATGTCGAGCGGCATCTTCGCAAGCGCTCCGATGATCCCGCCCACCTGCTTCACCGTTGACGGAGTGGCGCCGTGCGCTTCGAGGCGCGCGCGCATCCGTTGTGCGTGACCCTCCGTCTCGATCTTGTGGTGCTCGAGCTCCTGCAGGATCTCCTGGTCGTCCGTCGTCGAGATCATCGAGTCGAGCATGCGCAGGACGTTCTGCTCCATCGCGTGCGCTTCGTCGATGTGCTTGATCAGCTGCTCGTTCAGTGTCGTCACGGTCCCTCCTCGAATCGCCGTCAGCTCGAATCGTCCGAACTCCCGCCGCCGGTAGGTCGCGCGGCCGGTGAAGCCGTCGTCCCGCGGCACCAGGATGTCGATGAACCCCACGAAGGGGCGCCGGTAGTGCAGCTCGAGCCCGACGACGTTGAACGGCACGCCGATCAGGCCGCCGGGGAGCAGCGTCTCGCCGCGCGTCCCGTGCACCTCCTTGCGCACGCCGACGAGCGGCGGCAGGAGGCCTCCGGTTCGTTTGACGTCCCAGACCCCGTCGAGCTCCGGCACATCTCTAGGCTTCCGCCGGATGCCCGGTCCAAACATTCCGTTCCCGCCGATGGAGGCCGAGCTCGTGCGCGAGCTTCCGGAAGGGGACGGCTGGCAGTACGAGCCGAAGTGGGACGGCTTTCGCGGTGTGCTCGAGAACGCCGGCGAGGAGCTCGCGCTCTGGTCGCGCAACGAGCGGCCGCTGCTCCGGTACTTCCCCGAGCTGCGTCCGCTCGGCGACTTGCTGCCGCCGAGCTCGGCGCTCGACGGGGAGATCGTGATCGCGCGCGATGGGGCGCTCGACTTCGATGCCATGCAGATGCGCCTCCATCCCGCCGAGTCGCGGATCCGCAAGCTCTCGGCAGAGATCCCCGCACAATTCGTCGTCTTCGACATGCTCGTCTGGGCCGGCGAGCCTGTCTGGAAGCTGCCGCTGGAGGAGCGGCGGGCGCGGGTCGAGGCGCTCGACGGGTTTCGCCTCTCACCGGCGACGCGCTCGGTGGAGGAGGCGCGCGGCTGGCTCGCGCGCTTCGAGTCGCTCGGCCTCGACGGGGTGATCGCGAAGAAGCTCGGCGCTCCGTACCTGCCCGGCTCCCGCGAGGCGGTCGTGAAGGTGAAGGAGCACAAGTCGGCCGACTGTGCCGTCGTCGGCGTGCGCTGGAAGGGAGACCGCAGCGCGATCGCGACCCTGCTCCTCGGGGTGTATCGCGACGACGGCGGGCTCGACTACGTCGGCTCTTGCGCGGTCGGCGCGAAGATGCGTGCGGAGGTCGAGGAGCGCGTGCGGCCGCTGCTCGACGAGTCGAACGATCGGCGCTTTTCCGAGCCGAACCGGTGGGGGACAGGTGACCTGGAGGAGACCGCGCTGAAGCCGGAGCTCGTCGTCGAGGTGCGCTACGACAAGGTGCAGGGCAACCGCTTCCGCCACGGGACGAAGTTCATCCGCTGGCGCGACGACAAGGACGCCCGCGACTGCACGTGGCGCGAGCTACGCCCGCCGCGCG
Organism: Gaiellaceae bacterium; assembly: GCA_045806045.1. Classification (GTDB taxonomy): domain Bacteria; phylum Actinomycetota; class Thermoleophilia; order Gaiellales; family Gaiellaceae; genus PALSA-600. Next base: position 25,435 of record JBJMKB010000056.1, on the reverse strand, counting down.
ACCCGAACGCGCCGACGGTCGACGACCTTTTCGGAAAGTGATTCGGCGGAGCCGACCCAGGTTGGCCGGTCTCACGGCGGGTCGAGCTCGAGCTTTGCGAACCGCGGCTTCAACGACGGCGGTCTCTGCCACATGCCCTTCGTCGGATCTCCCATCGCCGCGATCCGGGCCGGCATCGTCTCGAGCGTGAACGCCTCCGGCTCGACCGTCGGCACCTCGTCCCAGAGCAGCGGGGCCGACACGCGCGCGTCCGGCGTCGGACGCACCGAGTAGGCGGAGGCGATCGTGCGGTCCCGCGCGTTCTGGCCGTAGTCGACGAAGACGCCGACGCGGTCGGCGACCTTCCACGTCGTCGTCGCGATCGACTGGTCGCCGACGCGGCGCTCGACTTCGACGGCGAGCGCCTTCGCAAACCGCCGCACGTCGGGGAACTCGAGCTCCGGCTTGATCGGCGCGAGAATGTGCAACCCCGTCGCCCCCGACGTCTTCGGATACGACCGCAGCCCGAGCTCGTCCATCACCTCCTTCACGACGACGGCGATCTCGCGCACGAACGGCCATTGACCGTCGCTCGTCGGGTCGAGATCGATCAGGAGGTAATCGGGCTTTTCGATCTCCGGCACGCGCGAGGACCACGTGTGCAGCTCGATGCACCCGAGATTCGCCACCCACGCGAGCGCGGCGGCGTTGTCGACCATCGCGAAGACCGTGGAGTGCCCGCTCGGGAACTGCACGAAGACCTCGTCGACGTACTCGGGGTGATTCGACGGCACGCGCTTCTGGTGGAAGAACTCGCCCTCGACGCCGTTCGGGAACCGCTTCATGTGGAACGGCCGCCGGCGCAGGTGCGGCAGCACGTGGTCGGCGACGCCCAGGTAGTACGAGACGAGCTCGCCCTTCGTCAGCCCGCGCGCGGGGAAGAACACCTTGTCCGGGTTGGAGATCGCGACGTCGTAACGGCCCACGCGCATAACGCGAGTATCCTGAACGCATGCTCGATGGGCATCCGATCACCAACGTCACGCTCGAACCGCTCGACGACTACCTCGTCGTGGAGCCGCTGGACGAGTCCGAGCTTCCGAGCGGGCTGATCGTGCCGGTGAACGAGGCCGTGAACGTCAGCTCGGGGATCGTCGCCTCCGTCGGCCCGGACGTCAGCGCGGTCGAGCCCGGAGACAAGGTGCTCTTCGCCCGGGACGCGGGCTACGAGGTGCGCCTCGCCCGTTCGTCCCACCGGGTCAGGGTGCTGCGCCGCGAAGAGCTGATCGCCCGGATCCACGACTGACGCGGGGAAATCGTCCCTAAAACGGACGAAACCCGCTCGGGGGAGGAGCGGGTATCGCCGCAGTCACGTCAGTCGCCGGAATCATCAGGGGGGAGCCGGCAGACGCATCCTGCAGATGCCCGGCCGTGGCGGGAATCGCCCGGAAGGGTGATTTGTGGCTTCCGGTGTCGTGGCGCCCTACGCCCCGACGAGGACAGGCGTCCCGAGCGGCGTGAGCCTCATCAGGAGCCGGAGGTCGCTGTCGCTCGCGTGCAGGCAGCCGGCCGAGACGGCCGAGCCGAGCCCGCCCCCGCCGTGGATCGCGAGGCGCCAGTCGGTCTTCCGGTCGAACGAGCTCGGCGGGTGCGGCTGGTGCCCCGACAGCGCGAGGATGCAGCAGCCGTACACATTGCCGTACTTCACAGCGTCGATGTGGTCGGTGATCACGTAGCGGCCGAGCGGCGTCGGCGAGGACGGCGCTCCGATCGCAACCCGCATCCGGCGCACGAGCCGTCCGTCGCGGCGGACGTCCATCGTGTGCCGCGAGAGCGACACGTCGATCGACCACGAGATGCGCAGGAGGCTCACATGGCTCCGCGGCACCCAGCCGAGCCGGCCGTTCGGGAGCTGCTCGCTGATCACGGCGAGCCAGTTGCCCCGTCTGACCGCGACCCCGAGCTTCACCGGCGAGCCGAACCGCGTCCGGCGCGGGAGCACCGCGAGGGCGCGGCCGGCCGGACGGTTGCGCAGCACGATCCGCTCGCCGCGGCGCGGTGTCGCGACGAGGATCGCCTCCGGCATCGTCCGCTGCGAGTTCGACGCTCCGGCGACGTCCTCGTGTCCCGTGGGACGCGCGAAAGACGCCGGCAGTGCGACGACGGCGCCCGCGATGCCGCAGAGCAAGGTGGCGGCGGCCAGGCGCATCTCTGCACACGGAAGCCGACCTGCACTCCGTCGACATCACCCGATCGGGTGACTGGGGCGGACGGAGAAGGAGGGATTCGAACCCTCGAGGCAGGGATTTCCCCACCTAACGCCTTAGCAGGGCGCCGCCTTCAGCCACTCGGCCACTTCTCCTCGGGCGCGCGCATCGTACCGCAGCGCAGTTTCCGTTCCCGGCAGCGCGAAAGCCCGCGCGCGGCGGGCTTTCGGTGAAGCGGAGGGAGAGGGATTTGAACCCTCGATGCACCTTTCGGCACATACGCGATTTCCAGTCGCGCTCCTTAGACCGCTCGGACACCCCTCCGAGCGCGCACCACTTTAGCCATCTAGCCGCGCTGCGCCTCGCGAACGGCAGCGCGGATGCGCTCTGCGCCGCCCGTCTCCACGATGTCGCCGTGGGGGATGACGACGCGCTCGATCGGCAGCTCGGCGAGCGCCTCGAGCGCCGGCAGCAGGAGGTCCGGGTCAGCCTCGTCGACGAATACGTGAAGGCGCCCGCCGGTCCCGCTGAGGACGTCGCCGCTCACGAGCGTTCGGTGCTCCCGGACGAAGAACACGACCTGCTGTGGCTCGCCCGCGAGCTCAAGCGCTTCGATCCCCCGCGGGAGTTCCGCCGTCGTTGCCGGAGTCGGCCGCTTGCGCCATTCTGCACGCGGCGGTACCCACACCGACGCGCCGAAGCGCTCCACGAAGTCGGCAGTCCCGCGATAGTGCGCGGGCTGGGTGAGAAGGACGCGCACGGGCTTCCCGTGCGGATCGAACTCGCCGACCGGCGGCAGGAACGGGTCGACGAGCGCTACCTCGTCATCGGTCTCGTACCGCACGACCGGGACGTCCCGCGGCCAGTCCTCGCCCGGCTCCCACGCGGGGTGCGGCGAGAACCACCACGTGAGCTCGCTCATCCCGGGAAAGAGACTACGGGCCCGGACGCGTGTCCAGGCCCGTCGTGAGCGGAGGGGGAGGGATTTGAACCCTCGATCCGCCTAACGACGGATAACGGTTTTCGAGACCGCCGCATTCGACCGCTCTGCCACCCCTCCGATCGCGCGACAGGGTACCGGCGCTACGCGTGCGTTGATGCGTAGACGAACGCCGCGACGTCGTGGATCTGCTTCTCGGTCAGCCGGCCCTTGAACGCGGGCATCGGGCCGCCGCCGACCTCGACCTGGTGCACGATCCTGGGCTGGTCCGGCTTGAGCTGGTCGAGGTTCGGACCGACCGATCCGGTCGCACCGGCCGCCTTCAACGTGTGGCAACCGGCGCACCCTGCGGTTGCGAAGACCTGCTTGCCCGCGGCGATCTCGGCCGCCGACACCGGTGCGACGGTGGTGGTGGCCGTAACGGTCCTCGCGGGAGGCGTCTCTGCCGCACCCGCCTTCTCCTCCTTCTCCCGGCCGAAGACGAGGACCGCCGCGAGCATGGCGAGGAAGAATGCGATCGACGCGACGACGAACCAGCCGACGTGCCTACCCGGGAAGTTCGGATTCCGTCGCGGCAGCACGAACGAACAGGCGAGCGAGAAGAGGATGAACGCGCCGCCGACGGAGGCGAGCCCGATCTTCTGGCCGGTGGTCAACGCCGCGACGAGCATCGGGGCCGGAACCTAGCTGAACTAGCTAACTGACGGCTGTTTCGCCTGCGCCGGGCTCTTCGACGCCGGTCTCCGGCGGGCCGACGGGCACCGGCCGCGGCGGCCGCAGGTAGAGCAGCTCGTACAGCGACGCAGCGATCACGGCGCCGGCGAACGGCCCGACGTACCAGACCCAGAAGTGCGCCCAGTGCTCGCCGACGAGTTGCGGGCCGAACGCGCGGGCGGGGTTCATCGCGGCGCCGGTGAGCCCGTAGCCCATCAGCACGTCGAAGGCGATCGTGAGGCCGATCGCGAGCCCGGCGATCTGCGCGAACGTTCCGCGCGGGTCGACGGCGGTCGCGAAGATCACGAAGACGAGGAAGAAGGTCAGGACCGCCTCGAGCACGACGGCGGGGCCGGAAGCAAGGCCGGAGCCGAGCGTCGGGACACCGAGATTGCCTGCACTCTCAGGGCCGCTCGGGAGGATCCACTTGAGCAGCAGCGCGGCGAGCGCCGCGGCGCCGAACTGCACCAGCCAGTAGCAGAGCGCGAGCATCGGCGCGATGCGCCTCGTGACGAGGAAGCCGAGCGTCACCGCCGGGTTGAAGTGCGCGCCCGAGATGAATCCGACCGCCGAGACCATCACGGCGATCACGAGGCCGTTCGCGAGCGCGAGATCCGTCGGGGTACGCGCGAACGCCACACCACCGGCGGCGATGAAGATCAGCGCGAAGGCGCCGACGAACTCGGCTGCGCCACGGCGGAGGTAGTCGCGTTCCAACACGGGCTGAACTCTAGGACCCGCATCGGACGGCGCGACCTGTCACGCCGGCGCCGCTCGGAGCGCCGATCGCTCGGCGAGGGCGCTGACGACGATCGACAGCACCGCGATCGTCTGGAGCGCGAGGACGACCGTCAGCACGGTGCGCGTGTCGAAGCGGCCGAGCGCCCAGCCGGCGAGGACGAGCCCGATCGGCGCGCCGATGCTCTGGAAGACGCCGCTCGCGGCGAGGGCCTGCGAGCGGAGATGGCGCGGGATCCGCAGCATCACGAACGCCTGCATCGGCGAGTTGACGAGCGACATGAAGAAGCCGGCGGACGCCATCCCCGCGGCCGCGACCATCCAGGGAGCGGGGAGGGCGACGAGCCACATCGACGCCATCTGGCAGAGGAAGGCTCCCGCCGTCATCGCGAGCGGCTCGACGCGGCGGACGAGTCGCATCGCGAGGAAGGCGCCGACGAGCGCACCACCGCCGAGCGCGCCGAAGACCACGCCCAGCACGCGCGGGTTCGCGCCGTACTTCGTCACGACGAGCACCGGCAGCGACGCGAAGACGAGGGTCCACGCGATGTCCAGGAACGTGAACGACGGCGTCCAGATGCGAAGCAGCCGGTCGCCGAAGATGAACCGCGCACCTGCGAACACGCCGCGCTTGTCCGCCGGCACCTCGACCTCCGGTGGATGCACGAACACGAGCACGAGGACGAATGAGGCGACGTACGTCGCGGCGTCGACATAGAGGACCGCGGCGGTGCCGATCAGGCCGATCAGCACGCCGGCCAGCGGCGGACCGAGGAAGATCGTCAGGCGGTTGGCCGCCTGAAAGAAGGCGGTCGCCTCGGCGACGTCGCCCTGCTGCTCGCCGACGAGCTCCGGTACGAGCGCGCGCTGCACGCCGACGTACGGAGCGATGAACACGCCGGTCAGCGCGACGAGCACGAGGAGCACCGAGAACGAGAGCAGCCCCGCTGCGTGGAGCGCCGGGATCGACGCGAGGAGCGGCGCGCGCGCGATGTCGCAGACGAGCATCGTGCGCCGGGTCCCGACGCGCGCGGCGATCGCACCACCCCAGAAGCCGAGGACCGCAATCGGAAGGATCTCGGCGATGATCACCCACGTCATCCGCTGCGGCGACCCACTCGTGCGCAGCACGAACCACGGCAGCGCGAGCCACGTCATCTGGTTCCCGAGGGACGAGACCACCTCCGCCGCGAGCAGCGCGGCGACGCGACGATCGCGAAGCAGCTTCACGACTCGGCTGCTGCGCCGAAGCTGACCACGACGTGCTTGGTGCCGCGTCGCGTGCCACGGCCGCGGTACTCGTCCAGTAGTTGCTCGAACCGCTTGCCGAGCGCCTCGAGTTCGGAGGGCGTCAGCTCGAGCGTCGCGGACGACGTCTGTGCGGCGCGCCTCCAGCGCGGGGACAGCTCGTGCTCGTGGCGAAGCGCATCTCGCACGCGCTGCTGCTGGCGTGCGACAAGCTCGTCGCGGAGGACGGCGGCTTCGATCCCGCCGGAGGCGAACTCGATCCGTTCCGCGACGGCCCGCCAGGGCCGCTCGCGACCCGCACCCCCGCGCCCTTCGCCGATGAAGCCCCATTTCGCGAGCGCGCGCAGGTGGTAGCTGCACGACGACGGGCTGTCGCCGACCGCCTCCGCACATTCGGTCGCCGTTGCCTGCTCGACCGTGTGCAGGTGGTCGAGGATCGCCAGCCGCGTCGGGTGGGCGAGCGCGCGCATCGCGCGCGGGTCGTCGAGGGTGAGCGTGTTCTCGAAAGAGATATTTCGAAACTACTGTTTCGAGAGCCAGGCGTCAAGGACCGCCTGCTCCTTCGACCGGTCGAGACCGGCCGGTGCCTCGGACGGCGCGTCGCCGCTGCGCGCCCACGCGAGCGTCTCGCGGGCGCTGTCGGCGACGGGCCGCGTCCGGAGGCCGGCGGCGAATGCGCGCGACGTATCGACGGAGAGCATTCCCCGGTACTCGGGACTGTGCAGCCAGAGCGGGAGCTCCATCCACTCTCCGACCTCGTGCTCGACGAGGAAGTCACCGTCCACCCAGACGAGCTCGACGACGGCGTCGCTGCGGCACGCGTCGATGAGCGCGTCGCGCCGCGCGATCGGTCCCGTCGCGTTGAACGTCCCGCCGAGACCCGTCTCCGCCGCGGTGACGATCCACGACGCGAGATCGCGCGCGTCGATCACCTGCGCGTCGGCGTCCGGCGGCGCCGGTGCGAGCACGCGGCCGCCCGCGGCGAGCCGCACGGGCCAGTACGTGAAGCGGCCGGTCGGGTCCCACGGCCCGACGATCAGGCCGGGTCGCGGCACGAAGGCGTTCGGGAAGCGCGTGCGCACGACGTCCTCGCAGATCGCCTTCAGCTCGCCGTAGGCCTCGCGCCAGTTCTCGGTCGGCTCCTTCAGCTCGACGACGGGCGTCTCCTCGGTCGGGGCAGTCGGCATCTCGCCGTACACCGAGATGGAGGAGACGAAGGTGTAGTGCCCGACGTCGCCGAGGGCGTCGATCGTCTCCTCCACGATCCGCGGCACGTAGCCGCTCGTGTCGACGACGGCGTCGAAGCTTCGGCCTTCCAGCGCGCCGAGGTCGCCATCGCGGTCGCCGCGCAGTTTCTCGACGTCGGGGAAGAGCTCGGGGCGAGTCTGACCGCGGTTGAAGAGCGTGACCTCGTGGCCGCCCTGAAGTGCCGCGTCGACGACGTGGCGGCCGAGGAACTGCGTTCCGCCGAGCACGAGGATGCGCATAAGTTGGAGCCTATGCGCGCGAGACGGTCCGCCCCGTGACGATCGACGACGTCGGCGATCCGGCCGGCATCCCGGTCGTCTACCTGCACGGCGGCGGCGACTCCAGGCTCTCGCGCCATCCCGACGACTCGATCGCCGCGTCGCTCGGCGTACGACTCCTCGCCGTCGAGCGGTGCGGCCCCGCCGTGCGCGGCCGGACGCTGCGCTCCTACGCGGTGGACGTCCTCGCTGCCGTCGACGCGGAGCGGTTCGCGGTCATCGGCTGGTCGGCCGGCGGTCCGCACGCACTCGCGGTCGCCGCGGTGGCGCCGGAGCGCGTGACACGGGTCGCCCTTGTCGGCTCGATGCCGCATCCGCAGCTGATGCGCGCCGTTCACCGCGACGTGCGCCGCGCAGCGCGAGCGTCGCGGCTCGTTCCACGCTACGCCGCGCATGCGCTCGAGCGCTGGGGGCGGCTGCCTGTCCCGCCGACGGGTGGCGAGGCGACGGACGACGCGTACGCGCGCGGCCGCGTCGAGTCGTTCCGCCAGGGCGGGATGTGGCTCGCCCGCGAGCTCGCGTACCTCGCCCGCCCGGGGGACGTCGACCTTGCGGACGTGCGCGCACCGGTGACGCTGTGGTGGGGGGAGCGAGACACGGTGTGCCCGCCGGAGATCGGCCGCGACTACGAGGAGCGGCTCGCCGACGCGACGCTGCGGCTCGTCGACGACACGCACCAGCTGCTCTTCAGCCGCTGGCGCGAGATCATCGAGGACGTGTCCCGGCCGGCCATGACCGCGCTCTGACCCGGTCGTGGCCGTGCGAGCCACGTCCACAAGACGAACCTTCGCCACCCGGACGAGCGGATCTGGCTCAACCGCTGGGCGCCGTGCTCCGGAACGGCCATGACCCGGGTCTGACCCCGGTGGTGACCCGCGGAGACCTGTCGAGTGTGCCCAATCAGCGCTGCGGGGGGCGGAGGGCGGCGAACTCGTCGGTCACCTCGAGGCGGCTCGACCTGAAGCGGAACAACGCGGCCGGCCGCCCGCCCGTGCGGCCCGGCGCCCGGCGGCCATCAACGCGCTCGAGCACGCCGCGCCGCACGAGGACGCGCTGCAGATTCGTGGCCGACACGTCGTGCCCCAGCGCCGCGACGTAGATCTCGCGGAGCTCCGAGATCGTGAACGCCGGCGGCGCGAGTGCAAAGCCGACGTTCGTGTACGAGAGCTTCGCCCGCAGTCGCGCCTGCGCGGCCGCGACGAGCGGCAGCCCGGAGCGGCGCGCCGCGCGCCAGTCGCCGTCCAGCGCCGCGTCCGCCGAGGCCAGTCCGAGGTAGGCGGTCGCGACACCGTCGTCCGGTTGCGCAACCGTCTCGAGCTGCTCGACGTGCGCGAGGCCGCGCACGTCGACGGCACGCGCGAGCGTGTCCTCGAGCGATTCGCCGCGCGCGAGGGGGGCAGAGGGAAGGACGCCGCGGTCGAGCAGCACTTCGAGCCGCCCCTCGCGCGCACGCAGGACGACGGCGACGACGGCATGCGAAGTAGAATCGGCCACGGTTTTCGTCCCAGAGTCTAAAACCTCGGAGGCTCCGTTGAAGCGACTGATCCCGTACCTCGCACTCGCCGCGGCTCTCGCCGCCGTCGTCGCCGGCTGCGGCTCCAAGAAGTCTGCGGCGCCGACGACGAGCGTCGCGCCGCCGACGACCACCGTCAAGAGCGGAGGCACCTTCAAGGTCGGGCTCTCGACCGACACCGGCGGCCTCAACGACCGCAGCTTCAACCACCTCGCGTACGTCGGGCTGCAGCGCGCCGCGTCGGAGCTCGGCGCTCAGACGCGCGTCGTGACGGCGAAGTCGCCGTCCGACTACATCCCGAACCTGAGCGGACTGGCGCGCCAGGGCTACAGCCTGGTGATCGGCGTCGGCTTCACGGAGATCGAGGCGATGAAGGCGGTCGCGCAGCAGTTCCCGAAGACGCACTTCGCGATCGTCGACGTCTCGAATGCCGACGAGGGCGGCTTGAAGAACGTCGAGGGCCTTCTCTTCAAGGAGCAGGAGGCGGGCTACCTCGCGGGCTACGCCGCAGGTCTCGCGGCGAAGGCGCGCGGGGGGCACGCTGTCTCGTCCGTGGGTGGACAAAAGCAGCCGCCGGTCGACCGCTACATCGCCGGCTACCAGGCGGGCGCCACGGCCGCGTTCCCGGGCGTGCAGACGCTGAACGGCTATTCGCAGGACTTCTCGATCCAGGCGAAGTGCAAGGAGATCGCGCTGAACCAGATCGCGTCGGGCTCCGTCGTCGTTTTCCAGGTCGCGGGCGGCTGCGGGCTCGGCGCGCTCGACGCCGCGCACACGAAGAACGTGTGGGGCGTCGGCGTCGACGCCGACCAGGGGTACCTCGGGCCGTGGATCCTCACCTCGGCGTTGAAGCGCGTCGACACCGCCGTCTTCGACTCGATCCGCGATGCCAAAGACGGCAAGTTCAAAGGTGGGCAGGACGCGGTCTACGGGCTGACGGACAACGGCGTCGGCATCGGCAAGTTCTCGCCGAAGGCGCCGAAGGACATTCCGGCGAAGGTTGCGAAGGTGAAGCAGCAGATCGTCAGCGGCAAGATCAAGGACATCCCGACGACCGTCAAGTAGGGGCAGCCGACGTGGCTGCGAACATGCCCGACGGCACCTCTGGGTCGTTCCCTGACATGGAATGCGTGCACATTCCCGCGACGCCGAGGTGCCACTTTTCTCCCATCGTCCACGAGGAGGTCGTCACGCGATGGCAACCCTGACGGACAAGCACCTCGAGTTGCTGCGCGGAAAGAGCTTCGCCGCCGTCGCGACGCTGAAGGAAGACGGTGCACCGCAGACGAGCATCGTGTGGGTCGACACGGACGGCGAGAACGTCGTCTTCAACACGACGAACAGCCGCGCGAAGGGACGGCACCTGCGACGCGACCCGCGGATCAGCGTGACCGTCTTCGACGCAGAGTCCCCCTACCGCTACTTCGAGGTCGAGGGCCGCGCGGAGCTCGACACGATCGGAGCCGACGAGCACATCAGCGAACTGTCGCGCAAGTACCGCGGCGAGGATTTCCACACTCCGGTCGACCGGGTGATCGTCAGGGTCCGTCCGGAGCGCATCTTCGACTACGGGTTGGACTGAATACTTGACTACCCCGTATGCTCGCGCGATGAATCCGACCGAACTGCGTTCCGCGGCGCGCGACCACCTCTGGCTGCACTTCACGCGCATGCACGGCTACGAGCCGCCCGTGATCGTCCGCGGCGAGCATTGCTATCTCTGGGACGACGAGGGCAAGAAGTACCTCGACGCGCTGGCCGGGCTCTTCTCGGTGAACATCGGCTATTCGTACGGCGACGAGATCGGACACGCCGCGCTCGAGCAGATGCGCGAGCTGCCGTTCTACACGAACTGGTCGTATGCGCACCCGCGGGCGATCGAGCTCGCGTCCGAGCTTGCGCGCCTCGCGCCGGAGCACATCAATCGGGCGTTCTTCGTCTCTGGCGGCTCCGAGGCGGTCGAGTCGGCGTGGAAGCTCGCGCGGCAGTACCACATGGCGCGCGGCGAGCGGCGGTGGAAGGCGGTTGCCCGGCGCACCGCGTACCACGGCACGACGATGGGCGCGCTCTCGATCAACGGCATCCCGGAGCTGCGCGCGCCGTTCGAGCCGCTCGTGCCCGACACGCTGCACGTGCGTAACACGAATCGCTACCACCGCCCGCCCGGCGAGACCGAGGAGGAGTTCACGCAGTTCCTGCTCGTCGACCTGGAGGAAGCGATCGAGCAGGCCGGGCCGGAGACGGTGGCGATGGTGATCTTCGAGCCGGTGCAGAACGCGGGCGGATCGTTCACGCCGCCGGCCGGCTACTTCCAGGGCGTGCGCGAGATCTGCGACCGCTACGGCATCCTGCTCTGCGCCGACGAGGTGATCACCGCCTTCGGGCGCGTCGGCGAGTGGTTCGGGAGCATCAAGTACGACATCCAACCCGACCTGATCACGACCGCCAAGGGGCTCTCGTCGAGCTACGCCGCCATCGGCGCCGTGCTCGTCGCCGACAAGGTGTACGAGGCGTTCGGCAGCGAGAAGGCGATGTACACGCACGGGATCACGTTCGGCGGCCACCCCGTCGGCTGTGCGATCGCGCTCAAGAACCTCGAGATCATGCAGCGCGAGCAGATCGTCGAGCACGTGCGCGACACCGAGGAGAGCTTCCGCACGCAGCTCGAAACGCTGCTCGACCTGCCGATCGTCGGCGACCTCCGCGGCACCGGCTACCTGTGGGCGCTGGAGCTCGTGAAGGACAAGGAGACGCGCGAGACGTTCGACGACGAAGAGTCCGAGACGCTGCTGCGCGGGTTCCTCTCGCCGGCCCTGTTCGAGCACGGGCTGATCTGCCGCGCGGACGACCGCGGCGATCCCGTCGTCCAGATCTCCCCGCCGCTCGTCGCGGGGCAGGAGGAGTTCTCCCAGATCGTCGGAACCCTCGGTGAGGTCCTCACCGAAGCCTGGCAACGCATCCACTAATCCCTCAGGAGGAAGCCCGATGGCGGTAGCTGAGCAAACGACAACCTTCGCGCTCGCGGAGAAGAGCAAGCTGATCAAGTCGCTCAGCCGGTTCGACATGGTGTTCTTCACGATCTGCGCGTTCGTCGGGCTCGACACGCTCGGCACGGTCGCGAACAACGGCCCCGAGGGCTTCACGTGGCTCGTCGTGCTCGCGATCGTCTTCGTCGCCCCGTACATGTTGCTGATGGCCGAGGTGGGGAGCGCGTTCACGATGGAAGGCGGCCCGTACGAGTGGGTGAAGCTGGCGTTCGGTCGGATCCACGGCGGCGTGGCGGCGGTGCTCTACTGGATTACGAACCCGCTCTGGGTGGGTGGCTCGCTTGCGTTCGTCGCCACGGCGGCCTGGACCGCGAACATCTTCAAGATCGGCGACGCGACAGCAGGCGACTTCGTCTTCAAGCTCGCCTTTATCTGGCTCTCGATCATCGTGGCGATCATCTCGCTGCGCTACGGCAAGTGGATTCCGAACGTCGGCGCGTTCCTCCGCGTGATCGTGCTCGGGTTCTTCACGCTGACGCTCGTGATCTACGCGATTCGGCACGGCGTGCACGGGTTCTCTGCATCGAAGCTCTCGCCGACGCGGTCGATCTTCCTTGCGCTCGTTCCCGTGCTGCTCTTCAACTACGTCGGCTTCGAGCTCCAGAACGGGGCGGCCGAGGAGATGGAGAATCCCGCACGCGACGTGCCGATCTCCGTCCTGCGCAGCGGCGTAGCCGGCGTGTTGCTCTACGCCGTACCCATCTTCGGGATCCTGCTCGTCCTGCCGCCGAAGGCGATCTCGAACATCGGCGGATTCATCGACGCGGTCACGACCACCTTCCATGGCGCGTACGGCGGCGCCGCACACGTCCTGCTGATCATCATCACGCTGTGCTTCGTCGGCACGCTGCTCACGTCGGGCGCGGTCTGGATGATCGGCTCGGACCGGATCCAGGCCGCAGCGGCGTACGACGGCGCGTTCTTTCCGTGGTTCGGCGTGTTCAACAGGCGGTTCGGCACACCCGTTCGCGTCAACCTGCTGTCGGGCGTCGCCTCGTCGGTCTTCTGCATCACAGCGATCGAGCTCCTGAAGAAGCAGTCGACGTCAGCGGCGTTCACGGTCGTCCTCTACATGGCGATCTCGACGACGCTGCTCTCGTACCTGTGGATCTTCCCCGCGGTTCTGAAGCTCCGGTACACACATCCCGACGTGCCGCGGCCCTACGTCGTTCCGTTCGGATCGGCCGGCATCTGGATCTCCACCGCGCTCGTGACCGGCTGGATCGCGCTCGGGACGTGGGTGGCGATCTTCCCGGGCACGCTGGAGAAGGTGTTCAACGTGCCGTACGACTTCCAGGACAGCTGGGGACTGTCGCGCGGCAAGTTCGAGCTCTACACACTCGGCACGCTCGCGGTGATCATCGGGTTTGGCCTGGTCGGCTACGCGTTCGGCGGCAGCGTCCGACGCGACGTCGCGGTGGAGCCGATCGGCGGCGCCGAGCCGCCCGCACCCGCCGCCGTGTAGCTCGCACCGGTACTCGCTCGACGGGCGGCCGCGCATCTGCGCGGCTCGCCCGCGCGAGTACGCTGACGCGATGAGCAGCAGGCAGACCGGGATCGTCCTGGTGGCCGTCGCGGCGGCCCTCTGGGGGCTCGACGCGCTCATTCGCGCGCCGCTCGCGCACTCGACTGCCGTCGCCACGATCGTCTTCGGCGAGCATCTCGTTCTCGTGCTCTGCACGCTTCCGTTCGTCTTGGGAGCGCTCGCTGCCGTCTTCCGGCTCGGCTGGCGCTACGTTCTCGCCGCCGTCGTGATCGGCGCAGGCTCGTCGGCGGTCGCGACCATCCTCTTCACCCAGGCATTCGTGGAGGGAACCGACTACGTGACGCCGGTCGTGCTCCAGAAGATCCAGCCGGTCGTCGCGATCGTCGCGGCCGCGATCGTGCTGGGAGAGCGTCCGCGCCCACGCTTCGCGCTCTATCTCGCGCCGGCGCTCGTCGGCGCATGGCTGATCGGCGTCCGGCATCCGTTCCACCCGACGGTGCACGGTCTGAAGCCGACGCTCTTCGCGCTCGGCGCCGCCGTGCTCTGGGGGCTCGGAACCGTGCTCGGGCGCTACCTCGCGCGCGAGCTGCGCTTCGAGCACGTGACCACGCTCCGCTTCGTCTTCGGCCTTCCCGCAGCGGCGATCGCGCTGCTCGTGCTCGGCGCGCCCGCGTTCGCGTCGGGGCACGACAGCCTCTGGATCGCGGTGCTCGCGCTCGTCACGGGGCTGTTCGCGCTCGGCCTCTACTACTACGGCCTGAAGCGGACGCCCGCCGTCGCGGCGTCGCTCGCGGAGCTCGCGTTCCCGGTCAGCGCGATCCTTGTCGGCTACTTCAAGTTCGGCCAGACGCTGACCGGCCTGCAGTGGTTCGGCGTCGCATTGACGAGCCTCGTCGTCGTGCTGCTTCCGGCGCGGCCGGTCGAGACGTTCGAGTACGTGCCGGCTCCGGCCCCCGCGTAGATGCGCGTCACGATCTGCGACGTCGGCCCGCGCGACGGCCTGCAGAACGAGCCGGAGACGCTCGCACCCGAGGTCCGAGCCGAGCTCGTCTCCCGGCTCGCGGCGGCCGGGGTCCCGCGCATCGAAGCGGCCTCGTTCGTGCGCGACGACCGCGTGCCGCAGATGAGGGGCGCGGAGGAGGTGGTCTCACTCGTGCAGCGCGGATCCGCGGAGCTGTCGGGGCTCGTGCTCAATGAGCGCGGATGGGAGCGCTTCGCGCAGACGAGCCTCGACCGCGTCAACTGCACGCTCGCCGCGACGGAGACGTTCAACCGGCGCAACGGCAACGCGTCGCTCGACGAGGCGGTGGAGCGCGTGCTCGCGATCCTCGCCGGGGCGACCGTGCCGTCGACGGTGACGGTGTCGTGCGCGTGGGGGTGCCCGTTCGAGGGCGAGGTCGACCCCGGTGCGGTCGCCGATCTCTGCGAACGCCTCGACGGCGCCGACGAGCTCGTCCTCGCCGACACGATCGGCGTGGCGACGCCGAGGCGCGTGCACCGCCTCGTCGAGCGCGTGTCGATCCTCGGCCCGCCGGTCGGCGCGCACCTGCACAACACGCGCAACACGGGCTATGCCTCCGCATGGGGCGCGCTCGAGGGCGGCGCCGCCGTGCTCGACGCGTCGATCGGCGGGCTCGGCGGCTGCCCGTTCTCGCCGAACTCCACGGGAAACATCGCGACAGAGGATCTCGTCTGGCAGATCGAGCGCGACGGCGTGCGCACCGGCATCGATATCGCCGCGCTCGTCGAGATCTCGCGCTGGCTCGAGTCGCTCCTCGGCCGCCGGCTCGAGGGCGCGCTCTACCGCGCCGCGAGCTGGCCGGCGTAGAACATCCACACCGCGCCGGTCTCGGCCACGCGCCCGCGGCCTCCCGCGCATACCACCGACTAGCTGAGAGGGACCGAGTGCGCCGGCGCCGCGAGGCGGACGGGCTCGTTCCAGCTGCTGAAGAGCACGCGAACGGCGATCGAGCCGGTGACCGACAGCTGCTCGACCGGGAGCGGTGTGCCGGAGGAGCGAACGAAGAGCGTCTCCGTGATCTTCTGTCCGGAAACCGTGAACCTCGCCCGAACGCCGACCACCTGCTGGCCGGCCACCGTCGTTGCGGCGACGGCCGTCAACGGCTTCGGCATCGCAAGCTCTGAGACGGTCGAGGCGAGCCGGACGCTCGCGGCCACCGTCGCGAAGCCGGCGCTCGTGTGCGCGAGACGAAGCCACTTGCCGGCGTCGGCGGCGGCCGTTGCGGCAGGGAGGCCCATGTAGTGCTCGAGCGTGAATGCGTCGCCGCGGACGTACGCGGTGTTCGCGACGACGATCACCGTCACGTGCCCGGCCTTGCCGTTGTCGCGGTACGTGACTCGCTGGATGCCGCGGTCGCCGGCGGCATCGCCGGCGATCGTCACGTTCCGGCTGCCCGCGCTCTGAACGGCCACGTAGTGGACGGAATGCTGTGCGCGAGCAGCAGCGAGGGCGGATGCGAGTGTCTGTGCGGGCGTGACGGTCGCTGCCGTGCCGGCGGACGCGGCGGCGAGCGCGATCAAGACGACGGCGACGCGAGACCTCATCCGGCGGAACCTTTCGCCGGCTCCAGTTTTCCTAACCCGGCGCTCATCGCACCTACGCTATCGCGGATGAATCGCCTCGCCCAGGAGACGTCGCCGTACCTGCTGCAGCACGCGCACAACCCCGTCGACTGGCAGCCCTGGGACGAGGCGGCGCTGACGCAGGCGCGCGTCGAGGACAAGCCGATCCTCCTCTCGATCGGCTACGCCGCCTGTCACTGGTGCCACGTGATGGAGCGCGAGTCGTTCGAGGATCCGCTCACGGCGCGCGTGATGAACGAGCACTTCGTCAGCATCAAGGTCGATCGTGAGGAGCGGCCGGACCTCGACTCGATCTACATGGATGCGGTCGTCGCGCTCTCCGGGCAGGGCGGCTGGCCGATGACCGTCTTCCTGACGCCCGGCGGCGAGCCGTTCTTCGGCGGCACCTACTACCCGCCGGAGCCGCGGCACGGGCTGCCGAGCTTTAAGCAGGTGCTGGTCGCGCTCTCCGACGCGTGGCGCGATCAGCGCGACGAGGTGCTGCGGTCGAGCGCGAACCTCGCGGAGCACATCCGCGCCGGCGCTCGCCTCCAGCAGTCGAGAGAGCCGCTGACGGCCACGCTGCTCGCGGACGCGCAGCGGTCACTGCGCGACGGCTTCGATCCGCAGTGGGGCGGCTGGGGGCGCGCGCCGAAGTTCCCGCCCGCTCTCGTGCTGGAGTTCCTGCTCAGGCGCGGGGAGGAGGAGATGACGCGCAGGACGCTCGACAGCATGGCGCTCGGCGGCATGTACGACCTCGTCGGCGGCGGCTTCCACCGCTACTCGGTCGACGAGCGCTGGCTCGTGCCGCACTTCGAGAAGATGCTCTACGACAACGCGCTGCTCGCATCCGTGTACACGCACGCGGCGAAGCGGCTCGGCGACGAGCGCTATGCCAAGATCGCCGAGGCGACGATCGACTACGTGGTGCGCGAGCTCGCGCTCGACGGCGGCGGCTTCGCCTCGGCGCAGGACGCCGACACGAACGGCGTGGAGGGACTGACGTTCACCTGGGCACCGGGCGAGGGCGCCCCCGACGAGCTGCTGCAGCCGTTCGAGGACGGCCGCTTCGTCGTCAGAGGCGAGCTGGACGAGGAGACGCGCGCGCGGCTCTTCGAGCTACGCGAGCAGCGCGAGAAGCCGTTGCGCGACGACAAGGCCATCGCCTCGTGGAACGGCCTGATGCTCGCCGCCCTTTCGCAAGCCGGGCGCGTCGAGCCCGCCGCGCGGCTCGCAGAGTTCCTGCTCGGCCCGCTCTCGACATCGGAGGGCCGTTTGCACCGAACGTGGCGCGAAGGCGTCGCGAAGGGAACCGGCTATCTCGAGGATTACGCCGACGTCGCGTACGGTCTGATGGAGCTGCACGTCGCGACGGGCGACCCGCGCTGGTTGCGCGAGGCTCATCGCCTGGCGACGCTCGCCGTCGAGCTCTTCGCAGACGACGAGGGCGGCGGCTTCTTCCAGTCGCCGCGCGACGGCGAGCAGCTCGTCGCGCGTAAGAAGGAGCTCGACGACCACCCGACCCCGAGCGGCAACGCGATGCTCGCGTACGTCCTTCTGCGCCTCGCGCGCATCTGGGGCGACGACGAGCTCGAGCAGCGCGGTGCGTCGGTGTTGAGGCTTGTCGCCGACGTCGTCGCGCGCGCGCCGTCGGCGGTCGGCTGGCAGCTCGTCGCGCTCGACCAGTACCTCGCGCCACATCGCGAGCTCGCGATCGTCGGCGCGCGCGACGCGCCCGTCGCCGCGGCGGCGGTGGAGCGCGCCGCCGCGACCGACGTGATCGCCTTCGGCCCCGCCGACGATGTGCCTCTCCTCGCGGGGCGCACGGAGGTAGACGGCCGCGCGGCCGTCTACCTCTGCGAGCGCTTCGCCTGCCGCCTGCCCGTTACCGAACCGGGCGAGCTTCCCGCGCCGCCGGTTCCTCGCGGATGACCTCCCGCCGCTCGGCGGCCATCGGCTCGTCGGCCGCGGTGCGATCGTGCGTGGGCGGGACGACCGCCGGCTCGACCGGGGCGGGCGCCGGCTCGAGCGTCAGCCCGAACGTGTAGCCGATCCCGAACGCCAGCACGCCGAGCCAGACCGTGAGCGACGTGACCACGTCGTGGATGCCGATCGACGCCGACCATGCGAGCACGTGGTTGCGGAACCAGTTGCCGTGCGGCTCCGCCGCGACGAGCACCCAGCCTGCCGTGACGAGCACGGGCAGGAACGCGAGCGCCAACATCGCGGGCGGGTTTCCGCGCCGCCCTCTCACCTGCGAGAGCGCGAACACGAGCCCGGCTCCCGCGACGATCCCGTACGCGGCCCAGTAGCCGCCGGTCGTGTGCCTGCCGACGTGCGCGGCCAGCCAGAGGAGAACGCCTGCGACCGCCGCCCCGGCCAGTGTCGCAACGGCCCTGCTCATTCCATTCATCGAATCAGCCTCGCTTTCTGCCCTCCCGGATAGAACGCCGGTGGAGCCTGAGACGATGCGGCGGGAAGGCATTAGAGTCCTCGCGATGGCGCTCCTCTCCGTCCGGAACGTGACGCGCCGCTTCGGCGGGATCGTCGCGATCGACGACGTGTCGCTGGACGTCGAGCAGGGCCGCATCGTGGGGCTGATCGGCCCGAACGGCGCCGGCAAGACGACGCTCTTCAACGTGATCACGCGGCTCTACAAGCCGGATTCGGGCGCGCTCGATTTCGAGGGACGGACGTTGCTGCGCACACCGCCGCACCGGATCGTGAGGCGCGGGATCGCGCGAACGTTCCAGAACGTCGAGCTGTTCCGCTCGATGACCGTCCTCGACAACGTCCTGGTCGGTGCGCACACGCGGACGAAGCCGTTCCGGGCAAGCTCGGTGCGCGACCGCGCGGCGGAGGTCCTCGACTACGTCGGGATCGGCGACGTCGCAGGCCGGCCAGTCGCAGGACTGCCGTTCGGAACGCTCAAGCGCGTCGAGCTCGCGCGTGCGCTCGTCGCTGAGCCGAAGCTGCTCCTGCTCGACGAGCCCGCCGGCGGCTTGAACCACGAGGAGGTCTCCGAGCTCGGCACGTTCATCCGGACGCTGCGCGAGGACTTCGACCTCACCGTGCTCCTCGTCGAGCATCACATGGGGCTCGTGATGGGGATCGCTGAGCGCATCCACGTGCTCGACTTCGGACGCAAGATCGCCGAGGGAACGCCGGACGAGATCCAGCGCGACCCGGCGGTGATCGAGGCCTACCTCGGAGCAGAAGCCTCGGCCGCGTGACGCTCCTCGAGCTGCGCGACGTCGACGCACGGTACGGCGAGATCCAAGCGCTCCACGGCGTCAGCCTGGGCGTCTCCGAGGGCGACTTCGTCGCGATCCTCGGCGCGAACGGCGCCGGAAAGACGACGACCCTGCGCGCGGTCTCCGGCACCGTCAAGACGAACGGCGACGTGCTGCTCGACGGCGAGAAGCTCTATCGCCGGACGCCCGAGGCGATGGCGCGGCGCGGCGTCGCGCATGTGCCGGAAGGGCGGGGGACGTTCAGCACGCTCACGGTGCTCGACAACCTGCGGCTGGGCGCGTGGGTGCAACGCGGCGTGGCGGCGCGGGATCTCGCCCGTGTGTTCGAGTTCTTCCCGCGCCTGTACGACCGCCGCGACCAGCAGGCCGGCACGCTCTCGGGCGGCGAGCAGCAGATGCTCGCGCTCGGCCGGGCGATGATGGCGAAGCCGCGCGTGCTCCTGCTCGACGAACCGTCGCTCGGCCTGGCGCCGATGGTCGTGCGCGAGGTGTTCGGCGTCCTTCGCCGTCTCAACGAGTCCGGGACGACGATCGTCGTCGTCGAGCAGAACGCGATGATTGCGCTCGCGAACGCACAGCACGCCTTTGTGCTCGAGACGGGGCGGATCGTGCTGGCGGGAGGCGCCTCCGACCTGCAGAGAAACGAATCGGTCCGGCGGTCCTACCTTGGCTATTAGAGCGAACCTGCTTCGGCGCAGCCGAACCAGATTCGCGGGTGAAGCGTGACGAACTTCGCGCAACAGGTCGTCAGCGGGCTCGCGAGCGGCGGCATCTACGGCCTGCTCGCGCTTGCGATCGTGCTGATCCACCGCTCGACCGGCGTGATCAACTTTGCGCAGGGCGAGCTCGCGACGCTCTCGGCGTTCGTGTGCTGGACGCTGATGAGCCACGGGTGGGCCTTCTGGCCCGCGTTCGGGGCGACGCTCGTACTGTCGTTCCTCGGCGGCGCGGCGCTCGAGGTCGCGGTCATCCGGCCGATTCAGAACGGCCCCCTGCTCGGCGTCGTCATCCTCACGATCGGCCTCCTGATCGCGATCAACGGCCTCGACTCGTGGATCTGGGGCGGCGCGCCACGCCAGTTCCAGGGGCCGTTCTCCACGGCGCCGATCCGCGTCGGCGGCGTTGCGTTCTCGAAGCAGGACCTCGGCGTGATCGCCGTCGCCGTGATCGCGGTCGTCCTGATCGGGCTGTTGTTCACGCGCACGCGTCTCGGGCTCGGGCTGCGTGCCGCGGCCGTCAATCCGGTCGAGTCCCGGCTCGTCGGCGTCCGCGTCGCGTCGATGCTCGCGGTCGGGTGGGGCCTCGCGGCCGCGCTCGGCGCGGTCGCCGGGGTGATGGCGGCGCCGTCGCTCTTCCTCGAGCCGAACATGATGCAGACGGTGTTGTTGTACGCGTTCGCCGCCGCCGTGCTCGGGGGAATGGACTCGCCGCTCGGAGCCGTGGTCGGCGGGCTCGCGCTCGGCGTGCTCCTCAATCTCGCCGGCACGTACGTGCACTGGGTCGGCGGCGAGCTGCGGCTCGCGACGGCGCTCGCCGTCATCCTCACGGTGCTCCTGCTGCGGCCGGCGGGGGGCTCTTCGGCCACGCGGTGGTGAGACGGGCGTGAGGCTCAAGGTCGGCCTCGTTCTCGCGGCCTTCGCCGTGCTCGCGTTGCTTCCGATCCCGCTGTCGGAGTTCCGCACAGTGCAGCTCGCGACGGTCGGGGCGTACGTGATCGCGATCCTCGGGCTGGACGTCCTCGCCGGACATAGCGGCCAGATCTCGCTCGGTCACGGCGCCTTCATGGCCGTCGGCGGCTACACGACTGCGATCCTGATGGCACAGCACGGCGTCCGCGACGTCTGGACGATCCCGATCGCCGGCGTGGTCGCGGGGGCGATCGGCCTGCTCGCCGGCCTGCCCGCTCTGCGCCTCACGGGCTTCTACCTTGCGCTCGCGACGTTCGGCATCGCCGTCGCCTTGCCGACGATCCCGAAGAAATTCGACAAGCTGACGGGCGGCTCGACGGGGATCACGCTCTTCGGCAGCAAGCACCAGACGGGCCACGGCGCGGGCATCTGGGGGCTGACGAACAACGAGTGGCTGTACGCGCTCACATGGACGATCGCCGGCTTCCTGTTCCTCGTCGCGTGGTGGCTCCTCGGGTCGCGCTTCGGCCGGTCGCTGCGAGCGGTGCGCGACAGCGAGCTCGCCGCGACGGCATCCGGCGTGAACCGCGCGAAGTACAAGGTGCTCGCCTTCGGCGTGTCCGCCGCGTACGCCGGCGTCGCGGGCGCGCTGTACGCGATCAACATCGCGTACGTGTCACCGGACACGTTCCCGGTCCAGCTCTCGCTGTATCTGCTGGTCGGTGCCGTCGTCGGATTCTTCGGCTCGATTTGGGGTGCAGTGCTCGGGGCGCTGCTGATCCAGTTCCTGCCGGACATCGTCCGGGTGGTCCTCCACGTCGACACGAAGCAGGCGGGGCCGACGACGTTCTTCTACGGCGCCGTGCTTGTCGGGCTGATGCTGGTCCTCCCGCTGGTGCTGCGGGCGGCGCGGGTACTCTCGCGGCCATGAAGCTCCTGATCGCTCTCGCAGTCGGCGCTCTCACGCTCGGCGGCAGCACGCCCGGCGTGTCGTCGTCGACGATCACGCTCGGTTCGAGCGGCCCGCTGACCGGCGAGGCGGCCGCGGCCGCGGGCGTGCTGAAGGGCGCCGACGCGTACTTCAAGTACGTCAACGCGCGCGGCGGCGTCAACGGGCGCAAGATCGACTTCAAGTTCCTCGACGACGCCTACGACCCGGCCCGCACGGTGCAGAACGTGCGCCAGCTCATCCAGCAGGACAACGTCTTCGCACTATTCTCCGTCGTCGGCACGAACGGCAACCTCGCGGTTCGCGACTTCGCGAACGCGGCAGGCGTTCCGACGGTGTTCTCGGCGTCAGGCGCAACGACGTTCGGGCGTGACTACGCGAAGTACCCGTGGACGATCGGCTACCTCCCGCCCTACGCGGAGGAGGGGAAGCTCTACGCAAAGCACATCCTCGTCACGAATGCGAAGAAGGCGAAGGTCGCGGTCCTCTACCAGAGCGACGACTACGGCAAGGATCTGCTCGCAGGCTTCCGCAGGGGGCTCGGCGCCAAGGCGCGCACGACGATCGTGCAGACGGTCGGTTACGACCCGACGTCCTCCGACATCCAGTCGCAGGTCGCGCAGCTGAAGGCGAGCGGCGCGAACACGCTCTGCGTCTTCGCCTTCGGTAAGTTCGCGATCCAGGCTTTCGTCTATGCGAACAAGCTCGGCTGGAAGCCGCAGATCTACGTGAACGACGTCGCGTCCGCGTCGTCGATCATGGTCCTCGATCCGCAGTCGACGGCGGAGGGCGCGATCTCGATTCTGTGGGGCAAGGATCCCGCGACCCCGAAGTTCAAGGGCGACGCGGGCGTGGTGCTGGCGACGAAGATCGTCAAGAAGTACGTGCCGGGCGGCAGCGCGTCCGACGGCTTCCTCGTCGCAGGCATGGCGGAGGCGTTCTCGATGGTGGATGCGCTGAAGGCGAGCGGCAAGAACCCGACGCGAAAGGGACTGATGAACGCCGTTACGCACATGAACGAGGCGAACAACCCGTTCCTCGTTCCCGGCGTGAAGGTGCACACGACGCCGACGTCGCGGTTCCCGATCTCGAGCGTCCAGTTGCAGCGCTGGCACAAGGGTCACTGGGAGCCGTTCGGCGGCGTCGTGTCGGCAAAGCCCTGACCACTTAAGCGGCGAGGCGCTCCTCGGCGAGCGCCTCCTCGAGCGTGATCACCGGGGCGGGCGCGGGTGCCGGCCGCCGCACGACGATCAGCGCGATCAGCAGCGCAAGCCCGAGCATCACCGCGCCGCCCGTCAGCACCGCGCTGACGCCGTGCGCGAGGCTCGCCGACGTATCGTTCGGCGTCGCGGCGGCGAACACCGTGATCAGGATGCCGACGCCGAGTGAGCCGCCCAGCTGGTGCGCGACGTTGACGAGCCCGGACGCGGCGCCTGCGTCCTCGGGCGCGACACCCGACACGCCTGCGCTCGTCAGCGGAGTGATCGCGGTGCCCGCGCCGAAGCCGAGCACGATCATCGGCAGCGCGATCCCGGTGAGGTACGGGGTGTCCGGCCCGAGCCGGCTGAGCCACGCCATCCCGATCGCAGCGGCCGCAGTGCCGAGCATGAGGACGCGCGCCGTCCCGAGACGCTGTACCAGCGTCGGCACGACGAACACCATCGAGAACACGACGAGCGTCATCGGCAGGAACGCGAACCCGGCCGCGAGCGGCCCGAAATGACTGACGCCTTGCAGGTACTGCGAGACGAAGAAGAACGCGCTGTACAACGCACCGACGAAGAGGACGCGTGCGGCGAGCGCGCCGGCGCGCTCGCGGCTCGCGAACAGGCGCAGCGGCGTGATCGGCTGCGCCGCGCGACGCTCGCTGAGCACGAAGCCGACGAGCAGGGCGATGCCGGCGGAGAATGCCGCGACCGTGCCGCGCTCCGTCCAGCCTGCATCCGCCGCGCGCACGAAGCCGTACACGAGCGAGGTCATTCCGAGCGTTGACGTGAGCGCGCCCATCAGGTCGAAGCGGCCCGGGTTGCGTGGCGTCTCCGGCAGGTAGCGCGGCGCCGCCCAGATCAGCGCAGCACCCAGCGGAACGTTGATGAACATGCCGGCACGCCACGAGACGAGGTCGGTGAGGATCCCGCCGAGCACGAGCCCGACACTGCCGCCGCCGCCCGCGACGGCGCCGTAGTACGCGATCGCGCGCGTGCGCTCCGGGCCTTCGCGGAAGCTCGTCGTGAGGAGCGCCAGCGTCGAAGGCGCTGCGATCGCTGCGCCGACGCCCTGGGCGACGCGCGCGACGAGCAGCCAGTTCGCGGTCTGTGCGATCCCGGCGGCGAACGAAGCGATGGTGAAGAGGCCGATGCCGACGACGAACATCCGCCGGCGGCCGAGGATGTCCCCGGCGCGTGCACCGAGAAGGAGCAAGCCCCCGAAGGCGAGCGTGTACGCGTTCTGCACCCAGGAGAGGCCGGCGGACGAGAAGCCGAGCGTGCTCTGGATCTTGGGCAGGGCCGTGATGACGATCGAGAGGTCGAGGACGAGCATCAGCTGGCAGGCGAGGACGATCGTCAGGACGACCGCCGAGCGGGGGGAGGTGCGCGGCTGGGAGATGAAGCGAGGCATGAGGCGGGTCGGGCTCCTTTGTCGAGTGCGGCGCTTGGGGTAAACTGGAGGCATCCTCCAGATCTAACTGGAGGCATCCTCCACTTCTTCATCCACCATACCGGAGGTAGCCTCCGTTTCGCAAATGAACCCGGCAGAGACCCACACAGACCCTCGTCCCAAGCGGGCCGACGCGCTCCGGAACCAGCAGAAGCTCGTGGCGGCGGCTCGGGACGCGTTCGCGGAGCGGGGTGCCGAGACGTCGCTCGAGGACATCGCGCGCCGCGCCGGGGTCGGCATCGGGACGCTCTACCGGCACTTCCCGACGCGGCCCGACCTGCTCGAGGCTGTGTATACCGGCGAGGTCGAGCAGATCTGTCGTTCGGCCGACGACTTCGCCGGCCTGGAGCCGTGGGACGCGCTGACCGCGTGGCTGCGCCGCTACGCGGGCTTCGCGGCCACGAAGCGCGCGCTATTCGACGAGCTCCTGCCGTACATCGGCAAGGACGCCGAGGTATTCCAGAGCTGCAAGACCGCGATCGGGGCGACGGGAGAGGCGCTGCTGCGCCGGGCACAGGACGCGGCCGATGTGCGGCCGGACGTCACCTTCATGGATGTCGCGCGGATGGTCGGCGGTATCGCCTTCATCCCGATGGCAGAGCCCGAGGACGTAGAGCGGATCCTCGGCGTCGCGCTCGACGGCCTGCGCCCGCGCGGGTAACCGAACAACCCACTTTCCTAAATATAGTGACTTCCCGTAGCCTCGACGGATGGCGCCGACGCCCACGTGGGAGACCGTTCTCGAGCGGAATACGGTCGAACGGATCAAGCAGGACAAGGCCCCGCTCGGCATCCGCGAGGAGCTGCCGGCGCTGATCGCAGGTGGCTACGAGGCGCTGCCGGAGGAGGACATCGTCCGCCTCCAGTGGTGGGGCCTGTACCACGACAAGCCGAAGATCGGGACGTTCATGCTCCGCGTGAAGATCCCGAACGGGGTACTGAGCGCCGCGAAGCTCCGGACGATC
>JBJMKB010000055.1:0-11965 GCA_045806045.1 Gaiellaceae bacterium | reverse complement strand
TCACCTTCGGCATCGCGACGTAATCCTTGAACCGGCCGGGCATCGGCTTCCACAGCGAATGGATCAGACCGAGGGCGCCGTAACAGTCGCGCGTCCCTTCGTCGGCCGTGCGCTCGACGATGACGCGCATCGCCGTCAGGTCGTAGATCTCGTTGAACTCGCGGCCCTTCTTCGCCATCTTGTCGTAGATCGAGAAGAAGTGCTTCGCGCGGCCCGAGATCTCGGCCGGGATGTCGACCTTGTCGAGCTCCTTCTGCAGCACCATCGCCGCCTCGCGCACGTGCTCCTCGCGATCGGTGCGCCGTTCCGAGACCATCTGCTTGATCTCCTCGTACTTGCGCGGATGCAGCGTCTGGAACGCCAGATCCTCGAGCTCCCACTTGAGCGCGTGGATGCCGAGGCGATGAGCGAGCGGCGCATAGACCTCGAGCGTCTCCCGCGCCTTCTGCAGCTGCTTCTGCTTGCCGAGGTACTCGATCGTGCGCAGGTTGTGCAGCCGGTCGGCCAGCTTGATCAGGATGACGCGCAGGTCCTCGGCCATCGCGACGATCAGCTTGCGGTAATTCTCCGCCTCCGCATGCTCGCGACTCTGGAACTGGACGCGCGTCAACTTCGTGACGCCCTCGACGAGCGTCGCGATCTCGTCGCCGAACTCGGCACGTAGCTCGTCGATCTCCGTCGCCGTGTCCTCGACGACGTCGTGGAGCAGCGCCGCCGCGAGCGTGGCCTCGTCGAGCTGGAGGCTCGCGAGGATCTTCGCCGCGCCCCACGGGTGGTAGATGAATTCCTGGCCCGACTGGCGAACCTGCCCCGCGTGGGCCTCTGCGGCGTAGTCGAATGCCCGGGTGAGAAGATCCCGGTCGACGTCCGGCTTGTAAGCCTCGACCTCGGCGAGCAGCTCGTCGACGAGATCTTGATGTCGTTCGAGGACTGCCACGAACCCAGTGTACCCCTGAGGTTCGCCGCTCCTCGTACCCCCTCAGGAGGAAACGACGTTCTGCCGATGAACCTCCGTGAGCCCGATGTTCAGGCGCCGTCGACAGTCGAAGAAGCTCGTGCGGATCGCGAAGATGCTCCGCGAGCTCGACGCTGCCGCAGCGCGGCCTAGGCCGCGGCGGCGAGCGCGGGTCTCGCTTCGAGCAACGACCTGAACGTCCGAGACTCGAGCAGGCTCCGCTGTGTCTTCGGCTGCACGAGGCCGCCGGCGAGCTCGAGCTCCGCGAAGATCGCGCGCGCCTCCGGCGTCCACGCGTCCTCCCCCGCCTTCCACTGACCTGCGAGCCACGCGCGGAGCTCGTCGAAACCGTCGGCCGCGTCGAACACGCGCCGCACGACTAGCTGCGCGGCGACAGTGCCGTTCCACCGGTTCTCCTGCAGCCGGAAGGCGAGGTCGTACCGCGAGTCGCGGCGGAAGCGGTCGAGCTGCGAGCCGAGGCCGAAGGCGATCGCCTGCCCCGAATCGCGACCGCGGTGGCGCACGCGGAAGCGCAGGTGCTTGCCGTCGCCGACGGTCGACGGCTCGACGATCTCGCAGCCGTCGACGAGCAGCGTCACGCCCGGATTGCCGAGCCCGAACGGCGCGAGCCTGCCGAGCTCCGCGCACAGCTGGAGGTTCAGCTTCGCGCCGGGGACGATCGCGTCGACGCGCGTCACGGGGCGCAGGTCGTCGTCGGAGAGCGCAGCGTCCGCGTGCGCGGCGAACGCGGCGGCGAACGTCTCGACCTGCTCGCGCGCGATCGTGAGGCCCGCCGCGGCACGGTGGCCGCCGAAGCGCAGCAGGTGCGACGAGCAGGCGCCGAGACCGGCATGGAGGTCGAATGCCGAGACCGACCGCCCGGAGCCCTTCCAGTCGCCGTCGCCGCCGGCGATCATCACGACGGGCCGGTTGTAGCGCTCCACGAGCCGCGACGCGACGATGCCGATCACGCCCTCGTGCCAGCCCTCACCGGCGACGACGTAGCCACGGCGGCGACGGCGCGACTCGGGCCACGCCTCGACCTGGTCGATCGCCTCGCGCAGGATCCTTTCCTCGACGCCCTGCCGCTCGCGGTTCAATGTCTCGAGCTCCTCGGCGTAGTGCATCGCGTCGCGGTCGTCCTCGGTGAGCAGGAGCTGCAGCGCGGCCTCCGGGCGGCAGAGACGGCCCGACGCGTTGATGCGCGGCGCGAGCCGGAAGCCGACGGACGACTCGTCGACCGCCGCGGGATCGACGTGCCCGACGCGCATCAGCGCGCGCAAACCGGGCTTCTGCGTCTGCGCGAGGCGGCGCAGCCCGACGAGCGCGAGGGCGCGGTTCTCGTCGACGAGCGGGACGACGTCGGCGACGGTGGCGAGCGCCACGACGTCGAGGTGCCGCTCGAGGAACGGGTGATCCTCGCCGAGGAGCGCCTGCGCGAGCTTCCACACGACGCCGGTGCCGCACAGCCCGCTGAACGGGTAATCGCCCTTGAGCGGTGCGACGACCGGACACGCGGGGAACGTCTCGGCCGAGCGGTGGTGGTCGGTGACGACGACCTCGAGACCGAGCCTGCGTGCGTGCTCGACCTCGGCGACCGCGGTGATCCCGCAGTCGACGGTGACCACGAGCTCGTAGCCCTCGTCCG
The DNA here is from genome assembly GCA_045806045.1 of Gaiellaceae bacterium. Taxonomy (GTDB): domain Bacteria; phylum Actinomycetota; class Thermoleophilia; order Gaiellales; family Gaiellaceae; genus PALSA-600. Next base: position 9,362 of record JBJMKB010000055.1, on the reverse strand, counting down.
CGAGGCGCGTCAGCGTGTCGGCGTTCAGGCCGTAGCCTTCCTCGAAGCGAGACGGTAGGTGCCACGCGACGGTCGCGCTGCTTTGCTTCTCGCTACACAGCTCGCGGAAGAGCAGCACCGCGAGCGCGGTCGCGCAGATGCCGTCCGCGTCGTAGTCGCCGTGCACGCAGATTCGGGCGCCTGCCTCGACGGCCGCCGTGATCGCCTCGACGGCTTCGCGCATGTCGCCGAGCGCGAAGGGGTCGTGACCCGGCAGCGCGCCCTCGAGAAAGCTTCGCGCGTCCTCGGGCGTGCCGTGGCCGCGGCGCACGAGCACGCCGGCAGTCACCTCGTCGACCTCGAGGGCGGCCGCGAGCGCACGAACGTCCGCGTGAGCACAGGGTTCGAGCTGCCAGGTACCGGACGCCATGGGGGCTCCGCACCGTACGGAGCGCGTCGGACGGATTCCCCCAAAAAGACCTGGAACCTGCTTGAATTGCGCTCCCGTGCTGAGAACGCTCGGTTCGTTCGTGCTCGCAGCAGGCCTCGCCTGCGCCGCCACCCCGGCGGCGACTCCCACGCGCCTTATCCCGCCCGGCGTCTCGGTCGGCGGCATCCGCGTCGGGGGCCTCAGCGCGGAGCCCGCACGCGCCCGGATCGAGGCGGCGTTCGCGCGCCCCATACGCATCGTCTTCAACGCCAAGACGCTCCGCATCGGACCGGCGCAGGTCGGGACGTCCGCCGGCATCGACGCCGGGGTCGGTTCGGCCCTGTCGGCGACTCCGCGGAGCCGGATCGCTGTCCCCGTCACCTACTCGACGGAGAAGATCGACAAGCTCGTCGCGCGGCTCGGGCACCTCTACGACCGCGCCGCCGTCGACGCGACGGTAACGGGCGCGACCGCCGCCGGTCCCGTGTTCGCCACGGCGAAGCTCGGGCGCGCGGTCGACCGCAAGACGATGCGCGCGGCCCTCGTCGAAGTGATCCGCGACGGCACGCGGACGCCGCTCGAGCTGATGACGAAGCCCGTGTCGCCACACCGCACGGTCGTGAACTTCGGCCCCGCGATCGTGATCACGCGCGGGGCGAACACGCTCAAGCTCTACGACGGTCGACACCTCGTGCGCACGTTCCGCGTCGCGACGGGCCAGACGGTCTATCCGACGCCCGCAGGCGTCTGGCACATCGTCGACCTGCAGCGCAACCCGTGGTGGCGGCCGCCGAGCTCCCCCTGGGCGCGGGGTCTCCAGCCGATCCCGCCCGGGCCGAACAACCCGCTCGGCACGCGCTGGATGGGGCTCGACGCCGCCGGCGTCGGGATTCACGGGACGAACGCGCCGTCGTCGATCGGCTACAGCGTCTCGCACGGCTGCATCCGCATGGAGGTCCCCGACGCGGAGTGGCTCTTCGAGCACGTCCGCCTCGGAGTGCCGGTCGTCATTCTCTAGGCAGCTCGACGCCGAGATACGTCAGGAGCACGACAGCGCAGACGAGCGCCGCGAGCCCGCCGAGGATCAGGCGCGGATGGCCGGACTCGCGCACGGTCGCCGCGAACGCGCGACCGAGGAGGATGAAGACGCCCGCGACGAGCCCCGCGCCGACGATGGCGGCGGGCAGCCAGATGACGAGGTGCTCCCAGCTGGTGGCGGCAAGAACGTTCACTACCATGAGATCGTGCCTGAAGCGCAGCCTGGCCCCGACGCCAACTACAGCTCGGGGAACGACTACATCGTCGAGTTCCTCGGCTACCGCTTCTCGTTCGGCGCGAACGACTTCGAGGGCCGCGTCGTCGCCGCGGCCGTGAAGCTCGGGGTGGTCGTGACGCCGGAGCTGGACGAGGAGGAGATCGACGATCTCGTCGCGCTCGCCGCACAGGGCGTGATCGACGAGCCGGCATCGCGCCTCGGCAGGTACCTCGTCCGCAACTGGGAGCGGGTGTCGCTCGTCGACGGCGAGTCGCTCGTCTACTGGCTGCGCAAGCTGATCTTCCGCGGCGCGTGGCTCGACCACCAGGTCAAGCGAGGGGCGCTCGAGGTCGTCTGGGACGACGGCGACGCCGAGTTCGCCTACCAACATCCCGGCGGCGGCGGACGGCCGTTGCTCGAGCTCGCACCGGTGCCGTCGTGGCACGAGCTGCAGTTTCGGCCCTGATCCTCGCCGCCTACCTGGCGGCGTTGCTCGCGCTCGACCGCTCTGCGACGTACCCCGAGCAGCTCGCGCTCGGCGCGCTGACCTGGGCCGTGCTGCTGGTCGCGCTGACGCAGGTGCCGGCCGAGCGGCGCGCGCAGGCGCTCGGCGTCGTCGCGTTCGCGACCGTCGGCGAGGTCACCGGCTCGTTGATCTGGGGCGTCTACTCCTACCGGCTGCACAACCTGCCGTTCTTCGTCCCGCCTGCTCACGGGCTCGTCTACCTGGCCGGTCTCGCTGTCGCGACATTCGCGCGCCCGCACGCGCGTGCGCTCGTTGCCGTGGCTGCGCTCGCGGCGACGACGTGGGCCTTGCTGGGCCTGACCGTGCTTGCACAACGCGACGTCGCGGGCGCGATCGGCGTGCCGGTGCTCCTCCTCTTCCTCTGGCGCGGGCGCAACCGCGCGATCTACGCGGGCGTCTTCCTCGTCGTCGCGGCGCTGGAGCTGTACGGCACGGCGATCGGGACGTGGCGGTGGGCAACGGAGCTGCCGGGCTCCGGCATCCGCGACGGCAACCCGCCGAGCGGCGTGGCCGCCGGCTACGTGTGGTTCGACGTGATGGCACTGCTGACCGCGCCGCTCGCGCTGCGCTGGATCAGGTCTCGAGCTTCCCGAACTCGGCCTGAAGCCGAGCGGCCTCTCGAGAGCACCACTCCTGCGTGAGCGAGACGCCCAGCTGCGCCGACATCACGTCGGCGACGCGCAGTCCGAGCCGCCGGCATAGGAGCGTGAAGCCGCGAGGCGCCGCGTCGGTATGCGCAAGGAAGAGCACGCCGCTCGCGAGGCCGCTCAGCTCGAGCAGGTAGTAGGAGCGGATACCATGCGCGCGGTCGAGGGGCGACGGAAGCGGTACGACGCTCGCGTCCTGCACGCAGTACGGGAACCGGCCCTGGTCGACCACCGACTGCAGCGCCTGCACGATCTGCTCGGCGCTCGCGTGGAGCTCCCAGCCGCGGCTGACGAGCTCGATGCGCTTGCCGCTGTGAAGGAGCACGGCGGCGACCTCGCACGAGAGCGCTTCGGCCGCGACGAGCGCGAGAGCACGCATCGTCTCCTCCACGGGCTCGTCCCTCACGGCTGTGACCGCGCGCACCGCTTCGACCTCTTCGAGCTCGTCCGCGAGCTGCTTGGCGGGGGTCACCGACTCGACCGCGTCCGCGGCGAGCGCGGCGGCGTTCTGGAGCGCCTGGTCCGTCGCGCCCTCGAGCCCGTCCGGCTCGCCGCCGAAGACGACGACGACATCGGTCGTGACCGGGACGAACACTGCGGCCTGCGCGTAGTACGGCCCGAACATGAGCTCCTTCCCGCTGTGCGCGATCCGCACCGGCCGCCGCGTCGTGAGCGCGCGGCCGAGGGAGCCCTCGTCAGCCGGTGTCACCTCGATCAGCCCCGCCCAGCCGGCGCCCCTCCCACTGCCGCCGAAGTGGACAAAGCGCTCGCCGGAGACGCGCCGGAGCACGAACAGGTCGCTCGCCCCGACCGACACAGCTGCAGCGTCGGCACGAGGCACGGCGGCAGACACGGTCAAAAGTCTGTCAAAAGAGCGTGACGCGCCCGGCCTCTGCACCGAGATGCGCGCGGCCGAGGTCCGTGATCGTGCGTCCACGCGGCGTCCGTTGCAGGAACCCGAGCTGGAGCAGGTACGGCTCGTACACGTCCTCGATCGTCTCCGACTCCTCGCCGAGCGACACGGCGAGCGTTGACAGCCCCACAGGCCCGCCGCCGAACTTCTCGACGACGCACCGGAGCAGCTCGCGGTCGAACCGCTCCAATCCGGCCCCGTCGACCTCGAGCAGCGCGAGCGCCTCTTCCGCGATCGCGGTAGTCACCGCGCCCTGGTGGCGCACCTCGGCGACATCGCGGACGCGGCGGAGGATGCGGTTCGCGACACGCGGCGTGCCCCGCGAGCGTCCGGCGACGAGCTCCGCCGCATCGTCTTCGATCTCCAGCTGCAGGATGCTCGCCGAGCGGCGCACGATCCGCGCGAGCTCCTCCGCGTCGTACAGGTCGAGCCGGAACGTGAGCCCGAACCGGTCGCGCAGAGGAGTGGTGAGCAAGCCTGTTCGCGTGGTGGCCCCCACGAGCGTGAACGGAGGCAGGTCGAGCGTCAGCGTCCGCGCCGCAGGCCCCTGCCCGACGATGATGTCGAGGCGGAAGTCCTCGAGCGCGGGATAGAGGATCTCCTCGGCCGCGCGGTTCAGCCGGTGGATCTCGTCGACGAAGAGGACGTCGCGCGGCTCGAGCGTCGTCAAGATCGCGGCGATGTCGCCCTTGCGCTCGAGCGCCGGCCCGGCGACCTGGCGGATGCCGACGCCCAGCTCGTTGCGCACGATCTGCGCGAGTGAGGTCTTGCCGAGCCCCGGCGGACCGGCGAGCAGAACGTGGTCGAGCGCATCGCCGCGGGCCTTCGCGGCCTCGAGTGCGATCGAGAGCTGCTCCTTCACGCGCTCCTGGCCGACGAAGTCGGACAGCGTGCGCGGACGGAGGGAGCGCTCGAGCTCCTCCTCGCCGCTGTCGTGAACGACAGTGGCCAGGAGGTCTGTCACGCCGCCCTCCGCAGGACAGCCCGAACCTGTTCCTCGACCGGCAGGTCGAGGTCCACGTCGGCAAGTGCACGCTCTGCGTCCAGCAGCGACCAGCCGAGTCCCATCAACGCGTCGCGCGCAGTCAGGTCGTCACCCGCCGCGGTCACCTCGGTGACGGCGGCAAGCTTCTCCTTCAGCTCGAGCACGACGCGCTGCGCCGTCTTGAGGCCGATGCCGGGGATCGCCTGGAAGCGCTTGACGTCGTCGCGGACGATCGCGCGGCGCAGCTCGGCCGGGGTCGAGCCGGAAACGATCGCGAGCGCGACCTTGGGCCCGACACCGTTCACGCCGAGCAGCAGCTCGAAGAGCTCGCGTTCCTCCGCGCTCGCAAAACCGAACAGCTGCAACGCGTCCTCGCGGACGACCGTGTGGATCTCGACCGTGATCTCATGGTCTTCGGACACTCCGCCATCCAGGCGGTGCACCGACGGCGTGGCATGCACGAGGTAGCCGACGCCGTTCACGTCGACGACCAGCGCGGCGCCCGCGCGCCCCGCAACCCGACCTCTCAGCCGCGCAATCACCTAGCGAACCGTACGGGCGCGCCCGGACGATTCCTGCCAGGCGAGAGCCCAGGCATGCGGATCCCGCTCCCTCGCTCGGTTTCCGCGGAAGCCCTGGCGCACGAACCGCTCGTAGCGTGGCGCATCCTCCGGACGGACGAGCGGCCGTTCGCGCCGCCGAGCGCGCAGCACGCCTGCTGCCACGGACGGCACAGGCGCGAAGGCGCGCGCCTCGATCCGGCGCACGACGGCGAGCTCGTACCACGCGCTCCAGAGCACCGTCTGCGCGGTGCTCGGCCACAGCCGCGCCCGCTTGGCGGCGAAGTCCCACTCGACGACCAGGTCTGCGGTGCGCAACGGGACGAGTGGGTCCGAGAGCAAGGAGCGGCAGATGTCCGCGGCGCGCGCGAACGGGAGGTTCGCGACGACGCGAAACGGCTCGCGCGGCCAGGGCGTGAGCAAGGCGTCGGCCTCGACGACCCGCGCTTCCGGCCACGCGCGCCGCAGGCGCGCGGCGAGGCGCCGGTCAGGCTCGACTGCGACGACGCGGGCTCCGGCGCGGACCAGCGCGCCGGTGAGCATCCCGGAACCCGCACCAACCTCCACGACGAGATCGCCGGCGGTCACACCGGCGTCGGCGACGATCGCCTCGGCGAGACGCCTACTGCGAAGGAGGTGCCGTCCGCCGGGGCGTGCCGATGGCACGCGGGCGGAGGACAAGGACCATCACCATGCCCATGACTCCGCGCAGACTACCGAGCAGCGACGGCGAGCAGGAGCGGCGGCGCGAGCGCGTGGCAGATCGCGACCGCGAGGGCGTCCGCTGCATGGTTCGGCGCCGGCACCTCGTCGAGCCCGAGGATCGCCTTGACCATCTTCCCGACCTGGTCCTTGTCGGCGCGGCCGTAGCCGCACACGGCCTGCTTGACGCGCGCCGGCGCGTACTCAGCGCAGGCGACGCCGGCGGACGACGCGGCGACGAGCACGGCTCCCCGTGCCTGTCCGACGGAGAGTGCGATGCGGGCGTCTGCGCCGACGTACGACTCCTCCAGCGCGACGACATCCGGCGCGTGCCGGGCGATCAGCTCCTGAACGCCCGTGAAGATCGTGAGCAGCCGCTCCTCCAACCGCTCCCTTGGCGACGTGCGCCACCACCCGTGGCACGTGGCCTTGAGGCGCCCGTCTCTTTCGTGGACGATCCCGAATCCGCATGCAGCCGTCCCTGGGTCGATTCCGAGGACCTTCACGACGACACGTTAAGCGCCACCCCGGACGTTCCTCTGTGGCGCAGCGCGAGCCGGATCGCCGCGATCGCGATCGCACCGGTCGCGAGGCCGATCGCGGCACCGCCCAAGACGTCGGTCGGATAGTGCACGCCGACGTAGACCCGCGAGAAGCCGATCGCGGCCGCCACGAGAAGCAGCAGCGGCGCCGCGCGCGGCACGACGTACGAGAGGACGATCGCGCCGGCGAACGCCGTCGCGGCGTGACCGGCCGGGAACGAGCTCGAGTGGACGACGTAGAGCGGATGGATCTGCCGATGCGCCTCGAACGGCCTCGCGCGCTGCACGAGATCCTTGACCGCAAACGACGCGGCGTCCGCGGCAAAGGTCGTCGCGGCGACGAGCGCGGCGAGCCCGATCGTCGCGCGCCATCCGGCGCGCAGCCCGAAGCCGATCGCGAGCGCTGCCGCCACCCAGACGAGCCCGAGCTTGTCGATCGTCCCCAGGGCGACGAAGACGTCGTTCAGGAAGCCGACGCGGTGCGTCGCGACCCAGACCGCGATCCGCCCGTCCACGGCGGGCTACGCGGAGACGTCCCGCAGGCGCGCGTCGACCAGGCAGTAGACGCCGTAGGCGATCAGTCCGGCGGCGGTGAGGCCGAGCAGCCAGCCGCCGTACGACGCGTGCGCGAGCTTCTGCAGCGCGCCGTCGAGGCCGACCGCGTCCTTCGGCTTGTAGTCGAGCGCGGCCTTCACGAGGAAGACGCCGATCAGCGCGAAGACCACGAATCTGGCGACGTGGCCCATGACCCCGGCGCGACTGCCCCATTTGCGGACGGTGGGCGAGAGCCGGCTGACGCGCCACTTGTCCTCGAACTTCCGCGTCAGGCCGCGATAGAGATTCCACAGGGCGATGCCGATCAACGCGAGGCCGCCCGCGCCGACGAGCCACGTGCCCGCCGGCCACGACAGCACAGTCGCGGCGGACGAGTGCGCCTTCGCGTTTTGCGACTGGTTCACGCCCGCCCCCGTGAGGATGCGCACGGTCGAGTAGGTGAGCCCGGCGTAGACGAGACCGCGGCCGGCGTAGCCGGCCCGCTTGGCCCACACCTTCGCCTCTCCGTCGTCGCGGTCCGGGCGCTCTGCGTAGGCCTGGATGAAGCGCCAGAGGGCGTACGCCGCGAAGCCGAACGCGAGCGCGACGAGGACGACCTTCCCGAACGAGTGCCGGGCGAGCGACGCGAGCGCGCCCTGGCGGCTCGTCGCCTTGCCGCCGCCGCTGAAGGCGAGCTCGAGCGCGAGGGCGCCGACGAGACCGTACGACGCACCCTTCGCGACCAACCCGGCGCGCGCCAGGACGGCGTACCAGCCGCGGCCCGTGCTCGCACGCACGCGCACGTCCTGGGCGCCTTCCTGAAGGGTGCGGCGTGCCGGGTCGAGAGTGGCCACGGTGTCCTAACGGCCGACGGTCGAATCCGGGTGCGAGAGGGTCTGGGCGACCAGCCCGCGAGGCTAGCCCGCGACGGCTTCCAGGACGCGCTCCGGGATGTCGAAGTTCGCGTAGACGTCCTGCACGTCGTCGTTCTCCTCGAGCGCGTCGATGAGCCGCATCACCTGGCGCGCCTTCGCCTCGTCGTCGACGGCGACCGTCGTCTTCGGGACGAGCTGGAGCTCCGCCGAGTCGACGGCGAACCCCGCTCCCTCGATCGCCTCGCGGACGGCGGCGAGGTTCTCGGGCGCCGAGGTGACCTGGAAGATGTCACCGTCCTCCGAGATGTCGTCGGCGCCGCCGTCGGCCGCGACGAGCAGCAGCTCCTCCTCGTCGACCGCGTCGGCGGGCACGACCACGACGCCGCGCCGGTCGAATTGCCAAGCGACCGCTCCCGTCGCGCCGAGGTTGCCGCCGTGCTTCGCGAACAGATGGCGGACGTCGGCGGCGGTGCGGTTGCGGTTGTCGGTCAGCGCCTCGACGATCACGGCCACGCCCTCGGGTCCGTAGCCCTCGTAGACGATGGTCTCGAACGCGTCCGCGTCCGCGTCGGCGCCCGAGCCCTTCGCAACCGCCCGGTCGATGTTGTCCTTCGGCATCGAATACGACCGCGCCTTCTCGATCGCGTTCTGCAGCGCGAGGTTGTTCGTCGGGTCTCCCCCGCCCTCCTTCGCCGCGACGATGATCGCGCGCGAGAGCTTCGAGAAGAGCTTCCCGCGCTTCGCGTCGGCGGCGCCCTTCTTGTGCTTGATCGACGACCACTTGCTATGCCCGGACATGCGACTCCTCCCGTACCAGGTCCAGAAAACGCTCGTGCACGCGCGTGTCGTCGGTCAGCTCCGGGTGGAACGCGGCGACGAGGAAGCGCCCCTCGCGCGCGAGCACCGGGTGACCGTCGACCTCGGCCAGCACCTCGACGTCCGGGCCGACGTCCTCGAGCCATGGAGCGCGGATGAACACCGCACGCAGCGGCTCGTCGCCGTGGCCGATGTCGAGATCCGTCTCGAAGCTCGCGACCTGGCGCCCGAACGCGTTGCGGCGCACGCGGAAGTCGCCGAGCGCGAGGTGGTCGCGGTCGAGGACGATCATCCCGGCGCACGTCCCGAAGATCGGCTGCGCGAAATCCCGGAGCGCCTCGTCGAGCCCGTAGAGCCGCATCAGCCGCATGAACGCCGTGGACTCGCCGCCGGGGATGACGAGCCCGTCGAGTCTCTCGACCTGCTCGGGCTTGCGAACCTCGACGACGTCCGCGCCCAGCCTGCGCAGCATCGCCGCGTGCTCCCGGAAGTTTCCCTGGACGGCGAGGACGCCTATGCGGAGCCGTTCGTCCACGGCTCCGATTGTAGTGAGGGCCTGCAGGCGCTCGCCCTAGCGCGGTGTGCGGGCGAGCTCGAG
>JBJMKB010000054.1:0-63800 GCA_045806045.1 Gaiellaceae bacterium | reverse complement strand
GAACGCGACGAACGTCAAGTTCCTGGACGTCTAGATGGGCGAGCTCGAGACAGGAGCCCTCGGCCCGGGCCGTATCGAGTCGCGCGAGCTCGAGCAGGAGATGCGCTCGAGCTTCCTCGACTACGCGATGTCGGTCATCGTCTCGCGCGCGCTGCCCGACGTGCGCGACGGCCTGAAGCCCGTGCACCGCCGCGTCCTCTACTCGATGTGGACGAACGGCAACCGCCCGGGGCGCCCGTACGTGAAGAGCGCGAACATCGTCGGCTACGTGATGGGCAACTTCCATCCGCACGGCGACTCCGCGATCTACGACACGCTCGTGAGGATGGCGCAGCCGTTCTCGCTGCGCTATCCGCTCGTCGACGGGCAGGGCAACTTCGGCTCGATCGACGATGACCCACCAGCGGCCATGAGGTACTGCTTGAGCGCTCAAGCAATGGTCGCGACGTCGAGTGGGACGATTGCGATTGGCGACCTCGCTGCGGCGATGGACCCGGAGAGCGAGCGGGAGATAGACCTCGACGTCCTCGACCGCCTCGGCCGGCCGGTCCACGCGTCGAAGCTCTTCCACTCGGGCGAACACCCGACGCTGCGCGTGACCACCCGCGAGGGCTACGAGCTGACCGGAACGCACAACCACCCGGTGCTCTGCCTCACCGAACTCGCCGGCGTGCCGATGCCGCTGTGGAAGCTGCTCGAGGAGATCGAGCCCGGGGACCGCGTAATGATCTCGCGCGCCGCACGGCCTGTCGAGGTAGATCTTCCGAGCGCGGATCGCGACGAGGCTCTGCTCCTCGGGGCGTTCGTGGCCGAGGGGTTCGTCTCCGAGCGCCGTGCCGGCTTCAACAACGTCGACTTCGACTTCTTCGCCGCGGTTGCCGACGCGTATGACGGCGTCGTCGGCGGCAAGCGCTACATCTCGCGTCGCGAGATCGCCTCCGGCAGCATGCTCTGGGAGCTCGACGTCCAGAACACTGAGCGGCTGGACGAGAGCCCACTGGCGGACCTTCGGTCGCTGCGCGCTGTCAACAAGCGTGTGCCGGAACGCGTTTGGCAGTCATCGCAGGCGTACAAGCGCGTATTCCTACAGGCGCTCTTCACGGGCGACGGCTCGTCGTCGCTGCTGCCACGCAAGACCATCCAGGTCTCGTACTCGACCTGCAGCGAGCAGCTCGCGAAGGACGTGCAGCTTCTGTTGCTCGAGTTCGGCGTCGTGTCCAGGCTGTGCCGTTACGAGAAGGGCGAGATCAAGGTCGTGATCACGAATCGCCGTGACGCACGTCTGTTCGCGCGGAACGTCGGCTTCCTCGGTGCCAAGCAGTCAAAGCTCGACCGTGAGCTCGCCCAGATTCCGAAGGCGAGCACTGCGCTGAGCCACGATCACGTACCAGGGGTTGCCGCGTACATCCGCAGCGACTGCGGCTCGCGCTGGATCGACAAGGACTGGCTCCGCCGCCACAACGTCGACCGGATCGAGCGCTGGGAGCAGGGAAGCACGGCGATCCTCGAGCGCATTGCCTCCGAGGAGGTGAAGGCGGTCGTCGAGCCGCTCGTCACCGGTGACTACTACTACGCCGAGGTCGCTTCGGTCGAGGACGCGGGCGTCCAGCCCGTGTACTCGTTGCGCGTCGACACCGACGACCACTCGTTCCTGACGAATGGTTTCGTCAGCCACAACACTGAGGCGCGGCTCGCGAAGCTCGCCGAGGAGATGCTGCGCGAGCTCGACGCGGACACGGTCGACTTCGAGCCGAACTACGACGAGTCCAAGCAGATCGCGAAGGTCCTGCCGGCGCGGTTCCCGAACCTGCTCGTGAACGGCAGCTCCGGCATCGCCGTCGGGATGGCGACGAACATCCCGCCGCACAACCTCGGCGAAGTTGCGGACGCGATCGTGACGCTGATCGACAACCCCGACGCGAGCGTCGAGGACCTGATGAAGCACGTCAAGGGCCCCGACTTCCCGACGGGTGGGATCATCGTCGGCCGCTCGGGCATTCGCGACGCGTTCCGCACGGGCCGCGGCCGCGTCGTCATGCGCGCGCGCGCTCACATCGAAGAGCTGCGCGGCGGCAAGAGCGCGATCATCGTCACCGAGCTGCCATACGGCGTGAAGAAGGGCGGCGACAGCGGCGTCATCGCGAAGATCGCCGAGCTCGTGAACGAGAAGGTCCTCACGGAGATCTCCGACTTGCAGGACCACTCTGACCGCTCGGGCATGCGCATCCAGGTCGAGCTGAAGCGCGACGCGGTTCCGCAAGTCGCGCTGAACAAGCTCTTCAAGCACACGCCGCTGCAGTCCACCTTCGGCGTCAACACCGTCGCGCTCGTCAACGGCGTCCCGCGCACCCTCTCGCTGCTCGAGATGCTGCGCCACTACGTCGACTTCCAGCGCGAGATCGTCACGCGCAGGTCGAAGGACGAGCTGCGCAAGAAGGAAGCGCGCGCGCACATCCTCTCGGGCTACCTGATCGCGCTCGACCACCTCGACCAGGTGATCGCGCTGATTCGCGCCGCCGCCGACACCGAGGCCGCGAAGAACGGGCTGATGGAGAGGTTCGAGCTGTCGGAGCGTCAGGCGCTCGCGATCCTCGAGCTGCGCCTCCGCGCGCTGACCGCGCTCGAGCGGCAGAGCGTCGAGAGCGAGTACAGGGACATTCAGGAGCGGATCGGCGAGCTACGCGATCTGCTCGGGGACGAGACGAAGATCGACGGGCTGGTCAAGGACGAGCTGCTCGAGCTGAAGGGCATCTACGGCCGCCACGACGACCGCCGCACGGAGATCGTGGCCGCCGAGGAGGAGCTCGAGCTCGAGGACCTGATCGCGGAGGAAGACATGGTGATCGCGATCACGCAGTCCGGCTACATCAAGCGGCTGCCGGTCACCGCGTACCGCGAGCAGCGGCGCGGAGGGATCGGCGTGATGGGGATGGACCTGAAGGACGAGGACTACATCGAGCACCTCTTCGTCGCCTCGACGCACGACTACATCCTGTTCTTCACGAGCGTCGGCAAGGTCTACCGGCTGAAGGTGCACGAGCTGCCGCTCGGCTCACGCCAGTCGAAGGGCCGCGCGATCGTCAACCTGCTGCCGTTCCGGCAGGGCGAGACGGTGCGTGCCGTCATCCAGACGCGGAACTTCGAAGAGGCTAAGTACCTCCTCTTCGCAACGAAGAATGGCGTCGTCAAGAAGACCGAGCTCGCCGCCTACAACACGAACCTCAAGGCCGACGGGATCATCGCGATCAAGATGCGCGAAGGCGACGAGCTGATCGGCGCGCGCCACTCGACCGGCGATGACGACGTGCTGATGGTGTCGCGCCTCGGCCAGGCGATCCGCTTCGGCGAAAAGGACGTGCGCGCAATGGGACGCGACGCGTCGGGCGTGCAGGGTATGCGGCTGCGCGGCGACGACGAGGTGATCTCGGTCGCGATCGCCCAGGACGACGCCGATCTGCTGGTCGTGACCGAGAACGGCTACGGCAAGCGCACCCGCGTCTCCGAGTATCCGAAGAAGGGCCGCGGGGGGATGGGCGTGAAGACCGTCCAGCTGACCGAGGCGCGTGGCCATCTGGCCGGCGCGCGTGTCGTCCGCGACGGCTACCAGGTGATGTTGATCTCGACCGGTGGCACGGTGATCCGGATCCCGGTCGAGGACGTCAAGCGGCTCGGCCGCTCGACGCAAGGCGTGATCGTGATGCGGCTGCGCGAGGGCGAGCTCGTCTCCTCGCTCGCGCCGGTGGTCGAGTCGGGCGAGGACGACGCGCCCGTGGCCGGCGCCGAGGGCGACACCCTGCCCGCCGCCTGATTTCGCGCCTCACCACCCGCGCCACATTTCTCCACTCTTCTGTGTGATTTCCGGCACTACCCCTTCCGTTTTTCAACCCGTAGTGGTAGAAGTAACGAGCGAGGGGTCGGGAGACCGTCGAACAAAGGAAGCCCCCGGATGGCCTACAGCACGCAGGTGGACCTGCTCGAGCCGATCGACATGGCGGAGCACCTGAACAAGATCGAGCTCTACCTCGGACAGGTGTGCGCCATCGCGGGCATCTCGAAGATGCAACTCGACTACTGGACGAACAAGGCGCAGATCCCCACCAAGGGAAAGAAGCAGCGGATCTACGACATGGACGCTGTTGAGACCGTGATGCTGATCAAGCAGGCCAAGGACAAGGGCCTGAACCTCGGTGCGGCGATCGACGCAGCGCGGCGCTTCCGCGAGCAGAACACCATCTAGGCCTTCAGGTCGACAGCCGCCTGCTCCGGTGCGACGGCGTCGATGTACACGCCGGCGCCCAGCTCGAGGCCGGCCAACCGCGTCGTGCGCGGGAACAGCTCGATGTGCCAATGCGGTCCGTCGTGCAGCCACGCGTTCAGCGGAACGACGGTCTCGCCGCGGATCTGCTGCAGCCGCCGCACGAGCTCGGCCAGGAGCCGGAGGGCGGGCGCGAGCAGGTCGCTGCGCAGGCCGTCGGGCTCCGCGCGGGCCGGCGCGATCAGGACCTCGTACGGCACACGGCTCGCAACGGGACAGCCGGCCGTGACGCCGTCGCGGCTGATCACCTCGATCAGCTCGGGCAGGCCCCTCTCTGCGACGACGTTCGGCGCAGGCGCCGGCAGCCACGCGAGCTGCGAGTGCGAATGGGGCAAGGAGGCGCCGGCGTCGTGTCCCTCGTTGACGAGCGGGAAGCAGATGCCGCCGGCATCTCTCGCGCGCCGCTGCCATGCCTCGGCCACGAGGTCCAGCGTTTCGTCGTCGAGCTGGCCGATCGAATGTATGTGCCCGGGGCCGTGGATCACGACCTCCTGGCGCTCGAGCGCGGGATACAGGTTCGGCACGACCCGCACTGCCCAACCCGTCGGCCCGTCTCCGAGCCGTAGCGTCTCGGGAGGCGTCATTGCCTCGTGGCCGGCGCAGAACGGGCAGCCGCTCGTTTCGTCCGTTGCCGGCTCGCTCGCGCCGGGCCGCGTCGCACGCGCGGGCGCGATCGCAACCCAGCGGCCGGTCAGCGGGTCGTGGCGGATGTCGGCCAGGGCTACTGCTGCTCGCCGTGCGCGGCGAACGCCTTCAGCATCTCGATCGGGATCGGGAAGGCGATCGTGGTCGACTGCGAAGAGCCGAGCTCGAGCAGCGTCTGCAGGTAGCGCAGCTGCAGCGCGATCGGGTGCGCCTCGATCACGACGGCGGCGTCCTTCAGCCGCTCGGATGCCTGGTACTCGCCCTCGGCGTTGATCACCTTCGCGCGCCGCTCGCGCTCGGCCTCCGCCTGGCGCGCCATCGCACGCTGCATCCCCTGCGGGATCTCGACGTCCTTGACCTCGACGATCGAGACCTTGATGCCCCATGGAGCCGTCTGTTCGTCGATGATCGACTGCAGGATCGCGTTGATCTTCTCCCGCTCGGAGAGCAGCTCGTCGAGCTGGTGCTGACCGAGCACGGACCGCAGCGTCGTCTGCGCGATCTGCGACGTCGCGACCATGAAGTTCTCGACCTGGACGATTGCGTCCTCCGGCTTGACGATCCGGAAGTACGCGACCGCGTTCACGCGCACCGGCACGTTGTCCTTGGTGATCACTTCCTGCGGCGGAATGTTGAGCGTGATCGTGCGCAGGTCGACCTTCACCATCCGATCGACCACCGGGATCAACAGGAAGAGCCCCGGTCCCTTCGGCTCGGCAAGCAGCCGCCCGAGGCGGAACACGATGCCGCGCTCGTACTCCCGCGCGACCTTGATCGCGGAGATGGCGAACAGGATGACCAGGAAGACGATGACCGCGGCGGCGACCAGGGCGGCACTCATGCGTCGATCCTATGCACGTCGAGGGTCAAGCCGTCCAGCCCTGCGACCCGGACCTTGTCCCCTGGCCGGAGCGACGCGTCGGAACGGGCGCGCCAGAGCTCGCCGCGCACGAAGACCTGCCCCTCGCCACGTGCGACTCCTTCCATGCCGACGATCTGCTGCGGGCCGACCCGGACCGGGGCACGGCGCACGGAGATCGCCTTCGAGACGGCGAATGCCCACAGCCCGCCCAGGACGGCCGTGAACGCCACGACCAGCCAGACGTTCGTGTGGTACGGCGGCGGGGCCTTGTGGAAGAGCGTGACGAGACCGATCGCAATGGCGACCAGGCCGGAAAGCGTCAGCGCCCCATGGCTCGTCACGTGTGCGTCGACCACGAGCAGCGCGGCGCCGAGCAGGATCAGGATCAGCCCCGCCCACGAGAGCGGCAGCACGGAGAACCCGAAGAGCGCACAGACCATGCAGATCGCGCCGAAGGCTCCCGGAATGACGACACCTGGATGGAAGAGCTCGAAGCCGAGGCCCGCCAGGCCGGCGAGGAAGAGGAGACCGACGATGTTCGGGTCGATCAACGTGGAGAGGAATCGCGTGAAGAAGCCCGGGTGCACGTGCACGACCGTGGCGTTCGCCGTGTGCAGCCTGAGGTGGCGCGGCACGGTGACGCGGCCGTCGATCGTGTTCAGCAACGCCGGCAGGGACGGCGAGATCACGTCGATCACGTGCAAGCGCAGGGCTTCCTGCGCGTCGATGTTCTTCGCCTTCCGCACCGCCAGGTCGACCCACTTCGCGTTCCGGCCGTGCGCCTTCGCGAGCGCGCGCAACGACGCCGCGGCGTCGTTCACCACCTTCCTGCGAAGGTCGCTGCCGATGTTCGCGCCGTTCCCGTTGATCGGGGTGGACGAGCCGATGTTCGTCTGGGGCGCCATCGCGAGCACGTCGGCGGCTTCCGAGATCCAGACGCCGGCGGACGCGGCGCGCGCGCCATTGGGCGCCACGTAGACGATCACCGGAATCTTCAGCGACAGCTCGCGCTGCACGATCTTGCGCATCGATTCCTCCAGGCCGCCCGGCGTATCGAGCACGATCACGGCCGCGTCGTAGCCGTGCGACTGGGCGAGCCCGAGCTCGTTGTTCACCCAATCCTGGGTCACCGGGTTCACATCCGTGTCGAAGTGAATCGCGAGCACGCGCGGCGCCGCCGCAGCGGTCGCAGGAAGCGCGAGCGCGAGCAGGAACACCGCGATCAGCAGGCGTTTCATTTCGGTGGAACAATTCTACGATGCAGAAGCTGGTTGCCGTCATCGCCGCAGCCACGGCGCTCGCCGCGCCGTCGCTCGCCCGCGCCGGCGATGTGGCGATGCGCGTCCAGCAGGTGCCGGTCTCGGGCCGTGCCATCGCCGCAGCCGCGAAGCCGATGCACTTCAACATGCTGGCCGTCCACTGGGCCGGGCGCGGGACCGTGGAGTACCGCGTTCACCGGCTCCACGGCCGGTGGGCACCATGGGTCGCGGCGGACGCAGACGTCGCGCCCGACGGCGGGACGGGGCGCTGGCACGACGGCAACCTCGCCTGGACCGGTGCGTCCGACGACTTTCGCTTTCGCACGCGCGGCGGCGTAGGTGCGGTGCGCGCCTACGAGCTCTGGTCGCGCGTGACGACGAACCCCGTGCGCGGTGTCAGCGCCGCCGGAGAGCCGGCGATCGTGACGCGTGCGGGTTGGGGAGCCGACGAGGAGATCGTGCGCGCCAAGCCGCTGCTCGCCGCAGCCGATCGCCTCGCGATCGTCCATCACACGGCGGGAACGAACGCATACACACGCGCGCAGGCCCCGGCGATCGTGCGCGGCATCGAGGCCTACCACGTAAAGGCGAACGGCTGGAACGACATCGGCTACAACTTTCTCGTCGATCGTTTCGGCACGGTGTACGAAGGGCGAGGCGGCGGGATCGACAAGAACGTCGTCGGCGCGCATGCGGAAGGCTTCAACACCGGCACGTTCGGCGTCTCGCTGATCGGCAACTACGCACACGCGACTCCGCCGAAGGCGCAGCAGGATGCGCTCGTCAGCCTGCTCGCATGGCGACTCGACGTCGCGCATGTCGACCCGCGTTCCACTGCCGTCTACACGTCCGGCGGCAACGCAAAGTATCGCTCGGGGCGAGCCGTCACCCTCCGCGCGATCTCGGGACACCGCGACACCGGCCCGAGCGAGTGCCCGGGCACAGGCGCGTACGTCATCCTCCCCACGATCACGAGGCGGGTTGCGGCCGCCGGACTGCCGAAGCTCTACTCGCCGGCGGTGGCAGGCGCGCTCGGAGGGCCCGTGCGGTTCACGGCGCGCCTTTCGTCGTCGTTGCCCTGGACGGTGACGATCACCGATCAGCTCGGCCAGGTCGTGGCGACGGGCGGCGGCAAGGGCGCGCTCGTCGACTGGACGTGGGAGGCCCTGCTTGCGCGTACCGGCCTGTTCACGTGGTCGATCGCCGCGCCGGGCGTGCTCGAGGCGACGGGGACGATCGGCATCGGCCGCCCGCCGCCGCAGCGGGCGTTCTCGCTGACGAACCTCCTCGCAACGCCGTCGGCGATCACGCCCGGCGCGGACGGCGCGGGTGGCGGCGGCACGGTCAGCTTCACGCTCGGCGTCGCCTCGACCGTCACGGCCGCGATCTTCGACGGCGCGGGGGCACAGGTGCTTTCGCTGCTCAACGAGGTTCGGGCCCCTGGAAACAACTCGTTCGGCTGGGACGCGAGCATCCTTCCCGACGGGCGCTACGGTCTCGCCGTCACGGCGACCGCAGGCGCGAAGCACGCGACGAAGTCGGCCGACGTGATCGTCGACCGGACGCTCTCGGGGCTCGAGGTGCTGCCGCACCTCATCTCACCGAACGGCGACGGCGTGAACGACGTCGCGGCCTTCTCCTTCACGCTCGCGCAGGACGTTCCGCTGCGCCTCGACATCGAGCAGTCGTCGATCGTCGTCGGGTCGCCGTTCTCCGGTCGCCCGGGCATCGGCGAGCACACGCTCGAGTGGGACGGCACGGCGTTCGGCGCCCCGCTCTTCGACGGCGCATATCAGGCCGTTCTCACCGTCACGGACCAGCTCGGCGACGTGCGGTTACCGGTTCCGATCGTCATCGACACCACACCGCCCACGCTCACGGTCGTCGACAAGGGCACGCTCCGGTTCAGGCTCGACGAGGCGGCGACGGTTTCGGTGCTCGTGAACCAGAAGACGCGCATCGTGCTCGGCGAGCAGAAGGGAACGTTCACGTTCCCGTACCAGGGCGGCCCGGTCACGCAGCTCACGGCGCAGGCGCAGGATCTTGCCGGCAACTACTCGCCCGCGATCACCCGCTAGGCCGAGTAAGTGAGCCACGAGTCGTAGTCGCGCTCGAGCCGCTCGAGCACGTCGACGAGCAGCTCGAGCCGGTCACGGTCGACCCACCCGGCGCCGGGCCATGCGGCGCCGCCGACGTTGATTCCGATCCCGAGCACGACGCGCTCGCTCGCCTCCGCCAGGATTCCGGCGACCTTCCGTCCGCCGACGAGCACGTCGTTCGGGTGCTTGATCGTCGCGGTGGGCCCGATTGCATCCGCCACCGCACCCGCGGCGACGAGCGTGAGCTCCGGCCACCGCGAGACCGGCGGCGGCGGCCTGAGCACGACCGAGAACATCAAGGCCGAGTCGACCCACGTGCGGCCGAGCCGGCCGCGGCCGGCCGTCTGGTGCTCGGCGAGGGCCACGGCGCCGTGCCCGGCGTCCTGCGGCAGCATGCGCTGCGTCGTCTCGGTCTCGGTCGCATAGTGGTACTCGCGTCCGAACGACCCGCGTAGCGCGGGCACGACGACGTCCGGAGCCAGCGCGAAGGTCACGGATCTCTAGAGTAGGGCGGCCGTGCAACCTCCTGCCCGCCGATCGGGTCGAATCGTTCGAGACCTACGCCCCGACGGGCCACTCGTCTACGAGCGGCTCTCGGACCCGATCCTCGTCCGGCGCGCCAGAGATGGAGACCCCCTCGCACTCGAAGCCCTGTGCGCACGCCACTCCGAGCGGATCCACCGGATTGCGCTCCACATCCTCCGTGACCCCGACGACGCGAACGACGCGGCGCAGGAGTCGCTCGTGAAGCTCGTGCGGAGGGTCGGGCAGTTTCGTGGACAGTCTCAGTTCTCCACCTGGCTGCATCGCCTCGTCGTCAACACGTGCAAGGACGTCGCGCAGGCGCGCTGGGCGACGGACCGGCGTACGGAGCCGCTCTACGAGGACCTGCGCGTCGCACGCGACGGCGATCCGCAGCGCGCGCTCGCCGAGTCGGAGTCGCGTCGCGAGCTCGGTCGTTGTCTCGCAGAGCTCCCGGTCGCGCAGGCGACGGTCGTCGCCTTGAAGGACGGCTTCGACGCGTCGTTCGAGGAGATCTCGGAGGCGACCGGCCTGCCGGTCGGGACCGCCAAGTGCTACGCCCACCGCGCGCGGAATGGGCTGCGGGAGAAGCTCTCGGCGTGAACGAGCGCCCGCGTAGGCTCGACGGAGCCGGAGACGTACTGCTCGACAAGGCCGCGATCGAGGCGGTCCTCCCACACCGCGATCCGATGCTGCTGATCGACGAGGTGCTCGAGCTCGAGCCCGGCGAGCGCGTGCTCGCGCGCAAGACGGTGACGGAGGAGGACTGTGCGGGACACTTCCCCGGCAACCCGATCATGCCCGGCGTGAAGATGGTCGAGGCGCTGGCGCAGTGCGGCGCGGTCGCCGTGCTGTCCGAGGAGGAAAATCGTGGCAAGCTTGCGCTCTTCGCCGGGATCGACGACGTTCGCTTCAAGCGGATCGTGCGCCCGGGCGACGTGCTGACGCTCGAATGCGTCGTCGAGGCGGTGCGCGGGCCGGTTGGGCGCGGCAAGGTGAAGGCGACCGTCGACGGCCAGCTCGCCGTCCGCGGCACGCTCACCTTCGCAGTGGGAGAAGAAGAATGATCGGCCGCACGAACGGCAGGCCGGTCTCGATCACGGGCCTCGGCTGCCACGTTCCCGACCGGATCCTGACGAACGAGGAGCTCTCGACGCTCGTCGACACGAACGACGAGTGGATCGTCGAGCGCACCGGCATCCGGGAGCGGCGCATCGCGGCGGACGACGAAGCGCTGACGGACATCTGCCTGCCTGCAGCGCGTCGCGCGCTCGAGATGGCAGGCGCCGACCCGGCATCGATCGACCTCCTGATCGTCGCGACGGTCACGCCCGACATGGCGTTCCCCTCGAGCGCCGCGATCCTCGCCGACCAGCTCGGGATGCCGGACGCGGCCGCCTACGACCTGTCGGCCGGCTGCACGGGATTCGTCTATGCGATCGCGCAGGCCCAGGGCATGCTCGCGGCCGGGCTGGCAAAGCGCGCGCTCGTCGTGGGCGCCGACGTACTCTCGAAGATCCTCGACTGGACGGACCGCTCGACGCTCGTGCTGTTCGGCGACGGGGCCGGCGCGGTCGTGATGGAGCAGGTCGACGACGGAGGCTTCATCGGCTTCGAGCTCGGAGCCGACGGCGGCGGCGGCAGCAGCCTGTGGCTTCCCGGGAGCGGCTCGCGGAAGTTCGAGGACCCGGACAAGTTCGTGAAGATGAACGGCCGCGAGGTCTTCAAGTTCGCGACGCGGGTGATGGTGAGCTCGGCGGAGGCGATCCTCAACGAGTGCGACAAGACCGTGGACGACATCGACGTCTACGTCCCGCACCAGGCGAACGTCCGCATCATCGATCACGCTGCGAAGAAGCTGGGAGTCCCGCAGGAGAAGATCGTGGTGAACGTCGACAGGTACGGCAACACGTCCTCGGGGTCGATTCCGCTGGCGCTCGCGGACGCCGCCGATGACGGCCGGCTCGAACCGGGCAAACTGGTGCTCTTGACGGGCATGGGCGCGGGCCTCACGTGGGGCTCCGCGTTGATCGAGTGGACACACGAGACGACTGGAGCTGCTGCATGACGAAGATCGCCTTCATGTTCCCGGGTCAGGGCTCGTTCGAGGCCGGCATGGGGCGGGACATCGCGGAAGCGGTGCCCGAGGCAATGTCGGTGTTCGACGAGGGCAGCGAGGCCTCCGGCATGGACCTCAAGGAGCTGTGCTTCGAGCGGCCCGTGGAGGACCTGATGGACACGCGGGTGCAGCAGCCGGCGCTCGTCACGACGTCGCTTGCGATGGACGCTGCCTTGCGCGCGCGTGGAATCAGCCCGGACGTCGTGGTCGGGCATTCGGTGGGTGAGTTCTCAGCTCTCGGCTCCGCGCATTCGCTTTCGGCGCGGGACGCGATCGCGCTCGTCAAGGATCGCGGCATCGCGATGTCCGAGGCCGCGCGCATGCATCCCGGCTCGATGGCCGCGATCCTCGGTCTCGCCGACGAAGCGGTCGAGGCGCTCTGCAAGAAGATCTCGAACGTGTGGCCCGCGAACTACAACTGCCCCGGCCAGCTCGTCATCTCCGGCGAGACGCCGTCGGTCGACGAGGCATGCGTCGAGGCCGAGCGCGAGGGCGCGCGGCGTGCGATCAAGCTGCGCGTCTCGGGCGCATTCCACACTCCGCTCGTCGCACGTGCCGCAGAGGTGCTGCGCCCCGCGGTCGAGAAGGTGAACCTGGCCGAGGGGCGGACGGCTTTCATGTCGACCGTGACGGCGAAGGTCGAGGACGCGCAGCACTACCGCGAGCTCTTGATCGAGCAGCTCACCGCGCCGGTGAAGTTCACGCAGGCTGCGCGCGAGCTGATCAACCAGGGCGTGACGACGTTCGTGGAGGTAGGGCCCGGCAACGTGCTCGGCGGTTTACTGAAGAGGATCGACAGATCGGTTCGAACCTTCTCGGTCAACGACCTGAAGTCGCTCGACGAGGCCTCCGCCGAACTTGGCTGACGGCGCGTTCGCATCGCTCGAGGGCAAGCGCGCCCTCGTCACCGGTGCGTCGAAGGGCATCGGCCGCGCGATCGCGCAGGAGCTGGCGCGCGCCGGGGCCAACGTGACCGTCGGCTACCGCTCCGGAGCCGAAGACGCCGAGGCGCTCGCGTCGGAGATCGGCGGCAGCGCGATCCAGGCCGACGTCTCCTCGCCGGAGGAAGCGGCGCGCCTGATCGGCGAGGCGGGAGACATCGACGTGCTCGTGAACAACGCGGGCCTGACACGCGACGGTCTCCTCGCGCGCATGTCGGACGACGACTGGCGCACGGTGATCGAGACGAACCTCAGCTCTGTCTTCTATACGTGCCGGGCCGTCACGCGGCCGATGATGAAGAAGCGGGGCGGCTCGATCGTCAACATCAGCTCGGTCGTCGGCGTGCACGGCAACTGGGGCCAGACGAACTACGCCGCGTCGAAGGCCGGCATCATCGGATTCACAAAATCGCTCGCGCGCGAGCTCGGCTCGCGGAACATCCGCGCGAACGTCGTGGCGCCCGGTTATGTGAAGACGGCGCTGACCGACGTTCTGCCCGAAGAGGCGACGGCGGCGATGATCCAGAACACGCCGCTCGGCCGCGTCGCGGAGCCGGAGGAGATCGCCGGGGCGGTACGCTTTCTCGCCTCCGACGCAGCAGCCTTCATCACCGGTGAGGTGCTGCTCGTCGACGGCGGCTTGGGGATGTGATGAGCAGTAACGGGAACGCAACCAGACGTGTGGTGATCACGGGCCTCGGCATCGTGAGCCCGCTCGGCAACGACGTCGAGTCGTCGTGGGGCCGCCTGATCGCCGGCGAGAGCGGCGCCGCCCCGATCACCGCGTTCGACCACACCGACTACAACGTCCACTTCGCCTGCGAGCTGAAGGACTTCGATCCGACGACGTGGATCGATCGCAAGGCGGCGCGGCGGATGGACCGCTTCGCGCAGATGATTCTCGCGGCCGCACGTCAGGCCGAAGCCGATTCGGGGGTCGACATCGCGAAGGAGCCCGACCGCTTCGGGGCGTCGATTGCGACCGGGATCGGCGGCTTGCAGAGCTACCAGCAGTGCTACCACGTGCTGCTCACGAAAGGTCCCGACCGGGTCAGCCCGTTCTCGATCCCCTCGATCATTCCGAACATGGGCGCGGGCTGGGTCTCGATCGAGCTCGGCACGAAGGGTCCGCTCATGAGCCAGTGCACCGCGTGCGCGGCCTCGAACATGGCGATCGGCGACGCGATGGACGAGATTCGGATCGGCCGTGCCGACGTGATGTTCGCGGGTGGGACGGAGGCGCCGATCACCGAGGTCGGCATCGCCGGCTTCGACGCGATGCGCGCGCTCTCACGCCGCAACGACGACCCGCAGCATGCGTCGCGGCCGTTCGACAACGAGCGTGACGGATTGGTGATGGGTGAGGCGGCGGCCGTTCTCGTGCTCGAAGAGCTCGAGCGTGCGAAGGCGCGCGGCGCGAAGATCTACGCCGAGCTGATCGGTTACGGCATCTCCTCCGACGCGGCGCACATGACGGAGCCCGACCCGACCGGCGAAAGCCCGGCACGCGCGATGACGATGGCGTTGAAGGATGCGCATGTCGATCCGGCGGACGTCGGCTACGTCAACGCGCATGCGACGTCGACGCCGCTCGGCGACGCTGCCGAGACGAAGGTGATCAAGAATGCCTTCGGGGAGGAGCACGCGAGGAACGGGCTCGCCGTATCGTCGACGAAGGGCGCGACGGGTCACTGCTTCGGCGCCGCGGGCGCTGTCGAAGCGGTGTTCACGGTGAAGGCGGTCGTCGACCGCAAGGCGCCGCCGACGATCAACTACGACGAGCCGGATCCCGATTGCGACCTGGACTATGTCCCGAACGAGGCGCGCGACCTTCCCGACCTGAACGTGGCCGTCTCGAACTCGTTCGGATTCGGCGGCCACAACGCCTCGATCGTCGTGCGCCGCTTCGACGAGCCCGCGTAGGACACGCTCCACACGCGACATGACCCGAGCGGACACGACCGGGGTCAGACCCCGGTCATGTCCCGCGACGACAGTCGTCCCGCGCGTTCTTCCTGCACGTGACCGCATCCGCGCGACGAGACGCGGCGCGCGTCTCATACCGACCGCTGCAATCGGGGTCAGACCCTGTTGTAGGAAACAGCCCTGTACGCAGCGAACGAGTTGCGCATGCCTCGCACAAGCGTTGTCGTCCGAGACGACTCCTACCGTGCAGCCATGCGCGTCGTGGACGTCGGTGGCCGCCCAGTCGAGTTGCACATACGTCGCTCCACGCGCGTCCGAGGCCACCGCCTCGTCGTGCGCTTCGGCTTTCCGCCCGAGCTCGTCGTGCGTCCGCGCGCGAGCGAGCGCGAGATTGCCGACGCGATCGCGGCGAACCTCGTGTGGCTCGAGCGCCAGCTCGAGAAGGCCGCGCAGCCGAGCCTCGACCTCGCCAAGCTTCGCCTGACGGAAGATCAGGGACGACGCGAAGCGCGCGCACGGGTGTCGCTCATCGCGCAGTCCGAAGCCACGGCGCTCGGCGTCACGTATGAGCGGATCACACTGCGCGACCAGCGCAGCCGCTGGGGCTCGTGCTCGAGCAAGGGCGCGCTCAGCTTCAACTGGCGGCTGGTGCTGGCGCCGCACGACGTACTCGACTACGTCGTCGTGCACGAGGTGTGCCACCTGGTCGAGCATCACCACGGCGCTGCGTTCTGGGCGCTGGTCGAGCGACGGCGCTCGAACTACCGCGACTCGAAGAACTGGCTCGACGCGCACGGCTGGGAGATCCTCGCGTACCGGCCGCCGGAGGAAGTCGCGGCGTAGCATTGGCGCTCGGTGGAGCGCTGGGCGACATTCGACTGCTACGGGACGCTGATCGACTGGGACGGCGGTGTACGCGCCGAGCTCGTGCGCGTGTTCGGCGACGACCGCGCAGACGACCTCCTCGCGCGCTACCACGAGATCGAGCCCGAGCTGCAGCGCGACGGCACGATGAGCTACCGCGACGTGCTGACCGAATCGATGCGCCGCCTCGGCGCGCCCGCGGGTCAGGAGCATGGCCTCGCGGAGTCGCTGCCCGGTTGGCGCTCGTTTCCGGAGGTGCACGGCGCGCTCGAGGAGGCGCGTCGGCGCGGCTGGAAGCTCGGAATCCTCTCGAACACCGACGACGACTTCATTGCCGCGTCACAGGTGCAGATCGGCGTCCCGTTCGACGAGGTGGTCGTCGCGCAGGAGATCGGCTCGTACAAGCCCGCACACAAGCACTGGGAGGAGTTCTTCCGGCGCACGAATGCGCCACCGGAGGGGCACGTGCATGTGGCCGCGTCGCTGTTCCACGACATCGCGCCGGCGAACGAGCTCGGCCTGCGCAGCGTGTGGATCAACCGCCTCGGCGAACCGGCGACCGTGCAGCCGACGCGCGAGCTCACTGACCTCTTTGCGCTGCCGGAGACGCTCGATGAGCTCGTTGCGGTCTAGGCAGCTGCGCAAGGAGGACGCTGCCGACGTCGCACGCCTGTTCGTCGAGAGCTGGGGTGAGTCGCGCCGAATGGACGCGGGGGAGATCGAAGAGTGGTTCCGGAACGACGCGCTGAACCCTGAGCACCTGCTCGTGCTCGAGGACGGCGAGCGTGTCGTCGGTTACTTCGATCTCTGGGTCGAAGGCGAGCACGTCGACGTGGACGTCGCGGCTCCGGGGATCTGGGACGAGGCCTTCGAGCACGCCGAGAACAAGGCGCGCGCGCTCGGCGCGAAGCGCACGCGCACGTTCTTCGTTCGCGGTCACGACGTCGAGTACACGGTCACCGCGCGCGGCTACCGACCGATCCGCAGCTCGTGGACGATGGAGATCGAATTCGGCGTGGAGGCGCCGGCCGAGGTGACGGTCCCGGAGGGCATCGACATCCGTCCATATCGCCACCCCGGGGATGAGCGCGCGACGTACGAGGCGCATGTCGAAGCGTTCGCCGATCACTGGGAGTACACGCGCGAACCGTTCGAGCACTGGCGCGAGTTCACCGTCGGCTCGCGCAACTTCGACCCCGCGCTCTGGCTGCTTGCATGGGCGGGCGACGAGATCGCCGGCTACGCGCTCAACTTCCCGGAGCGGGCAGGCGATCCGGGCTACGGCTGGGTCGGCACGCTCGGCGTGCGGCGACCGTGGCGCCGGCGCGGCGTGGGAGAGGCACTGCTCCGCCGTTCTTTCGCCGCGCTGCACGCGCGCGGGCAGCGCAGGGTGCGGCTCTCCGTCGATGCCGAGAACCCGACGGGCGCGACGCGGCTCTATGAACGCGCCGGCATGCGTGTGCTGCGCGAGTCGGCCACCTGGGAGCGCGACCTTTGAGCGCGCTCAGGGCGAAGTGCCCCGACTGCCGCACGCTGACCGCGGTCGCGATTGGTCCGGAGTACCAGTGCCATTCGTGCGGGCGCGAGTTCGCGGCCGGGCTCGTGCGGGTGGGCGACGTCCGACTCGAGCTGCCGTGGCCCGAGGCAGCTGCCGTCGAGCCGTTCGAGGAGATCGGCGGCAATCTGCCGCAGCGCCCGATCGTCGTCGCGAGCTCGATCGAGGCGCATGGCGCCGTCCTCGAAGAGCTTGCTCGCCGGCAGCCGGCGCTCACCGTCGTGCGGGCGGGCGAGCCCGCGGGCGAGGGGCCGGTCTACGTGGTGGTGAACGGCCCGGCCGACGCCGACCTCGAGGCGCTCCTCGCCTCGATGCCCGTGCCCTGGGGAGCGGGTTTCGCGGGGTTTGACGACGGCGAGACCGTCGCGCGCCTCGGTCGCGCCCTCGGCTTGTAACCGGTGGCACGGGACCCGCGGTCTAAGCTCCCGACATGTCCGAGGCCCGGATCGACGTCCAGGTCGAGCACAAGCACGCTCCCCCACCAGCCGAGAAGAAGCACCCGAACACCTGCCCGAAATGCGGGTCGCACTACCGGGACGACGAGCTGGAGGCCGCGCTGTGGGTTTGCTCGCACTGCGGCCACCACTTCCCGATGGGAGCGCGCGCGCGGATCGACTGGTACGCCGACGACGGCTCGTTCCAGGAGGAGGCGGCCGACGTTCGCTCCGAGGACCCGCTCGACTTCTTCGACCTGCGGCCGTACGCCGAGCGGCTGGCCGAGGCCGAGCTGAACACTGGCCTCGGCGAAGCGGCGCTCGTCGGCCAGGCGACGATCGACGGGTACCCGGTCGAGCTGTCGGTCATGGACTTCACCTTCATGGGCGGCTCGATGGGGAGCGCCGTCGGCGAGAAGTTCTCCCGTGCCTGCGACTCGGCGATCGAGCGAGGGGTTCCGCTCGTCTCCGTCACGAGCTCGGGGGGCGCGCGCATGCAGGAGGGAATCCTCTCGCTGATGCAGCTCCCGAAGACGGTCTGCGCGGTCGAGGACCTGCACGACGCGCGGATTCCGATGATCACCGTGATGGCGCACCCGACGACGGCGGGCGTGCTCGCCTCATTCGCCTCCCTGGGCGATGTCACCGTCGCGGAGCCGGGGGCGCTGATCGCCTTCACCGGGCCGCGTGTCGTCCAGCAGACGACACGCGAGAAGCTTCCCGAGGACTTCGGGCTGGCCGAGCAGAACCTTCGCTTCGGGCACGTCGACGCGATCATCCCGCGCCCCGTCCAGCGGGAGCACATCGTCAGGCTGCTGAGGCTGTTCGCGTGAGCGAGCGGGACCAGGAGGCGAGCCTGCGCCAGCGTCTGAGCGGGCTCTCACGGCTGCCGCTCTTGCGCGGGGTACGCGTGAACGGCGAGAGTGAGCGCTTGGAGAGGCAGCTCGAACGGCTGAAGGCGGACACGAGCGACGAGGCGATCTGGCATTCGGTCGAGCTCGCGCGCCATCCCGACCGGCCGTACACGATGGATTACGTCGAGCGGTTCATCGAGGACTGGGTCGAGCTGCACGGCGACCGCGGCCGCGCCGACGACGGCGCTCTCGTCACGGGCCTCGGCAAGCTCGACGGCCGCACCGTCGTGCTTATCGGGCATCAGAAGGGCCGTGACGTGAAGGAGCGCCTCGACCGGCAGTTCGGCATGGCCTACCCCGAGGGGTACGTGAAGGCGATGCGCGTGATGGAGATCGCCGAGCGCTTCGGGTTCCCGGTGATCTCGCTCGTCGACACTCCCGGCGCGTATCCGGGCGTGGCCGCGGAGCAGCACGGCCAGGGCGGCGCGATCGCGCGCTCGCAGGCGGAGATGGCGCGCCTCACCGTGCCGACGATCGCCTGCATCATCGGCGAGGGCGGCTCCGGCGGGGCCGTGGCGATCGCCGTGTCCGACCGCGTGCTGATGCAGGAGAACGCGATCTACTCCGTGATCACACCCGAGGGCTGCGCCGCGATCCTCTGGCGCGACGCGGGCGAGGCCAAGAAGGCGGCCGCGGCCTTCAAGCCCGACGCGCTCCACTGCCTCGAGCTGGGCGTGATCGACGGGATCGTCTCCGAGCCCGACGGCGGCGCCCAGAACGACCACGGGGAGGCTGCCGCCCTCCTCAGGGCCGCGCTCGTGGAGTCCCTGGAGGAGCTCGAGGACACCCCGGGCGAGGAGCTTCGCCGCCGCCGCCGGGCGAAGTTCCGGGGCATGGGCGTCTTTGCGTGAAGTGGCACGAGCGCAGGGCCTTTCCACATCATCCACAGGGTTTTCAACGGGCACAAAACCCCTTCTGAACGCGTCGAGGCCCGCCATGCAGCGGGCCCCGAGCGCCTAACCCCCCGTCAGGTGGAGAAGCTCGAGCGGTTCTTCTCCGGCCGCCCCGGCGCCAAAACCTCTGTTTGTCTCGACGAGGGGTGTGGAAAAAGGAGGCGTCGTGGCTCGCCCCATCTGGTCAGGCGTGATCTCCTTCGGCCTCGTGTCGGTGCCGGTCCGGATGTACTCCGCGACCGAGTCGAAGGAGCTCCGGTTCCACTTCCTCGACCGCCGGGACATGAACCCGATCGGCTACGACAAGGTCAACAAGGAAACCGGGGAGTCGGTCTCGGCCGACGACATCGTCCGCGGCTTCGAGTTCGAGAAGGGGCGGTTCGTCGAGCTGACGGACGAGGACGTCGACCGCCTCGACGTCGAGCTGACGCACACGATCGACATCTGCGATTTCGTCTCGATCGACGAGATCGACCCCATCTACTTCCGCAAGGCCTACTACCTCTTGCCGCAGGAGGGCGCCGAGAAGCCGTACCGGCTGCTCCTGAAGGCGCTCGAGGAGACCGACCGAGTGGGGATCGCCAAGGTCGTGATCCGCAACAAGCAGCATCTCGCCGCGATCCGGCCCGCCGGCGACACGCTCGTGCTGGAGACGATGTACTACGCCGACGAGGTGCGGAAGCCGGAAGAGGCGCCTCGGCCGCAGGTGCGCCCGGCCGAGGTCGAGATGGCGAAGACGCTGATCGACAATCTCGCGGCGAAGTTCGAGCCCGGGCGCTACCACGACCGCTACCGCAACGAGCTGCTCGAGCTGCTGCAGAAGAAGGCCGAGGGAGAGCCGCTGCCCGAGCCGCAGGCGGAGCAGGGCGGCGAGGTCGTCGACCTGATGGAGGCACTGCGCCAGTCGGTCGCCGCAACGAAGAAGCGCTCGTCGCGCAAGTCCTCGAGCGCAAAGAAGAAGACGAGCACCTCGCGCAGGAAGACCGCTTCGCGTAAAGCTTCCTAGCATCAAACCTCAGGTGAGCCTCCGCGAGTACCGCAAGAAGCGCGATCCGAAGCAGACGCCCGAGCCGTTCGGCTCGAAGAAGACCGGCAAGAAGCCGATCTTCGTCGTGCAGCGGCACGACGCGAGCCGCCTCCACTACGACTTCCGCCTGGAGAAGGACGGCGCGCTCGCCTCCTGGGCCGTGCCGAAGGGCGTGCCGCTCGAGCCGGGCGCGAAGGCGCTCGCCGTGCACGTCGAGGATCATCCGCTCGAGTACGCGAAGTTCCACGGCGAGATCCCGAAGGGCCAGTACGGCGGCGGCAGTGTCGAGATCTGGGACAACGGCACCTATGACCTTGTCGAGGAGAAGCCGAACGGGCAGCTCACGTTCGACCTCCACGGCAAGAAGCTCCACGGGCGCTGGTCGCTCGTGCCGGCGCACATGGACGGCAAGGAGCAGAACTGGCTCCTGATCAAGCGCAGCGACGACGACGAGGACGGCGCGACCCGCGTCGAGCCCCGGAAGTACAAGCCGATGCTCGCCACGCTCGACACGCACGTCCCGCACGGCGACGATTGGACGTACGAGGTGAAGTTCGACGGGTTCCGCGCGCTCGCCTACGTCACCGGCGGCGAGTGCCGCCTCGAATCGCGCAACGACAACGACTTGACCGGGCGGTTCCCCGAGGTCGCCAAGGCGGTCGCGAAGGCGGTGAAGACCCCCAACGCCGTCGTCGACGGCGAGATCTGCCGCATCGACCCGACGGGAAGGACGAGCTTCTCCGAGCTGCAGCAGGGAAGCGGGCCACTCGTTTTCTACGCGTTCGACCTGCTCGAGCTGGACGGCACGCCGCAGGTCGACGAGCCGTTGCGCGAGCGCAAGGCGCGGCTGCGGAAGCTCCTTGACCGCCGCGTGAAGACGGTGCAGTACTCGGAGGACTTCGACGACGGTGACGCGCTGTTTGCGGTCGCCCGTGAGCAGCACCTCGAGGGAATCATCGCCAAGCGCATCGCCAGCACCTACAAGCAGGGCAAGCGCACGCGCGACTGGCTGAAGATCAAGACCGAGAACAACGAAGAGTTCGTCGTCGCGGGATACACGCGCGGCGCCGGCCGTCGCGCCGGAACGTTCGGTTCGCTGGTGCTCGGCGTCAACGAGGGCGATCGCCTGCGCTACGTCGGCAACGTCGGCACCGGGTTCAACGACGCCGAGATAGCCAAGCTGCTGAAGATGCTGCGCCCGCTTCATCGCGACACGTCGCCGTTTTCCGAGACCCCGAAGATGCCGCGCGTGCGCAAGGGGGACGTGCAATGGGTCGACCCGCAGCTCGTCGCGCAGGTGCGCTTCGGCGAGTGGACGCACGACGACCATCTACGCCATCCCGCCTATCTCGGCATCCGCGAGGACAAGTCGGCAGGCGAGGTGACGCGCGACGAACCTCTACCCGACGTCATCCGGAAGGGAAACCGCGAGCTTCGCCTCTCGAACCTCGACAAGCCGTACTGGCCCGACGAAGGGATCACGAAGGGCGACCTCCTGCGCTACTACCAGGCCGTCGCCGACGTCCTCGTCCCGCATCTCAAGGACCGGCCCTTCACGATGCGCCGCTATCCCGACGGGATCAAGGGCAAGGCGTTCTTCCAGAAGGACGCGCCCAAGCACATGCCGGAGTGGATCCCGCGCTTCCGCGCACTCGTCTCGACACGCGACTCGCCGCGCACGAAGAAGTGGGTCGAGTTCCCGCTCGTCAACGACGAGCTCGCACTTCTCTGGATGGTGAACATGGGCTGCATCGACATGAACACCTGGTACTCGCGGATCGACAAGCCCGACCGTCCCGACTGGGTGCTGTTCGACCTCGACCCGACGCCGGACGTGCCGTGGTCGCAGACGGTCGAGGTCGCGCTGATCCTCAAGGACGTGCTCGACGCGCTCGAGCTGGCGTCGTTCCCGAAGACGAGCGGCGGGAAGGGCTTCCACGTGCTGGTGCCGATCGACCGGAGATCCACCTACGAGGACACGCGCGCGTTCGCCGAGCACGTGGCCGGCGCGATCGCGCGCACCCATCCGAAGCTGGCGACCACCGAATGGTCGAAGGCAAAGCGCCGCGGCGTGCTGATCGACGCGAACCAGAACGGCGAGGGCAAGACGATCGCCTCGGCGTACTCGGTGCGGCCGAAGCCCGGCGCGCCGGTCTCGACGCCGCTCACCTGGGACGAGGTGAACGACAAGCTTAACCCGTCGATCTACTCGATGGACGTCGTCCTCGAGCGTGTGCGTGCGAAGGGCGACCTCTACAAGGGCGTCCTCACGACGAAGCAGTCGCTGTCGAAAGCACTCAAACGGCTTTCCTAGGTAGCGCGGGCCGCGTTCGCGCCGCCTCCTTGGCGACCGCCAGCTCCTTGCCGTCGATGACGGCGTACCGCAGCGCGATCGCGCTCAGCTCGTCGGATGCCTCCTTCGCCGCGTGCCCCAGCTTCGCGTCGAGGGTGTCGGGGTCGTCGAGGTACAGCATTCGCGTCCAGAACGTCGTGAGCACGATCGAGACCCACGGCATGAAGATCGCGTTCCGCTCGAGCGCCGCCGACGGTCGCTGCACGAAGAAGGCCACGAAGATGCCGACGGTCAGCCCGGCGAGGCCGATCGACGCCGCTGCCTCGGCGATCGAGTTCGCCGTCAACCCCTTGATGAATGCCGCGACGATCGCTGCGACGCCGAAGACCATCATCGCCACGTAGCCGTAGAACACGACGCGGTACGAGCGGCGCAGGTAGTCGGTGGTGCGGGCGAGCGTCTGCACGTCCTCGTGCAGCACCGCAGCCGCGAGCTCGCGCAGCTCGCGTGTCGTGTCTTCCGGATCCCCGTGCCGCGGGCGGGGCAGCCGCATCGTCATCGGGCGCCCTCCTCATCCGTTTGCCGCCCGAGCCTAAGTCAAAGACCGCACGCCGTCCACCACGAGCTGCACGGCGATGGCGCTCAGGAGCAGGCCGAAGACGCGGGTCAGGAAGCTGAGCACGGCCGGGCTGGTGGCCCGCGTCACGCGTTCAGCGAGGATCAGCGCCACGCCGACGCACGCCACGGCGAGGACGATCGCGACCAGCACTGCAACGTGGCCCTCGACGGACGGGTGCGCGCGCCAGAGCACGATCGACGTCGCGATCGCGCCGGGGCCGGCGACGAGCGGCGTGGCGAGTGGGACGAGCGCGATGTCCTCGGGGACGCGTGCCTCGGCGCCGGGAAAGTCCTCACCGCGCAGCATCTCGAGCGCGACGAGCATCAGCAGTAGTCCGCCCGCGATCGAGAGCGATCCCAGCGACACGTGCAGGTAACGCAGGATCAGCTCCCCGAAAACTGCGAAGCCGATGATCAGCGCCCCGGCGGCCAGTACCGCCCGGAGCGCCGCATGCTGCCGCTGGCGCGGCGTGAGGTTGCGCGTGATCGCGACGAAGATCGGGGCGTTCCCGATCGGATCGGTGATCACGAACAGCGTCACGAACGTCTCGCCGAAGGCGCGCCACATCATGCGCCGAACTGTGGCAGGAGCGGGCCAAGCCCGACGAGCTCGACGGGAACGTGCGCGGTGAAGTCCTCGCGGCGCAGGATCAGGTCGGTGTGCTCGAGCGGCTCGCCGCGGGGTGCCACGACGTGCGAGCCGACGACCTCGTAGCCGAGCTTCCGCGACACGCCCTGAG
This sequence comes from Gaiellaceae bacterium, assembly GCA_045806045.1. Classification (GTDB taxonomy): domain Bacteria; phylum Actinomycetota; class Thermoleophilia; order Gaiellales; family Gaiellaceae; genus PALSA-600. The sequence continues at coordinate 39,774 of JBJMKB010000054.1, read as the reverse complement.
ACTGCGGGTTGCCCGCGACGTAGCCCGACGCAGCGACCCGCGCGTTCAGGCCACGGAACGCGAGCTCGAGCGCCGCTGCGCGCATCTCGGTGCCGAGGCCCTGGCCCTGCCACGGCCTCCCGAGCCACGAGCCGGTCGACACGCGCCGTGCGTCCTCGATGCGCGCGGCGCCGATCCCCTGCGAGCCGATCGGCCGCCCGCGGTGGAAGGCGATCAGGTTGAGCTGCCAGCCGTCGGGTTGCCAGTCCTGCAGCGCCTGCTCGTGAAACGCGACGAATGCCTCCTCCTCGAGCGTGTCGGTCCACGCGACCTCGAACGGCATCACGCCCGGGTCGTGGATGCCGCCGAGCGCGACCTGTGCAAGCGCGTGCAGCTCGGCGCGCGTCGCGAGCCGCAGCTCGAGCCGCGGCGTACGCACGCGGAGCCGCGTGAGCGGATGGGGGAAGCGGGTGGCGAAGTGCCGCTCGCCGAACGTCTCGAAGCCGAGCTTCGCATACAGCTCGCGCGGCCAGTCCTCCGCGAGCGCCTCGAGGTAGACGAGATGGTTCGTGCGCTGTGCTTCCTCGGCCGCGTGCTGGACGATCATGCGTCCGAGCCCGCGACCGCGAAACCGCATGATCGTGTTCACGTCCTCGATCTGTGCGACGCCCTGCGCGCTTCGCACCTCGCAGTAGGCCGCCACCTCGCCCTCGACGATCGCGGCGAAGAAGCGTGTCGCGACGGCGCGTGCCACGTGCCTCTTCGCCTCGTCGAGCAGCGACCCGATCTCCTCGTCGCCCCACGGCTCCGCGAGGGTCGCCTCGCGCCGTGCCGGGATCAGCGACTCGAACGGAACCTCCCGCACGATGTCGGTTGCGACGCGACGATCCGGCTCGCGCGTGAGCGCCATGATCAGATGCGCGGTCACCGTCCAACCGCGTGCGCGAAAGCCCTCTGCGGCTGCATCGTCGGGCCGCTCGACGATCACGCGCGCGTGGAAGAAGTTCTCCATCAGACGCTCCGCCTCGGCGATGAGCTCGTCAACCGGCGCCGGCTCCTCGACGCGCACGTAGTTCATGTCATAGACCTCGCGAACCGACGGCGCGAACAGGCCGACGCCGTAGGTCGCGGGGATGCGCTGCTCCGCGGCGGAGTCCTGCACCGCCGCCCGGAAGCCATAGATACGGTCGATCACACGCGTTCGATTCGCTTGACGATCTGGCCGTCGCTCTCCGCCTTCCGGATCGCCTCGGCCACGGCGGCTGCGAAGTCGCGGCCCGGCGCTTCGACGAGCTCTCCGTTCACGCGGATGCGATGCGCCTGCGCGATCGGCCCGACACCGCGGCGAAGCACGGCGGCGAGGGCAAGCAGCAGTACGTCGATGACGGCCACCGCGCCGAGGACGCGGTAGTAGGAGTGATGATCGATTTCTCCGAGGAAGGCCGCGATCCCCATCGCCGCGAGCACCGCCCCCGTCAGCATCGACGCCTTGACGAGTCGGGAAATCATTGCGGTGTCGGTGTCGCGGCGGCGTGCCTCTACCACTGCCGCCTGCGCCGCGGCCAATGCGAGGGTGGCGACGACTCCCCAGGTCTTTCCGACACCGTTCGTCCAGTGGCGCCAGGTGACCACGAGCGTCAGGACGAACGCGGCAAGGGTCAACAGACCGCTGAGCCGTGCGAGAGCCACGGCGCGCCCGCGCTCGAGCAGCATCCCGACGGGCACGCCGAGCAGTCCGAAGAACGAGATCGCGGACGTCGTCACGAGGACGCGCCACGCTATTTCGTCAAACTGGCCCGAGAGCAGGACGACGACGGCGATTCCCGCCGTCAGGCAGAGCGCGCCGACGATGGCGCGAAGGAGCAGCTTCCGGGCCTGCACGCCCGGAAACCTACGTCAGCGCCTGCTCAGCTCCTCCAGGCGCTTCGTGAGGAACCGGCGCTCGTGCTCGATCGTGGCGAGCTCCAGGGCGCGGCGGTAGGCGGCTTGGGCCTCCTCGAAGCGGTCGAGCCTCCGCAAGAAGTCCGCGCGGGTCGCGTGGAAATAGCGGTAGCCGTTCAGGTCGAGCCGGTCGGCGATCGCGAGGCCGTGCTCGGGGCCTTCGGCCTCCGCCACGGCCACCGCGCGGTTCAGCTCGACCACCGGTGAGCGGGTGAGGCGCACGAGCTCTCCGTACAGAGCCGCGATCTGCGGCCACTCGCGTGGCTCGTCGGCGTGGAGCGAGGCGATCGCCGCCTGCACGACGTAGGGGCCGCGGCCCCGCAGCGCGAGCGCGCCCTCGAGCGTCCTTCGCCCGGCCTCGATCTGTGCGGCGTCCCAGGCCGCGCGATCCTGGTCCTCGAGCAAGACGAGCTCGCCGTCGTTCAGCCGCGCGGCGCGACGCGCGTCGTGCAGCAGCATCAACGCGAGCAGGCCCTGCACCTCGGGTTCGTCCGGCATCAGCTCGGCGAGCGCGCGGCCGAGCTTGATCGCCTCCGTCGCCAGCTCGCCGCGGCCGCCGTAGCCCTCGTTGAAGATCAGGTAGACGACGGCCAGCACCGCGGCCAGTCGGTCGGGCAAGACGTGATCGTCGGGAATCCGGAACGGGATGCCGGCGGCCGCGATCTTCCGCTTCGCGCGCAACAATCGCTGCGCCATCGTCGGCTCCGGAACGAGAAACGCGCGCGCGATCTCGTCGGTCGTGAGGCCGCCGAGCGTACGGAGCGTCAGCGCAACCTGCGACTCCAGCGCGAGCGCCGGGTGGCAGCACGTGAAGACCAGCTCCAGGCGCTCGTCGGGAAACACCGTCTCGTCAAGATCGTTCTCCACGGCTTCGGGCACCTCGAGCAGTCGCTTCTTCCCCGCGAGCGTGCGCTCGCGCCGGATGCGGTCGATCGCGCGGTTGCGAGCGGTCGTCGTCAGCCATGCGCCGGGGTTGTCCGGGACTCCGGTGCGCGGCCAGCGCTCGGCGGCGATCGCGAAGGCCTCCTGTGCGGCTTCCTCGGCGAGGTCGAAGTCGCCGAGGAAGCCGATCAGGGTGGCGAGGACGCGACCCCACTCGTCGCGAAAGACGTCCTCGATCTGCGTCAGTGCTCCACCAGCGGCCGCACCTCGACCGCGCCGCCCTGCCGGGCAGCCGGGACCTTGGACGCGAAGTCGAGCGCCGCGTCGAGATCGTCGACGTCGATCAGGTAGAAGCCGCCGAGTAGCTCCTTCGTCTCGGCGAACGGCCCGTCGGTCGTCAGCGTGCTGCCGTTGTCGACGCGGACGGTCGTCGCGGTGGTGGACGGCTGCAGCTGCGCCCCGCCCTCGGTCGTCGGCAGCTCCGAGAGCGCCATGTACTCGCCCATCACCGACGGGTCGGGCGCTGCTCCGTTCTCCTGCGAATAGATCAGGACTGCGTACTTCACGAGCTCCTCCTTTGGAGTGGTCGTCCTTACGACGAACGGGAGGGCGCGAAATCGACAAGCCGTTGGAGGAACGTCAGCGCGCCGGATTTGTCGAGCATGTCGTTGAGGTTGCCGCACTTCGGGCTCTGGACGCAAGAGGGGCAGCCGTCGCTGCACGGGCAGCCGCGGATCATCGCCGCCGTGTCCCGCACCCAGCCGTTGAACTGATCGAAGCCGCGCTCCGCGATCCCGACCCCTCCCGGATGGCCGTCGTAGATGAACACGGTCGGCCGGCCCGTCTCGGGATGGATGTTCGTGGAGAGGCCGCCGATGTCCCAGCGGTCGCACATCGCCCACAGCGGGAGGACGGCGATCATCGCGTGCTCCGCGGCGTGGAGCGTGCCGAGCAGCCTCGGCATCTCTTCGAGCTCGCCGAGGTGGTGCGGTTCGGGGAGGTACCAGATCGCCTCCGTCGCGAACGTCGTGGGCGGCAGCTCGAGCTGGACCAGCTCGATTCGCTCCTGGCCGGAGATCGTCTTGCGCTCGTAGCCGACGATCTGCTCGGTGACCTCGATCTCGCCGAACGTCACCTCCATCCCGCCTCGCCACTCGACGCGCCGCGGCTCGACGATGCCGGTCATGGTGTCCTTCTTCGCTTGCGTGTACCAGTCGCTGGAGAACGGCTCGACGAGCGCGTACATGGTGTTGAGGTTCAGCTCTCGTACGAGGTACGACTCGCCCATGTGCAGGTAGACCGCGCCTTCGTGCACCGTCGAGTAAGCGCGCGAGCGCTCGACGACGCCGAGTACCGAGCCGGTGCTCGCGTCGACGATGCTGAACGCGTCGGGCTCGCTCGAGCGCAGCGAGATGCCGGCTGCGGGATGGTCCGTCCCGGCCCAGACGATGCCGGCGGGCGTCTGCTTCAGCTGCGGGTCGGCGCGCGCGGCGTGGATCGCGTCCGGTCCCAGGATCTCCGCATCGTCGTCGGTCAGCGGCGCTTCGTACGCGGCGGAGCGAACGTGCCCGGCCAGCACGCGGGGATTCGTGTGGTCGAGGATCGCGGCTTCGACCCGGCGGCCGAGCAGCTTCTCCGGTTCGCGCATGAAGAACTGGTCGAGGCCATCCTCCGACGCGACGAGCACGGCGAGCCCGCTGCCGCGGCGCCCGGCGCGTCCCCATTGCTGGCGCAGGGATGCGACCGTGCCGGGGAAGCCGACGGAGATCACGGCGTCGAGCAGGCCGACGTCGATCCCCAGCTCGAGCGCATTCGTCGCGGAGACGCCGAGCAGGTCGCCCTCCAGCAGGCGACGCTCGATCGCGCGCCGCTGCGCGGCGGTGTAGCCCGCCCGGTAGGGCGAGAGGTGCGTGTCGTCGCCGAGGCGCTCCGCTGTGAAGCGGTGGATCAGCTCAGCGGCCTTGCGGCTCTTCGCGAACGTCAGCGTGCGCAGGCCGCGGTCGACGAACATCGCCTGGAGGCGAGCTGCCTCGGCGAGCGCCGATGCCCGAAGACCGAGCTCCGCGTCGAGCAGCTCCGGGTTCCAGAGCACGATCGTGCGCTCCGCGCGCGGTGCCGCGTCGTCCCCGACGACCGTCACCTGCTCGCCGAGCAGCGAGTGGGCGAGCTCGCCTGGATTCGAGATCGTCGCCGACGCGAGCAGGAACTGGGGATCGGCGCCGTAGATCCGGGCGAGGCGCCGCAGCCGGCGGAGCACGTTGGCGACGTGCGAGCCGAAGACGCCGCGGTAGACGTGCGCCTCGTCGATCACGACGTAGCGAAGGTTCGCGAGCACATCGCCCCACCGGTCGTGGTTGGGGAGCAGCCCGACGTGCACCATGTCCGGGTTCGTGAGGATCACGTTCGACCACCTGCGGATCTGCCAGCGCTGCTCCGTCGGCGTGTCGCCGTCGTAAATCGCAGGCTTCAGCCGCGGCACGCAGTACGACGAGAGCGTGCGGAACTGGTCCTGCGCGAGCGCCTTCGTCGGATAGAGGTAGAGCGCGCGGTTTTTCGGCTCGCGCGCGAGCGCGTCGAGCACCGGCAGGTTGAAGGCGAGCGTCTTCCCGGACGCCGTGCCGGTCGTGACCAGCACGTGCTCGCCGCGCGTCGCCGCGTCCCACGCCTCGCGCTGGTGCGCGTAGAGCTGCGGCACGCCGATCGCCTCGCGCACACGCGGGTCGAGCTCGCCCGGCAGCGGCGCAAAGCGCGCCTCGCCCTCCGGCTCGACGGCAAGGTGCGCGAGCTCCTCGCCTCGCAGCAGGCCCTCCCAGCGCAGGACGTCGACGCTCATGAATCTAGTCTGCCCGCCGCCGCTGCCGGCGCGTGCCGCGAGTCCTACGGCTCGAGCAGCGGCCGGTACTCACGCGGGAGCTGGGCGATCAGGTCGCGCACCTCGGGCTCCGGCAGGGCCTCCCGCAGCGTGAGGAGGACGGCGTGCGCGTGCCGCCACGCGTCGTCGCGCGAGACACCCTCGAGGTCGGCGATCCGGTCGAGGAACTCCTCCAGCGACAGTCGGCGTGCAGCGCCGCTGCTCGCGGCCTCGCCGAGGTCGATCGGCGGATGCAGCTCGCGCGGCAGGAATGCCTCGATGTCCTCCGCCTCCCCCTTCGTGATGCGGTAGCCGAGCGCCTCGAGGACGGCGGCGGTCGCGCGCACCGCACCGTCGAAGTCGAGCATCGCGCGGGCGGCGACGCGCCGTACGAACTCGTCCGCGTCGACCTCCGGCGCTTCCGCACGGAGCGCCTCCCGGTGGGCCTGGATCGCCGCCTCGATCAGCTCGCGGAAGTCCTTCGGGAGCTCAGAGATCATGTCGTGGAGCTCTTTCTCGTCGACCGCGCGTCCGAGCGCCATGAAGACGGCGCGGGCGTGCGCCTTCGCCGTCTCCTCCGGCACACACTCGCGCTCGGCCACGCGGTGGACGAACTCCTTCAGGTCGATCTTCTCCGCCTTGTTGCCGTCGTGGAGCCAGCCGGCGGCCGGTGGCGGCAGCTCCGCCGCAACCTGCCGCGCCTCGCCGCTCGTCAGGCGCTCGGCGAGCGTGCGCAAGGTCGCCTGCACCGCGCGCTCCGCCTCCTCCCGCGAGACGCCCGTGTCGTGCTCGACGATCGAGATGAAGGTCTCGTAGTCCACACTGCGCCTCTTGCCGCCCGGCCGGCGGTCAAACCGGTGCTAGCCTCGGTCCACCGGGGTGCCGCTTCCACGGCTGAGATCACACCCGTCGAACCTGATCCGGCTCGTACCGGCGAAGGGAGTGCATTGATCCCACGAGTGTTGACGATCGCCGGCTCCGACAGCGGGGGCGGCGCGGGCATCCAGGCCGACGTGAAGGCCTTCGCCGCGGCGGGCGTGCACGGCATGTCCGCGATCGTCGCCCTCACCGCGCAGAACACGGTGGGCGTCACAGCGGTGCACGAGGTTCCGCCGCGGATCGTGACGGCCCAGCTCGAGGCGGTCTGGGACGATATCGGCGTCGACGCCGTCAAGACCGGGATGCTCTTCTCCCGCGCGGTGATCGACGCGGTGGCCGATTTCCTCGAGACGCATCACGCGCCGCTCGTGGTCGATCCGGTGATGGTCGCCTCGTCCGGCGCGAAGCTGCTCGAGGAGGATGCGATCGAGGCGCTCGTCGGGCGAGTCCTCCCACTTGCGACGGTCGTCACGCCGAACCTTGCCGAGGCGCGCGTTCTCGCTGGGCGGGACGCGTCGAAGCGCGACCTCGCCGAGGCGATCGCCGCACGCGCCGTGATCGTGACCGGCGGCCATGGCGATCCCGTCGATCACCTCTTCGACGGTCGGCGCCACGTCGAGATCGCCGTCGAGCGGTTCGACGTCGCCGCGACGCACGGCGCCGGCTGCACCCATTCCGCGACGCTCGCGGCACTGCTCGCGCGTGGCCTCCCGCTGGAAGACGCGGCGCGCGGGGCGGCGCGTGCAGCAGGCGACGCGGTGCGACACGGATTGACCGAGCTCGGCGCGGGCGACGGCCCCGTCGACGTCCTCAACGTGAAAGGAAGGCATGCAAGCGGGTGACTCACTGCGTCGGCTCCGCGAGGCGAAGCCGCTCGTCCACCAGATCACGAACTACGTCGTCATGAACGAGACGGCGAACGCGACGCTCGCGCTGGGCGCATTGCCGGTGATGGCGCACGCGCAGGAGGAGGTCGGGGAGATGGCGGCGGTCGCGGGCGCCCTCGTCCTGAACATCGGCACGCTCTCGCCGCACTGGGTCGAGGCGATGATCCTCGCCGGCCAGGTCGCGAACCAGCGCGGCACGCCGGTCGTGCTCGATCCTGTCGGTGCAGGAGCGACCGCCTACCGCACCGAGACCGCGAAGCGCATCCTGGACGAGGTGCGCGTGACGGTGCTGCGCGGGAACGCCGGCGAGGTGGCGACGCTCGTCGGGGTGGACGCGGAGGTGCGCGGCGTCGAGTCGATCGGCGCCGGGGGCGATCCCGCAGACCTCGCCCGCGAGGCGGCGCGGAGCCTCGGGCTCGTCGCCTCCGTCACGGGGCCGGTCGATCATGTCTCGGACGGGGAGCGCGTGATCGCGGTCGCGAACGGCCACCCGCTGCTCGCGTCGATCACCGGAACCGGTTGCATGTCGAGCGCCATGACCGGCTGCTTCCTCGCGGTGAACCCAGAGCGTCCACTCGAGGCGGCTGCCGAGGCGCTCGTCGCCTTCGGCGTCGCCGGCGAGGATGCCGCGGTCGGCGCGAAGGGCCCTGGATCCTTCCACGTCGGGCTCTACGACGCGCTCGCCGCACTCGACCCGGCGACGCTGGACGGCAGGGCGCGGACGTCGTGAGGGTGCACGCGATCGTCGCGGACCTCGACACCGCTCGCCTCGCCGTTGCCGCCGGCGCGACGGTCGTGCAGTTGCGCGTCAAGGCGCCGACACCCGAGGTCGTGGCACGCGGCCGTGGGTTCGCGGAGCTCGGAGTCACCTTCGTCGTCAACGACGACGTCGACGCCGCGCTCGAGCTGCGAGCCGACGGGGTCCACCTCGGGCAGGGCGACGAGGGCGCCGAGCGCGCGCGCGCCGCGGGGCTGCTGCTCGGCCGCTCGGTGTCGTCCGCGAGCGAGGCGGCCGGAATCGATGCCGACTACATCGGCGCCGGGCCGGTATGGGAGACACCGTCGAAGGAGGACGCGGAGCCTGCGATCGGGCTCGAGGGGCTGCGCTCGATCTGTGCCGCCGCCTCAGTCCCGGTTGTCGCGATCAGCGGGGTCGATGCGACGAACGCCGGCGCGTGCATCGAGGCGGGCGCGGCGGGCGTGGCTGCGATCCGCGCGGCGACCGATCCAGGCCTCAGGAGGGCCGTTGACGACGCTCTCGGACGTCGGTGAGCTCGGCCTTCTCTCGGAGCTCGAGCGGCGCCGCCTGATCGCCGGCGTCGAGCACGACGCCGCCGTGATCGGCGGTGACCTCGTCGTGACCCAGGATGCGCTGGTCGAGGGCGTCCACTTCCGCCTCGACTGGATCGGCTGGCGCGACCTCGGCTTCCGGGCGGCGGCCGTCAATCTCAGCGACCTCGCGGCCTCGGGGGCGAGCCCCGAGGCGCTGCTCGTGACCCTGGGAGCGCCCGGCAGGACGGCCCTGGACGACGTCGTCGCGTTGTACGAGGGGATCGCGGAGGCAGGCGTGCGGGTCGTCGGGGGCGACACGACCGCGGCGCCCGCGGTCGTCGTCTCGGTGACCGCGCTCGGCCGGAGCGCGCGCGTCCCCGGCCGCGCCGGCGCGCAACCGGGCGATCTGCTCGTCGTGACGGGTCCGCTCGGCGCTGCGGGCGCGGCGTTCAGAGCGGGAACGTATTCGCGTCCGCCGCTACGGCTGGTCGAAGGTCGCCGGCTCGCCGCGAGCGCTCACGCGTTGATGGACATCTCCGACGGACTCGCCGTCGACGCGGCGCACATCGCCCGCCGGTCGGGGGTGCGCTGCGTGATCGACCTCGACCGCGTGCCGCTCGCCGACGGCGCAACGCTCGAAGACGTCGGCTTCGGCGAAGACTTCGAGCTGCTCGCCGCCGTGCCCGTCGCCGACGGACTCAACGTGATCGGTCGCGTCGGCGAGGGCGAAGGCATCGAGCTACGCCTGCACGGCGAGCCCCACGAGCTGGGCGGCTGGCAGCATTTCCGGTCGGCGAGGCCGTACTAGAACGCCGCCGCGTAGGTCGGCGCGACGGAGATCAGGACAGCTGCCGCCTTGTCGAGCGGGATCGCGCTGAACCCCGACTGCGCGAGGAAAACGAACCGCGAGTTCGGAGGCAATGCGGCGCCGGAGGATCCCGTTCCGCCTCCGATCGGGTTGCCGGCTGCGTCCAGAATGACGATGGACAGGTTCGCAGACGTGAGCGTCAGCGGTGAGTTGTCGTTCACGACCTCTCCGTCCACCTCGGACACGTAGCCGGGGTCGAAGGCTCCGGGAAGGATCTGGACGTTCGCGAAGTCCGGCATCGTGTGAGCCTTCTTCGGCTCGTGGGCGCCGACGCGAATCGTGATCTCGAGCGAGGTCGCCGCCACCTGCGTCCGCAGACCCATCGAGTCGCCGAGCCCGTACGTGCCGCCTGCCGGTACGAGGGGAATGGTTCTGGACACGGAGCCGATGAGCTCACCCGTCGCCGTGACCATGTTCACGATCACGTAGACGTTCCGGGCATCTTCGGTGTCGGACGTGTTGTGCAGCAGGATTCCGTAGCTGAGCTGGCTGCCCGTGCCGTACCTGTCGGGACGCTGCGAATAGCCTTGCTTGGAGACGACGACGCGCGGCAAGTCGGCGCCCGAGGTCGAGATTGCGGCGACCACGACGAAGGAACCGGCCGCGACGATCACGCTCTTGCAGCTGACGAACCACGTCCCGCTGCCGATCGCCGCATCCTTCGCGATCATCGTGACGAACGACACCCTGCCGTTGCGGGGCCGCTTCGGCGCGAGCGTCTGCACCCGTTTGTCGGCGAAGCTGAGGCGCGCACCACACAGACTCTTGAGCCCTCTCGTGGGGGCGGTGATCGTCGTCCGCTGGCCCTGGTGGACGAGGCTTGGTGCGATGCCCGCCAGCTGGTGCTCCGCGGCCTGGGCGGATGCGGCGGAGAGCGCGAGCAGTGCAAGAACGAGGCTGAAAGTCGTGCGGCGCGGCAAGGGACCCCCTGGGAACGAGTCGTTGTTCCGTCCGCCCACGGTCGGTAGACCGAATCGTGCCGCCGCTCCGGTTGCCGTGCCTCACCCTTCTGAGGGATTAGAAATACGGCGCGAACGTCTCCGCGAAATGCTTCTTCGGCCGCGCGCCGTAGACCGTCTCGCGTGGCTCGCCGTTCGCGAACAGGATCACCGTCGGCAGCGAGAGCACGCCGTAGCGGTCTGCCGCGCGCGGGCTCTCGTCGATGTCGAGCTTCACGAAGTCGACCTTGTCCGTCGCACCGGCGAGCTCGTCGAGCGCCGGCTCGATCGCCTTGCACGGGCCGCACCACGGCGCCCAGAAGTCGACGACCACGGGCCGGCCGGCATCCAGCACCTCTGCCTGGAAGGTCGCGTCGGTCACCTCGCGCATCAGCGGCCGATCCTCAGGAGCGGAACGCGCCAGATCGCCTCGAGGACGACCGACCTGCTCATCTTGGAGCGCCCGACCTCGCGGTCGACGAAGGTGATCGGGATCTCGATGACGTGGAATCCCGCCTGCTTGACCCGATAGGTCGTCTCGATCTGGAATGCATAGCCGCGCGGCGTGATCGCGTCGAGATCGAGGGCCTCGAGCACCGCCCTGCGGAAGCACTTGAAGCCGCCCGTCGGGTCCTTCACGCCCATGTGGAGGAAGAGCCCGGTGTAGACCGACCCGCCTCGCGAGATCAGGCGGCGAGCGAGCCCCCAGTTGCGGGTGCGCCCGCCGGGGACGTAGCGAGAGCCGAGGACGAGGTCTGCGCCCTGCTCCGCGGCCGCGATCAGGCGCGGCACGTCGGCGGGGTCGTGCGAGAAGTCGCAGTCCATCTCGAGCACGAGCTCGGGGTCGCCGGCGAGCGCCTGCCGGAAACCGGCGACGTAGGCGCGGCCGAGGCCCTCCTTCCGCTCGCGGTGGAGGACGTCCACGAACCCGTGGCTAGCGGCGAGCTCGTCCGCTACCTGGCCGGTGCCGTCGGGCGAGTCGTCGTCGATCACGAGGACACGGTCCCCGTCCCGCAGAACCGTTGCGAGGGCTTCGATCATGCGCGGCAGGTTCTCGCGCTCGTTGTAGGTGGGAAGACAGACGGTGGCGCGCATCGGCGCGCCTATGATCGCTGGCGTGGCGGAGTTACCGCGGAACGACCAGCTCGCGGACCAGTTCGAGCTCCTCGGCGACCTGATGGAGCTGGACGGCGGCGACTCGTTCCGGATCGGCGCGTACCGCAAGGCGGCGGCGAGGATCCGGGAGACCCCGACGTCCGTCGCGCAGCTCGCCCTCGACGGGAAGGCGAAGCAGCTGCAGGGGATCGGGAAGACGATCGAAGCGAAGATCGTCGAGGTCGTCGAGGACGGCGAGGTCCACGCGCTCACGAAGCGCAAGGCCGAGGTGCCGGCCGAGGTGGCGACGTTCATGCGGCTGCCCGGCCTCGGGCCGAAGACCGCGCGGCGGATCTGGAAGGAACTCGGAATCACGACTGCTGCCGACCTCAAGGCCGCGGCGGAGGCCCAGCAGCTGCGCGGCCATGCGGGGATCGGCCCCGGGACGGAGGAGAAGATCGCGACGGCCCTGGCGCAGCCGAAGGCGACGGAAGGTCCGCGTCGAGCGCTGCTCGGGACGACGCTGCCGAAGCTCCGCGCAGTCGTCGAGGTGCTGCGCGCGCATCCCGCGTCGGTCGAGGTCTCGATCGCGGGCTCGGCGCGCCGCATGCGCGAGACGGTTCGCGATCTCGACATCATCGCGACGGCGACCGACCCGCACGAGCTCGTCGAGTACTTCTGCTCCCTGCGGTGGGTCGTCGACGTGGCGGCGAAGGGGCCGACGAAGGCGACGGTCCTCTCGCACGACGGGCTGCGCTTCGACCTGCGCGTCGTGCCCCCCGAGAGCTACGGCAACCTGCTTCAGCACTTCACAGGTTCGAAGCACCACAACGTCGCCCTGCGCGAGGACGCCGTTCGGCGCGGCCTTTCCGTCTCCGAGTACTCGGTGACCGAGGTCGAGTCGGGCGAGGAGCACACGTTCGAGCGCGAGGAGGACGTCTACGCGTTCCTGGGCTACGACTGGATCCCGCCGGAGCTGCGCGAGAACTGCGGCGAGCTCGCCGCCGCGCGGAAGCACGAGCTGCCCGTGCTCGTCGAGTTGCGCGATCTCCGCGGGGACCTGCACACGCACACGACGTGGTCCGACGGCAAGGACTCGCTCGAGGTCATGGTCGCCGCGGCACAGGCGCGAGGCTACGCGTACTACGCGGTGTGCGATCACTCGCAGCGCCTCCGTGGCGATCTGCTCGCGCAGCAGACCGAGCAGATCGACGCGCTGAACGAGTTGCTCTCGCCGTTCAGGATCCTGAAGGGGATCGAGGTGAACATTCGCCCCGACGGAACGCTCGACGTGTCCGAGGAGGAGCTCGCGACCCGCGACTGGGTGGTCGCGTCGGTGCATTCCCGGTTCGACCACAACCCGACGGAGCGCGTGCTCGCTGCGATGGAGAGCCCCTATGTCGACGCGATCGGGCACGTGACCAACCGGAAGATCGGGAAGCGCGCGCCGGCGCCTGTCGACGTGGAGCGCGTGATCGAGAAGGCCCTCGAGACCGGCACGTTCCTCGAGATCAACTCGCAGCCCGACCGGCTCGACCTGACCGACGTGCACGCGCGCGCCGCACGTGAAGCGGGCCTGAAGCTCGTGATCGACTCGGACGGACACGAGGTCGGTGCGCTCGAGTTCGTCGAGCTCGGCGTCGGCCAGGCGCGCCGCGCGTGGCTGGCGAAGGACGACGTGTTGAACACGCGCACGTGGAAGCAGATCGAGAAGCTGCGGAAGCGACGGTCGTGACCTTTCGTGATGACCTCGACCGGGCCGCGGACTGGGCGGACGCCTATCTGAAGCGCGTCGCCGACCTTCCGGTCGCCGCGGCCGTCGAGCCGGGGGAGATTCGCGCGCGACTGCCGGAGTCGCCGCCCGAGCACGGCGAGGCTTTCGAGGCGATGCTGCGCGATCTCGACGAGGTGATCCTCCCAGGGTTGACCCACTGGAACCATCCACGCTTCTTCGCGTGGATCGCGAACACGGGCTCCGAGCCGGGGGTCCTTGCGGAGCTGCTGATCGCGACGATGAACGTGAACGTGATGACGTGGATCTCCTCGCCCGCCGGGACGGAGCTCGAGGTCACGGTCATGGACTGGCTCGCGCAGCTCCTCGGCCTCCCTCGTGGCTGGCACGGACACATCGAGGACACCGCGTCGACGGCGATGGTCGCCTCGCTCGCTGCGGCGCGAACGGTCAAGCCCGGCGGGGTCGTCTACGCGTCGGAGCAGGCCAACTTCAGCATCGAGCGGGCGGCGCGCCTCGTCGGCCTCGAGTTCCGCAAGGTCGCGGTCGACGACGCCTTCCGCATGCGGAGCGACTTCCCCCTCGACGACGCGACCGCCGTCGTGGCGAGCGTGGGCACGACCGGGACCGGTTCCGTCGACCCGGTCCCGGAGCTTGCGCGTCGCTGCGAGGAGGCCGGCGTGTGGCTGCACGTCGACGCGGCCTACGCGGGCGCCGCCGCCGTCTGCCCGGAGCTCCGCTGGTGCCTCGACGGGTGCGAGCGAGCCGACTCGATCGTTGTCAATCCGCACAAGTGGCTGTTCACGCCGGTCGACTGCTCCGCGCTCTGGACGCGCCGGCCGGAGGCGTTCCACGAGGCGTTCGGGCTCGTGCCCGAGTACCTCGCCGCGACCGAGGCCTCGATCGACCTCAAGGACTACGGCCCCGCACTCGGGCGCCGCTTCCGCGCGCTCAAGCTCTGGTTCGTCCTGCGGTGGTACGGCGCCGAAGGGCTGCGTGCCCTGATCCGCGAGCACGTGCGGCTCGCCCAGCTCTTCGCGTCCCTCGTCGAGGCGGAGGACGGCTGGGAGGTCGTCGCGCCCCATCCGTTCTCGATCGTGTGCTTTCGCAAGGCGGACGGTGACAACGACGAGATCGCGCGCGGGGCGACGGCGACGGGCGAGCTGTTCGTCGCCTCGTCGAAGCTTGATGGGCAGTCGATCATCCGCCTCGCGATCGGCAACGAGCGCACGAGCGAGGCGGACGTCCGCCGCTCGTGGGAGGTGATTCGAAGCTGCGCGTGAAAGCCGTCGTCTTCGACCTGTGGGAGACGCTGATCGACTGGGACCACGACGCGAACGCGCTCATGCACGAACGCGTCAGGGAACGCGTCGGCTTCGACTTCCACGAACGCTGGAATCGGGCGGCCGAGCGTTACACGACGCCGGTACGCGCGGTGCTCGACACGGTCGGCGTTCCGCCCGACGCGATCGAGGAGGTCGTCGCGATCAGGGCCGACTTCGTGCGCCACTGTCTCGTGCCGCGTGCGGGGGCGGTGGAGACGCTGCGTGAGCTGCGGGCCCGCGGCTACCGCGTCGGCTTGATCACCGTGTGCACCGAGGACGTCGAGCTCCTGTGGGACGAGTCCGGGTTCGCCGGCCTCTTCGACGCCGAAGTGTTCTCGAATGCGGTCGGCTTGTCGAAGCCCGACCCTCGGATCTACCTGCACTGCTGCGAGCTGCTGGGGGTCGAGCCGCACGAGGCGGTGTTCGTGGGCGACGGTGCAAACGACGAGCTCGAGGGGGCGCGCCGCGTCGGCATGGAGGCGATTCTGATCCACCGGCCGGGGCAGGACCCGTTCTGGCCGGAGCTCGCCGGCTGGGACGGCCCGCGCGTCACGTCGATCCCGGAGGTGCTCGAGGTGCTCGCACGCTGACGATCCGTTCCTCCAGTCGCGGCGAGGCGGAGACGCACTTCGCGATCCAGCGCGCGGCGTCGCTCGCCGGCCTGTCCCACATCTATCCGCCGGAGGACTACCCGTATCCGGACGACGCCGTGCGCGAGCGGTGGCGCCTGTTTCCGGGTTCTGTGCTCGTCGCCGAGCAGAACGGTGCAGCCGTCGGAGTCGCAGCGACCGAGGGTTGCTGGCTGCACGGCTTCTATGTCGTGCCCGAGCAGTGGGGAACGGGGATCGCCGCCGAGTTGCACGACGCCGCGGTCGCCTCGCTGCCCGACTGTCCGGAGATCAAGCTGTGGGTGCTCGAGGACAACCGTCGCGCGCGCCGGTTCTACGAGAAGCACGGGTGGCGGCAGAACGGCGAAATGCGCGTGGTCGAGTATCCGCCGAACCCGCTCGACATCGGCTACTCGTTCAGCCGCGAAGAGCCGTGACCGGATCCGCGTACCGCTCGAAGCGGCCCGAGGGTCGCGTCATTCACATGCACAATCCGGATCATGCCCCGCGTGCGCAGGCCCCGGCGCCAAGCGCCGGCCCTCGAACTCCTCGACGCCACGCTTCCGGAGCTGCGTCGCGGCTTGACGGAGAGCGCTGCGCGCACGGTCGCCTACGAGCTGTTCGAGAAGCTCGGCTACGGCGCGGTTGCGGTGACCGACACCCACGAGGTGCTCGCGTTCGTCGGCGCGGGCGCCGACCACCACCGGGCGGGCGACCAGCCGATCCGGCCGGTGTACGAGGCGATCGCGCGCAGCTCCCCGCTGCTCGCGCCCCTCGGGTTTCGCACCGAGTGCAGCCACCCGGCGTGTCCTCTCGGCGCCGCCGCGGTGGTCCCGCTGCAGCTCACGGACGGTCCGGCGGGAGCGATCGTCGCGTTCGCAACCGCGGGATCGCCGCTCGACGAGACGGCGGTCGAGACGCTCGAAGCGCTCGGGGTCCAGCTCTCCGCGCAGCTCCAGCTCTCCGAGCTGCACTCGGCGACGGCAACTGCCCTGCAGGCGCAGATGGAGCCGCACTTCGTCTTCAACTCGCTGAACACGATCGCCTCCTTCATCCGGACGGAGCCCGAGCGCGCGCGACGGCTCGTGCTGGCCTTCGCCGACCACCTGCGCAGCAGGCTTGCGCGCCCCGGCGAGTTCATCACCCTCGAGGAGGAGCTCCGGCACGTGCGGAGCTACCTCGATCTGGAGCAGGCGCGCTTCGGGTCGCAGCTCGAGGTGACGGTCGACGCGTCGCTCGACGCGCTCGCGGTCAGGCTCCCGCCGCTGCTCGTACAGCCGCTCGTCGAGAACGCGATCAAGCACGGCAAGACCGATCGCCCGCTGCACCTGCTCGTCCGCGCGCGCGTGCGACGCGGCCGGCTGCGAGTGACGGTGCGCGACGATGGACGCGGGATCGCGCGCGACGCGATCGAGCGCGTGCTGGAGCCCGGATACGGTGAAGGCACCGGCCTCGGGCTCGCGAACGTCAACCGCCGCCTGACGGCGCACTACGGCGAGGGCGTGAGGCTGCGGTCCTTCCCGTTCGGAACCGTTGTGCGGCTCGAGGTTCCCGCAACGTGAGCATCCGCGCCCTGATCGTCGACGACGAGTCGCCTGCGCGGTCGGAGCTGCGCTACCTGCTGGCGGCTCACGCGGAGATCGACGTGGTGGGTGAGGCTGCATCCGCCGGCGAGGCCCTCGAGCTCGCGCGAGAGCTGCGCTACGACGTCGTCTTTCTCGATGTCGAGATGCCCGGCCTGACCGGCGTCGAGGCGGCGCCTCTCGTGCGCGAGCGGAGAGATCCGCCGGCGGTCGTCTTCGTGACAGCGCACGAGCGATACGCGATCGACGCGTTCGCGGTCGAGGCGTTCGACTTCCTCTTGAAGCCCGTCGACCCCGACCGGCTCTCGCGCGTCGTCGAGCGGCTGCGGGAACGGTCGACCGAGAATGTCGCCCCGGTCGAGAAGGTCGCCGTGGTCGCCGGAGGCGGGACGGAGCTGCTCGAGTACGACCAGGTGCACTACGTGCAGGCCGACGGCGACTACAGCCGTGTGCACACCTACGACCGCTCCTACCTCTGCACCGCGAGCCTCGGCGAGCTCGAGGAACGGCTTCCCGGTGCACGATTCGTGCGCATCCACCGGTCCTACCTCGTCAACCTCGGCAAGGTCGCGGGCGTTCGCCGCGCCGCTCCCGACCGCTTTCGCCTGCTGCTCGCGGATGCCGAGCACACGGAGCTCGACGTCGCCCGCCGCCAGTCGCGCCTGCTCCGGGAGCGCCTCGGCCTTTAAATGCTTTGAACACCGCTACGGTGCGTGTGTGAGGCGCCTGGTGCTGACCGCGACACTCGCCGCCGCCTTCGTTGCCGTCGCGGGCGCGGGCGGCGCGTCCTTCGCGGAGATCGACGTGTCGCAGCTGCGCGGCTCGCAAGCCGAGGTCGCGATCGCTGCGGATCCGTCGAACCCGAGCGTGCTGCTCGCAGCGTCGAACTCGATCGACTTCCGGACGCTTGCTGCACTCGGGAACCTGATGCGAACGTACACGTCGACAGACGGCGGCGCCACCTGGAAGACGGCTTCCGGGCCGACGGCGACGGCGTACAGCGGGCGCAAGCGCTGCAACTCCGGCGATCCGGCTCCACTGATCGACGCGACCGGGCGCGAGTATCTCGCGTTCCTCGCAGCGCAGTGCGTCACGCTCCAGTCCATTCTGAGCACGCCGGACGAGTTCGACATCGCACGCGTCGAGGTCGCAACTCGCGCAGACCCGGCGAGCCCGTGGCAGGTGAACCAGGTCTTCCCCGTTCGCTCGGCTCGCTTCGACGACAAGCCGGCAATCGCCGTCGACGCAGGTGCGAACAGCCCGCACGCCGGCCGCGTGTACGTCGCATGGACGCGCATCACACCCGGCCGCCGCAAGCACGACGAACCGACGTTGCTGATCGTGCTGAGCCACAGCGACGACCACGGCGTGACCTGGACGAAGCCGGTCGTCGTTCCCGATGCACGCGCGGAGCAGACGACGTTCGCGGGCCTCGCGGTCGACGCCAGTGGGACGGTCTTCGTCTCGTGGAGCGACGTCGACCACAGGCTCCTGATCGATCGCTCCACCGACGGAGGCGATCACTTCGGCACCGACGTCGTCGCGCTGCGCCCCGCGCTGCCGGCCTTTGCTTGCCAACAGCCCGGCTCGTTCAGGCTCCCTGCACAGACGAAGCGCTGCCTCACGTCGACGCCGATGCTGGCGGTCGACTCGCGGCCGGGCGTGGTCGAGCACGTCTACCTCATCTATTCGGCGCCGGACGCCGCGGGCAACGCGCAGGACGTCGCCGTCCGCACGTTCGACCAGGCGCTCGCGCCGATCGGCTCCGCTCACCCGGTGCACCCGGTCGACTCCGGTCGCGACGAGTTCATGTCGGCGTCGGCACTCGACGATGCCGGCCGCCTTTGGGTCTGTTACTACGACACGGGCGCCGATCGCACACGGCAGACGGCGCGCTACACCTGCACCGCGTCCGCGGATGGAGGCATCACCTTCGCCGCGCCGCGTGCGATCGCGTCGGTGGCCTCGAACGAGACGAAGGCGCCGGCGCTCTCGTTCCAGTACGGCGACTACGAGGGCATCGCCGTCGCGGGCGGCGTCGCGCATCCGATCTGGACCGACTCGCGCAACCTCCGCGCCTCGGGCGAGGAGATCTACACCTCGACGCTGACCGCGGCCGACCTACAGCTGCCGTAGGACCTCGAGGAAGGCGGCAGGCGAACCGACGATCAGGTCGGCTCGCTCGCCGAGCTCCACCGGTCCTTCCGCCGAGGAGACGGCGACACGCACGGCCGTGTCGAGCCCGTCCAGCGCGGCGAAGCCGTCGAGGTCGGTCGTGTCGTCGCCTGCGTAGAGGGCGCGTCGCAGCCCGCTCGTCTCGAGCAGCCGGCGAACGGCCGTGCCCTTCGAGGCATCGACCGGCGGCAGCACTTCGAGCACCATCCGCCCCCAGCGAGTGCGGAATCCCTCGTCGAGCGCCGCGACGGCAACCGGCTCGAGCTGTTCGCGTGCCCGCTCGTGGTCGGGCGCGGTCCGGTAGTGGAACGCGACGCTCAACGGCTTCAGCTCGACGTCCGGCCAGGGAACGCCGGCCGCGTACCCGTGGATCCGGCCGGCCCAACTCTTGGAGGACGCGTCGAGCTCCAGGCCGTGCTCCCCGACGTACGACAGCGTGTCGACGCCGACGATCGCGCGGGCATCCGCGCTCGGCCGCCCGGTCACGCACGCGACGAGGGCGTAGCGGCCCGAGAGCCGCGCAAGCTCGGCACGCGTCTCCGGCGGGACAGCGGCGTCCGCGGGGTGCGCGACGATCGGCGCAAGGACGCCGTCGATGTCGAGGAAGAGTGCGGCGTGCTCGGGCTCGGCGGCGATCCGGGCGAGTGCATCCACCCGGCGTAGAGTACGAGAGTGGCGCGGCTGATCGGCATCGGCCTGGTTGCAGGGTTTTTCGGCGCGCTCTTCGGAGTCGGGGGCGGCATCGTGATCGTTCCGCTGCTCGTCCTGGTGTGCGCGTTCGACCAGCGCCGTGCGTCCGCGACCTCGCTCGCCGCGATCCTCGCCGCCGCCGTGGCAGGCACGATCACCTACGCGTTGCACGGCGAGCTGAAGCCCGGCGCAGCCGCGATCGTCGGCCTTCCCGCCGTGGCGGGCGTGTTTCTCGGCGCTGCCCTCCAGCAGCGGGTCCCGCTCGACAAGCTGTCGTACGGCTTCGCGCTGGTGCTTGCGGCGGTCGGCATCCGGCTGCTCGCATGACGCTTGTCGTCGTCGCGCTGATCGGGCTCGTGGGCGGGGTCCTGGCCGGTCTGTTCGGCGTCGGCGGCGGGATCGTCTTCGTTCCGACGCTCGCGCTCGGCCTCGGGCTCACGCAGCTCCACGCAGAGGCATCGTCGTTGCTCGCAGTCATTCCGGCCGCCGCCGTCGGCACATGGCGGCAGACGCGCTACGGGAACGTCGACCTGCGCGTCGCGGCGGTGGTCGGCGGCGCGGCGATCCTCGGAGTGCAGGGCGGCGTGCTGCTCGCCGAATCTCTGCCGGAGACCCTGCTGCGCCGTCTCTTCGGGGTGCTGCTCCTGCTCACCGCGGCGCAGATCGTCTGGCGGACACGGCGGAGATCGTGAACACTTCCGAGGATGAGCGAGCAGGACGACCTCTGGATCCCGCTGGTCGACGAGCCGATCGGCTCGATCGTCGCCGCGATCCAGGCAGAGCACCCGGAGATCGACGAGCTCGTCTCGAGCCCGCACCGCATCCTCGCGTTTCGTACCTTCGCCTACATCCGCGTCGGGATCCTGCTCGGCCAGCTGCTCGTGGACCACGACGTCCCGGAGTACGACGGGACGGAGACGTGGATCGAGGCACTCCTCCGCGAGCCGCGCCACAAGGACGCTGTCGTGAAGGAGCTGCGAGCCGTGGCCGAAGAGGTTGCAGCCGATCCGCGGTACGCGGAGGACGAGCGCATGGGGCCGGACGACGAGGCCCGCGAGCGCTTCCGCGAGTTCGCCCGCAAGCAATTGGGCTAGCCAGCCAGGGGCGCTGGCAGAATCAGGTCGAATGCGCCGCCGCTTCGCCCCGCTTCTGCTCGTCCCGCTGCTGCTGATCGGATCGGCCGGCGCGGTCGGTCCCGCGCGCACGCCGGGCGCCGCTGCGACCGCGTGGGCGATCAAGGTCTCGGTTCCCGGTGGCACGAGTGCGGCTACGACGAGCGTCGTCTCGCCGCCGAACGCCTCGCCGGCGGCCGACAGGTCCTTCTCCTATCCCGCCGACGGGTCGATCGTCACGGCCCAGTCGACGACGGCGACCGCAACCACGTCGGTCGAGCGGAACGCCGCTGCGCGTGCGGAGGCAGTGGTCACGGCGCTCTCCCTGTTCGGCGGTGAGATCGCGGCCGACGCCGTCGCCGCGCGTGCGTCGGCGGGCACCGGGCCCTCAGGAGCGGGCGGAAACGCGAACGGCAGCGGCGTCACGAACCTGCGATGGAACGGCCAGGCGGTGACCGCGACGAGGCTCGATCTCGGCACGTGGGGGCAGCTGACCGTTGGGAGCCAGGCGATCGACCGGTCGGCGCCGGACGGGGCGAAGGGCTATCGCGGCACGGTCATCGAGCTCGACGTTCACCTGACGGCCGACCACGGCGGGTTGCCGGCGAACAGCGAGATCCAGATCGCCTACGCGGACGCGGCGGCCCAGACTGCGCCGCCGGCTCCGCCCGCGACGACGCCGGCCACGACCACGACGTCCGGGCCGGTCACGACGACGCCCGATGTGACCGCCGGCGACGCGCCGCGCGACCGCGTGCATCGCAAGCCGAACGAGACGGGCGGGCCGTTGAAGATCCAGCCGAAGCTGACCGCCCGGCGCTACGTCTTCCCCGTCTACGGGCCTTCCTCGTACATCGACACGTTCGGCGCCGCCCGGTCGGACGTGACCTATCACCACGGCGACGACATCTTCGGCCAGCTCGGGCAGCCGCTCGTCGCGTGCGCCGACGGCACGGTCTTCTCCGTCGGCTGGAACAAGGTCGGCGGCAACCGGCTCTGGCTGCTCGACACGCAGGGCAACCAGTTCTACTACGCGCACCTCTCCGCGTTCTCGACCGACGCCGTCAACGGCGCCCAGGTGAAGGCGGGACAGGTGATCGGGTTCATGGGCAACACGGGAGACGCCGAGCACACGCCGTACCACCTCCACTTCGAGGTGCACCCCGTGTCGCTCCTCTACCTCGGCTACGACGGCGCCGTCGACCCGACGCCGTACCTCGATGCATGGAAGCACCAGAAGGACCTGCCGTTCCCGGTCGCCGCCGGTTGGGCGCCCGCGATCCCGGGCGGCCCCGCGGCGCCGGAGCCCGGCGCGATCCTGCTCGGGATGAGCGACATCTCGACTGCCGATGGGCTCGACCCCTCGTCGCTCGAGCGCGCGCTGACGCCACTGAAGCCGTCAGCGCTGATGCAGACCCTCGTGCCGACGCAGCCCGCGCCGACCAAAGACCTCGGCCGCGGCTAGCCTCTAACTGTTCCCGCCGTTGTTCGACGAGTAGTCCCCGCCGAACTCGTCGTCGCCGCCGGTTGGGCCCCAGCGATACCGGGCGGCCCGGCGGTTCCGGAGCCCGGCGCGATCCTGCTCGGGATGAGCGACATCTCGACCGCCGACGGGCTCGACCCGGCCTCGCTGCAGCGCGCGCTGACGCCCGTCAGCCCGTCCGCGCTCATGCAGACGCTGGTGCCGACGACGATCGCGCCGACGGCCGACCTCGGCCGGGGCTAAGAGGTTCGATCAGCCGCCGTTGTTCGACGAGTAGTCGCCGCCGAACTCGTCGCTTCCGCCGCCGATCATCTCCTTGACCCACTTGCGCGTCTCGGGGCCTGTGACGGGGTTGAAGAGGATGCCGAGCGCGATGCCGGCGACCAGCAGGGTCGTGTTCCGCCCGCCGTGGTTGCGCTTGCCCTGCAGACGTTCGGCCGCGTTACGGAGATCGTCGACCGCGTCCTTCAGCTTGTCGCGGATCTCGTCGTCGGTCGCCACACGCGTCGCCACCGTGACCGCGCTGCGTCCGCCGATCAGCTCGCTGTAGAGCTCGCGTGCGGTCGAGAACGCGCTCATCACGTCGTTGCGGAGCTTCTCGTCCGCCATCGCCCGCTCGACGTAGGGTTTGACGTTCCCCGCTGCGTCGTAGACCTTGTGCTTCGTCTTGGCCATGCTTGCTGGATCCTTTCGCCTCGTTACCGCGCGCCTGATACCCCGGGCACACCGATACAAACAGGTGCTCCTGCTTGCAGTGGTGATTCTCTCAGCCTGCGGGGGGTCGGGCGCGCCGAAGGTGCAATCGAGCTGGAAGGCGGTCTCCGGATCGGGATTCCGCTTCGAGGCGCCGTCGGGATGGAGAACCGAGTCTGCGGGCAAGCTCGCCCGGGCTGCGCACGACGGCGAGCTCGTCCAGGTGACGACGTTCCCGCTCGTCAAGCCGTACAACGACGGACTCTTCGCCAAGGTGCAGCGTGAGCTGCGTGCGCGAATGCAGACGATCGCCCGGCAGACACGCGGCAAGGTGACGGCCGAGCGCACGGTGACGGCGGCCGGCATTCGTTCGCATTCGTACGAGGTGACGACGGCCGGTCACGTCGACGAGTACACGTTCGTCCTGCGTGGGAAGCGGGAGTATCTCCTGCTCTGCCGCCGCAAGGCGGGCGATCGCTCGTTCTGCGCTCAGCTCGTCAAGAGCTTTGCGGTCTAGCTCCGAACTTCTTCGCCGCCTGTCGCTCGAGCCCGATCGCCCCTTGCGCACGCGACCGCCGCTTGCCGTCGAATGCCGCCGCGAAGACGTCCTGGATCTTGTCGGCGGGGATGAACTCCAGCGCCTTGCGTGTCTCGGGCGGCAGCTCGTCGAGATCGGGCTCGTTCTCCCGCGGGAATACGACGCGCTTCAGACCAGCACGCTGCGCCGCGAGCGATTTCTCGCGCAGCCCGCCGATCGGGAGCACCTGTCCGGTGAGGGTGATCTCGCCGGTCATGCCGATGTCGTCCGCCACCGGCTCCTCGCGCACGAGCGAGGCGAGGGCCGTTGCCATCGTGACGCCCGCCGACGGCCCATCCTTCGGCACGGCACCCGCCGGCACGTGGATGTGCACGTCATGGTCGGCGAACCACGTTTCGCCGACGCCAAGCTCGACGGCGTGCGCGCGCACCCATGAGAGCGCCGCCTGCGCCGACTCCTGCATCACCTCGCCCAGTTGCCCGGTGATCGTCAGCTTTCCCTTGCCGGGGTAGGCGCTCGCCTCGATGAACAGCACGTCACCGCCGACCGCCGTGTACGCAAGGCCGGTCGCGACGCCCGGGTCGGCCGTGCGCTTGCGCACGTCGCCGGAGAAGCGCCGCGGCCCGAGCCACTCGCGGAGAAGCTGCTCGTCGACCTTCACCTTGTCGGCGTTGCCGCGCGCGACCTGCGTCGCCGCTTTGCGGCAGACGTCGGCGATGCGGCGCTCGAGGTTGCGCACCCCCGCCTCGCGCGTGTACTCGCGAATGATCACGCGCAGAACCTTGTCGGGGATCTGCAGCCGGCTCTTCGTGAGACCGTGCAGCCGGAGCTGCTTGGGCACGAGGTAGCGCTTCGCGATTCCGAGCTTCTCCTCTTCGGTGTAGCCCGACAGCTGGATGACGTCCATACGGTCGAGCAGCGGCCCAGGAATCGTGTCCAGCGTGTTCGCGGTGCAGATGAACAGCACCTTCGAAAGGTCGAACGGCAGATCGAGGTAGTGGTCGCGGAACGACTTGTTCTGCTCCGGGTCGAGCACCTCGAGCATCGCGCTCGCGGGATCGCCGCGCCAGTCGGCGCCCATCTTGTCGAGCTCGTCGATCAGCATCAGCGGGTTCCCCGACTCGGCGTCCCGGATCGAGCGGACGATGGAGCCCGGCATCGCGCCGATGTACGTGCGGCGGTGGCCGCGGATCTCCGACTCGTCCCGCACGCCGCCGACGGAGAGACGCACGAACTTGCGCCCGAGCGCGCGGGCGATCGACTGTCCGAGCGAGGTCTTGCCCACGCCCGGGGGCCCGACGAAGCAAAGGATCTGCCCCGAGACCTCGTTGCGCAGCTTCGCGACTGCGAGGTACTCGATGATCCGATCCTTCACCTTCTCGAGGTCGAAGTGATCGGCGTCCAGCACCTCGCGCGCGTGGTCCAGGTCGAGGTTGTCGTCGGTGTAGGTCTGCCAGGGAAGCGTCAGGATCCACTCGAGGTACGTGCGAATGACCCCGTACTCGGCGGCGGCGGGAGGCAGCCTCTCGAGGCGCGAGAGCTCGCGCTCGGCCGCCTTGCGCACGTCGTCCGGCAGCTTCGCGTTCGCAAGCTGCTCGCGGAGCTCTTCGATCTCGGCCTGCTCGGGGTCGCCCTCCCCGAGCTCCTGCTGGATCGCCTTCAGCTGCTGGCGGAGGTAGTACTCGCGCTGGCCTTTCTCCATCTCGGACTGGACCTGCGACTGGATCTTCGACCCGAGCTCGAACACCTCGAGCTCGCGGTTCAGGATCGTCGAGACGAGACGCAGGCGCTGCTCGACGTTCACCTCTTCGAGGATCTCCTGCCGCTCCTCCGTCTTGATGGTGCGCAGCGTCGACGCGACGAGGTGCGCGAGTGCGCTCGGGTCGTCGACGTTCGCCGCCGCGAGCTGCAGCTCCTCCGGAAGGTAGGGCGCGAGCCCGATGATGCGGGCGAACAGGCCCTGCACGTTCCGCGTCAGCGCCTCGAGCTCCGGCGTCTCGACGAGCACGTCCGGGAGCGCGCTGAACTCGCCGAGCAGGTACGGGTCGGAATCGAGGCGGTGCTCGAGCTTCACGCGCTCGAGGCCCTGCACGAGGATGCGCAGCGTCCCGTCGGGCACCTTGATCATCTTGTGGACGAGCGCGACGGTGCCGACCTCGTAGATGTCGTCCCACCCGGGCGCTTCGAGTGAAGCGTCCTTCGCGGTCACGAGCGCCAGGAGCCGTTCGCCCGCGACGACGTCGTCGATCAGGCGCACCGATCGCGTCTGTCCGATCGCGAGCGGGGACATCGACTGCGGGAAGACGACCGTCTCCTTCAGCGGCAGCACCGGCAGCGCCGCGGGTAGCTCGAGCTGCTGCTCCTCCGGCTCCGGCGTCTCGAACGTGACGTCCGTCATCCGTGCTCCGGCGCCGGCAGAGCCGGCGCCTGCACCGTCTGTGCGCTTCCGCCAGGTCTACGGCGCATTGCGCACCCTGATCTGTCTGCGGCCCGCGGTCGCATGGTCGACGACCGGCATGACGATCGTGAGCACGCCGTTCTCGAGGCTCGCCTGCGCCTGCTCGGGATCGACGTCCTCGACGAGCCTGACCTGGCGGTGGAACGGCCCCGTCTCGATCTCCATCTGCTGGTAGACGCGGCCGGGTACCTTTGGCCGCTTCCGCTCGCCGGCGATCGCGAGGACGCGCTCGCCCGCGACGATCTGGACCGAACGAGGGTCCACGCCCGGCAGCTCGACGACGACCGTCAGCGTGTGCGGATCGTCGCTGTGGAAGCAGTCGACGTTCGGCCTGAAGCCGTGGCGGATCCCCGAGAAGCGAGGCACCTGCCACAGGTCGGCGAACAGCTCCTCGATCTCTTCCTGCAGCTTGTCGACCTCGCGACGCGTCATCCGCCGCGAACCGTACCCGCCTCCGCTTTCCTGACGCCTGCGGGCGACAAGTCGACCAGTCGCCGGCGGAGCTGCGCGGCCACGTCGCGGCCGGCGAGCATGCCGTCAGCGCACGATCGCGATCAGCACGGCCACGATCAAGATCACCGCGATCGCGAGCGCGATCCAGAGCGCGGTGCGCGCGTTCTCGGACGGCGCTGGTTCCGGTGTGAACGGATCGAGCTCCTGCGGCGGCATGACGTGGTCGGCATCGTCGCCCTCGACGACGATCGAGTCGTGCCGGTCGTCCACCTCGTGCTGCTCGTCGGTCATCCCGCCCCTTTCCGTGTATGTGCCGAACCTAACGATTTCCGTACTCGCGCGACACGGAACGCCAAAGGGCGCGCCGCAAGCTCAGGGAATGCGCTACCTCGCAGCAGCGATCGGGTTCCTCGCGACGCTCGTCCTCCTGGCTCCCGTTCACTAACGTTTCCCCATGCGCGCGGCACCCGCCCTGCGCGGCGGGTTGCCGGCGCGGCTGGCGTGGCTCGTCGTCGGCCTCTTCCTCTGCGCGGTCGGGATCGTGTGCTTCCTCGAGTCCCGCCTCGGCCTGCCGCCGTGGGACGTGCTTCACCAGGGCATCGCAAAGCGGACGCCGCTCTCGTTCGGCGTCGCGAACGTGCTCGTCGGCCTGGTCGTGCTCGCGCTCGCGTGGTCGCTCGGCGCGCGCATCGGCTTCGGAACGGTCGCGAACGCGGTGCTCATCGGACTCTTCGTCGTCGTCCTGCAGCCGCTGCACGTGGTGCACGAGCTGTCCGAGTGGCCGCGCGCGGCCAGGTTCGGCCTACTGGGCGCGGGGCTGCTTGCATTCGGGGTCGGGTCGGCGCTGTACATCGGGGCGGCGATGGGCGCCGGGCCGCGCGACTCGCTGATGCTCGTCGGCTCGCGCCGGTTGGGGCTGCGCATCGGGGCCGTCCGCGCCCTGATCGAAATCTCCGTTCTTGTCGTCGGCTTCGTGCTTGGTGGAACGGTCGGGCTGGGTACTGTCGTGTTCGCGGCGCTCATCGGCCCGGCGGTCGAGGCGTCGTTCTGGCTCCTCTCGCGCACTCCACTCACTCATGAACTCGTTCTCGCGCCTGTTCCGCCTGATCTGGGGCGCTGACGTCGACCGTGCGCTGCGGCCGGTGCTCGCCGTCAGCCTCGCCGGCTCGATCGCCGGGTCGGCGTCGTACCCGTTCATGGGCATCTGGGCGATCAAGGAGTTGCACGCGGCGCAGTCGACGCTCGCGTTCGCCTACCTCGGCGGCGCCGTGATGTCGGGGATCATCGGATACGTCGCGGGCCACTGGTCCGACAAGGTCGGCCGCCGGCCGATGATCCTCCTCGGCTGGGGATCGGGCACGCTCGTCCCCGTGGCACTGCTCGGTGCGGGGCACCACGTCTACGTCGGGCTCGCCTTGCTCGCGCTCCTGCCCGCTCTCGGCGCGCTCGGCGGCGCCGCCGACCAGGCGATGGTCGCAGACCTGGTTGCCCCCGACCGCCACGAGTCGGCGTACGCGGCCGTGCGCGTCGCGTCGAATCTCGGTGTCACGATCGGCCCGCCGATCGGCGGGCTGCTGCTGATCGGCGGTCATTGGCGGCACCTGTGGCTCGGCACGTTCGCGCTTGCGCTCGTCGCCTTCGCGATCGCCGTGCGATACATCCCGCGCAGCGGGGCGTACGCACCTGCAGGCCCGCCCGAACGTGGATCGTTCAAGGTGATCGTTCGCGACCACCCGTTCCTGCTCTTCATGGTCGCCTCGGTGTTCGCGACGATGACGTACATCGCGACCGAGACGCTGCTGCCGATCTCCGTCACCACCACCCACCATCTCGCGCCGGCTGCGTGGGGCGCGCTGATGATCCTCAACCCACTTTCGGTCACGCTCTTCCAGCTGAGGCTGACGCGGTGGACGCAACGGATCCCGGCGTCGCTGAAGCTCGGCGTCGCGATGCCGTTGATGGGCGTGCCGTTCCTCCTGCTGAACGTGAACGGCGCGGTGCCGGTGATCGCGGTCGTGATCGTGCTCTTCGTGATCGGCGAGATGCTCTGGGTCCCCACGTCGCAGGCGGTCGTTGCGGCGCTCGCGCCCGCCGACATTCGCGGCGCCTACATGGGCGTGTTCGCAGGCACGTGGTCGATCGGATGGGCGATCACGCCGTTCCTGGGCTTGCAGATTCGGAACGCGTACGGCGACGCGACGATGTGGATGTGCGTCGCGGCCGTCGGCGTGATCGCGGGCATCATCGGCCTCGCTGCCGCGCGCGGCCACGACGCCGAGGCGGCTGTCGTAGGATCGGCGCCGGCATGAAAGGACTCATTGCAGCGGGCGGGAACGCGACGCGGCTCGAGGAGCTGACCCGCGTGACCAACAAGCACCTGCTTCCGGTCGGCCGGTGGCCGATGGTCTACTACCCGCTGCAACTGCTGCAACGCGCCGGGGTGCACGAGGTGCTGATCGTCACCGGGCAGCAGCACGCAGGACAGTTCATCGACCTGCTCGGCAACGGCCGCGTGCGCTCGCGGAGCGGCGACGAGACGCTGTTCGAGCTCGACCTCTCGTACAAGGTGCAGGTCGAGGCGGGCGGCATCGCCCAGGTGGTCGGGATGGCCCGCGACTTCGCGAAGGACGAGCAACTCCTCGTGTGCCTCGGCGACAACATCTTCGAGAACGCGCAGTCCGATGCGATCGCAGCGTGGGACGAAGGCGCTCTCGTGTTCGTGAAGGAGGTGCCCGACCCGGAGAACTTCGGTGTCGTGGTCTACGACGACGCGCTGAAGGTCAGCGACATCGTCGAGAAAGCGGGGCGGGTCGACACGCGCTACGACACGCCGCCGTCGAACGATGCGGTCGTCGGGCTCTACTGCTACCCGCCCGACGTCTTCGAGATCATCGACGAGCTCGCTCCGTCGAACCGCGGCGAGCTCGAGATCACCGACGTCAACCGCGTCTACGCGCAGCGTGGGGAGCTTGCGGTGCGTCGCGTGGAAGGCTGGTGGCACGACGGCGGCAAGCACTGGGGCGACCTCGCCGACATCGGTCGCCGGATCGACGAGACGGGCGCGAACAAGTAAGTGGTCGACGGGGTCCTGCGCTTCCCGCTGACGCGGCACGAGGACGAGCGCGGCTGGTTCGCCGAGCTCACGCGCGCGAGCAACCTCCCGAAGCCGATCAGGCAGGCGAACCTCGCGCGGTCTCGGCAGGGCACGATCCGCGCCCTCCACTATCACGAGCGCGGGCAGGACGATCTCTTCGTCTGCCTGCAGGGGATGGTCCGCGTCGTCATCCTCGATCGCGACAGCGGGCAGACGTTCAGCGAGGACATCGGCGACGACAACCCCGTCGCGATCTACGTCCCCGGCCGTCACGCGCACGGGTACGAGGCGCTGAGCGACTGCCTCTTCTGTTACCTCGTCACGGAGGAGTACGACGCCGCAAATCCCGACGAGCACGGCGTGCCGTGGAACGACGCGCGCGTCGCCGACCTGTGGAGCACGCAGACACCGATCCTCTCGGCACGGGACACGACGTAGGCTCGCGGGGAGTCGCGGAGATACCCGACGTAGTCGTCACCGGCGCCGGCGGCCAGCTTGGGCACGCGCTGCTCGAGTCGTTCCCGCAGGCCCGCGGCCTCACCCGTTCCGAGTGGGACGTCACGTATCCGCCGCCGGGCGACCTACGGCCCGATCTCGTGCTGCATGCGGCGGCCTGGACGAATGTCGACGCCGCAGAGGACGAGCCGCAGAGCGCCGCGGCGGTGAATGTCGGCGGCGTCCAGAACGCCGCGTCGCTCGGCGCGCCGCTCGTCGTCTGGTCCACGGACTACGTCTTCGACGGCACGAAGCGCACCCCGTACGTCGAGTCGGATGCGCCGTCGCCGCTCGGTGCGTACGGCCGGACGAAGCTGCACGGCGAGGCGGCCGCAGGCGAGCGCGCATGGATCGTGCGCACGTCGTGGCTCTTCGGCGCCACGTCGCACAACTTCCTGCGCACCATGCTGCGCCTCGGCGCCGAGCGAGACGAGATTGCGGTCGTCGACGACCAGCGCGGTTCACCGACGTACGTCGGGCATCTGGCCGAAGCGACGAAGCAGGTCGTCCGCCTCCCGTACGGGACGTACCACGTCGCGGCGGAGGGCGACTGCACCTGGGCGGACTTCGCCGAGGCGATCTTCGAGGAAGCGGGGCTCCCGGCCCGCGTCAGGCGCATCGGGACGGCGGAGTTCGGCGCGCGAGCCCCTCGTCCCGCGTACTCCGTCCTGCGTAGCGAGAAGGGAGCTGCCGAGCTCCCCCACTGGCGCGAGGGCCTGCGCGCGTGCCTGTCCCGTATGGACATGACGGGGGACTGTCCCCTGCCATGTCCCTAACAGACGGTTGACGAGCGGCCGTTAGGCTTCGCGGCGATGCGCGTGCTCGTCACCGGCGGGGCCGGGTTCATCGGCTCCCAGTTCGTGCGGCGGCTCGCCGCGTCCGGCGACGAGGTCGCGGTGCTCGACAAGCTGACCTATGCCGGCAACCGCGCGAACCTCGAAGGGGTCGAGCACGAATTCTTCCACGGTGCGATCGAGGATCCCGAAGCGGTCGCGCGCGCCGCCAAGGGCGTCGACGCGATCGTCAACTTCGCCGCGGAGACGCACGTCGATCGCTCCATCCTCGGGCCAGCAGAGTTCATCCTGACGGACGTCCTCGGGACGCAGGTGCTGCTCGACTACGCGCGGCACCACGACATTCGCCACCTCCAGGTCTCGACGGATGAGGTCTACGGCGATGTCGAGCTCGACGCCGAGCCGTGCACGGAGGACGCGCCCCTGCGCCCGTCGAGCCCGTACTCGGCGTCCAAGGCCGGCGGCGACATGCAGGTGCTCGCCTACGTGCGTACGTACGGCACCGACGCCCTGGTCACGCGCGGCGCGAACACCTACGGCGCACGCCAGTATCCCGAGAAGTTCCTGCCGCTCTTCATCACGAACGCGCTCGAGCGCCAGCCGCTGCCGGTTTACGGCGACGGTCGCCAGCGGCGCGAGTGGCTGCACGTCGAGGATCACTGCGCCGGTATCGAGGCGGTGCTGCGGAAGGGGACGGCAGGCGAGGTCTACAACGTCGGCGGCCAGGAGCGCGAGAACATGGACGTCGTTCGCCGCATTCTCGACCTGACCGGCGCGAGCCCCGACCTCGTGCGTCACGTCGCCGACCGCCCCGGCCACGACCGGCGCTACTCGGTGGACTCGACGAAGCTCCGCGGCCTCGGCTGGTCGCCGCAGCACTCGTTCGACGCGGGCGGGCTCGAGGAGACCGTCGACTGGTACCGCGAGAACCGCGAGTGGTGGGAGCCGATCAAGTCTGGCGACTACAAGCGGTACTACGAGCAGCAGTACGCAGCCCGACTCGGCTAGTCACTTGCACGCCTTCGCGTCCCTGCGTAACGCGTCGATCTCGCTGCGGTGCCCTTGCACCTGCTTCGACCGCTCGAGCAACGCGAGCACGTCTGTGCACTGACCGAGCTTCAGCCGCGTGTAGGCGAGGTTGTAGTCGGCGTAGGCCTCGTCGAGCGAGCCCGTCCCGCTCAGCTTCTGCACTGCCTGCTCGAGCAGCGGGAGCGCGCCCGCGTAATCGTCCGCCTTCATCTTCGAGTAGCCCGCGTTGTTGAGCGACGCGCCGCTGCCGGATGACGACGTCGCCGCCGACGCCGTCGCGGTCGTGGGCGCGGCAGCGGGAGCCGTCGTCACCGTCTGCGTGATCGTCTGTCCTTGGCGGGTCACGGTGTGGATGACGGTGGGGGGCACCGGCGCAGCCGTGCGGTCGCGCGTTGCGAGCACTGCGGCGAGCACGCCGCCGGCGACGAGGGCGACGAGGAGCAGTGCCGGAACGAGCCAGCGGCGTTCGGGACCGTGCGCCTCGGGCGCGACGCGCGTGGCGCGCGTTCGCGGAGGAGGCTCGATCCAGCCCGTGTCGCCGGCGTCGTCGTGGAGCGCGCGGCGCAACTCGCCGACGAGCTCGGCGGCCTTCGGGTAGCGGTCGGCGGGATCCTTCGCGAGCGCGCGCTCGAAGATCGCGTCGTAAGTCCTCGGCAGCGCGGGGTTCGCAGCGTGCACCGACGAGATGGGCGCGTTCGCGTGTGCGGCCGCCTCCGCCGTGGGCGAGTCCGCCGCGAATGGCCGCCGCCCGGTGAGCAGCTCCCATGCCACGACACCGAGCGCGTACACGTCGCTCGCAGCGGTCGCCTTCTCGCCTCGCGCCTGCTCGGGCGAGAGGTAGCCCGCGGTGCCGAGGATCGTGCCCGTTTGCGTGAACGAGTCCATGCCCGCGGAGCTCGCGATGCCGAAGTCCGCAACCTTGATCTGATCGCGGTCGTCGAGCAGGAGATTGCCGGGCTTGACGTCGCGATGGACGATGCCGGCCTCGTGCGCGGCGTCGATCGCAGCCGCCGCCTGCTCGAGCCAGTCGAGCGCCTGCGACGGCTCCACTCGATTGCCGCCGTCGATGCGCTGCTCCAGCGAGCCGCCCGCCACGTACTCCATGACGATCATAGGCCGTCCGTCGTGCTCGCCGACGTCGAAGATCGTGACGATGTTGTGGTTCCCGGACAGCCGCGCTGCAGCGAGTGCTTCGCGCTTGAAGCGAAGGCGAAGCTGGTCGTTCTCGGCGAAGCGCTCCGCCAGCACCTTCACCGCGACGTCGCGGCCCAGCTCCTGGTCGGTGGCGCGCACGATCTCCCCCATCCCGCCATGGGCGATGGGCCGCACGTCCGTGTAGCGGGACGGGAGGGTGATGTCGGTTCTGGCAGGCATGCCTGGCGGGGCAACGAAGAGGTTGCCGCTGGCGGCGCTATGGAAACGTTCGGTAAAGCTCGGCCTGAGGCGCGCGAAACCTCGGCTACCGTGACCCGCGTGGGTCGCTGTGCCCTTCTCCTCGGGGCGTCATGCCTGCTCCTCCTGGGCGGCGCCGCGTCGATGCTCCTCGCCGCACCGGCCTCCTCGCGCGGGGGAACGACGAGCGGAACGACTGCGCCGGCGATCACGACGATCGCCGCTTCGACGGCCGTCGTCGTGACCGGGCACGGCTGGGGCCACGGCCTGGGGCTGAGCCAGTGGGGCGCCTACGGCTACGCGAAGCACGGTTGGACGTACGACCGGATCCTCGCGCACTACTACACGGGCACCACCCTCGGGCCTGCGCCGGTCGCGAGCGTGCGCGTCCTCCTCGCGTCGGCGACCAGGGCGACGATCGAGTCTGCTGCTCCCTGGACGGTGCTCGACGCGACGGGGACGAAGACGCCGCTCGAGGCGGGCGCGCTCGTGCTGAAGCCGAAGCTCGCAATCGTGGGGCATCCCGAGCTGGAGCCGCCGTTCACGTTCGCCGCGACGCAGCCCCTGACCGTCAACCGTGTCGCGTACCGCGGACAGATGACCGTGTCCGGCGACGGCAAGCTCGTGCAGGTGATCGACCGCGTCGGCCTCGAGGCCTACCTGCGCGGCGTCGTGCCGGCCGAGATGCCGTCGTCGTGGTCCCCCGAGGCGCTCAAGGCCCAGGCAGTCGCGGCGCGGTCGTACGCGCTCGCGAACGTGACGAAGGGTCGCGCCTACGACCTCTACGGCGACACGCGAAGCCAGGTCTACGGCGGCGTCAAGCTCGAGACGGCCACGACGGACGCCGCGCTCGCTGCGACGAAGGGAGAGGTCGTCCTCTACGCGGGCAAGGTTGCCGACACGCTCTTCTTCTCCACCTCGGGTGGCCGCACCGCGTCCGCGCTCGAGTCGACGGGGCAGAACGTGCCGTACCTCGTGCCGGTCGCCGATCCGTACGACACCCTGTCGCCGTACCACGACTGGGGCCCGCTGATCATGGATGCGGCCAAGGTCGCGCGCGTGTTGAAGCTGGCGTCGCCGCTTCTCGACGTGCAGTCGGTGTACGGCGCTTCGGGACGCGTCAAGTCGGTGACGATGACGTCCGACGACGAGTCGCAGGTCACGATCAACGGCAACCAGGCACGGACGGCCTTCGCTCTTCGCTCGACGTGGTTCACGCCGGCGCTGCTCGAGCTGCAGGCCAAGGCGAAGACGATCACCTACGGCGGCGCGTTGTCGCTCCAGGGCCGTGCGCGCAACGTGGCGCTGCTCTCGCTCGAAGCGAAGCCGTTCGGCCTCGACTGGTCCCCGGCGGGCGAGGTCGTGGTCGAGGGCGACGGAACCTTCGCGACCGCCGTCCATCCCCAGGTGGGAACGCAGTACCGGCTGGCGTCCGGAACCGTGCGCGTCGGGCTCGTCAAGGTCGCCGTCGCGCCACGCGTCGACGCGACGATCCGGCAGGGGACGGCGACCGGGAAGATCGCGCCTGCGATCGCAGGCGCGGCCGTCCAGCTCCAGTGGAGCCAGGACGGGACGACCGGCTGGCAGACGGCTGCGACCGGAGTCACGGACGCGGCGGGCGCGTTCAGCGTCAGCGCGGCACCGCAGGCCGGCACCTACCGTGTGCGGGTCGCGCCGGGGCACGGGCTCGCGCCGGGCCTGTCGAAACCGGTCTGTTGCTGAGAGTCGTACTCGCAGCCATCGTCGCGGCGTCGCTGCTCGCCGCGCCCGCGCTCGCGTTCGACAACACCGAGCCGCTCGCCGACCGGCAGTGGTACCTCGAGCACGACAACGCGTGGACGTTCTGGCCCACGGTGCCGAAGCTCTATCCGGTGAACGTCGCCGTGATCGACACCGGGATCGACGGCACGCATCCCGACCTGGCCGGCCGCGTGATTGCGGCGAAGTCGTTCGTCGGCGGCTCCCCGTACCGCGACGAGCTCGGGCACGGCACGTTCGTCGCCGGGCTGATCGCGGCGAATCCGTCGAACGGCAGCGGAATCGCCGGCCTCGCGTTCAACGCGCGTCTGATGATCGCGAAGGTCGTCGACAAGGACGGGAACATCTCGCTGCAGGGTGAGGTTCAGGCGATTCGCTGGGCCGCCGACCACGGCGCGCGCGTGATCAACCTGAGCCTCGGCGGTGTTCGCGACCCGCTCAAGCCGTCGCTCGACACGTACTCGCCGCTCGAGGAAGCCGCAGTCGAGTACGCGTACTCGAAGGGGGTCGTCGTCGTCGCTGCGGTCGGCAACGGCCCGCAGTCGCCGCGAACGCCCTGGGGCTTCGCGCACTATCCATCCGCGTTGCCCCACGTGATCGGCGTGAGCGCGGTGCGGCAGGACGGCTCGGTGCCCGACTACTCGAACCGTGACGTCGTGTACAACGACATCGCAGCGCCGGGCGACGCCATCTTCTCGACGATCCCGACGCAGCTCGTCGAGGACCGTTCGGAGTGCCTCGACCGCCCCTACTCCGACTGCGGGCCTTCCGAGTTCCGGCAGGGCATCGGCACCTCGTTCGCGGCGCCGCAGGTCTCGGCTGCCGCCGCCCTCCTGCTCGGACAGGACCCGGCTCTCACTCCCGATCAGGTCTCGTGGTTGCTCGAGCGCCACGCCGACGACGCCGACGCGGCGACCGGCTGCGCGCGATGCCCTGCCGGGCGCGACCTCTACACCGGGTGGGGAACCCTCGACGTGCTCAGCGCGCTCTCGGCGCTCACCGGCGGCGCCGCGCTTCCGGCGCCCGACCACCTGGAGCCGAACGACGACGCGGGTCCGTGGGCGCACGCCGTGCCGCCCCTGCCGCGCACGGTCGCTGCATCGGTCGACTACTGGGACGACAACATCGACGTCTACCGCCTGCACCTCGCCAAGGGCTCGCGGCTCTTCGCACGGCTGACCTCCGCGGCGCGCTCGGCGGTGCGCCTCGCGCTCTGGCCGCCGGGGACACAGGCGGTCGAGCCGCGGACGGTCGGCGAGAAGCTGACGGCGACCCCTCTCACCCACTCGCAACCCGTTGGTGGACAGGTGCGGCTCGCGTTCACGGCACGGGCGAGCGGCACCTACTACCTCGAAGCGAAGCTCGTCTCGCCGCTGCGCGACCCGGTGCAGTATCGGCTCGCGCTCAGCCGCCGTTAGCGCGAAGCTCGTCGCCGTCGACATCGCGCAGCACGCGTGCGGGGCTCCCGACGACGAGCTTCCGCGCGGGCACGTCCTTGGTCACGACGGCGCCCGCGGCGACGAACGCCTCTTCGCCGATCTCCACGCCCGGGAGAAGGATCGCGCCGCCGCCGATCCGGGCGCTGCGGCGGATCGTCGGGCCTCTCATCAGCTCCTTCCGCTTCTCGGTCCGGCCCATGAAGTTGTCGTTCGTCGTGACGACGCACGGCGCGATGAAGACGTCCTCCTCGAGCGTCGAGTACGCAGTGATGTACGCCTCCGCCTGAATGCGGGTGCCCGCGCCGACGGTCGTGTCGTTCTCGATCAGCGAGCCGCGACCGAGGATGCAGTCATCCGCCATCGTCACGCGTTCGCGGATGCAGGACTGGTCGCCGACGATGCAATTCGCGCCGATCGACGAGCCGGCGAACACGATCGCCCCGGTCGAGATCACTGTTCCCTCCCCGATCGTCGCGGGCGGAAGCGGGTCCCGCTTCGCCGTCGACGTCGAGCCGAGCGACGGCTGCTTGCCGACGACCGCATGCTCGAGGACGCGCACGCCTTCGCCGAGCACGGTGCCCTCGTAGACGATCGCGGTGGGATGCACCTCAGCCATCGAGCGACTTGGTCAGCATCTCGAGCGCGCGGACGACACGCGCCCCGTCCCGGGCGACCTTCGCCCGGTCGTGCTGCCCGTCGATCAGCTCGAGGAAGTACGTGCACTCGAGCCGCAGCGGCTCGTCGTTTGCGATCTTCGGAATGTGGATGTCGCCGGAGAAGAGCTCGCCGGAGCTTCCCGCGCTCTTCTCGTAGACCGAGACCTTCCGCTCGGGCTCCATGTCATCGAAGACGACCATCTTCTCGCGGCCGACAACGGTCATCTTCCGCATCTTGTGCGGGTCGAGCCACGAGAGGTGCATGTGCGCGATCTTGCCGCTCGGGAAGCGCATGAAGCAGAACACGACGTCCTCGACTCCCGGGTGGATCGACGCGCTTCCCTGGGCCGTGGCGAGCTCGGGATCCTCGTCGAGCAGGTAGAGGATCACCGACAGGTCGTGCACGCCGAGCGACCAGAGCGCGTTTTCGTCCGGGCGCACGATCCCGAGGTTCACGCGGTTGCCGTACACGCAGAGGACGTCCCCGAGCTCGCCGGCGTCGATCAGCTCCTTCAGCTTCAGCACGCCGGGGTGGTAGAGGAGCAGGTGGCCCGGCATGAGCACGAGGTCCTTGTCCGCGGCGAGCGAGACGAGCTCGTTCATCTCGTCCGCGCGCATGGCGGGAGGCTTCTCGACGAACACGTGCTTGCCCGCAGCCAGCGCTTGTTTCGCCAGTGAATAGTGGGTCGGCACCGGTGTCGCGATCACGACCGCGTCGAGCGCATCGTCGGCCAGCAGATCGTCGAAGCTCGTCGTCGCATTGGCGTCCGGGTAGCGCGCCGCAATCGGATGAAGGTGTTGTTCGTCGAGGTCGCAGAGCCACTTCAGGTCGGCGAGGGCCTCGAAGTTACGGACGAGGTTCGGCCCCCAGTAGTTCAACCCGACGACGCCGACGGTCGTCGAGGCCATCAGAGCTTCCAGACCTTGCCGTCGACCTCGTGGCCCTTCGTCGCATTGCGGAAGTCGACGATGACGTTGCCGCGGCGCACGACGTCGCCGTAGTCGATGCCGGAGTGGTTGGTCACGATCGCGACGCAGTCGTAGCTCTCCGGCTCGAGCGCCACCGACGTCATGCCGTCGAACTCGGGCACATGCGGGTCGTGGTAGGCGACGTCCGCGCCTGCGTTCCTGAGCAGGTGGATGAGCTTCTCCGCAGGCGTCTCGCGCATGTCCCCGATGTCGGGCTTGTAGGCGACGCCGAGGATCAACACCTTCGAGCCGCTGACCGACTTGTGTGCGCCGTGGTTGAGCGCCTGCGAGATGATCGAGCGGCAGAAGTACGGCATGTTGTTGTTGACCTCGCCCGCCAGCTCGATGAACCGCGTCGAAAAGTCGTACTCGCGCGCCTTCCAGGTGAGGTAGAACGGATCGATCGGGATGCAGTGGCCGCCGAGACCCGGGCCGGGCTTGAACGACGCGAACCCGAACGGCTTCGTCGCGGCTGCGTCGACGACTTCCCAGACGTCGATCTCCATCCGGTCGCACAGCTGCGCGAGCTCGTTGACGAGCGCGATGTTGACGGCGCGGTAGATGTTCTCGAGCAGCTTCGTCAGCTCGGCGGCGTCGGGCGTCGACACCTCGTGCACCGTGTCGATGGCGGTTCGGTACACCTCGGCCGCCGCCTTCGTCGACGCGGGGTCGATCCCGCCGACGACCTTCGGGGTCGTCTTCGTCGTCCAGTCGTCGCGCCCGGGGTCGACGCGCTCGGGGGACATCGCGAGGTGGAAGTCCTCGCCGGCCTTCAGCCCGGAGCCCTCCTCGAGGATCGGCCGCAGAATCTCGCGCGTCGTACCGGGCCACGTGGTCGACTCCAGCACGACGATCTGGCCGCGCTGCAGCATCGGCGCGAGGCTTGCGGCTGCACGCTCGATGTACGAGAGATCCGGCTCGCGCTGGAGCGACAGCGGCGTCGGCAGGGCGATCAGGACGGCACGTGCCTGCTTGACGAGCTCGTAGTCGGTGGAGGCGACGATGTTCCCGCCGGTGACGAGCTTCTGGAGGCGTTCGTCGCTGACGTCCTCGATGTGGCTCTCGCCGCGGTTCAGCGCGTCGACGACCGGCGACTGGACGTCGATCAGGAGAACGCGCTGGCCCGTTTCGCCGAACGTGGCCGCAAGCGGCACGCCGACGTAGCCCGCGCCGATGACAGCGACGTCGTAGAGGGGGGTCGCGCTCAAAGCCGGTCAAGAGTACAGGGAGGCTGCGATGCGTTCGGCGGCGTGCCCGTCGCCGTACAGCGGCGGTGCGTTCTCCGGGAATCGTGCACCGGCCATTGCCGCCGCGAGCCCATCCGGCTCCGCCAGCGCGTTCGCGCCCGAGGCGACGGTGTCGACCCATTCGGTGTTCGGGCGCAGCGTGACGCACGGCACGCGCAGCCAGTACGCCTCCTTCTGCAACCCTCCCGAATCGGTGACGACGAGCTCGGCGCCCTCGACGAGCGCGAGCATCTCCAGGTAGCCGAGCGGCTCGATCGCCTCGACGTTCGGCGGGAGGGGGATGTCGTTCGCGGCCAGCGCGTGCCGTGTGCGTGGGTGTACCGGGAAGACGAAGCGCCGGTCGGCGTCGCTCAGCGCGACGGCGATCTCGCGCAGCCGCTCGGGCTCCGTGTTCGCCTGGCGGTGAATCGTGAGAGCGGTGTAGGCGCCGTCGCGCGCCGCGGCCCGCTTTTCCGCGAT
>JBJMKB010000053.1:0-3847 GCA_045806045.1 Gaiellaceae bacterium | reverse complement strand
TGAGGAGCTGAGATGGAAGTCGACGTCGCCGTTCTGGGCGGAGGGCCTGGTGGCTATACCGCAGCGATCCGCGCAGCCCAGCTGGGCGCGAAGGTCGCGTGCATCGAGAAGGAGCCCGAGCTCGGCGGCACGTGTCTGCGCGTCGGGTGCATCCCCACGAAGGCGTGGGTGCAGACCGCGCACTTCCTGCACCAGGGGAACGACACGTTCGCCAAGCTCGGCGTGCAAGTCGACGGCGCGCGGCTCGACTTCGGCGCCGCGAACGAGTGGAAGGCCGGCGTCGTCAAGCAGATGACGCAGGGCGTCGCGGGGCTGTTCAAGGCGAACGGCGTCGAGTGGGTCAAGGGTTACGGCCGGTTCAAGGACGCGAACACGATCTCGGTCGAGGGCGGGGAGGACGTGACATTCAAGACGGCGATCGTCGCGACGGGCTCGTTCCCGCTCCGCCCGCCGATCCCCGGCCTCGAGAGTGACCTCTGCGTTGACTCCACCGGTCTCCTCGCGCAGACCGAGGTGCCGCGGCGGCTCGTGATCCTCGGCGGCGGAATCATCGGCTGCGAGTTCGCGTCGATCTTCAACCGCTTCGGCTCCGAGGTGACGATCATCGAGATGCTCGACACGCTGATCCCGCAGGAGGATGCCGACGCGGCGAAGGAGCTTTCGAAGGCGTTCGGCAAGCGCGGCGTCGCGCTGCAGCTCGGCAAGCAGTGCACGGGCGTCGAGCAGCGCGGTAACTCACTGGTCGTGT
Source organism: Gaiellaceae bacterium (assembly GCA_045806045.1). GTDB lineage: Bacteria > Actinomycetota > Thermoleophilia > Gaiellales > Gaiellaceae > PALSA-600. Next base: position 3,099 of record JBJMKB010000053.1, on the reverse strand, counting down.
CGTTCGGCGACGGCGAGACCGTCGAGTGCGATCTGATGCTCGTCTCGGTCGGACGCGGGCCGCTCGTCGAGAACATCGGCCTCGAGGCTGCCGGCATCGAGTTCGACAAGCGCGCGGGAATCGACACCGACGAGCACCGCCGCACGACGGTGTCGCACATCTACGCGGTCGGTGACTGCGCCGGCTACTGGCAGCTCGCGCACACCGCTTTCCGCGAGGGCGAGGTCGCGGCCGAGAACGCCTTGGGTCACGACGCGATCGTCGACAACCGCGCGGTGCCGCGCCCCATCTACACCGACCCGGAGATCGCCGGCGTCGGTCTGACCGAGGCGGAGGCCCGCGAGCAACACGGCGACGATGTCGCGGTCGGCGTCTTCCCGTGGGTCGCGAACGCGCGCGCGGTGATGCAGGCGGAAACCGTCGGCTGGGTCAAGTCGATCCACGAGACGAAGTACGGCGAGCTCGTCGGAATGGTCATGGTCGGCCCGCATGTCACCGACCTGATCGAGTCCGCCGTCGTCGCGATCGATGCGGAGTCGACGGTCGAGACCGTCGCCGACGGGATGGCGGCGCACCCGACGCTCAGCGAGGCGATCAAGGAAGCGGGCCTCGTCGCGCTCGGCCGCGCGATCCACCTCCCGAACAAGAAGAAGGCGCCGGCGAGCGCATAGCGGCGCTCAGACGCGCGCGGGCTCGGGCTCGGCCCGCGCGATCATCGTCGGTTCCGACACCTGCTGCACCCCCGGAACCAGCGCCACGACGAGGTTCGTCACGGCGCAGGCGACGGCGGCGCCCAGCAGCGTCCAGCCGTAGCCGAGCGACCGCGCGATCAGCGGGAACACGACCATGCCGAGCGGCATGAAGATGAACGAGACGAGGAGGTCGTACGAGCGCACGCGTGCGTAGACGGCGGGCGGGATGTCCCGTTGCAGCGTCGTCTCCCACCACGTGTTGCCGAGGGCGACGGAGCCCGTCCCGATCGCCCACGCGAGGGCGATCGCCGCGGCGGGAAGAGGGCCGGCGAGCGCGGCGAGTGGCAGCGCGATCAGCATGAACGCGGCAAAGCACGCCGAGATGGGACGACGTGGGCGGAGGCGGACTGACGCGAGACTGCCGAGGATCGCTCCGACAGCGCCGGCGGCGGAGACGATCCCCCAGTCACGCGCACCATGGAAGTGGTCGCGGAAGATCGGCGGGCCGAGCACGATCATCGCGGCCAGGCAGAAGTTCGAGAGGGCAAAGCCGACGATCGGCGCGCGCACCCATGCACGCGAGCTCACCTCGCGGAAGCCCTCGCGCACCTCGGCCAGGAAGCGGCTCCGCTCGGCGCGCGCGTGCTCGGGGACCTTCAGCTGCACGAGGAAGAACGCGCTCGCGACGAAGCTCGCCGCGTCGATCGCGAACACCCAGCCTGTTCCGGCGAGCGCGATCAGTGCGCCGGAAACTGCAGGCCCGAAGACGTTGAGCGCGTTGCGCGAGATGTTGAGGAGCGCGTTCGCCGGCTGGAGGTCCTCCGGCCGGATCGTCTGCGGCACGAGGCCGTCCGAGGCGGGCCCGAAGAACGCGGATGCGGCACCGAAGAACGCTGCGGTCACGAAGAAGAGCGGCAGCGTCATGTGGCCGGTCAGGAGCATCGCCGCGGTGAATGCCTCGACGACCGCGCGGACGAGGTCGCAGGCGAGCATCACCGCGCGCCGGGGGAGGCGGTCGGCGATCACGCCGCCGACGAGCGTGAACACGACGCGCGAGCCCATGAACGCCGCGAGGACTCCGCCCAGTGCGATGGTCGAGTGCCCGACGGCGAGGACGGCGAAGGCGAGAGCGACCGGGACCAGCGCGTCTCCTGCCGCCGAGGCGACGCGCCCAAGCCAGAGAAGCCTGAACGGGCGCTGCCGCAGTGGGACGAGCGTTCCCCCTAAGCCCACGGAACGCACCCTAGTCCGTATCCGGTCGGGTTTCTACGACGTTTTCTTCACGAGATGGTGGTTGCGTCGGGGGATGTGCACCTCCCGCGGTTCGTGCGCCCGCAGGCGGGTGCCGAAGTCGACCGGCTCTACCGCCGGTACGCAGGCGAGGTGCTCGCCTACGCGCTGAGGGTCATGCGCTCGCGGCCCGACGCGGAGGACATCGTCCAGACGGTGTTCGTGCGCGCGCTCGGTGCGATCGAGCGCGGCGAGAAGGTGCGCGCGCCGCGGAACTGGCTGATCAAGATCGCGCACAACGAGTGCCGGCGGTTGATCTCGTCGAGGAAGGTGCACGCCGAGTTGCCGGAGGAGGTCGCCGTCGAGCCGTCGGAGGCGGTCGACGTCGCGCAGTTACGGACGGCGATGGCGGCGCTTGCCGAGGCGCAGTGCCAGGCGCTCGTGCTGCGCGAGCTCGAAGGGCGGACGTACGCCGAGATCGCGAGCACGCTCGGGCTGACCGTCTCGGCGGTCGAGACGCTGATCTTCCGCGCACGGCGTGCGCTGCGCGAGCAGCTCGAGGGATCGATGTCGTGCGCGGACTTCGCGCTGCTGCTGGACGACGCGTCGGCTCGCTCGCGCGTCCGCGCGCACGCTCGCATCTGTGCCGGCTGCGCGACGCTCGAGCGGCAGGCACGCGGCCGCAAGGGCGCGCTCAAGCGGATCGCGTCGATGCTCGGCCTGCCCTGGTGGGGCGCGAAGATCGCCGCGGTCGGGCTCACGGCGGGCGTCGTCGTCGCCGTCGGAGCGGTGCCGCAGCACGGCGCGCGCACGCCGATCCCGCGAAGCGGGACCATCGCGCCGAGTGTCGCGACGCCTCGCCCCGTGCAGCCCGTGGCCGTCGCACCTGTGCCTGCGGTGCCGCACCGATTGCCCGCGCCGTCGGCGCGGCGCCGCAGCACGGCGTGCGCACGCCGATCCCGCGGAGCGGGACGATCGCGCCGAGTGTCGCGACGCCTCGCCCCGTGCAGCGCGCGGTCGTCGCACCTGTGCGTGTGCCGCACCGGTTGCCGGCGCCGCTGTCCGGCCGGTCGCCTTCGGGTGCACGACCGCGGGAGTCGAACGCTTCGCGGCGATGACGGGCGCCGCCGGCACGAAGAGCTCGATTCTGGTTCCGCTGCGCCGACTCAGAGTCGGA
>JBJMKB010000052.1:0-41640 GCA_045806045.1 Gaiellaceae bacterium | reverse complement strand
GGTGATCGGGATCAACGACTCGGGCGGCGCGCGAATCCAGGAGGGTGTCGTCTCGCTCGCCGGCTACGCCGAGATCTTCTGGCGGAACGTCCAGAGCTCGGGCGTGATCCCGCAGATCTCGCTGATCATGGGCCCGTGCGCCGGCGGCGCCGTCTACTCGCCTGCGATGACCGACTTCATCCTGATGGTCGAGGGGTCGTCGTACATGTTCATCACCGGCCCCGACGTCGTGAAGACCGTGACGGGCGAGGAGGTCACGTTCGAAGAGCTCGGCGGCGCGCTCACGCATGCGTCCAAGTCGGGCGTTGCGCACCTCGTCGCGCCCAACGACGAGGCGGCGCTCGAGGACGCGCGCTACCTGCTCAGCTTCCTCCCGCAGAACAACATGCACCCGACGCCGTACGACCCGCCGTCCGATCCGGTCGACAGGACGGCGCCGGAGCTCGACGACCTCATTCCGGACGAACCGGCGAAGCCGTACGACATGAAGAAGGTGATCGTCGCGGTCGTGGACGACGGCGAGTTCCTCGAGATCCAGCCGCTGTTCGCCGAGAACATCGTCTGCGGTTTCGCGCGGCTCGGTGGATACAGCGTCGGCATCGTCGGCAACCAGCCGAAGGCGCTCGCCGGAGTGCTCGACATCGGCTCGTCGGAGAAGGCGGCACGGTTCGTGCGCACGTGTGACGCGTTCAACATCCCGGTCGTCACGTTCGTCGACGTGCCCGGCTTCCTGCCGGGCACGGAGCAGGAGTGGGGCGGGATCATCCGGCACGGAGCCAAGCTGCTGTACGCCTACGCGGAGGCGACGGTGCCGAAGCTGACGGTGATCACGCGCAAGGCTTACGGCGGCGCGTACGACGTCATGAGCTCCAAGCATGTCCGCGCCGACTTCAACTTCGCCTGGCCGACGGCTGAGGTCGCCGTCATGGGCCCCGACGGGGCCGTGAACATCATCTTCCGCAACGAGCTCTCGGACGCCGAGGACCCCGAATCACGGCGGGCCGAGCTGACCGGCGAATACCGCGAGCGGTTCGCGAATCCGTACACGGCGGCCGAGCGCGGCTACGTCGACGACGTGATCGAACCCCGTCGCACGCGGCCCGTGCTGATCGACGCGCTCGTGACCGCGATCACGAAGCGCGAGCCGACGCCCAAGCGCAAGCACGGCAACATCCCGCTTTAGGTAGCGCGCCGCCGCCGGCGGGGTCACTGGTTCCACTTGTCGGCCGTCTTCTTGCCGTGGCCGCTGCTCTTGGCACGTGGATCGAGCTCGTCCGGCGGCCGTTCGTGCGAGCGCATCTCCTGCTCGGGCACGATGGGCGGCCGGATCTCCTTCTCGGGGTGGCGCCGCTGTTCTCTGTTCATTCCGGTCTCGTTCCGGGGCCGGCGGGCGGCTAAACGCGGACGAGACGCGTCGCGCCGAGCGCGCTCAGGAGCGCGTGCACGACCTCAGGATCGAACTGCGTGCCGGCGCAGCGCTCCATCTCGGCAACCGCCTCGTCGGGGGTCAGTGCCGGCCGGTAGAGGCGATCCGACGTCATCGCGTCGAAGGCGTCGGCGACGAAGATGATCCGGGCGCCCAGCGGGATCCGCTCGCCGGCGAGGCCGTCCGGATACCCGCTACCGTCCCACCGCTCGTGGTGGTGGAGGACCCAGTCCGCGATCGGGTCGACGCCGAGGCTTTCGAGCATCCGGTAGCCGATCTGGGGGTGGCGCTCGAGTACGAGCCGCTCCGCCTCGCTCAGCCCCGAGGGCTTGCGGAGGATCTCCTCGGGAATCGCGAGCTTCCCGAGGTCGTGCAGGCTGCCTGCGAGGCGCGCCAGCTCGATCTCGTCGCTCGACAGCCCGAGTTGCTCCGCGATCTGCGACGACAGCCTCGCGACCCGATCCGAGTGGCTGCCGCTGTAGGCGTCGCGCGAGTCGACGGCCCGGGCGAGCGACGCGGCGGCCCGGAAGCGCGCGACGCGGTCGTCGCCGCCTGCCACGCGGCGGAACTCCGACAACTCGGCGACGTCGGTGCGGGCCAGCCGCACCTGGTTCTTTCCGTGCTCCTTGGCCCAGTAGAGCGCTCCGTCCGCAAGGCGGATCAACGCGTCCCGCTCGTGGCCGTGCTGCGGGAAGGTCACGACCCCCGCGCTGACCGTGATCGCGCCGGCCTTCCCGAGCTCGGTGTCCCTGATGCGCTGCACGATCGACTCCGCGGCCTCGCGCGCAGCCGTCTCGTCCATGCCTGCGAGGAGCACGGCGAACTCGTCGCCGCCGAGGCGGAAGGCCTCGCCGCCCTGCCGCAGCCGTGCTGCGACCTGGGAGAGCACGCGGTCGCCGGCGGGATGGCCGAACTGGTCGTTGATCCGCTTGAAGTCGTCCACGTCGAGGAAGCACAGCGACAGGAGGCCGGCCGACTCCTCTGCGCGCGCGAGCTCGTGCTGCAGCCGCTCGTGGAAGTGCCGATGGTTACCCAGTCCGGTCAGCGGGTCTGTGAGCGCGAGCCTCATCGCGTTCAGCGCGCGGTGCGTGGAGCGCTGGTACAGCGAGATCGCGACGAGCGGCCCTGCCAGCGCGGCGCAGAGGAACGGAGTGCGCTGCCAGAGCACCACGAGCATCAGCGCGGTCGACGCCATCAGCGTGAAGGGCACGATCGTCCACCGCACGTTCGAGCGGATCAGCTTGAAGTAGCCGAACTCGGACCCGGACGCGGCGATCGCAGCGGTCACGAGGACGATGTTGACGACGTAGAGGGTGCCGGCCATCGCCGTGACCTTGAGCGCGAGCATCGGCGCGTCCATGCCGTGCAGGTGGCGGAGGATGAGGCCGGCGACGGCGCCGACGATTCCGAAGACCCCGGCGTTGAAGATCGCGCGGATCGGTGGCCGGATCCGCCAGACCAGCGCGACGACGGTCGGCGCCACGACGCAGACGATGGTCGCGGGCGCCCAGCCGAAGAGGACGAGCGCCGCGACGGTGAAGACGAAGCCGAGCGACACGCCGTTCGCATCCGCGCCCTCGACCGGCACCGGGAAGCGCTCGGCCAGCGTCGAGGCGATCAGGAACGCCGCGACGCCGGCGATCGTGGTCGCCGATCCGGGGTTGCGTCCAAAGACGACTGTGGCCGCGAAGAACGCGGCCACACCGACCAGGGAGACGGGTGCGACGACCGCGAGGAGCCTCGCCGGAGGTAGCGCCCTGCCGCTCACGAGGCGCCTACCAGGTGAAGTTGACAACGTCCCAGGTGGTCTTGCCGAGCACCGCCGAGAGGGCGATCAGGGCCACCAGGACGAGTGCGGTGTACTTGCTGTTCCACTGGAGCATGGGATGGATCCTCCGAATCAGGTGCCGCATTGACCAGGATTCTCCGTGCGGGCACCGTTTGGAGGTATCACCCGAACGGGTGAAAACCCTGTACGGGAGCCGAATCCCCCGAACGGGTGAATCGATGCGCGCCGTATCATCCGTGCGTCGTGGACGTCGAGCTGATCCCGGAGCAACCGCCCGCCGTCGAGCAGGCGGTGGCCGGCGTGCTCGCCGCGGCCGAGCCGGCACCGGATCCGTGGTGGGAGGCGGGCAACCTGGAGGCGCTCGAGACGTAACCGCCGGGGCCGTCCGGACGTTTCACCGGTGTCATGTGCATCCGGTGTGGCGAACACGAAACGCCTCCTGACCGGCCCTATTGCGTCCACTGCACCTTCGCGGTGCGCGCGGAGGTGGAGGACGGATTGCGGAAGCTGGCCAACTACCTGAGCGCCTGGGCGGCATTCGACGCGTGGTGCGCGTCGCGCGAGCACGCCACCGCGTAGGTCTCACACACGGCCCTCAGGAAAGGGCGCTCAGGACACCGCGGCGCGACCGCGGAGCAGCTCCGGGGCCGAGCGAGCGTAGTCGAGCCCGGAGACCCACGTCAGCACGAGGGCGACGAGGAGTGCCCACCACGAGACCGAGGTGCTCCACGCACCCGCCGCCGCAAGCCCGCCCACGGCGGCTGCGATCGCCTGTGACCACGTCTTCAGCTTTGCGAGGTCGCGCGCCGCGATCACGACGCCCCGCTCGACGGCCGCCTGCCGCAGGCCGGAGATGAGCAGCTCGCGCGCGACGATCGCCGCGACCATCCATGCAGGGAAGACGTGCTGCCCGAGGAGGACGATCAGCGTCGCCATCACGAGCAGCTTGTCCGCGACCGGGTCGAGGAGCGACCCGAGCGGCGAGGAGCGGCCGGTTCGCCGCGCGACCCGCCCGTCGAACCAGTCCGTCGCCATCGCGGCGATGAACACCCCGGTCGCCCAGTAGTCGTGGTGCGGGAACGAGATCGCGAACAGCGCGACGACGATCGCGACCGAGATCGCGCGCGCGACGGTCAACTGGTCGGCCAGGCTCATTGTGGCTCCGACACCGGTGAAGCCGGTGCCTGCGCTCCTCTGTCGCGTCGGTGAAGCGTTCGGCTCATGCCGTTGTCGCCTCCGTCAAGCCTACGGCTCATGCCGCTGTCGCCTCCGTCAAGCCTACGGCTCATTGTCGAGAGAATACGGAGTGTGTTCGGCAAAGTCCTGATTGCGAACCGCGGCGAGATCGCGCTGCGGATCGCGCGCACGCTCCGTGAGCTCGAGATCGCCTCCGTCGCCGTCTACTCGGACGCGGACCGATCGGCGCCGTTCGTTGCCTACGCCGACGAGGCGTATCCGCTCGGCGGCCTCACCGCGGCGGAGAGCTATCTCGCCGTCGACAAGCTGCTCGAGGTCGCCGCGCGGTCGAACGCCGAGGCGGTGCACCCCGGGTACGGGTTCCTGGCCGAGAACGCCCCCTTCGCTGCCGCAGTCGAGGCGGCGGGGCTCACGTGGATCGGGCCGCCGCCCTCGGCGATCGAGCTGATGGGCTCGAAGACGCGCGCCCGCCAGGCGATGCAGGCAGCGGGCGTCCCGATCATCCCCGGCACAACCGACCCGGTCGGCGCGGTGGAGGACGTCGTGGCACTCGGTCTGGAGCTCGGCTACCCGCTCCTCATCAAGGCCGCCGCCGGCGGTGGCGGGAAGGGGATGAAGGTCGTGCGCAACGCCGGGGAGGCGGCGCAAGCCTTCGAGTCCGCCCAACGCGAGGGGCAGTCCTACTTCGCCGACGGGAGCGTGTACGTCGAGCGCTACCTGGAAGGCCCGCGCCACGTCGAGGTGCAGGTCCTCGCCGACGCCCACGGCAACGTCATCCACCTCGGCGAGCGCGACTGCACGATCCAGCGCCGCCACCAGAAGCTCGTCGAGGAGACGCCGTCGCCCGCAGTCACGCCGGAGCTGCGCGCGCGGATCGGCGCGATCGCCGTCGACGCCGCCCGCGCCGCCGGCTACCGCTCCGCCGGGACGATCGAGGGGCTGCTCACCGCCAACGGCGCCTACTACTTCATGGAGATGAACACGCGCCTCCAGGTCGAGCACACGGTGACCGAGGAGGTGACCGGTCTCGACCTCGTCCGCGAGCAGGTTCTCATCGCGGCCGGAGAGCCGCTATCGCTGCGCCAGGAGGACGTCGTCCTGCGCGGGCACTCGATCGAGTGCCGCATCAACGCAGAGGACCCGTCCAACGGCTTTCTCCCGAGCCCCGGGAGGATCACGAGCTACCGGGAGCCGGCGGGACCGGGGGTGCGGGTCGACTCCGGGGTGGCCGCGGGGTCGGAGATCAGCGGCCTGTACGACCCGCTGGTCGCGAAGCTGATCGTGCACGGTTCCGATCGCGAGGCCGCGAGGCGCAGGATGCTGCGGGCGCTGGGCGAGTACGAGATCGGCGGGGTGAAGACGCTGCTCGGCTTCCACCAGGCGCTGCTCTCGCACTCGTGCTTCGTCGACGGCGACACGTGCCACGGCCTCGTCGAATCCGAGCTTCTCGCAGAGCAGGCGGAGCAGTTTTCCCATCGGGCAACAACGCTACAGGAAGGCTCGGACGGATCGTTGCCCGCTCAGGCGACACGTCTGCGGGCGACAGTGGCCGAAGTGGACGGCCGCCGCGTCGAGGTGCGGGTGCTCGTCCCCGAACCGCCGTACCGCGAGCTCGCACAGCGCCGCCGCGAGCGCGTCGCGGCCGCGCGGGCCGGAGCGGGCTCCGACGCCGTCGTCAGTCCGATGCAAGGCACCGTCCTGCAGGTCAAGGTGGCCGACGGGGACACCGTCGCGCTCGGCGACGTGATCTGCATCGTCGAGGCGATGAAGATGGAGAACGAGGTCACGGCGCATCGCGCGGGAACGGTCGTCGACGTCGCGGTCGCACCCGGGCAACCGGTGACCGCGGGTCAGACGATCTGCGTGATCGCGGCGAGCGCTTAGCGCGCGGAACGGTCCGCTTACAGACTTCGCTGGTACGCGCGGAACGTCCACGTCGCCCAGAGCGATGTGACGGCCGAGAGCGCGAACAGGAGCAGCAGGTACAGGCCGACCTGTCCCCACGACGTGCCCGGCAGCACGACCTCACGCGCCGCCTTCACGCCCCAGTCGACCGGGTTGAACTTCGCGACCGTCTGCATCCAGCCGGGCATCTGTGCGCGCGCGATCATCGTCGTCGAGAGGAAGAGCAGCGGCAGGCCGATGAAGTTCGCGACCGCGATCATCGTCGCTTCCCGGCGGGTGAGCAGCGCGATCGCCTGGGACACGCCGGCGAAGGCGCTGTTCACCAGGATCGCAGCCAGGATGATCACGATCCAGCCGAGCGCTCCGGTGTGTACACGCACGCCGAGCGCGAGCGCGACGAGGAGGATCACGAGCGCCTGGATCGCCGCCGTCAGCGCAGAGCGGACGATTTGCGAGAGGACGATTGCGAACCGCGACGCCGGCGTCGCGAGGAACCGCTCGACGATCTTGTGGTCGAGGTCGTAGATCATCGACATGCCGCTCCACGTCGCCCCGAAAAACGCGTTCATGACGACGATCGCCGGTGCGAGGAACGTCACGTACGACGTCGTCCCGAACCCGCCGAGCCTCGTCACGTTCTTGAACAGCTGGCCGTAGAGCAGGAGCCAGACCATCGGCTGCACGAGGAGGAGCACGATCCAGATCGGCTCGCGCATCAGGTTGCGCGCCTGGCGGACGATCATGAACCACGTATCGGTGAGCGTTTTCATCAATGCAGTGTCTTCACGCCGCGCGGTCCTCGGACGTGAAGTCGCGGCCGGTGAAGTGAAGGTAGACGTCGTCCAGCGACGGACGCGACAGCGACACCGACGCGACGGCGATGCCCGCGCCCTCGAGCGCCGAGATGATCCCGGGCAGCGCGCGGCCGCCGTTCTCGACGCGAGAGACGATGGTGCGGTCGTCGAGCACCTGGTCGGGCGTCGCACCGACGGCAGCCAGCACGCGCTTCGCCTCGTCGACCGAACCGTTCTCGACCTCGACGTGCACTGCGTCGCCGCGCAGCCCCGCCTTCAGCTCGGCCGGCGTCCCTTCGACGACGACCTTGCCCTGCGACACGATCGCGAGCCGGTCGGCGAGCTGGTCGGCTTCTTCGAGGTAGTGCGTCGTGAGCAGGATCGTCAGCGACTCGGCCTGTGCGAGCCGCGAGACCTCGTCCCACATCGCGACACGCGCCTCGGGGTCGAGGCCGGTCGTCGGCTCGTCGAGGAAGAGCACCCGCGGCCGGTGGACGAGCCCGAGCGCGATGTCGAGCCGGCGCCGCATGCCGCCGGAATAGCCCTTGACGACGCGATCGGCGGCGTCCGCCAGCCCGACGAGCTCGAGCAGCTCGGCGACCCGCGAGCGCAGGGCGCGCCCGTGCATTCCCTCGACGCGGCCTTGGAGGAGCAGGTTCTCGCGCCCGGTGCCCAGCTGGTCGACGCCGGAGTCCTGCGGCACGTATCCGATCGCACGACGGACCGCGTCCGGCTCGCGCCGCACGTCGTGTCCCGCGACGCTCGCGGTGCCCTCGTCCGGGTGCGTCAGCGTGACGAGCACACGCACGGTCGTCGACTTGCCGGCGCCGTTCGGGCCGAGCAGGCCGAAGACCTCGCCCTCGCGCACGGCGAACGAGACTCCGTCGAGTGCCTGCACGTCGCCGTAGTGCTTGCGCAGGTCTTGGACGGCGATCGCATCCATCGTCGTCGAGACTACCGAGGGCCCGCGAAGTCACCGGTCGAACCTGCGCGGCGCCGATCGCGCCGTCGCTAAAGTGCCGCGCGGCCGATGGACCTCTACGAGTACCAGGGCAAGCAGCTCTTCAAGCAGTTCGGCATCCCCGTCTCCGACGGGCGCTTCGTGACATCCCCCGAGGAGGCGCGCAAGGCGGCCGAGGAGATCGGCGGCCAGGTGGTCGTGAAGGCGCAGGTGCTGACCGGAGGACGCGGGAAGGCCGGGGGCATCCAGCTCGCGAACGATCCCGCCGAAGCGGAGCAGAAGGCGAGAGACGTGCTCGGCCTCGACATCCGCGGCCACGTCGTCGACAAGCTCTGGATCGAGCGCGCGTCCGACATCGCGAAGGAGTACTACCTCTCGATCACGTTCGATCGCGGCGCGAAGCAGCCGCTGTTCATGTTCACGACGCAGGGCGGCGTCGAGATCGAGGAGGTCGCTGCGAACGATCCGGACGCGCTGATCCGTCTGCACCTCGATCCGCTCGAGGGGTTTCAGCCGTGGGTGGCGCGCGCGCTCGTCTACGGGGCAGGGGTCGATGACCCGAGCGAGCAGAAGCAGATCGCCGACATCATCGGGAAGCTTTACGCGTGCTTCGTCGAGAGCGACGCGATGCTGACAGAGATCAACCCGCTGATCGTCACGCCGGACGGCGAGTTGAAGGCGCTCGACTCGAAGTTCACGGTCGACGACAGCGCGCTCTACCGCCACCCCGACATCGCCGAGCTTCGCGACACGAGCGCCACAGACCCGCTCGAGGCGTTCGCGCGGGAGAAGGGCGTCACGTACGTCAAGCTCGACGGCGAGGTCGGCATTCTCGGGAACGGGGCGGGCCTCTCGATGTCGACCGTTGACGTCGTCGTGGTCGCCGGCGGCCGGCCTGCAAACTTCTGCGACCTGGGCGGCGGCGGCAGCGCCGAAGGTGTCGTCGACGCGCTCGAGGTGATCACGCGCGACCCGCAGGTGAAGTCGATCCTCTTCAACATCTTCGGCGGGATCACGCGCGGCGACGAGGTCGCGCGCGGCATCCTCGAGGCGCTCGACCGCCTGAAGCTCGAGACGCCGATCGTCGTTCGCCTCGACGGCACGAATGCCGAGGAGGGGCGCCGGATCCTGACCGAGGCAGCGCCGCCGAACCTCTACGTCGAGCCGACGATGCTCGACGCGGCACGCAAGGCCGTGGAGCTCGCCGCATGAACGCGTGGGACGAGCGCGCCGAGCTGTATCGCACGTCGGCCACCCATGCGGCCGGGAACGACCTCGACGCTGTCGTCGAGCTGTGCAATCCCCACGCGGGCGTGAAGGCACTCGATGTCGCGACCGGCGGCGGTCACGTCGCCCGGCGCCTGCGCGAGCAGGGCGCGGAGGTCGTGACGACCGACGCCGCGCCGGGGATGCAGCCCGACGTCGTCTGCCGCGCCGAGGACCTGCCGTTCGCGGACGGATCGTTCGACGTGGTCGTCTCGCGGATCGCAGCGCACCATTTCGACGACATCGGAGCAGGGATCGGCGAGATGGCGCGCGTCTCGAACCGCGTCGTCGTGGTCGAGGACATGCTCTACCGCACAGACGACGAGCACGAGGCGGAGAAGCTGCGCGACGCGACGCACGTGCGCTCGCTCGACGCCGAGGAGTGGCGCGAGCTGCTCGAGAGCGCGGGCCTCGAGATCGAGCAGGAGTTGTTCTTCTCGAAGGAGCACGACATGGCCGAGTGGCTTGCGCGCACCGGTTGCACCGGCGAGGAAGCCGAACGAGTCCGGCAGCTGTTGACGCCGTACGCGAGCGACGACGGCCGGACGTGGTCGAACGACTACATCGTCGTCAAGGCGCGAAAGAGCCAGCGGTAGCACTTGGCGATCGTCGTCGACAAGGACACGAAGCTCGTCGTCCAGGGCCTCACAGGCTCGGAGGGTCGCTTCCACGGCCTGCGCAATCGCGCGTATGGCACGAACGTCGTCGCGGGCGTCACGCCCGGTAAGGGCGGCCAGGACGTCGAAGGCATTCCCGTCTTCGACACCGTGGCGGAGGCGGTCGAGGGCACCGGCGCGAACACATCGCTGATCTTCGTCCCGGCGCGCTTCGCCCCCGACGCGATCTACGAGGCGGTGGACGCCGGCATCGGCACGGTGATCTGCATCACCGAGCACGTTCCGGCGCACGAGATGCTGCGTGCCTACACCTACGTGCGCCCGAAGGGCGTGACGTTGATCGGCCCGAACTGCCCGGGCGTGCTCTCGCCCGGGAAGGCGAACGTCGGGATCATTCCGGCGGAGGTCTTCCAGCCGGGCTCGATCGGGCTCGTCTCGCGCTCGGGCACGCTCACGTACCAGATCGGCCACGAGGTCGCGCAGCGCGGGCTCGGCAACTCGACGATCGTCGGAATCGGCGGCGATCCCGTCGTCGGCTCGGGATTCATCGACATCCTCGCGAAGTTCGAGGCGGATCCCGAGACGGAGTACGTCGTGCTCGTCGGCGAGATCGGCGGAGACGAGGAGGAGAAGGCCGCGACCTGGGTGTCCGAGAACATGTCGAAGCCCGTCTTCTCGTACATCGCCGGGTTCTCGGCGCCGCCCGGCAAGACGATGGGCCATGCGGGCGCAATCATCTCCGGCTCGTCCGGCACGGCGCAGGCGAAGAAGGACGCGCTCGAGGCGGTCGGGATCAAGGTCGGCACGACGCCCACCGAGGTCGCGGACCTCGTCGCGGCCGCCGCTACGTCCTAGAGCGCGATCTCTTCCAGCGGCGGTGGTGCGCGCAGCGCTCGGGTCGCCGTGCCCACCAGCGCGAGGAGCACGCTGAACGCGACGAACACCGCAACCGTCGCGCGACTCGAGAAGGAAGCGAGCAGCAGCCCGGCGGCAAGCGGCCCGAGCGGTGATGCGATGCGCGCAAGCGTCGAGCGCACTGCTTCGACGCGGCCCAGCAGCCGGTCGGGCGTCATCGCGATGCGCCGGCCGACGACGACCGAGTCGGTGATCGGCAGGACGATCGCCTGTGGAAGGAGTGCGGCCGCGAGCACGAAGACGTTCGGCCAGACGACGAACGCGACGGTCGCGAGACCGGCGTAGAGCTCGGCCAGCACGATCGCGCGTACCGAGAACCGACGGCGCGCGAGCGACGACGCGAGCGAGCCGGCGAGGACGAACGCGCTGAAGAGCGCGAGCAGCACGCCGATCTCCCCGCCCGAGAGCCCGTGCCGCCGTGCCACGACGACGAGCACGAAGAGAAACGCCGGGATCGTCACGTTGCCGACGGCGTAGAGGAGCGTCGTTGCGCGCAGAAACGGTTCGCGCCACAGGAAGTGGAAGCCCTCGGCGAGTTGTGAACGCAGCCGCATCGTCTCGCGCTCGCGTGGCTGCTGGAACGGCGTGCGCATCCCGAGCAGCGCGACGAACGAGCACGCGTACGAGACCGCGTCGGCCGCGAACGGGACGGCGCGTCCGAGCCCGAACAGCGCGCCACCGATCGGAGGGCCGCCGACGCCCACCGCTGCGATCCGCGATTGCTGCACGCTCACCGCCGCAGGGAGCTCGCTCGCGGGGACGACCGCGCGGATCGCGCCTGCGGCACTCGCGCTGAAGAAGGCGTCGCCGAGGCCCTCGACGGCGGCGAGGATCGGGATTGGCCAGAACACGGGATCGAGCGCGACGACGAGCGCGAGCGTCCCGAGCGCCGCTGCACGCATCGCGTCGGCCACGAGCATCTGCGGCTTGCGCGGCCAGCGATCGGCGGCGATGCCGGCGGCGAGGCCGAAGACCGGGATCGGCAGGAGCCGTGCGAACGAGACGAGGCCCGCCTTCGCGGGCGAGTTGGTGAGTGCGAGGACGAGCAGGGGGTAGGCGACAGCGCTGAACGCGCTGCCCGCCGACGAGAGCAGCTGGCCGGCCTGCAACAGGACGAAGTCGCGGTTCCGGCGCAGCGCCATCCGGCGCCGGACTGTACGCGCGACGCTAGACGGACGCGGGAAGCGTCAGGGTGAACCGCGCGCCGCTCGACGAGCTTTCGACCGTCGCGTTGCCGCCGTGTGCCTCCGCCGCCTCGCGCACGATCGCGAGGCCGAGCCCGGCGCCGGGCTTGGAGCGCGCGCCCGCCGCGCGATAGAAGCGGTCGAAGATCCGCGGCAGGTCCTCCTCCGCGACGCCCGGTCCGTGGTCGGCGACGATCACCTGGCCGTCGCGCACGATCACCTCGATCGGCGCGCCGTGCGGGCTGTACTTGACGGCGTTGTCGAGCAGGTTCGAGATCGCGCGCTCGAGGAGGACCGGATCCACGCTCACCTGCGTCGGTGTCAGCGAGGTGACGAACGTCGCTTGCGGCGCACGCGCTTGCGCGCGTTCCACTGTCGATGCGACGAGGTCGTCGAGCGAGACCTCCTCGACACGCAGCTTTCGCTCCTCGCCCCGTGCGAGCTCGACGAGGTCGGACACGAGGGTTGTCAGCGCGTCCAGCTCGATCGACGCTTCATCGAGCGCCCGGCCGACCTCCTGCTCCGGCAGCTTTCCCTCGCGCACCAGGTCGACGTTCGTGCGCGCCGCGGTCAGCGGCGTGCGCAGCTCGTGCGACGCGTCGGCGACGAGGCGCCGCTGCCGGCCGACAGATTCCTGCAGGGCTGCAAGCATCCCGTTGAACCGCGTCGCGAGCCGCCCGAGCTCGTCGCTGCCCGCGACCTCGACGCGCTCCGACAGATCGCCGGTCGCGGCGACGGTCTCGGCGGCGGCGGTCAGGCGCCGCACCGGCTTGAGGGCGGCGCCGGCGACGAGCGCGGCGAGCGCGGCCGCTGCAGCTATCCCGATTGCTCCGACGAGCAAGATCCAGAACTTGATGCGCGCGAGCGCGTGGTCGGTTTGTGCCAGGCTCTCGGCGACGATCCGAACGCCGCCGTCCGGCGTCGGCAACACGAGCTCGCGGGCGTGCTCGCCCTCGATCGTTGTGTCGGTGATGTACGGACGAGCGCGAGGGTTGTTCAGCAGCGCAAGCGCACGCTTGCTGACCGGGAGTCCGTTTCCATCGGTCGTTCCATCGGGATTGACGTCGGTCGAGAGCACCTGCTGAAACGGCCCGTGGGCGTGCGGCGCGTTCACGTTCGTGATCAGGCTGGCGTCGATCTGGCTGCGCAACTCGTGCTTCGCGACGATCCAAACCGCGACCGACGTGGTTGCGACCGTGAGCGCGATCGCAGCGGCGACATAGAGCGTGAGTCGCTGCCGGAAGCTCACGGCTCTTCGCGCAATGCGTAGCCCACGCCACGCACCGTGTGCAGGAGGCGCGGCTCGCCGCCCTCTTCGAGCTTGCGCCGCAGATACCCGATGTAGACCCAGAGCGCGTTCGACGTCGCGCCGAAGTCATAGCCCCACACGCGCTCGTAGATCTGGGAGCGCGTCAACACCTGCCTCGGGTTGCGCAGGAAGAGCTCGAGCAGGTTGAACTCGGTGCGCGTGAGCTGCAGGCGGCGCTCTCCCCGGTAGACCTCGCGTGTCGCCGGGTCGAGCGAGACGTCGGCGTAGCGCAGCGCGTCGTCGCCCGCACCGGTCCGCCGGAGCAAGGCGCGCAGCCGCGCGCGCAGCTCCTCGATCGCGAACGGCTTCACGAGGTAGTCGTCGGCGCCTGCGTCGAGGCCCTCCACGCGGTCGTCGACGGCGTCGCGCGCCGTGACGACGAGGACCGGCACGCTGTCGCCGCGCCGGCGAAGCGCGCGGGAGACCTCGAGCCCGCCGACCTGGGGCATCAGAAGGTCGAGGACGATCGCGTCGAACGGCGCCGAGCTGTGCTGGGCGAGCGCGTCGGCTCCGTCCTCGGCCTCATTGACGTCGTAGTCGACGCGAAGGGCCCGAGCGATGGCGGAGCGGACGGCAGGATCGTCATCGACAACAAGGACTCTGGTCGTCATTGCCGCATTGTCACCACAACGCCTAAGAGCGGCTTAAGCTGAGCCGGACTCCAGTGCCAGCCCAACACGGGGGACCTTGATTTGGACGCGCTCGTCACCGCGCTGAGCATCGTCACCAGCGTCATCTTCGCAGCCCTGGCGCTCGTCGGTCTGCGCCGGTGGCGTGACCGCCGCGACATCACCGCGGGCTGGATCGCGTGCGCTTTTCTTTCGCTCGGTCTGATCGTGACGGTGGGCCGGCTCGTCCCGGCCCACCCGCACGGCTTCGCGGAGAAGGCGCTGCAGCGGATCGAGATCGAGCTGCTCGTCCTCTTCCCCTACCTGATGTACCGCTTCGCGACTGCGTTCGTGCCGCCCACTCGACAGTTGCAGCGCGTCGTGGCGCTCCTCACCGCCGGCCTCACGATCTGGACGTTCGCGCTGCCCCGCTTTCCGGCGTCGGGCGAGCCGCGATCGACCGGCTTCCTCGCCTATCGGATTGCGTTCCTCGTCCACTGGCCCGTGCTGTCCGTCGTGGTGACCGTCCGGCTGTGGCGGGCGGGCCGGCAGCAGCCGTCGGTGTCGCGCAACCGCATGCGGATGCTCTCGTTCGCATCAGCCGCGTTGACCGTCGCGATCGTCGGGACGCCGTTTGCCACCGACCAGGCGTCGTTCTCGGCGGCAGTCGTCCAGGTGCTCGCGATCGCGAGCGGCGTCGGCTTCCTCCTCGCGCTGGATCCCCCGCAGCCGGTGCGTGCCTACTGGCGCCAGCGCGAGCAGCTCCGGCTCCAGGAGGCGATCCGGAGCCTGATGACCCTTGCGACGACGCGGGCAGAGATCGCGCAGCGCGTCCTCGGCCCTTCCGCGGACCTCGTCGGGGCGAAGGCCGCGACCGTTCTGGACGGCGATGGGAACGTGCTCGCCGAGCAGGCGACGCCGACGGACGGGGAAAAGCCGGTGCGGGTGACGCAACCCGGCGCGACGCTGCTTGTCTGGACGTCGCCGTACGCGCCGTTCTTCGGCGAGGACGAGCTGCGGCTGCTCGACACCGTCGCCGCACTCCTCGGCATCGCGCTCGACCGCGTGCGGCTCTTCGAGCAGGAGCACGAGTCGCGCGTCGCGCTTCAGCGCGCGAACGAGCTGATGACCAACTTCGTCGCGCTCGCCGCGCACGAGCTGCGTACGCCGGTGACGACCGTGCACGGTTTCGTGCAGACGCTCAATCGCCTCGGCGATCGTCTCAGCGAGGAGCAGAAGGACGAGCTGAGGGTGGCGCTCGAGCAGCAGACCGCGCGCATGGCGTCGCTCGTCGAGCAACTGCTCGACCTCTCCCGTCTCGACGCCGAGGCGGTCGAGGTGAGGCCGCAGCAGCTCGACCTCCGCGAGCGTCTGCAGGAGGTCGTGCAGGTCGCGGCGGGCGCACGGATCGCCGACGTCCAGGTGACCGTCGACGGTCCGGTCGAGGCGGTCGTCGACCCGTCGATCCTCGACCACATCGTCACCAATCTCGTCACCAACGCGTTGCGCTACGGCAAGGCACCGGTCCGCGTGAGAGCGAGAGTCGAGCGAGGAACCGTCCACGTCTCGGTCGAGGACTCGGGGCCGGGCGTCGCGCACGAGATCGAGGAGACGCTCTTCGACCGCTTCACCCGCGCCGGCGTTTCCCGGGACCGCGTCGCCGGGACGGGGCTCGGGCTCGCGATCGCGCACGCCTACGCCCGCGCCCACCGGGGCGACCTGCGGTACGAGCGCGGGCAGCCGACCGGCGCGCGATTCGTGGTCGATCTCCCCACCGCGTTCGGTAGTTAGAGGCTTGATGTGGATCTTGCGCACTCGCGGATGGTGGCTCAGACGCGGCGCATCTCGCCCGGGTCGGGCTTGAACGTAGGTACCGCTATGCCCTGCGCCCGACCCGAACGACCTGCTTGGTCTGAGCCATCCCCACAAGCACCCCAATCGACATCAAACCTCTAATCTCACCTCGTGGCCACGATCTCGTTCGCGCGCGGCGTGCCTGCGCCGGAATGCCTGCCCGACCAGGAGCTTGCAGACTGCGCGCGCGTAGCGCTCGAGCGCGACGGCAAGACGATCCTCTCCTACGGGCCGTCGGCGGGCTATGCGCCGCTCCGCGAGTGGATCGCCGGCCGTCACGGCGTCGACCCCGCGCGCGTGTTCATCACCAACGGGTCGCTGCAGGGCTTCGTGTTCCTCGCGCAAAAGCTCGCGCCGGGCAAGCGGGTGCTCGTCGAGCGCCCGACCTACGACCGGCCGCTCAAGATCCTGCACGAGCTCGGCGCCAACGTGGTGGCGCTCGACCAGGACGACGACGGGCTCGACCCGGATCTCGTCGAGCGCGCGCTCCAGGACGGTGACAAGCCGGCATTCCTCTATTTGATCCCGACGTTCCAGAATCCGAGCGGGCGCACGCTCGACCTCGAGCGGAGGCGCCGGATCGTCGAGCTCGCGCGCGACCACGACGTGCTCGTCCTCGAGGACGATCCCTACGGGCTCGTGCGCTTCGACGGCGAGCCGTTGCCGTCGCTCTTCGAGCTGTCCGGGGGCGAGATCGCATACAGCTCCTCCTTCTCGAAGACGATCGCGCCGGGACTGCGCGTCGGCTGGTTCGTGCTCCCCGAGAAGCTGGCGCGGGAGATCGAGCTGACGGCGACGTCCACGTACATCACGCCGGTGCTCCTCGGCCAGGCGACGGTGCACGAGTTCGTGAGCCGCGGCCTGTTCGAGCCGAACCTCGAGCGCGTGCGCTCACTGCTCGGGGCACGACGCGACGCGATGCTCGAGGCGATCGACCGCGAGCTGACGAACGTCCGCGTCACGCGGCCGGACGGCGGGTACTTCCTCTGGGCTGATCTCGACGGCGTGGACGCCGGCGATCTGCTCGCGCGTGCCGAGGAGAACGGCGTGACGTTCGTGAAGGGAACCGACTTCGGCGGCGCCCCCGACACGCTCCGACTTGCCTACAGCTTCGTCTCGGTCGACGAGATCGCCGAAGGTGTGTCGCGGCTAGCCGCCGTGCTGCCCGTGTCGGCGTAGTCGCGTCACGAGCACTCCGAGCACGAACCCGATCGCGAGCGAGAGCAGCACGAGGAAGATCAGCGAGAGACGCGTCGAGACGAAGACGAAGTCGATCTTCGCGCGGCGCGTGTTGAACGCGATGAAGAGAACCGCGTAGACCGCCGCGACCAGCAGGACGGCGAGGCGCGCCCGATGCGACGCGTGGGCGAGCCGTTCGCGCAAGCTCTAGGCCACGGCCGCCGCGGACACTGCCAGCGGGACGAGACGCGGCTGGCGGGGCGGCTGGAGCGTGCGTGTCGCCGCGCGGAAGGTGGGACAGGGACGCTCCGGTGCCATCGCGCACAGAGCGTGACGGCGGAAGTAGCAATCGTCGCAAGTCGGAGCGTTCGTTCGGGTCATGTGGCGGTGTCCTTCCGGGGGTTTTCGCTGGTGGTGACGCGCGGCATCGTATGACTCGTTCGTGCGGCGCAAAAGGGCTTGTCTAAACGGAAAACGTGCACTTTCCGGCAACTTCCAACGTGCCGAAAACTCCGGTTTCCTAGCCCTTCCGGGGCAGTGTCGCCAGCGCATGCAACGCCTGTGGAAACGTCTCCACAGGGATGATCCGAAGGCCGTCAGCGTACTTCCGCGCCTGGCGTGCGTTGTCCCCAGGAACGAGGAACGCGTCCACATGCGCAGCGCGTGCACCGATCGTCTTCTGCTTGATCCCGCCGATCGCGCCGATCGAGCCGTCGGGGTTGATCTCGCCGGTCGCCGCGACCTTGTTTCCGTGGAGGACGTCGCGGCCGAGCTCCGCGAGCACGTCGAGCGCGAAGGCGACCCCCGCCGAAGGGCCGCCCACGTTGCCGGCGTCGATGCGGACCGCGAGCGGAAGGTGAATGTCGAGGGCGGTCTCGAGCAGCACGCCGACGATCGGCCGCGGCGGCTTCGTGCGCGAAGACACGGTCCTCACATGCTCGACAAGGGTCTCCTTCCCACGCTGGACGGTGAACGCGACGACGTCGCCGATGCGGTGACGCTTCATCGCGACGAAGACGTCGCGGGGGTCGCGGACGCGCGTGCCGTCGATCGCGACGATCACGTCGTCCTGCTCGAGCTTGCCGGCCGCCGGCCGGTTCGGATCGACTGCGATCACGCGTGCGCCGACCGGCCGCATCACGACCTGCTTGCCCGCCGCGCGCAACGCGACCGCCGCCGCGATCTGCTGCGAACGGCGCATGTCCTGCAGGTCGATCGTCCGTCGTTGGTTCTCGTTCACGCCCGGCGGGTCGACCGCGCTCGCCGGGTAGAGGTCGGCACCTTGGTGCAGTCCCCCGAGGAGATCCTCGAGCCACGTCGCCTTACGCACGATCACGTCGACGAAGTAGACCCCGCCCCGTTTCGGATCGTGGCCGCCCGCGACGGTGACGAGCGGCGCCACAGGGCGCGCCGTGTCGGGCAGGAAGATGTAGTCGCTCGACCGGAACGTCAGAAGCCCGAGGAAGACCGTGAGCGCTACGAGGCCCGCAACGAGCAGGCGGCCGGGCGTGGCGATCCTCACAGCAGGCTTCGCGAGGCGCCGCCGTCGACGAGCACCGTCGTCCCGGTCACGTACGCAGCGCGGTCGGAGGCGAGGAAGCAGACGACGTCGCCGAACTCTCGCGGCGTGCCTAGCCGGCCGAGCGCGATCTGAGCGAGCGTTTCCGGCGGCGGCCCCTGCTCCCCGTACAGCTCCGTCATGCGCGGCGTGTCGATGCTGCCCGGCGCGACGCAGTTCACCGTCACGCCGTCCGGTCCGAGCTCGCGCGCCAGCGTCTTCGCCCACCCCGTGAGGCCGGGACGGATCGTGTTCGAGAGCGCGAGGTGCGAGCTCGGCTCCTTCGCCGCGATGGAGGTGATGCAGACGACGCGACCGGCCGGGCTCTTGCGCAAGTGGGGCAGGCTGAGCTGCACGAGCCGGACCGCGGGGACGAGCAGGAGCTCGAACGCCCGCTCGAGGTCCTCGGCCGTCAGCTCGGCGGCCTTCATCGCCGGCGGCCCGCCCGAGTTCCAGACGACGACGTCGATCCGGCCGAACGCCTGGAGCGTGCGCTCGACCAGCCGCTCGAGGTCGGCCGGGCTCGTGACGTCTCCTCGTACCGCAAGTGCGCCGATGCGGTCGGCCTCGCGCTCGAGCTCTTCGCGCCGTCGGGCGAACATGGCGACGTTCGCGCCCTCGTCGGCGAGCGCCTCGGCGGACGCGAGGCCGAGCCCAGACGATGCGCCGCAGACGATCGCCGTCCTGCCGGCCAGACCGAGATCCATGCGCGCGCAGCGTAGCCGCTAAAGGAAAGGCGACCCGTCAGGATCTGATCCTCAGATGGCTGCTTCCCCCGCCGCGATCGAGGAGCTCTATCGTGCCCGCTTCGACGTCTTCCGCAACGTCCTCTCCGGCGTCGTCTCGAGCCGGGAGTCGGCGCGTGAGGTCGTCCAGGAGGCTTTCGCCCGCGCGCTTCGCGACCGCAGGAAGTACCGCGGCGACGGCTCGCTGGAGGCGTGGGTCTGGCGCATCGCGCTCAACCAGGCCTTCAAGGACCGGCGCGCGCGCCGGGACGAGTGGGAGCTCGACGAGGAGCCGGCGGCGGAGGCGTTCGGCTTCGCGGACGACGACGTGCGCGACGCGATCCGCGCGCTTCCACCGCGCCGGCGGCTCGTCGTCTTCCTGCGGTACTTCGCCGACCTCTCCTACGCGGAGATCGCCGGCATCTGCGACGTCTCGGAGGGAACCGTCGCGGCGACGCTCTCGCAGTCGCATGCAGAGCTGTCGCGTCACCTGGCACCGGAGGGAGCAAGAGGATGAGCGTTGATGTGACTGGCCCCGACTGGGGTGACGTCGTCCGCCGTTCGCAGAGCGCCGTCCGGCGTCGGCGCACGTTTGCGACGGCCGGAGCGCTGGGCGTCGTCGCCGCAGGCGTCGCGTCGGCCTACGCCCTCGGCCATCCGGTGATCGACTTCGGCAAGGCTCAGCACGGCACGCGGCACGAGGTGAACGGCATGGGGAGCATGGAGGTCGGGGCGCCGCGCGGGATGGCGCCCGGCGTCCTCCCGCACCGGACGCGGCGCATCACCGCCGTCCGGATCGACGGAAAGGTGCACGTGCTCTCTGTCGCGCCGACGAAGCGCGGCGGGTTTTGCTTCCAATGGTCGAACTACGTCGGCGGCTGTCGCGCGGATCGCCACGATCGGTTCGCCTCGCGGATCGAGGCGGGAGGTTCGGTCGGGCCGAAGGGCATGCTCATCCTCGCGGGCTCGTTCTTTCAACAGCGCGGCGATCGTCTCGTGATGACCTTCAAGGACGGCGCGACGGCCGACGTTCCGTTCGTCTGGGTGACCGCGCCGATCGACGCCGGCTTCTACCTCTATCGCGTCCCCGACGCCCACCGGAGGATCGCTGCGCGCGCCGTGTCTCTCGCGCTGTACGACGCCGGCGGCAAGCTGCTCGACCGCGAGCCGATCCTCGGGCCCGAGCCGCTGCCGGGCCACGGCGAGGTCGTACGCCACGTCCGCGGCTTCCCGCCGCTCCCGGTGCGAGCGGACGGGGTGTGGTCGAAACGGCGCCTGCTCTTCGACCTGCGCGCGGATAATGGCGCTCGGATCGGCCTGTGGGTCTATCCGCTGCGCGGCGGGGGCCAGTGCTTCGTGACCAACTCCGCTTCCGGCTGCGGGAAGACGAGCGCCGAAGGGCTGCTGGCGCTCGGCTTCGGCGGAACACGGCTGTGCTGTGGCGTCTCGCCGCGGATCGTGCGCGTGGAGGCGCGCTTCCAGGACGGCGACCGCATCTCGCTCTACCCGAAGGAGGGCTACCTGATCTTCCCGATCCCGGAGCGGCACTTCCCGCTCGGCCACCGGCTGGTCGCAACGATCGGCTTCGACGCCGCGGGGCGCGCGATCGCGCGCGGGCGCATCCCGAGGCCGGCCGACCAGGCCGGGATCTACCCGTGCAAGACGCCGAAGTCGCTCGGCTACGGCGTCAAGAGGTGTGCCTGAAAGGGCTGATCACGTGGAGAGGACGCCGACGACGTCGCGGACGGCGTCGGCGCTCTTCTCCAGCGCCGCCCGTTCGGACTCGTCGAGGTCGACCTCGTAGATCTGCTCGATGCCCTTGCTGCCGAGCTTCACCGGGACACCCATGTAGAGGCCGTCGATCCCGTACTCGCCCTCGAGGTACGCGGTGCACGGAAGCACACGCTTCTCGTCGAGCAGGATCGAGTCGACCATCTGAGCCGAGGCGGCGCCCGGCGCGTACCAGGCAGAGGTTCCCATCAGCTGTACGAGCTCGCCGCCGCCCTTCGCGGTGCGCTCCACCATGGCGGCGATCTTGTCGTCGGAGACGAGCTTGCGCAGCGGCACGCCCCCGACCGTCGTCGCCGAGATGACGGAGACCATCTGGTCGCCGTGGCCACCGAGCACGACCGCGCTCACGTCCTTGACCGACGCACCCGTCTCCCACGCGATGAACGTCTGCAGGCGCGCCGTGTCGAGGATGCCCGCCTGGCCGAAGACACGCTCCTTGGGAAACCCGGACACGTTCTTCGCGACATGGCACATCGCGTCGAGTGGATTGGAGACGACGATGATGATCGCGTCGGGGCTCTTGTCGGCGACCTTCTCCGTGACGTCCTTGACGATCTTCTCGTTCGTGGTCACGAGGTCGTCGCGGCTCATCCCCGGCGAGCGCGGCAGACCGGCCGTGATCACCACGACGTCGGAGCCTGCGGTGGGGCCGTAGTCGTTCGAGCCGGTGACGTTCGGCTCGTAGCCGAGCACCGCGCCCATCTGGTCGATGTCGAGCGCCTTGCCCTGCGGCAGCCCTTCCTTGATGTCGACGAGCACCACGTCCGCGTAGTCGCGCTGCGCGAGAACCTGAGCGCACGTCGCGCCGACATTCCCGGCACCGACGACGGTGACCTTCCGCCTCTCGCTCACCCTGCAGCCTCCAATCTTTCGATGATCGCGTCTGCGTACTCGCTCGTCCCGACCGCGGTCGGATCGTCGCGTGACGCCTTCATGTCGTAGGTGACCCGCGCGCCCTCGGCGATCACGGCGGCGACGGCGCCTTCGAGACGCTGCGCCGCGTCGGGCTCGCCCAGATGCTCCAGCATCAGCTTCCCGGAGAGGATCATCGCCGTCGGATTCACCTTGTTCTGGCCCTTGTACTTCGGCGCCGAGCCGTGCGTCGCTTCGAACACAGCGACGCCCGGTCCGATGTTCGCCCCGGGCGCGACGCCGAGCCCGCCGACGAGGCCGGCGGTCAGGTCGCTGAGGATGTCGCCGTACAGGTTCGGCAGCACCAGCACGTCGAACTCCTCCGGCCGCTGCACGAGTCCCATGCACGTCGCGTCCACGAGGTTCTCCCACGACTCGATCTCCGGGTAGTCCTTCGCCACCTCGCGGAATACCTCGAGGAAGAGGCCGTCGGTGAACTTCATGATGTTCGCCTTGGTGACGCACGACACCCGTTTGCGATCGTGGTCGCGCGCGTAGTCGAAGGCGAAACGGATGATCCGCTCGGAGCCTTCGCGGCTGATCGGCTTGACGGAGATGCCCGAGCCGTCGGCGATCTGCTTCTTCTGCAGCTTGTTCAGGTGGCCGATCACCTCCTGCGCCTCGGGCGTTCCTGCCTCGTACTCGATGCCTGCGTAGAGGTCCTCGGTGTTCTCGCGCACGATTACGAGGTCGACCTTGTCGTAGCGCGACCTCACGCCCGGGTACGTCTTGCACGGGCGCAGGCACGCGAACAGCCCGAGCTCGTGTCGCAGCGCGACGTTCACGCTCCGGAAGCCCGTGCCGATGGGCGTCGTGATCGGACCTTTCAGTGCGACCTTGTTCGCCTTGACCGACGCGAGCGTCTCGTCCGGGAGCGGCGTTCCGGCGGTTTCCATCACGTCGACACCCGCGTGCTCCACGTCCCAGTCGAACGGGACGCCCGTCGCCTCGAGGACGCGGCGCGTCGCTTCGGTCAGCTCGGGCCCGGTGCCGTCGCCGGGAATCAGGGTGACGCGGTGCGCCATCGGGGGCGGAGGGTACACACAGGTACACCGGTGCGACCGGTTGCCCTCGCTCACCCGTAACGGGGAACCTCGGCGCTGTGTCGGGGTGATTACGGAGCGGCCGTCGCTGCACTTGGGTGCGATGCGTGGAAGTCACTGCGGCACTCTTCACGCTCCCTCCCGTCACGCCTGCGTTCGCGCAGTTCCCGTCCGGTTCCGGCCGCGAGGAGACACTCGCCGCGGTCCAGGAGGCCGAGCGCCTGATCGAGCTGCACCAGTACGGCGAGGCGGTGGACGCGGTCGGAGACGTGCGCGTTCCATCGTCGTCGTCGCCCGAGCTCGCCCTGCGCGTCCTGCTCGCCGACGGGTGGGCGCGGATGTACGCCGGTGACGTCGTGGTCGCCGACGCGGTCTTCGAGCGCGCACGTGCACTGGCCGAAGGGCCTGCCTTCAACGACGTCAACCGCGCCGAGGCCCTCTTCCGTCTCGGTGCGTGCCGTTTGACGCTCGGCAAGGTCACGAACGCGATCTCGCTGCTCTCCGCGGCGCTCGGGCTCGCCGACAGCGGCATGGCGGGCGACGGCGTCCGCGCCCGCGCGCTCGAGTGGCGGGCCCGGTGCTACGTGCGCCAGCGGGAGTGGGAGGCGGCAAGGGCTGACGCGGAGCGCGCGCTCGAGCTTGCCGAATCGGCGGGCGACCTTCGCCTGGCCGGCCTCGCGAAGATGCAGTGCTCGGTGATCGCGGAACGTTGCGGCGATCCGCTTCTCGCCCTGCTCTATGCAGAGCGCGCTCATGCCGTCGCCGCGGAAACAGGCGACCGGAGAACCGAAGCGCGGCTCCTGAACAACATCGGCGGCCTGAAGTTCCTTCTCGGGGAGCCCCAGGCCGCGGTTCGCTACCTGAAAGATTCGTTCGCGCTGTTCCTCGAGATCGGCAACGACACCGACGCTGCACAGGTCGTGTCCTCGCTCGCGCAGGTGCACTTGCGCTGCGGCGCGCCGCAGCTTGCGGAGGAGCAGGCCCGGCACGCGCTGTCGATCCTCGACGGACGCATCGACTACGTCGAAGAGCGCGGAAACGTGCACCTCGTCCTCGGTCGCGCGCTCGTCGAGCAATCGCGCGTCGAGGACGCGAAGAAGGAGTTCGCCGCGGCCGAGGGACTCTTCGAGTCCCTTGGATCCGTCAGCCACGTCGCGGCCGCGTGGATGGCGCAGGGCGATCTGTACGGCCGGCAGGGTGATCTCGATGTCGCGCTGGCGCTGTTCCGCCGTGCGGCCGAGGCCCTGCAGGACTTCAACTTCTGACCCACCTGAAAGGAGTGAAAATGAAGAAGCACATCAACCTGCTCGCCGTGGTCATGTTCCTGGTCGCGCTGGCGGCGTTCGTCGCGGCGGCCAAGCTCGGCCACCCCGTGAAGGGCGGCGGCTACGGCTTCTTCAGCGGCGGCTAATGACCCGCGGCTGGAGAATCGCACTCGCCGGTGTCGCGGCACTCGTTGTCGCGGCACCGGCGCTCGCTGTCACGGGAGGCACGCTCGACGGCTCGGTACACCCGGCCGTCGGCCTGCTGCTCGCGGACAATGGCAACGGCCTCGAGCCTGATTGCTCGGGCAGTCTCGTCTCGCCGACGGTGTTCGTCACCGCCGCGCATTGCACGGGGTCGCTCGCGTCGAACCGGGTGTCGGTGACCTTCGACTCGCAGTACGTCGCGGGCACGTCGCCGCTGCTCCCGGGCACGGCGTACACCGATCCCCAATGGGGTGCGGTGAAGGGCGATTCGCACGACCTTGCAGTTGTCGTGCTCGACGAAGCGGTGTCAGGCGTCACGCCGTATGCCCTGCCCTCGGCGGGTGCGCTCGCGTCGATGAAGTCGTCGCAGACACTCACGAACGTCGGCTACGGCTACTACGACCGCACGTTCGTCTTCGACGGGTATCGGCGCTGGTCGACCTCGTCGTTCACGAACGTGACTGCAACCGAGTTGCGCTTGTCCGACAAGCCGGGCGGCGTCTGCTTCGGCGACTCGGGCGGACCGCGTCTGCTCGGGAATGTCGAGGTGGCGATCACCTCGACCGGCAACAACAACTGCACGGGCCAGAGCATCAGCTACCGGCTGGACACGCCCTCGGCCCGCGCGTTTCTCGCTCGGTTCGTCGCGGTTCCCTGAACCTTCAGGGAACCGCGCCGGACCGGCGTTCCGCTACTGTCCGCGCCGATGAGCGCTGGCGCCGCGAGCACGGATTTCCGCCCCGGCCTGGAGGGCGTGATCGCGTTCGAGACCGAGATCGCCGAGCCCGACAAGGACGGTGGCTCGCTCCGGTATCGCGGCGTCGACATCGAGGATCTCGTCGGCAAGTACCCGTTCGAGAACGTCTGGGGACTGCTCGTCGACGAGGACATCAACTCGCCGCTGCCGCCGTCGGAGCGCATCGAGCTGCAGGACCCGAGCGGCTCCGTGCCGGCCGACCTGCAGGCGGCGCTCGCGACGCTCGGCCCGAAGTGGGGGATGCAGAAGCTCGTCGACATCGACGACAAGCAGGCGCGCGACGATCTCGCGCGTCTCTCGTCCGCGACGCTCACGATCGTGGCGCAGGCGGCGCGCGGCAAGCAGCCGCCGATCCCCGAGTCGGAGATCGAGCAGGGCGAGAACGCGGCGGCGAAGTTCCTCATCCGCTGGCGTGGCGAAGCCGACCCCCGCGCTGTCAAGGCGCTCGACACGTACTGGATCTCGGCGGCGGAGCACGGTCTGAACGCCTCGACGTTCACCGCGCGCATCGCCGCCTCGACCGGCGCCGACTGCGCGGCCGCGATGTCTTCGGCGGTCGGCACCCTCTCGGGCCCGCTGCACGGCGGCGCGCCCGCACGCGTGCTGCCGATGATCGACGGCGCCGCGAAGGCGGGCGACCCGGAGCAGTACGTGCGCGACCTGCTCGATCGCGGCGAGCGGATCATGGGCTTCGGGCATCGCGTCTATCGCGCCTACGACCCCCGGGCAACCGTGCTGAAGCGCACGGCAATCGAGCTCGGCTCGCCACGCGTCGAGGTGGCTGCCGCGCTCGAGCAAGCCGCGCTGAAGGTGCTGCGCGAGAAGTCGCCCGACCGTCAGCTCGAGACGAACGTCGAGTACTGGGCCGCAGTCGTGCTCGACATCGCTCAGATTCCCGCCGATCTGACGCCCGCGATGTTCGGCTGCGCGCGCGTCGCCGGCTGGTCGGCGCACATCCTCGAGCAGAAGCGGACCGGGCGCCTCATTCGCCCCGGCGCGCGCTACATCGGGCCGGGACCGCGCCCGGTCACCGACGTCGCGCAGTGACCCAGCCGGCGACCGCGAAGAAGTCGGTTCAGCTGTCCGGCGTGGTCGTCGCCGAGTCGTCGGTCTCGTCGATCGATCCCGACGAGGGAGTGCTCATGTACCGCGGCTACGACATCGCGGATCTCGCCGAGCACTCGACGTACGAGGACGTGGCATACCTGCTGCTCTACGGCGAGCTTCCGAGCGACGCGGAGCGCACGACGTTCTCGCGGCAGCTCGCGGACCGCGAGTTGCCGCGCGCGACGGCCGACCTGATCGACTCATCGGCGGCCGACGCCGGACCGATGGACATGGTGCGCACCGCGGCGTCGACGCTGTCGTTCGGCGCGCCGGCGCGCGGCAAGACCGATCGCGCGTCCGAGCTGCAGGCCGCGACGACGCTGATCGCGAAGGTGCCGACGGCGATCGCGCGCTTCCACCGCCGTCGCCAGGGGCTCGAGCCCGTCGTTCCGGACGCGTCGCTGTCGTGGTCGGAGAACTTCCTCTCGATGCTGCTCGGCGAACGCCCGCGCGAGCGGCCGGCCCGCATCTTCGACGTGGCGATGATCTTGCACGCCGAGCACGAGATGAACGCGTCGACATTCACGGCGCGCGTCGTCGCCGGCACCGGCGCCGACCTGACCGCGGCCGTCGTGGCGGGGATCGCGGCCCTCGGTGGCCCGCTGCACGGCGGCGCGAACGCGGCTGCGATGGCGAACTTCGAGCGCTTCGGCTCCCCCGAGCGGACGCCCGACGCCGTGCGCGAGATGCTCGCCGCGAAGCAGACGCTGTACGGCTTCGGGCATCCGCTGTACCGCGCGTACGACCCGCGCGCGCTGATCCTCAAGCGCTACTCCGAGGAGCAGTCGGCGTCCGGGGGCGATCCGAACTGGTTCGCGATCACGGACGCTGCAGAGCGGACGGTGTTCGAGGAGAAGGGCCTCTACCCGAACGTCGATCTTTACTCCGCGTCGGTATATCGCTATCTCGGCATTCCGACCGATCTCTTCACGCCGCTCTTCGCGGCGAGCCGCATCGCCGGGCAGGCGGCGCACGTGCTGGAGCAGCACGCGAACAACCGCATCATCCGGCCTTCCGCGACCTATGTCGGCGAGCCGCGGCGACCGTTCCCCGCCGCATGAACCTGCCCGACGCCGCGATTGCCGCCGACGAGTTCGCGGGCGAGGGGAAGGAGCGCGAGCTCTCGCAACTGCGAGCGGAGTGGGACGAGGAGCTCGAGGCACAGGCGCGGTCGCGCGACTTCCGCGAGCGGGCCGTCGCGTTTCGGGCGATCGGGCAGTTCAGGTTCCGCACGAAGAAGGAGCTCCTGCGGCGCGGCCTGGACGACGACAGTCCTGCCGTGCGCGGCTCGGCGCTCCTCTCGCTCGAGCGGCTCTCGCGCGACCACCCCGGCGATGTCAACGACGTTCGCCCGCTCTTGCACGAGCTCGTCACGCACGACGGCAACGAGGCGGTGCGCCGGCTCGCGGTGGTCGCGCTGAGGAACGGCTCGGCCCGCCCCGACACGATCCAGATCCTCGCGTCGCTCGGCGAAGACGACGAGCAACCGCGCGAGCTGCGCGAGGCGGCGGCGAAGGTCGCGCAGCTGTTGCGGCGCAAGGGGAAGTAACGCCGTCGCCGACACCGTTCACCGACGCAGTCTGGCTCGCGGAGGTACGCGCGTGGATCGAGTCGCACGTCGAGGTGACCGGCGAGATCGAGCAGCCGCACGTCCGTCCGTGGGGGACGGCGCTCCGGATACCGACGCGCGGAGGGCACGTCTGGTTCAAGGCGGCGCGGGATGCGTTCGCGTTCGAAGCGGC
The DNA here is from genome assembly GCA_045806045.1 of Gaiellaceae bacterium. Classification (GTDB taxonomy): domain Bacteria; phylum Actinomycetota; class Thermoleophilia; order Gaiellales; family Gaiellaceae; genus PALSA-600. Next base: position 13,532 of record JBJMKB010000052.1, on the reverse strand, counting down.
ACTGCTCGAGATCCTGCGCCCGCTTGCGCCCGGTCTCGTCACCGACGTGATCGCCTCGCGCCCCGACGTCGGATGGCTTCTGATGGCGGACGGCGGCGAGCGCGCCCGCGAGCATCCGGTTGCCTGGTCGCCGCTGATGCGGCGCTACGCGCAGCTGCAGATCGCCGCGGCCGCTCACGTCGACGCGATGCGCGCCGTCGGGGTGAACGACATGCGAAGCGAGAGGCTTCCCGAGCTCGTCGATGCCTTGTTCCCCTGTCTCGCGCCGACCACCGCGGAGCGGCTGCGCGCAGCTCTCCCGCGCGTGCTCGAGCGGCTGGCGCTGTTCGAGTCGTCGCCGCTACCTGTGACGGTCGAGCACGGGGACCTGCATGACGCGAACGTGTTCGTGCGCGACGGCGAACCGCGCATCCTGGACTGGGGCGATGCGAACGTCGCGCACCCGTTCCTGAGCCTGACGGTCGAGATGGACCGTGGCGCGCGCGGCGCGTATCTCGAGCCCTGGACCGCGTTCGCGCCGATCTCGCAGCTCGAAGCAGAGGCCGCGCTCGTCGAGGAGCATCGCTACCTTCTGCGCGCGCTCAACTGGCTGAAGGTCGTTCCGTACGATGCGACGGCAGCCTCGGGCATCGACGACAGGGTCAACTGGTTCTTCGACGGCGTGCCCGGTGATGGGACCTAGACGCAGCTGCAGCCGTCGTGCCGGCCGCAAGAGGGGCAGATCATCCGGCGGCGCTTGAACTCAAGCGCGTTCTTTGCGAGTCCCGCCTTCATCATCAGCCAAGCCGCTCCCGACGCCAGGGCCATGATGAGTTCGGCGTGTGGATCGATTGACAGCAACTTCTTCTTCTTTCTTCGTGGATCTCCGTTGAGCGTGGGGATGCGCTCGGTAATACAACTCCCGGCGCCGACGGTCGGTTACGTGGGTGTAGAGCTCCGTCGTCGACAGATCGGCGTGTCCGAGCATTTCCTGAACCGATCTCAGGTCGGCTCCTCCCTCGAGCAGGTGCGTGGCAAACGAGTGCCGCAGGAGGTGCGGGTGGACGCGGCCGGGCTCGAGGCCTGCCTTTTCGGCCAGCTTCCTGAGGATCAGGAATGCGCCTGCCCTGGTCAATGGACCGCCTCGCGCGTTCAGGAAGAGCTCGGGGCGGTGGCGGGCGTCGAGGTAGGGGCGGCCTCGAGCGAGGTAGCGGCGGACCGACTCGGCGGCGTGGCGGCCGATCGGGACGACGCGTTCTTTGTCCCCCTTCCCGATCACGCGGACGATGCGGCCTTCCAGATCGACTCCGGCCTTGCCGAGCCCGATGCACTCGCTGACGCGTAACCCGGCGCCGTACAGCAGCTCGACGAGCGCCTGGTCACGAAGGTTGCGGGGCTGCGTCCCGGCCGCGGCCTCGATCAGTCGCTCCGCCTCGCCGGGGGAGAGAGTCTTCGGCAGCGGCTTCGCGCGGCGGGGCAGCTTCACTCCGGCCGCGGGGTTGTCGGTGCGCGCGCCGAGCAGCTGCTGGTGCTTGTAGAAGCTGCGCGCGGCGGCGGTGCGACGCGCGATCGTCGCGCCCGCGAGGCCGTCGGCGCGGAGCTGCGCGGTATAGCGCTCGAGCTCCTCGAGCGTCGCGCGTCCGATCGGCTTCCCGAGGTACTCGCCGAGCACAGCCAGGTCGCGGCGGTAGGCCTCGACTGTCCGCGGCGAGCGGCGAGCCGCGATCAGCGCGAGAAAGCCCTCGACGTCAGGATCGCGGATGGGCATGGTCGTAGACCTTGCGTAGGCGCTTGGCGTCGACGTGGCTGTACATCTGGGTGGTCGAGAGCGAGGAGTGCCCGAGGAGCTCCTGGATCGTGCGCAGGTCGGCGCCGCCCTCGAGCAGGTGCGTCGCGAAGGCGTGGCGGAGCCGGTGCGGGTGGGGAACAAGACGGCGCAGGGTCGAAGTGTCGAGCCGCCGCCCGCGCACGGAGAGAAACAGTGCGTTCTCGGCGCCGCGCGCGAGCTTCGGCCGGGCGCTGCGCACGTAGAGCGAGACCAGGTGCGCGGCTTCTTCGCCGAGTGGCACCACGCGGTCCTTCGCTCCCTTGCCGCGGCGCACGTGGACGTGCTCCTGGCCGAAGTCGACGTCGCCGAGATCGAGCGCGACCGCCTCCGCGCTGCGCAGCCCGGCCGAGTAGACGAGCTCGACCAGCGCGCGGTTGCGCAGGCCGAGCGGCGTCGACGGATCGAACTCGTCGACGATCTCGTTCACCTCTTCCTGCTTGGGCGCGTCGGGCAGCCGCCGTGCTCGCCGCGGCGCGAACGAGGTATCGGGCACGCGTTCGGCGCCGAGGGTGTAGCGGAGCAGCGCGCGTACGGACGCGAGCTTGCGCGAGATCGTTGCCGGCGCCAGCCGGCCGTGCTCACGCGCGCGGCCGAGCTCCGACACCCAGTCGGCCAGCACGCGCACGTCGACGTCCTCGAGAGGGGAGTCAGGCCCGAACCAGCGTGCGAAGTCGCGCAGGTCGGAGCCGTAGGCGCGTCGTGTGGAGTCGGCGATCCCCGCGGCCGCCAGAAACCGCTCGGCTGCTGCTTCGACGGTCATCCGCACCGCTTTCGGCCCGAGGGTACGATCGCCTGCCCAATGCCCGACGACCGGTTGACCCGCCTCGCACAGCTCGCCGTCCACGGTGCGAACGTGCAGCCGGGCCAGGTCGTGCTCGTGAACGGGGAGCTCGGGCACGAGCCGCTCGCGCGCGCGGTGGCCGCAGCGGCGTACGAGCGCGGCGCGAAGTTCGTCGACGTCAACTACTTCGACCCGTACGTGAAGCGCGCGCGGATCGAGCACGCGGATCCCGACACGCTCGAGTTCGTGCCGCCGTGGTACGGCGGGCGGCTGACCCAGCACGCCGAGCAGCACGGCGCGCGCGTCACCCTCAACGGCGTCACCGCGCCGAACCTGCTCGGCGATCTCGACCCGTCGCTCGTGGGGCGCGACAGGCTGCCGCGGCTGAAGGAGCTCGGCGACATCGTCGGGCGGCGCCTGACGAACTGGTGCATCGTCCCCGCACCGCATCCGGCTTGGGCGTCGCTCGTCTGGCCCGACCTGCCGGAGGACGAGGCGTACGAGCGACTGTGGCATGAGCTCGAGCACGTGCTCCGGCTCGACGAGGAGGACCCGGTCGCCGCGTGGGAGCAGCGGATGGACGTGCTGCGCGAGTCTGCGCGGCGCCTCTCCGACCGGCACTTCGACGCGATCGAACTGCGTGGTCCCGGCACCGAGCTCACGATCGGGCTGCTGCCCACGCACACATGGTGGTCGGCCGACTTCACCACGGCCGAGGGGTTGCAGCACCTGCCGAACCTTCCGACGGAGGAGGTGTTCACGACGCCCGACCCGGTGCGTACGCAGGGCCACGTCACCGCGACGAAGCCGCTCGTGCTGCAGGACGGGACGATCGTGCGCGGTCTGCGCGTCCGGTTCGAGGACGGCGTCGCGGTCGAGATCGACGCCGACGAAGGCGCCGAAGCGCTTCGCTCGCGCCTCGCCGGCGACGACGAAGCGCTGCGGCTTGGTGAGCTCGCGCTCGTCGACCGCCAGGGCCGCATCGGGCCACTTGGCACCGTCTTCTACGACACGCTGCTCGACGAGAACGCAGCGAGCCACATCGCGTTCGGAAGCGGCTTCCCGTTCCTCGTCGACGAGGGCGAGGTCGCGCGCGTGAACGAGAGCGCCGCTCATATCGACTTCATGATCGGGTCTCCCGAGCTCGAGGTCGACGGCGTCACGAACGCCGGCGAAGGGGTGCCCGTGCTGCGCGGCGGCGACTGGCAGCTCTGAACCGCAGCTGCATCCAGGGAGGACGGTTGGGCCGGCCGCCGAACGCCTGAATCCGTACCATCCAGCTATGCAGGCGCCCCGTTCGCGCCGCGAGGATCTGGGCGTGACCGATCTGGCCGACACGTTGAAGGAGGCGATCCGCATGACCACGACTGAGCTGCCGGGCCGTGTGGATCTCTCCGAGTACGGGATCGACGACGCCGGCGCCGTCTACCGAAATCCGACGGCGGCGCTGCTCTACACGCACGCGCTCGCGCGCGGCGACGGGAAGCTCGCCGAAGGCGGACCGCTTGCAGTCGACACGGGCACGTTCACCGGCCGGTCGCCGAAGGACAAGTTCCTCGTCGAGGAGGCGAGCTCGCGCGACCGGATCTGGTGGGGCGAGGTCAACCAGCCGCTGTCGGAGGACCACTTCGAAGGCCTGCGGGAGAAGGTGACCGCGCAGCTCGGTTCGGCTGATGCCCTGTACGTCGTCGACGCATGGGCCGGCGCGGACCCGGCGCACCGGATCGCCGTGCGCGTGATCACCGCGCACCCTTACCACGCGCTGTTTGCGAAGACGATGTTCATCGACCTCGCGCCGGGCGACGACAAGAGCTTCACGCCGCAGGCGCTCGTCTTGCACACGCCCGATCTGCAGTCGGATCCAGCGGTGGACGGCACGCGCACCGGCACCTTCGTCGTGCTCCACCCGGGACGCGCAGAGCTTCTCGTCGGCGGCACGTACTACGCGGGCGAGATCAAGAAGTCGATCTTCACCGTCATGAACGACCGGCTTCCGCTCCAGGGCGTCTTCCCGATGCATTGCTCGGCGAACGTCGGCGAGGACGGCACCGTGGCCGTGTTCTTCGGCCTCTCCGGAACCGGGAAGACGACGCTCTCGGCCGATCCGGAGCGCGCGCTGATCGGCGACGACGAGCACGGCTGGGGCGACAGCGGCGTCTTCAACATCGAGGGCGGCTGCTACGCAAAGGTGATCAGGCTGTCGCCGACGGCCGAGCCGGAGATCTACAGGACGACGCGCACGTTCGGGACGATCCTCGAGAACGTCGCGATCGACGAGCAGGGGATCGTCGATCTCGACGACGATTCGAAGACCGAGAACACCCGCGCCGCCTACAAGCTCGAGCAGATCCCGAACGCGCTGCCGTCGAAGATGGCGGGCCATCCGCGGTCGGTGATCTTCCTCACCGCCGACGCGTTCGGGATCCTTCCGCCGATCGCGCGCCTGTCGCGCGAGCAGGCGCTCTACTTCTTCCTCTCCGGCTTCACGGCCAAGCTCGCCGGAACGGAGATCGGCGTGACGGAGCCGCAGCCGACGTTCTCGACGTGCTTCGGCCAGCCGTTCCTCCCACAGGCGCCGAAGGTCTACGCGCGCATGCTCGGAGAGAAGCTCGACGACCACGGCTCGGCGGTCTGGCTCGTCAACACCGGCTGGACCGGCGGCCCGTTCGGCCAAGGCGAGCGCATGCCGATCCAGGCCACGCGGACGATGCTGCACGCTGCACTCTCGGGCGGGCTGGCGAATGCGACCTTCCGCACCGACCCGACGTTCGGCTTCGACGTGCCGGTCGAGGTGCCCGGAGTCGACCGGAAGCTGCTCGATCCGCGCGGCACGTGGGCCGATCCCGACGAGTACGACCGCAAGGCGCGCGAGCTCGCGGGGATGTTCGCCGAGAACTTCGCGCGCCGCTTCCCGGACGTGGACGAGGCGATTCGCGCCGCGGGCCCGCGAAGCGGGTCTAACGAGCTCGGGTAGGGGTACGAAGGTTCATACCGTGGCGGGAGTCGACGGGACGATCAGCAGGGTGGCCGAGGGCCACGGGCCGCTGGTCGTCGTGCTCGTCGCGTTCGCCCTGGGCCTGCGCCACGCGTCCGACCCCGACCACCTCGTCGCCGTCTCGACGCTCGTCGCGGGGACGCGCGAGCGCGCGGCTCGTGCCGCAGGGCTGCTCGGAGCCGCGTGGGGCGCGGGGCACGCGGTCACGCTGACGCTCTTCGGCCTGCCGGTGATCCTCGTCCGCGCGTTCCTGCCCGCAGCGGTTCAGTCGCTCGCGGAAGCGGCCATCGGCTCGATCATCGTCGTCCTCGCCGTTCGCCTGCTCCTTCGGTGGCGGCGCGGCGCATTCCACACGCACGTGCACGAGCACGACGGGGTGGAGCATCTGCACGTGCACTCGCATGCGCGCAGCACCGCACACCGCCACGAGCACGCGGTTCGCTCGCCCCTGCAGGCATTCGGAATCGGGCTCGTGCACGGTCTCGCCGGCAGCGCCGACGTCGCCGTCCTGATCGTTGCCGCCGTTCCGAACCGGACGACCGCCGTTACGGCACTCCTCGTGATGGCGGTCGGCACGACCCTTTCGATGTCGCTCCTCTCGGCGGCGTTCGGGCGTGCGTTCACCGTCGCCGCCGGTCGTCGCGCATTCGCGCGGGCGGTGCCTGCGCTCGCTGCGGCCTGCCTCGCGTTCGGCCTCTGGTACGCCGTCGCCGCACTGGTCGCGGTCTAAGCCGACCGGACAGAGCGCGTTCGCCGCTTCCCGCCCGGCTGGTGCGGCGCTTTCGCTAGCGTCCGTCGCCGTGGAGGCCACGCACGACGTTCTGGTCGTCGGCGCCGGCTGCGCGGGCATGCGGGCGGCCATCGAGGCGTATGACGCAGGCGCCAGCGTCGGCGTCATCTCGAAGCTCCACCCGACTCGCAGCCACTCCGGCGCGGCGGAGGGCGGGATCAACGCGGCGCTCGGAAACGCGGCTGAGGACTCGCCGGAGACTCACGCGTTCGACACGGTTAAGGGCTCCGACTACCTCGGCGACCAGGACGCGATCGAGATCTTCGCGCAGGAGGCGCCCGGGGACATCTACCAGCTCGAGCACTGGGGCGCCTTCTTCTCGCGCCAGGCGGACGGCCGGCTCGCGCAGCGCCCGTTCGGCGCCGCCGGGTCGCCGCGGACGGTCTATGCGGCCGACATCACGGGCCACGTGCTGATCCAGGTGCTGTACGAGCAGCTCGTGAAGCGCGACATCACCGTCTACGAGGAGTACTTCGCCTGGCGGCTCGTCGAGAACGATGGCCGCTGCCAGGGCGTCATCTCGTGGGACCTCCTGAGCGGCGGGCTGAAGGTCGTCGGCGGAAAGACCGTCGTGCTCGCCACCGGCGGCCAGGGCCGTATCTACCGTACGACGACGAACACCTACGCGTGCACGGGCGACGGCACCGCGATGGCGCTCAAGCTGGGGCTGCCGCTGAAGGACATGGAGTTCATGCAGTTCCATCCGACGACGCTGTATCCGACGGGGATCCTGCTCACCGAAGGCTGCCGTGGCGAGGGGGCGTACCTGATCAACAGCGAGGGCGAGCGCTTCATGAAGCGCTACGCGCCGAATGCGCTCGAGCTCGCCTCGCGCGACGTCGTCTCGCGCGCGGAGCAGACCGAGATCGACGCCGGCCGCGGGATCAACGGCTCGGTGATGCTCGACATGCGCCACCTCGGCGCGGAGCGCATCATCGAGCGCCTACCGGGCTCGCGCGAGCTCTCGATGGTCTTCGCCGGTCTCGACCCGATCTACGATCCGATCCCCGTCCGGCCGGGCGCGCACTACCACATGGGCGGAGTGGCAACCGACAACGACGGCGCGACGGAGCTGACGGGGCTCTACGCCGCAGGCGAGGTCGCCTGCGTGTCCGTCCACGGCGCGAACCGCCTCGGCGGCAACTCGCTGATGGAGACGATTACGTTCGGCCGGCGCGCGGGTCGCGCGGCTGCGGACTGGGCGCTCTCGAATACGACGATCGACGTGCCGCGCAGCGCCGAGGCCGACGCCGAGCGCGAGTTGAAGGAGCTGCTCGACGTCTCGGAAGGCGAGCGTCCCTGGCAGATTCGCAACGACCTCGGCTCGTCGATGCTCGAGAACTTCGGCGTCTTCCGCCGCGAGGAGCAGATGGCGACGCAGATCGAGATCATCGACGGTCTGCGCGAGCGTTACGAGCGCGGTGTGCTGATCGAAGACAAGGGCGAGGTCTTCAACAGTGACCTAACGCAGGCGATCGAGCTCGGCAACATGATCGACCTGGCGGCGTGCATGCTCCAGGCGGGCATCGCGCGCAAGGAGAGCCGCGGCGCGCACGCGCGTCCCTACGACTATCCGACGCGCGACGACGAGAACTTCATGAAGCACTCGGTCACGCGCTGGGTCGACGGAGCGCCGGAGCTGTCGTACGCGCCGGTGCGCTTCACGAAGTACGAGCCGACGGAGCGGAAGTACTAGGAACTGAGTACAGCGATGTGCGCGTGCACGTCGTTTCCGTTTCCGTTGCCGTTCCCGTTCCCGTTCCCGTTCCCGTTGGTCGAGACACGGATCAGCCCCGACTCGTATGCGACCGCGACTGCCTGCGCGCGGGTATGGACGTCGAGCTTCGCGAAGATCCGCTGCACGTGGCTCGCTACCGTCTTTGGTGAGATCACGAGGAGCTGGGCGACTTCACCCGGCGGCATCCCTTCCGCGAGGAGCTGAAGCACCTCGATCTCCCGGTCGCTGAGCGTCCTCCCATTCGCAGGCCCCACGGGAGGGGTCGTTCTGCCGAGGAGCCGCCGCATGCGAGCGACGAGCTCGTCCGGGTCGACAGGCTTCACAAGGTAATCGTCGCCGCCGACGAGGATCCCCGCCGTGCGGTCGATTGCGTCGACCCGTTCGCCCGATACGAACATCACGGGGAGCTCGCCGAACTCCTCGTGCAACTCCCGGCAGAGCCCGTACCCGCTCATGCCGGGCAGCGCTACGTCGAGGATCGCGGCGTCAGGCGCCCGCAGGCGGGCCTCCTCGATTGCACCCCTCGCGTCCCCAGCCTCCGCGGTTGCGAAGCCTGCGCTCGCGAGCAGCGCCGAAACGAAGGCGCGGAACTTGGGGTCGTCATCGACCAAAAGGATTGTCGTATGCCGGACAGCCATAGGTAAACCCGGTCCGAAGCGATGAACCGATTGTCGCCAGTTTCGCGCTCAGAGCGACGAACCACAAGCACGTAAGCGTGTAGACATCGCAGCGCTCCTGGTGCATTCGCCCTAGGCCGAAGAGGGGGCGATCGGCCGATTCCCCTCGATGCGTACGCGTCGTACCGTCATTTTCAGACCGGCGGGGGCTGCGGCCGGGCAGAAAACTAGGGAGGGAACACGATGACAGAACGGATTCTTGGGCCCACGGGGAGTAAGCGGCGCCGCCGCTTCCTCTGGGTGCCGATGCTATTGGTGGTGTGTTTCGCGCTGTTCGTGATCGGCAGTGCGCAGGCGGTACACAATACGGGGCTGTTCCAGCTCGACGGGAATGCCCAGACCGCCGCCTCCGTCGCCCCGAACACCGATTACGGCCCCGGCGGCTTGGTGGACTGGGATGCAATCTGCAAGCTGCATCTGCAGACCCCGGACGTCGCGAACCAACCGGGTCCGTTCTGCCATCCGTCCGGAAGTCTGCCGGGCGCGGTAGTGCTTCCCGACCGGAGCACGTTCGTCACGGACGCCTTCCTTGCTGCCACCGACAACATCTACAAGGGCGGTACAGACGACGGCGACATCACGGCAGCGGACGGCATCGGCGGCACTCCGTGGCAGTGGAAGGAAGCCGGCCCTTCGCCGAACAAGGCCGACATCGAGCAGGCATTCGCGGCACAGTACACGTGCACGAAGGAGCTCAATGAGGCTACTCCCTCTAAGTGCGGCGCGGACTACGTCGGCCATAAGCTGCTGTTCTTCGGCGGCACGCGCTTCGCCAACCAGGGAGACACGAACATCGGCTTGTGGTTCTTGCACAATCCGGTGACGCTCCTCGGCGCCAACGCAACCACAGATCCCACGACCAAGTTGCCGCGGTGCGTCGACTCGACCGGTAAAGCCCTCACTTCTGGCTGCGGTTTTAACGGAACGCACACCGTCGGAGACTGCTCGCTCGTCGCGAAGGGGACGAAGTGCACGCCCGGCGATCTATTCGTGCAGAGCGCATTCACTTCGAAGCCGACGATCTCCGTATTCGAGTGGGTCGGACCTGGCAAGGCGAAGACGTGCGTGACCTCGTCTTGTGACCTCCAGCAGATCCAGTTCACGGCAACTGCGAGCGGCGACAACAAGTGCGAGAAGACGGGTACGACTTCTGACCCGGGCTGCGCGATCGTCAATGACGCGGCAACGGTCGGAAACAACGGCGAGATCCCGTCGCCGTGGCTGTTCCAGGATCAGTCGTCGAAGTCGGCTGCGAACAAGATCGAAGACAGTGAGCTCTACGAAGGCGGCCTTGACCTGACCGGGCTCGGCTTTGGCGATGAGTGCATCTCGACCGTTCTACTCAACACGCGGTCGTCGGGCTCGTCGATCAACTCGACCGGGCAGGACTTCGCCATCGGCTCGTTCGGCGGCTGCTCCTCGAAGATCACGACGGCTGCCAACGGACCGACGGGTGACGGATCGATTGGCACGGGCACCGTCTCGTCCGGCACCGACTCGGCGACGGTCACCGTCGACGGGATCGCAACCTGGGGCGGGAATGTCGACTTCTACATCTGCGGGCCGACCTCGGGCTCCTGCGACACCACTGGCGTCAAGGCGAGCACGGTCCCGGTGACCCAGTCGACGACCTTCCCCATCAAGTCCGACGATGCATCGCGTACGTCCGGCACAGGCACGGCGAACCTGACCTCTGCAGGTCGCTACTGCTGGCACGCGGTCTTTACACCTGACGATGCCACCGGGAAGAAGGGCGTGCTGAAGGCAGAAGACCTTGGCGTTGGCGAGTGCTTCACCGTCACGAAGGTGAAGCCGGCACTCGACACGCAAGCTGTCGACAAGGCCGGAGCGAACCAGACGACGCCTGTCGACTTCGGCGGCTCCGTCTACGACAAGGGAGTGCTCTCGGGCGCGGCTACCGAGCCGGGCACCGACGGTGCGAATGGGACCTACAAGAGCATCAATGCGACTGCAGGCCCCTATGCAGGCACCATCACGTTCACCCTCAAGGGCCCTGACGGGCTCGCGGCCAACTGCACCGACAATGCAGGGTCGGATAATGCTGCGGAGAAGAACCCGCAGGTCCTGAACGTCAACACGACGACGGGCAACGGGAACTACTTCACGTCGGCATTCACGCCCAACAAGCCCGGCGTGTACCACTGGATCGCCGTATACGCGAACAGCGCATCGGCGAACAACGACGACTCGGCCGGATCTCACAACAGTGACTGCAAGGACACGAAGGAAGACGTCACTATCCGGCAGATTCCGACCGCGATTGCCACCGAGCAGCGGTGGTTCCCGAACGACACAGCGACGATCGTCTCGACGATCTCGGGTGACAAGCTGGGAGCCGGCGGAACAGTCGACTTCACGCTCTACAACGACGCGACCTGCGGTGGTACCGGCACGGCGAAGTACACGGAACAGCAGACGCTGGCCGGCGGTGCAAACTCTGAAGCGGTAGGGACGCACAACTACACCGGAAGCACAGCGTCCAAGCCCGGAGGCGGTACCGTTTCGCCCTTCGAGATCACGACGACTCGCAAGGACGGTGCGAACGCCAGCACTGGGTCGTACTCGTGGAAGGTGGTCTATAAGGTGGCGGCCGGTGACGGTGCGCACCTCGGCATCTCTAGCTCGTGCACCGTCGGGGGCACCGAGAAGTTCGCGACGACGTACACGAACGACAACAGCGGAGCGGCCTACCTGCCGTAGGCGCCATTCGCTAAGGGAGAACCGACCGAAGGGAGGCCCCAGTGTTGGGGCCTCCCTTCTGTCTGCCTCACGGTCTTCCGGCTAGGCGTAGACGTGGAAGCTCGTGCTCGCCTCCACCTGCTGGTTCGTCCCGTCGACGTTGACGGAGGAGAGCGTCGCGGTGCATTCGGCCGCTCCGCTCGTCCAGACGATGTTGCCGAGAGTGAACGTCGTGGCGGGGCTGACCGCCCATCCGCTCGTTAGCCCGATCGTCTTCGAGTAGACGGCGGCGCCATTCTGCGAGCAGTCGAGGCGCACTGCGAAATACGGGGCGGTCGACGTTGCGCTGAAGGCGACGTGCTGGCCCCAGTGCGGAGTACCGTCCGTTGAATCGAGCAGCACGAGGTTCCCGATGCTGCCGCTGTACGTTGGTGTGAGGGAGTTGCTGTTCTTCCCACCTTTGGCGGCGAAGGCGGTCGGCACGGCGAGGGCGGTCGCGATCACGGCGATGGCGACGGCGATGAGGCGGCGATTCATTGCGATCCACTTCCTTTCGACCCCTGGGCGAGTTGCGGAGTGCGAGCCAGTTATCGTCCGAATGGATTCGCCTAACGACCCTTGATGCAGTGATTTTTTGCCCGTCGCATCCGGGGCGGATTCCTGTCGCGAAAGAGCGAGGGCGGCCCGTCGGACCGCCCTCGCCAGTGTCCTATCGCTCGGTACGGCTACGAATAGACGTGGAAGCTCATCGCCGCTTCCGTCTGCTGGTTCGTCCCGTCGACGTTTTGCGAGAACAACGTCCCGGTGCAATCGGCGTCTCCGCCGGTCCAGACGATGTTGCCGAGGACGTACGTCGTTCCCCAGATCCAGCCGGTCGAGAAGCCGTTTGTCTTGGAGTAGACGAGCGTTCCGTTCTGGCTGCAGTCCACGCGAACGGCGTAGTACGGCGCCGTCGACGTCACGTCGAACGTGATCTGCTGGCCCCAGTGAGGGAGGCCGTCGGTCGAATTGAGCAGGACGAGCTTGTTGATCGTGCCGGTATAGCTGCTACCTGAGGTTACGCCGCCGCCCTTGTGGCCACCGCCACCAGTCGTACCGCCGCCACCCTTGGCGGCGAGCGAAGCGGGGACGAGCGCGAGTGCGGCCACGGCGAGAGCGGCTAGAACGGTGAAACGAATCTTGCGCGTGAATGCGGTCACGGCAGTAGAACCTCCTGGGCTTTTTGGGCGTGACCCCTCGCGCCCGGTGCGGTTTGCTACGAGACGGATCGTCTGATTCGACTCCTGCTGAACCCCCGAAGGAGTGATCGTGACATCCGTGTCGGTCGTCCCGACGTCTTGAGACGCGGCAGTCTATCGCCCTTGACGAGAACCGCAAGGCAAGCGGCGCGTCGAAACCATGCTCGTAGCTAGGATCGCCTGCGGTGCAGGTGGGGCTCAAAATCTGGCGCTACAACTCGCGTTCCGGCGATCGGGAGCTGCAGGAGTACGAGATCGATGCGCCCGAGGAGGCGACCCTCCTCGACTGCCTCGACATCGTCAAGGACCGCCACGACGGGACGCTCGCCTACCGCAAGAGCTGCCGGATGATGATCTGCGGCTCGTGCGGGATGCGCATGAACGGGGCGGCGGTGCTCGCCTGCAAGACGCGCATGTACGACATCGCGCAGGCCGGCCACGTGCCCGTGATCTCGGCGATGGGGAACATGCCGATCGTCAAGGATCTCGTCGTCGACATGGATCCCTTCTGGGAGAAGTTCCAGAGCGTCGATCCGTACCTTCAGCCCGGCTACGACGAGCCGCCCGACGGCAAGGAATATCGCATCGGCCAGCAGCGGATGAACGTGATCCACAAGGAGGCGCTGTGCATCAACTGCGGCTGCTGCGTCTCGGAGTGCAACGCGATGGAGTCCGATCCGGAGTTCCTCGGCCCGCAGGCGCTCGCGAAGGGCATGCGCTTCGTCGGCGACCCGCGTGACGGCGCGACGGTCGAGCGGCTCGAGCGCTACAGCGAGGAGCACGGCATCTGGGACTGCACCCGCTGC
>JBJMKB010000051.1:0-31903 GCA_045806045.1 Gaiellaceae bacterium | reverse complement strand
CAACGGCACGGCGCCGTTCCTCGGCCCGTTCCTGGCGCAGTTCCTGCAGGGCGGCACCTTCATCAACGCCGACACCCTGCCACGGTTCTACGCGATTCACATGCTGATGATCCCGGGCGCGATCTTCGCGCTGATCGGGCTGCACCTGTACCTCGTGATCCGTCTCGGCGTCACGTCGCCGCCGTGGTCGAAGGAGGCCGCAGGGACCGGCTCGATGGTGAAACGGTCGTCGAACGGGCGCGCAGGGCTGACGCGTCCCGGCCGGAGAGGACGCTGAGGTAATGGCGAGCGACCGCATCGTCGAGCGCCGCCGCGTCTTCCAGCAGTACAAGGCGGACGTCCAGGAGCGCGGGAAGCCGTTCTACCCGTACGCGATGCTCCACGACACGATCATGTCGCTCGTCGTGGTCGCGGTCATCACCGGGCTCGCGATCGTCTGGAAGTACACGACGCCCGGCAACCACCACACGATCGAGCCGGGATGGATCGGCCGGCTCTACGACGCGCCCGCCGACCCCGGGACGATCAACTTCGTCCCGCGGCCCGATTGGTACTTCTACTTCCTGTTCTACCTCCTCCGGATCTTCAAGTGGCCGGAGACGGTGATCCTCGGGACGATCGGGCTGCCGACCGTGTTCCTCATCCTGCTGCTCGCGGTGCCGTTCATCGACATCCGTCCCGAGCGGCGCCTGCTGCGCCGGCCGGTCGCGATCGTCGCGTCGATCCTCGTCGTGATCTCGATGGGCGTGCTGACGTACAAGGGCGCGACCGCGAAGGAAGCGCTCGGGGTCGAGAACCTCGCGCTCGTGCCGAAGTGGGCTGCGAAGGAGGGCTTCGCCGGCAATCCCCAGGCGATCGCCGGTGCGCGACTGTTCGCGGTGGCCGGCTGCATGAACTGCCACACGTACAACGGCGCGGGCACGAGCTACCCCGGCGCGCCCGATCTGACCGCGGAGGGAGCGAAGAACAAGGGAATCGCGTTCCAGATCGCGCACCTCAAATGCCCCTCCTGCGTGAACCCGGGCTCGCCGATGCCGACGTTCCAGGGTCTCGGCGAGCAGCGGCTGAAGCAGATCGCCACGTTCCTCGAGGCCTCCAAGGGCCCGAAGAAGTAAGCGGCCCGAAGAAGTAAGCGCCCGTCCGCGCATGGCCACGTACGCTTGAGCCGTGCGGGTCTTCCTCGGCATCACGGGCGCTTCCGGGGCTCCGTACGCGCGGCGCCTGCTGCACGCACTTGCGGCCGCCGACGCGGAGGTCGGTGTCTCGGTTTCGTCCGCCGCGATCGAGGTGCTCGCAACCGAGCTGTACGACGACGCGCGGCTTTCGCGGGACGAGACGCTCGCCCGTCTCACCGACGGGACCGGCGACAACGTCGTCGTGTACGAGCCGAACGACTGGAAGGCGCCGTACGCGTCCGGGTCCGCGAAGGTCGACTCGTACGTGATCTGTCCGTGCTCGATGGGAACGCTCGGCACGATCGCCTCCGGCGCGATGCAGAACCTGATCCATCGTGCGGCGTCGGTCGCGCTGAAGGAGGAGCGCAAGCTCGTGCTCTGCCCGCGCGAGACGCCGCTCTCGGCGATCCATCTCGAGAACATGCTGACGCTGCGCCGCGCAGGCGCGACGATTCTCTTCCTGGCGCCCGGCTTCTACCACGGCGCGGAGACGGTCGACGACCTCGTCGACTTCGTCGTCGGCCGCATCCTCGACCAGATCGGCCTCGAAAACGCACTCGTGCCGCGTTGGGGTCAGGGCTCGTGACGCTCGCGCCCGACGCAGTCCGCAGCATGTTCGACCGCATCGCGCCGGTGTACGACGCGATGAACCGGATCATGACCCTCGGGCTCGATCTGCGCTGGCGAAGGCTCGCAGCGGAGTCGGCGGTGCGTCCGGGCAATCGCGTGCTCGACGCCGCGTGCGGCACCGGCGACCTCGCGGTCGCGGACGCGAAGGCGGGCGCGTCGCGCGTGACGGGCCTCGACTTCTCGCCGCGGATGCTCGAGCGCGCGCGCCGCAAGGCGCCGGCGCTCGAGTGGGTGCAGGGCGACATGCTCGCGCTGCCGTTCGCCGACCAGACGTTCGACGCAGCCACGGTCGGGTTCGGCGTTCGCAACGTCGAGGACCTCGAGCTGGCCCTCCGCGAGCTGCACCGCGTTGTGCGACCGGGTGGACGCCTCGCGATCCTCGAGATCACGCAGCCGCGGGGCGCGCTGCGACCGTTCTTCTCGCTCTGGTTCGACCGGGTCGTGCCGCTCCTCGGCAAGGTGCTGCCGGGCGGGTCGGCCTACACGTACCTTCCCGCGTCGGTCAAGCGCTTCCCGACAGCCGAGAAGCTCGCCGAACTGCTGCACGACGTGGGCTTCGCCGACGTGCGTGTGAAGCTGCTCGCCGGCTCGATCGTCGCCCTCCACACGGGCCATGTCTCGTGAGGACAAGTCTCGTGTCAGACACGTGCACGAAACCGTCGCGGAAGCGTCACGAAAGTGTGACGTGAGCCAGCTTGCTCAGGTGCACGCGACGCCGGGGGTTGCGGCGTACATGGCCGAGGTGGAGGCTGGGCTCGCACGCGCGGTCGCCGCTCAGCCCGGTCTCGCACAGGAGGTCGCGGGCGAGGCGCTCTCGGCCGGCGGCAAGCGCCTGCGCCCACTGCTCTGCTTCCTCACCGCCCGGGACGAGCCGCCTGTCGCGGCCGGCGTCGCGGTCGAGCTGGTGCACATGGCGACCCTCGTGCACGACGATCTCGTCGACGGCGCACGGCTGCGCCGCGGGCTGCCCGCCGCGTGGTCCGTCTACGGAGCCGACGCGGCGAAGGCGGCCGGCGACTACCTGTTCGCCTGCGCGTTCGCGGTCCTGGCGGAGACGGGCGACGAGCGCGCCGTCGCGACTCTCGCGGACGCCGCCCTGTGTCTCGCCCGCGGTGAGGCGATGCAGAAGCTGCAGACGCACGATCCCGATACCCCGATCGACGCGTACCTCGAGCGTTGCGCGCTCAAGACCGGCAAGTTGATCGAGGCGGCCTGCCTCCTCGGCTCCGGCGGCGACGAGCGCCTCGGTGCATACGGGAGCGCGCTCGGGGTCGCGTTCCAGATCGTCGACGACATCCTCGACTGCGCGGGGCAGACGCAGGAGACCGGCAAGATCCCGGGCACCGACCTGCGCGAGGGCACCCCCACGATGCCGCTCTTGCTCGCTGCACGCGAGGACGCGATCGTGCGCGCCGCGCTCGAGGGCGGGCCGCTCGACGGTGCGCTCGTACGCGTCGCGGCGACCGACGCGCTCCGGCGATCGCGCGACGCGGCGCTCGACTACGCTGCCCGCGCGCGGTCGTTCCTCGACGCGCATCCGCATCGAGAGGAGCTGGAAGCGCTGACGTACGCCGTGGTGGATCGAGCGGGATAGATGAGCATCAAGCTCGGCCGCATCGGCTACGTGAACATGGCGCCCGTCTTCTACCGCCTCGACGCCGAGGTGGAAGAAGTCGTCGGCGTGCCGACCGCGCTCAACCGTCAGCTGATCGCGCGCGAGCTCGACGTCGCGCCGATCTCGTCGATCGAGTACGCGCGCAACGCCGACTCGTTGCGCCTGCTGCCCCGGCTCTGCGTCTCGAGCGAAGGTGCGGTCGAGTCGATCCAGCTGATCTCGAAGACGCCGCTTGCGAGAGTCCGCACCGTCGCGGTCACTCCCGAATCGGCGACGTCCGTCGTGCTGACGAAGGTGCTGTTCCCCGACGCCGAGCAGGTGCCGCTCGGAGAGGACGCCGAGGCGAAGCTCCTGATCGGCGACGCGGCCCTGCGGTCCGCGTTCGAGGACCCGACGCCGCACCACGACCTGGGCCGGCTGTGGCTCGAGCGCACCGGGCTCCCGATGGTCTTCGCCGTCTGGGCCGCCCCGGAGCCGACGCATCCCGACCTGCCCGAGCTCGAGGACGCGCTCGTCGAGTCGGTGCGCGCCGCGCGCGCCGAGCCCGAGCGGCTCGCCTACGAAGCCGCCGAACGGTACGGGTACCCCGCGGGCTTCCTCGCGCGCTATTTCGAGAAGCTGCGCTACCGCTTCGGGCCGCGCGAGCGCGCCGGCCTGTACACGTTCCTCGAGCTCGCGCGCGACGCGGGCGAGCTCGACGACGTGCCCGAGTTGCGCTTCGTCGCGGCGACGACCGCAAGCGTCTGAGGCGAAAAAACAATTGACGCGGTGTCGCGTCGTTGATAGAACGCCTCGTTGATAGAACGCGTGGCTCGTTCGGTCGACACCCGACCGGCGTTTTTCGAAAGGAGGTCAGATGTTCAACATGATCGAGTGCATGACGATCGGCTTCTGGCTTCCTGTCGCGGCGTAGTTCCCGCCGCGGTCAGCGCTCGCTGAAACCCTCTCTCTGAAACTCGCGGCCGTCCGGCCGATCCGCGTGCGCGCTTTCGCGCGCCGCGAACTCTCGATCCGTCACGGAAGGAGAACGCACGTCTTGACACCTGCAACGCACCACCCGACAAACGTCCACGCCGAGGAGCCGAAAGGGGGATCTCGTGCTTTCTCACCAACCTGAAGTGAGTCGTCTGGTGCACCGCGAGCACGTCCGGCGGCTGGCCGGCGACGCGCAACGCGCGGACAGGCTGCCGTCGCCGTCCACGGTGCAGAAGCCGTCACGGCCGCACGTCGTGGCGCGGCGGCTGCCCGCTCGCACATGAGCAACCACCTCCCGAGCTCAGCGTCGAGCGCCTGGGGCTCCACCGAACCGATTCGGCAGCTCCAGGCGCGCGACGTCTAACTCGTCGCGCCCTGCTTCTCCATCAGACGGCCGTCGCGGATCGTCTGAGCCATGTCCTTCGACTCCTCGCGATACCACGAGCCGTCCTCGAACTCGATCGCCGGGTACAACGGCTGCCCCGTGGCCTCGATCACCGCCGTCCGGTTCTTGCGGCCCGGCCACGGACCCGGCACGACCTCGTAGGCGATCCCCTGCTTGTCGAGCGCCTTCTGCACCTTCCAGCACGGGTGCGCTCCGAACTTGGCCCACAGGTTCCCGCACCGATGGAGCTTCACTGCCACGGCGTCGATCATCTCACGTCGGCCGGGCGTGCGGGGCCGGAGCGCGGGTTCGACAGCGCCGGGCAGTTCAGCGCTTGAACAATTAAGGCGGCGTTTCTCGCTGGTTGCGCCCGGAACAACCATGCAAATTGCAAAGGCGCGGCTTCTTCGCGAAGCCGCCGAGGGGCCGCCTGGCGGCCGAGGGGTTGAAATGAAAAGCAGAGCATTGACGCTTGCCGTCTGTGGCGGCCTGCTCATGGCCGGCGGCTGGTTCGCGACGATCGGCGGCGCGGACAACGGGTCGCCGGCGACCGGCCACATCACGATCTGCCATCACACGGGCGACAAGGCGAGGCCGTTCATCGTCATCTCTCCCGACGCGAGCGGCGTGTACGACGGACATGCCGGCCTGAATCACCAGTACGGAGACGACATCATTCCCGCCTTCTCATACGTGGACGCCCACGGGGAAACGGTCTCGTTCCCCGGCCAGAACCTGACGACGGTCTACGACGGCGCCACCGGCGCGACACTGCTGGCGAACGGATGCACAGCTGTGCCCGGCACGACGAGCGCGGCGCCGACCGTGCCCGTGACGACAACGGCTCCGGTCACGACGACCGCACGCGTGACGACGACAGCTCCCGTGACGACGACGGCTCCGGTGACGACCACCGCGCCCGTGACGACGACGCTGGCGATGACCACGACGTCGCAGGGGCCGACGACCGTGGCTGGGACGACGCCGTCTCAACCGGCGACGACGACCACCGCCGGCGGCGGGGTCGCGGGCACCACGACGTCGATCACGAGCACGGCTCCGGTGTCGACGACGGCCGCGACGACGACCGCGCCGTTCAAGCCGGCGGCGAAGCCGAAGGCGCGGCCGGCCGGTAAGCCGAGCGCCGCCGGTGCCTCCAGACCGCCGAAGACGCCAACGCCGACCGGGGGAACGGCTCCGGCGGGGAAGCCGAGACTCGCCTTCACGCCGTAGATCGTGGTTCTCGAGGCACTCGCCTCTGCGGTGCTGGCCGGCGCCCCGACACAACCGCGTGTCGGGGCGCCGATCGGCGTGCTCGTGATCCCGCGACTGCACCTGCGCGCAGTCGTCCATCAGGGCATCGCAGCTTCGGTGCTCGCGGGCGGCCCGGGCCACTACCCCGGGAGCGCGCTGCCGGGCGCGACGGGGACCGTGGCCGTCGCAGGGCATCGCGTCACGCATACCAGGCCGTTCCTTCGCATCACGAGCCTTCGCAAGAACGACCGGATCTACTTCATCACGCCGCGCCATCGGTTCGTCTACCGGGTCTCCGCCGAGCGGATCGTCCCGCCGAGGGACATCTGGGTCTTGCGCCCGGCTCGGAGACAGCGGCTCGTGCTCACCGCGTGCCATCCGCCGCGGACAGCGGCGCGCCGGTACGTCGTGTTCGCCGTGCGCGTCGCCTGATCGCCCCCTCGCGCCGTCGCGCGCCGACGGTCCGGCAATACTCGCGCGAGCATGCGGCGCTCCCTGACGGTTCTGACGCTCGGCGTCGCGACGATCGCGCTCGCAGGACCGGCGCTCGATGCCCGGACCGCCGCAGGCCCCGCCTGCGATTCGAACCGCGCGACGCTGGAGTACACGAACTACGTCCAGGGCGCGGTCGACTCCGGGCCCGACCGCTGGGGGCTCGATCTGCTCGCCGCTCGCGGCGGTCCGACGTACCGTGGCGCGCAGGGGCGCCTCGCTCCGCTGCTCTTCGGCGTCCAGCGCGGGCTCCGGCCGCTGACGGCGACGGGGTTCTACTACGTGCCGCTTTCGTTCTCGTGGAGCAACTACGGCTCGACGGTCTTCGCGCTCCACGTCGCGGACGGGAGCGAGGTGATCACGCGGCATGTCGGCGGGCCGGCACTCGGCATCTACGTCGGGAACGGAGGGGAACGCTACGGAAGCTGTGTCGAGCGGCTGCGCCCGGCCCGGCTCGCCGGCGGGCACCTTCCGCTGATCGAGACGTCGTACACGGACGGGTACGGCGTCCGCTACCGGCAGGAGTCGTTCGTCGGGCACGTGTTCGGCGTGTACGGCGTCCGCTCGATCATCAGCTTCATCCGCCTCGACGTCGACGCGCGCAACGCGCGCGCGAGCGCGCACGTCCGTTTCGACCCGACGAGATGGCTCGGCCGCACGGGACCCGAGCGTTCTGGGACCCGCGCAGGCGTCCGGCTGATCGTCAGCCCGGGCGGTCAGTTCGTCCGCGGCGGGTTTCGCTTCGTCGTCGAGCCCGGCACGACCACGACGCTCTATGCGGATTGGTTGAACGCGCCGTCGCCGGCCCGAGCCGTCAAGGCCGACGCCGCGACCTACGACACGGCCCGGCGCGCGGACGTCCGGCACTGGACGTCGCGGCTGGCCGAGGGTGCGCGGTTCGAGGTTCCCGAGCCGGCGGTGCAGGATGCGCAGCTCGGCGTGCTCGGGCAAGCCCTCTCGTACGGCTGGCGCTACAGCGTCGGCAATCCCTACGAGGAGCTCTCCTTCGCCGAGGCGCTCGACTCGGCCGAGGTGACCGCGGCGTACGGCTACCCGGCGATCGCGAAGCAGATCCTCGAGGTCGCCCTGCGGCGCTTGCGCGAGAAGCCGTACCGGCTCACCGCGTGGCGCGCCGGTCACGTGCTTGCGACGGCCGCGACCTACTACGACCTCACGCGCGATCGCGAGTTCGTCCGTCGCGAGACGCCGGAGCTCGCGCGCGTGATGGCCGGCATCGCCGCACGGCGCACGGCGAACGGCCGGCTGCGTCCCGAGCCGATCTCGTCGGACGCGCTGTACTCGATCGACGGCGTCGCCGCTCAGGTCGCCGCCTGGTACGGGCTGCTCGCCGCGGACCGCCTGTGGTCGGTCACCGGCCATCGCGATCTCGCGGCACGTGCGCGCCAGCTGGCGCTGAGCCTCGAGGCGAAGCTGCGGCCGGCCGTGCGCCGCGCGCAGAAGCGGCTCGGCGACGGCTCGCTGTACGTGCCGTCGTCACTCGCCCACGACACGGGGCCGTACGACCGCCTCACGACGGAGCGCGACGGCTCGTACTGGAACCTGGTGATGCCGTACGCCTTCGCGACCGGATACTTCCCGCCGCACTCGGCCGCGGCGAAGGGGATCGTCCGTTACCTGCTCGCGCACGGATCGCGCCTCCTCGGCGTGACGCGCTCCGACGCGCACATCGTTTACGCGAACAAGCCGTACGGCTCGGGGCTCGGGCAGGTGTACGGGCTGAGCATGTCGCGGTTCCTCGCCGACAACGGCCAGTACGACCAGCTGGTGCTCAGCCTCTACGGGATGCTTGCGATCGGCATGACGCAAGGCACGTACATCTCCGGCGAGGCGATCTCCGTCGTGCCGGTCGACGGCACGTACTACCGGCGGATGTACATGCCGCCGAACTCGGGCGCGGACGCGTCATTCCTCGAGACGCTGCGGCTGCTCCTCGTGCACGAGCGGCGCGGGCCCAAAGGCGCACCGGCCGGGCTCGACCTCGCGTTCGCGACACCTCGCGCGTGGCTCGCGAGTGGCAAGACGATCTCGGTCGACCAGGCCCCCACGAGCTTCGGGAAGGTGTCGTACTCGATCGCGCGCACGGGCAATTCCGTCGCGGTCAGTCTCGTGCTGCCGCCGCGTGCGAACGCGCGCCTTCGGCTGCGCCTGCCTGCCGGCGAGACGATCGGCGGCACCTCGGTCGGCACGTTGCACCGGACCACGAGCACGATCGACCTGCGCGGTCGGCAGGGCACACTCGAGCTGCGCGCGACCGTCAGGCGGTGAGCGCGGCGGGACGTTCGGCGCGGCGGTAGGCGACCGTGTAGCCGAGCGAGCGCGGAAGGGCGAGCAGTCCTTCGAGGTCGAGCTCGATCGTCGCCCCCGCCTTCTGCGTCACCTCGTCCTCGATCGGCAGGTCGAAGTCGTCGGCGCCGTAGTCGAGCGCACGGAACGCTTCCGCGTTCTGGGTGAGCACCGACGTGCGGATGTGCTTGACGTTGTCGAGGAAGATTCGCGCCAACGCGATGTGCCGCCAGTACTCCTGCGGCGAGATCTCCCGGCCGCCGAACGCGGTGCCGTAGGGCTTGTACGTCCAGCAGAGGAATGAGAAGAGCCCGTCGGTCTCGTCCTGGAAGTCGCGCGTGCGCTGCAGGTGCTCGAGCCGTTCGTCGAGCGTCTCGTCGAATCCGATCACCATCGTCGCCGTCGTCTTCATGCCACTGTCGACGATCGCGCGCTGAGCCTCGAAGTACTCGCGCACGGTGTACTTGAACTTGGCGTGGCGCTTGCGGAAGTCCTCGGTGAGGATCTCGCTCCCGCCGCCGGTCACCCAGTGGACGCCCGAGGCGCGAAGGCGCGCCGCTGCCTCCGTGAACGACAGCCCCGCGCGGTCGGCGAGGTACACGAACTCCGCGATCGTGAGCGCATAGAACTCGATCCTGTCGCCGTACCGCTCACGCACCGCGGCGAAGAGATCGCAGTAGAACTCGAGCGGCAGCTTCGGGTTGAAGCCGCCGTTGAACGCGACGAGATCGCCGCCGAGCTCGACGAGCTCGTCGATCTTCGCGAACACGTCCTGCCGCGAGAGCACGTAGCCGCCCTCCTGGTTCGGCAGGACGTAGAAGGCGCAGTAGTCGCACTGCGCGACGCAGACGTTCGTGTAATTGATGATCCGCATCACCATGTACGTCGCACGATCCGGCTCGTGATACTGCGCGCGCACGTCGCGCGCGAGCGCCTTCAGCTCCTCGTCGGACGCGTCGAGCCACAGTTCGCGCGCGTCGTCGACAGAGATCCGCGTCACGCGGGGACAGCCTCCTCGACCGTCACTTCTTCCGGCGCGAGCGTGTCCATGAACGAGCTGACCGAGAAGACGGCGTTGCCCGCGCCCGCGACGCCGTAGCCGGGCGGCGGCCTCAGCCCGTGCTTCTCGAGCGTTTCGCGGTAGGCCTCCAGCAACCTGATGTGGTACTCGAGCGGCGCCCCGTCGGGGTTGTCGCGGCCGAGCGGCGTCGTCGGCTCAGGGCACCACGTCGTGAAGCGCGGCGTGATGCCGTGTGACATGAAGTGGTCGAGGCCCTCGGTCGTCGAGGCGATCGCCTCGTCCACGGTGGCGAAGCCGAACGGCTTCGCCATCTCGACGCCGGCGACGAAGTTCGGGATCACGTAGCGGGCACCGAACACCTCCGCGGCGTCGAAGATCCGGCGGTGCCATTCCTCGCGCCCGACATACCTCTCCTTGCCGGGCGAGATGATCTCGAACAACCGCTTGTCCCACACCTCGTAGTTCGGGTGGTAGATCGTGATCCCGTAGTCCTTGTAGCGCTGGACGTCTGCGCGCGGGAGCGCCTGCGCGACGACCTTGCCGATCCAGCGGTTCGGGAACCGCTCCTCGATCGCCTGCGCGTAGCGGCCGTAGAAGTCGGCCTCGGCGAGGCCGTCCACCGTCGAGGTCACCGACCCACCGGTGAGCGTGTACGCCTTCGACGCCTTGGTCGTGTCGTAGCGGTCGATGATCGCGAGCGCCTCGAGCACGTCCTCGACGGGCTTCACGCCCGTATATGGCCGACCCTCCCGCTTGTGCTGGCGCCAGTTGTGGTTGATGTCGCAGAACCCGCACTCCTCCTTCGCCCCGAAGTACTGGCAGAGGCGGAGCACCGTGAGATAGATGAGGTAGCCCCACTGAATCGTCGGCGCGGTCTCCATGACCGTCTTGCCGTTCGCGAGCTCGTGGCGGTAGTACTCGGGCATCGGCGGCAGGCCGACGTCCGCGACGCCGCGGCCGTCGAGCGAGAGCCGCAGCGTTCCGTCCTCGGAGCGCGCCACGCGATAGGGCGACTCGGGGTTGACGCGCACCGAGACGATCGTGCGGCGCAATGCGTAGGGGCCGCCGGTGAGCGCGATCTCCTCGGGCGGGCGGCGCCGAGCGGCCTCGCCCAGCTCGGCGAGCGGCTTCTGGTCGAACGAGAAGATGAAGTACGACTTCGGCTTCACCTCGCCCTCGAGGTTCTGCGTCAGACCGGAGTCGTCGAATGCGATGCCGGAACGGAGAAGGTCCTCCTTCAACACGGCCTCGGCCGGAATGTGCGAGAAGCGCTCCATCAGCCCCTCGACGAGCTCGGTGCGGGTCTCGCTCACACCTGCAACCTAGCGAGCCGCCTGGGCGTCCGGCGGCGGAGGGAGAACCGCCGCCGGACGCGCGCGGTGGCTACTTCTTCGGCTTGAGAACGAAGACGGGGCCGTACTCGGCCGAGGTGTCCTCGCGGACGCAGCCCTTCGGTGCGGTCGACGGGCCGCTCTGGCAGGTGAGGCTGTAGTACGGATTGACGTACGCGAAGGCGTAGAGCGTCTTCGGGAGCGGCTTGACGATCGAGAACGCCCCGCGCGCGTCTGTCGTCGCGACCGCCCAGGGCTTGAGCGCGTCGATGCTCGGTTTGGTTCCCGCATCGATCCGGAAGTGCACCCCGGCGCGCGGTTTGCCGCCGGCCATGACGACGCCCGTGATCGTCACCTTCTTCGTCTTCGTGGAATACACCGACTTCAGCCTGCTGACGGCGTGCGGGAGCGGCTCGACGCAGCGGACCTCGACAACACCCGTCGCGTCCGGCGTCGCCGTGCCCGGTGTGAAGGGCGTGATGAAGCCCTTCCAGACGGGATTTCCCGCGCTCGCGTTGATGACCACGCCGGTGGTCTCGAGCGTCAGGTCGATCAGCTGAGCGCCGACTGGTGCGCCGCCCTGGTCTGTGGGGACGTCCGGCGAAGCGAGGCACGTCTGGAGGACGAAGGACCCCAGCGCCGTATCGGAGCCGGTCGTGCGGTCGACGAAGACCGGGATCGCGAGCGACTGGTCCGACGCTGTCAGCGTGACGAGCCAAACAGCGGCGTGCGCGTTCGCGTCGCAGGCCTGTGCGGTCGTGTTGGCGGCGCCGTACTTCGCCGGGTCGTCCACGGTGATCGTGCCGGCCAGGTCGAGCTTCGTACCGCCGAGCTGCTTTGCGAGCACCTGGGCCGCCGCGTCACCGATCTTCGCACCCGGCGCGCCGGAGAGATCGAGGTCGAAGCCGGTCGGGACGTAGATCGCGATCTTGGCGGTGGGCGCCGCCGTGTCGGGAACGAAGACGTCGATGTCCGTGTCCGCCTTCGCGCCGGCGGTCGTCGAGAACGGCGTGATGAGCAGCTCTTGCGTGTCCGCCAGGGCGGACGGCGCAGTGGCGAGCACGCACATGAGCACGAGCAGGAAGAACAGCTTTCTCACGAATGACCCCTTTGTTGGCGACGTCGTTGACTGAAGACGAAGACGCCGCAGGGGCAGAGATCTTGCGGGTGAGAGGCGCGACGCGCCTCCCACCCGCCGCGACCTCAGTGGTTCTTGGAGATCGACGTCAGCGTGCTCGCGCCGTTCGCGAACCCGCACTTGATCCGGACGACGTCACCCTGCTTGAACTTCGCGTTCACGTCGGCGGACTTGTCCGTCGGGATGGTGCACGTCACGCTCGCGACGGTGATCGAGGTCGCCGACAGCGCGGTGATCGCGCCGTGCGCCTCGCTCGTCTCCTTCGCCGGGCTGGACGGCCGGCAGCTGCCGGGGCCGAGCTCGACCGCGGAGCCGGCTGCGGTGCCACCGCCGAGCTTTCCGCCGGTGAAGCCGGTTGCCGCCGCGAACCCTGCGGAGAGGTTCGCAAGCAGCTTCGCGTTCGGCCCGTGCGCCTTGCCGGAGGCGAGGCCCGCGATGTTCCCGTGGTCGTACACGGCCGCGTACGCGCCCCGCGTGTCCTTGCCGGCTGCGACGTCGATCCTGAAGCTGCCGCCAACGGTCCCGACATTGTCGGTCGTGTTGACGACGCTTCGAGCGCGCAGCGTGAGCGGCCCGGTGAGGTCGGCGTCGGCTGCCGTGGCTCCGGTCGACGTTCCCGTGTACTTGCCGTCGGTGACGACGATCGTCTTGTTGTCCGTCGTCGTGCACGTCCGGGTCGACGTCGACGACGCCGTTGCGCTGAACGTGGCCGCGACGGCCTTCGCGCTCTTGGCGCCCTCGATCCCGTGTGCAACCGCGTAGCTCGTCGCGATCAGCGCTGCGAGCGCCACCGCCACGAAGGTCATCTTGCGCATCGATCTCCTCCAGTCGACTTGACCCTGGCACCTTCCATCCGCCGCATTCGAGCCGGGCTACGAGGACGTAAGGCGCAGGTAAGACGGCACTCTCCGCTACTCTCGATCCCGGGTCATGCTTCGCCGCGCCGCCTCGATTTGCCTGCTCACGGCGATCTTCGTCGCGCCCGCGCACGCCCAGGGAACCTCGCTCATGCCGGGCGTGACCTACGAGAAGACGGTGGAGTTCACACCGCGGGGCGCGGTCGTCCTGCACGTGCTCACGGCGCCGAGGCCCGGCGACCAGAACGGGCTCTACCAGCTCGCCCCGGTGCTCGCCCGGTCGACGGTCGGCGGCGGTCTCGCCCGCGTCACGCAGCTACAGAAGGACGTCTCGAACCAGTCCACGGTCGCCGGCATCAACGGCGACTTCTTCAAGAACGCCGAACCGAGCGGGATCTTCATGCAGGGCGGCATCCTTCTGCACCCGCCGCTCAGCACGCGCTCGTCGACCGGCATCGACAGCGCAGGCGCGTTGCACGTCGATCGGGTGAAGTTCTTCGGCACCTGGCGCGGCACGGGGCAGCGGCGCCCGCTGAACGGTCTCAACGAGACGCCGAAGCCGGGGCAGATGATCCTCTTCACGCCGGCGTACGGGACGCGCACGCCGGCGGTGCCGAATGCGGCGGAGGTCGTGCTGCAGCCGTTCCCGGCGACGGCGCCGAACGCCGACCTGACAGCGACCGTCACCGCCGTCGCCTCGGGCGGGGGAACGGCGATTCCGGCGGACGGTGCGGTGCTGATGGCGGGCGGCACCGCGGTCGCGGCGGCGCTGAAGACGGAGGCGCCCGTGGGCACCGCGTTGACGACGCGCCTGATCCTGCAGCCGGCCTGGACGGGCGTAACGACGGCGATCGGAGGCGGCCCGGTGCTGGTGCGAAACGGCAAGCCCGTCTTCCGGTCGCTCGAAGACTTCACGAACGACCAGGTCAGCCGCCGCGACCCGCGGGCCGGCGTCGGGCAGCTCGCGGACGGCCGCATCGTCCTTGTCGCAGTCGACGGCGGGCAGCCCGGTTACAGCGTCGGCCTCACGACCTTCGAGCTCGCCCAGACGATGGCGCGGCTGGGAGCCGTCACGGCGTCGGGCGTCGACTCCGGCGACTCGGTGAGCGTCGCGTTCGACGGCCAGCTGCTGAACAAGCCGAGCGGACCCGCGGGTGAGCAGCAGGTCAAGGAGGCGCTGCTCGTGCAGTACTTCGGCGTCTACGCCGCCCCGCCGCCCGTCGCGCTCGTCAATGGCGACCCAGGACATGGCTCCGAGGCGCTCTCGTACAAGATCGTCCGGCCGTCGAAGGTGACCGCGCAGCTGATCGGCCCCGACAACGTGGCGCGCCCCGTCGAAGCAGGTATCCAGCACGACCCCGGCTCGTACGCGTTCACCTACTCCACGTTCGACGTCGAGGGGACCTGGCACTGGAACGTCACCGCGACGGACGACCTCGGACGCACCTCGACGATCGACCGTCCGTTCCGCTACGACACGACGCTGCGCGCCGTCGCGGCGCCCAGGACGGCGCATGGGACCGCCGCGATCCGGTTCACGCTGTCGCGCGTCGCATCGGTCCGACTACGCGTCGAGACACGGAGCGGCGTCACCGTGCGCGAGCTTCCGCCCGTCTCGCTGCAGCCCGGCGCGCGGTCTGTGCTGTGGGACGGCCGGCTACCGCACGGCTCGCGCGCCTACGGCGGCACCTACGTCGCGCATCTCTTCGCGACGAGCGAGGTCGGCACGTCCGACGTCGCTGTACCGTTCGCGTTCAGGCGCGGCTGATTAGGCTCTCGTTCAGTGACCTCATGGCTCGCCCATTACGGCGTCGTCGCGATCTTCGTCCTGATGCTGATCGACGCGGTCTTCCCGGCGGCCAGCGAGCTCGTGATGCTCTACGCGGGCGCGCTCGCTTCGGGTGCGCTGACCCACCGGGTCGACGTGCTGGGCTGGCATGCCACCGGGTTCGGGGCGTACGTCGCGGTCGTCCTCGCGGGCGTCGTCGGCTACCAGCTCGGCTCGATCCTCGGGTGGTGGATCGGCGAGCGCGGCGGCCGTACGTTTCTCACGCGGCACGGCCGCTGGTTCCACCTCACGAACGACACGCTCGAGCGCGCGGAGCGCTGGTTCGAGCGGTGGGACGCGTGGGCCGTCTTCCTCGGCCGGATCACACCCGTGGCGCGGTCGTTCGTGTCCATCCCCGCGGGCGTGTTCGAAAGCCCGTTCGTGCGTTACAACGTGCTCACCCTGCTCGGGAACACGCTCTGGTGCGCGGCGTTCGCGGCCGCCGGGTGGGCGCTCGGTAAGAACTGGACGACCCTGCACCACGACTTCCGATACGTGGAGGTCGCGGTCGTGGTGGGAATCGTGGCGGTCGCGGCGTATTGGCTGCTTCGCCGCCGCCGCGCGGCTACCATCCCTTCCGCCGATGCCGATCCCCCACGTTGACGTCAAGGCGCAGTACGCGCCGCTGATCCCCGAGCTGAAGGAAGCCTTTGCGCGCACACTCGAATCCGCGCGCTTCATCTTCGGTCCGGAGGTCACGTCGTTCGAGGAGGAGGCGGCCGAGCTGCTCGGCGTGCAGGAGACGGTGAGCTGTGCAAACGGCACGGACGCGCTCGTGCTCGTGCTCGACGCGATGGGCATCGGCGCCGGCGACGAGGTCGTCTGCCCGGCCTTCACCTTCTACGCGACCGCCGAGGCGATCGCGCGCCGTGGCGCGACGCCGGTGTTCGCGGAGATCGACCCGGTCACGCTCAACCTCGATCCCGCCGACGTGGAGCAGCGGATCACCGATCGCACGAAGGCGATCATGCCCGTGCACCTGTTCGGCCGCCCGGCGCCCGACATGAGCGGCTTCGGCGTGCCGGTGATCGAGGACGCTGCGCAGGCATTCGGTGCAACGGGCATCGCCACGAGCATCGCGTCGACGTTCAGCTTCTTCCCGTCGAAGAACCTCTTCGCGCTCGGCGACGGCGGCCTCATCGCCGTCAACGACGCCGAGCTCGCGAAGCGGTTGCGGATGCTGCGCTTCCACGGGTCCGAGTCGAAGAAGGAGTTCCTCTACGTCGGGTACAACTCGCGTCTCGACGCGATGCAGGCTGCGTTCCTGCGCATCTTCCTCCGTCACATCGACACGTGGAACGCGCAGCGCCGCGAGGCGGCGGCACGGTACTCCGAGCTGCTCGACGGCGTGGTCGAGACACCGGTCGACGAGCCCGGGCACGTCTACCACATGTATTGCGTCCGCTCCCCCGAGCGGGACGCGCTGGCCGCTGCGCTCAAGGAAGCCGAGATCGAATCCGCGATCTTCTACAACCCGCCGCTGCACCTGCAGCCGGCGCTGCGCCACCTCGGCTACTCCGAGGGAGACTTTCCCGAGACGGAGAAGGCCTCGCGCGAGGATCTGTGCCTGCCGCTGTGGGCCGGGATCAGCGAAGCGCAGCAGACGGAGGTCGTCTCGGTGCTGAAGCGCGCCTCCAAGCTCGTCCGCTCCTGATGCGCTTTCCGGTGAACCGTCACCGGGTTTGGCAGCTCGTCTTCGACGCGGTGTTGATCGTCGGGGCGTGGCGGCTCACGTTCTTCCTCCGCTTCGACAAGTCGACTCCGGTCTTCTACCGGCACCTGCTCGACTGGCAGGTCGTGACGCTCGTCGTCGCGATCAAGCTCGCGGTGTTCGTCGCGTCGGGGTTCTACAACCGCTGGTGGCGGTACGTCTCGACGCGTGACATGTGGGGCGCGGCACGCGGCGTCACGATGGCGTCGGCTCTCACCTACCTCGTCCTGTACGCCTTTCCGCCGCATCACACCTCGCGGCTCCCGCACAGCATCGCGGCGTTCGACTTCCTGCTCCTGCTCGCGTTCGTCGCCGGCACCCGCCTGCTTGCGCGCACGCTCATCGAGCGGCCGCCCGGCGGTCTCGTCGCCCACGGCAAGGAGGTGCTGATCGTCGGC
This sequence comes from Gaiellaceae bacterium, assembly GCA_045806045.1. Lineage (GTDB taxonomy): Bacteria > Actinomycetota > Thermoleophilia > Gaiellales > Gaiellaceae > PALSA-600. The sequence goes on along the minus strand of JBJMKB010000051.1, from coordinate 14,789 downwards.
GCCGGCGACGCGGGGCAGCTGATGGTGACCGAGATGCAGCGCAACCGGCAGCTGCACTACACGCCGATCGGCTTCGTCGACGACGATCCGCGCAAGCGCGGCGACCGCATCAAGGACGTGCGCGTGCTCGGGACGACAGACGAGCTCGAGCACATCCTGCGCGACAACAAGCCGGACGAGGTACTGATAGCGATTCCCTCGGCGTCGGGCGCCGTACGCCAGAAGATCGTCGAGACCTGCCGTGCAGAGAACGTGCCCGTCAAGACGCTGCCGGGGCTGCACGAGCTGATCTCGGGCGACCTCAACCTGGGGAAGCAGATCCGGCCCGTGCAGGTGGAGGACGTCCTTGGCCGGCAGCAGGTCGAGGTCGATCTCGGGCTCGTCGCGACGTATGTCAAGGACAAGACGGTCATCGTCACGGGTGCCGGTGGTTCCATCGGGTCGGAGCTCTGCCGTCAGCTGGCGCGGCTCGGCGCGTCGAGGCTCGTGCTGGTGGACAAGGGCGAGTCGCCGCTGTTCGAGATCGAGCGCGAGCTCGTCGACGAGCGCCAGTACCCGGCTGCCATCGCTGTGCTCGCGAACTGCGGTGACCGGGCGAAGATGCGGCAGGTCTTCGAGCGCTACCAACCTCAGGTGCTCTTCCACGCCGCCGCCTACAAGCACGTGGGCATGCTCGAGGCGAACCCGCTGCAAGCAGTTGCGAACAACGTGTTGTCGACGCGCGTGCTCGCAGAGGTGGCGAGCGAGTTTGCGGTCGAGCGCTTCGTGCTCATCTCGACCGACAAGGCGGCGAACCCGAAGAACGTGATGGGGCAGTCGAAGGCGGTGTGCGAGTGGATCGTCGAGTCGTTCGCCCTCCACCCCGAGGTCTCGACGCGGTTCGTCGCGGTTCGCTTCGGCAACGTGCTCGGGTCGTCGGGGTCGGTGATCCCGATCTTTCGCAAGCAGATCGAGCGCGGCGGACCCGTGACGGTGACGACCCCGGAGATGACGCGCTTCTTCATGACGATTCCGGAGGCGTCGTCGCTCGTCGTGCAAGCGGGCGCGATGGGCGGGCGCGGTCAGGTCTACGTGCTCGACATGGGCGAGCCCGTGAAGATCGTCGACCTCGCGAAGCAGATGATCCGTCTGTCGGGGCGGAACGAGGACGACATTCCGATCGTCTTCACCGGCGCGCGCGCCGGCGAGAAGGTGCACGAGGTGCTGTGGAACGAGGGCGAGACGGTCGGTCCGACGTCGCACCCGAAGATCATGCGTGCGGCGCGGCCGCAGATCGACGCCGAATGGCTCGAGGAGGCGCTCGCCGAGCTGGAGCGCCTCGTCGAGGACGGCGACGCGCTCGGCGTCGTTGCGAAGCTCGGCTCGATGGTCAAGGAACCGGTACGCACCGGGCGCGAAGCGGTGCTCGAAGACACCTTGCACTGAACCGGGTCGCGGGGTGTGCGAACCCCCGCGCCACTCAACCTGATTCGCATCCGCGAGATGCAGGAACCTGGTTCAAAGAGCGAACCAGGTTCCGCCCTCCACTCAACCTGGTTCGGTTTGTGAACCAGGTTGACGGGTTGCCGACCCCGGGGGCGCGACGCGGCGCGAAATCGAGGAACCAGCAGCGTCTGGGAGCAGCTCCGGGTTCGGCTGTCGCCGAATCAGATTCGTCCGCGTTCCGTCACAGACCTCGCCGACGCTCTCGATACCGTGAACCGGTGGACCCGCTCGACGGTCTGAACCCCGAGCAGCGCCGTGCGGCGGAGGCCGTGCGCGGTCCCGTCTGCATCCTCGCGGGCGCCGGGTCGGGCAAGACGACGACGATCACGCGGCGCATCGCGCAGCAGGTGGCGACGGCCACGTTTCCTGCGACGCGGATCATGGCCGTCACCTTCACCGACAAAGCGGCCGGCGAGCTCAGGCAGCGTCTCGAAGTCCTGGGAGTCTCCGGCGTGCGCGCCTCCACGTTCCACTCTGCGGCGCTCCGCCAGTTGCGCCACTTCGCGGCGGACTCGGTCGGGCGCATCCTCCCGTCGAAGGCGCCCGCGCTCCGACAGATCGCGAACTCGCTTCCGGCGCCGTACAAGTTCCGCCCCGCGGGCGACCTTGCGACGGAGATCGAGTGGGCGAAGAACCGGCGCATCGCTCCCGAGCGCTACGCACACGAGCTCGCCAGCCACGAGCCGCCGATCCCCGTCGACCTCATGTTGCGCGTGTATCGCGAGTACGAGCGGCGGAAGGCGGCCGAGGAGCTCGTCGACTTCGAGGATCTGCTCGAGCTCGCGGTGCGGCTCTTCGAGGAGAACGCGCAGGCGCGCGAGACGTTCCGCGCGCAGTACCTGGCGTTCACGGTCGACGAGTACCAGGACGTGAACCTCCTGCAGCAGTCGCTGCTCGAGCTCTGGCTCGGCGAGCGCGACGACCTGTGCGTCGTCGGCGACGACTATCAGTCGATCTACTCGTTCACCGGCGCCGGGCCCGAGCATCTGCTGGGCGTGTCCGAGCAGTTCCCGCATGCGCTCGTCGTGCGGCTCGAGGAGAACTACCGCTCGACGCCGCAGGTCCTGGAGCTCGCGAACAAGCTCGTTCCGAACCTCGGCGGCGCGGAGAAGACGCTGCGGCCCGTGCGCGCCGACGGCCCACAGCCCGTCGTGGAGCCGCACCCGTCGCCGGAGGACGAAGGCCGTGCGATCGTCGCGGCGATTCGCGAGCTCGGCGAGCCGCTCGAGGAGGTCGCGATCCTCGCGCGCACGAACGCTCGGCTGACCGACTTCGAGGAGCTGCTGCACGATGCAGGGATCCCGTTCCAGGGCGCGTCGTTGCTCGAGCGCGACGCCGCGCGACGACTCGCCAAGCGCCTCGAGCGGTCGACCGAGCCGGCGCCGGACGCCGTGCGCTCGGCTGCGGTGGACGCGGGTTGGCTCGAGCGGCTGCCCGACAAGCTCGGCGACCGCGAGTTGACGCGCCAGACGGATCTCGCACGGCTCGTGCAGCTCGCTTCGACATTCGACGGCGACGCGATGGCGTTCGTCGCGCACCTCCGCGAGCGGTTCGCGCCGGGCGGCGACGGGGCCCACGGCGTCAACCTGCTCACGCTGCACCGAGCGAAGGGTCTCGAGTTCGACGCGGTCTTCATCCCGCGCCTGCAGGAGAAGGAGCTGCCGTCGAAGCAGGCGCGCACGCCGGAAGAGATCGCCGAGGAGCGACGCCTGCTCTACGTCGGCATGACGCGCGCGAAGCGCGTGCTGTGGCTGACATGGTCGGGCAAGCGATCCCGTTTCCTCGACGAGCTCGGCGTGACGCGCGGCGGCTCGCCGCCGAACGTGGAGCGCGACTGGACACCGGGTGCGCAACGGCTGCGTGAGTGGCGGCTCGAGCGCGCAAGGGAGGACGGTGTGCCGCCGTACGTCGTCTTCCACGACGCCGTGCTGCACGCGATCGCCGAGGTGCAGCCGTCGTCGCTCGGCGAGCTCGCGCAGATCTCCGGGGTTGGCCCGGCAAAGCTCGAACGCTACGGCGCGGACGTGCTCGCGACGCTCGCAGCTGCCTAGGGCGGATGCCCGCAGGATTGCGGGCTACGGGGCAAGTGCTACGAGTCGAGTGCCGAGAGCAGCAGATCGAGCATGAGCTGCGGGTTGCGCCGGACGCGTTCGCCCGCACCACGCTCGCGCTTGTGCAGGTCGAGCGCGCGCGGATCGGTCAGCGGGCGCAGCCGTCCCTGGCGGATCAGCTCCTCGTCGACGCCGCCGAGTCGGCCGCCGTACGTCGTGTACACCGGCACGCCGAGGGCGGACGCCTCGCGGTTCATCGTTCCGCCGGCGGAGACGACGAGGTCGGAGAGCGCGATCAGGCTCTGCGCGTCGACGGCCCGCTCCGGGACGATGACCGACGGAAGATCGAGTGACTTGACGTAGTCGCGCTGCTCGTCGGTGCGCGGGATGACGAACGCGTGCACGTCTTCGAGCCTGCCGAGATGCTCGAGCGTCATGGGGAAGAGCGGGTTCGAATGGCGGTGATAGAGCGAGACGTCCGGCGGCGGACGCAGTATGACGAGCACGCGGGCCGGATCGATCGACCAGTCGGGCAGCACGGACTCGTCTGGCTCGAAGTCGGCGAGGTAGTACTCCTCCTTCAGCCCCGGGTACTGCTGCAGCTTCGGCGGCACGGCGCCGTAGGTCTTCAGGCGCTCGGGCGGAATCGATTCGGGGACGACCACCCGCGTCGCGGCTCGGCACCCGAGCTGGTGCTGCAGCCAGGCCCACTCGTAGTCGAAGGTCGTCGAGCTCGGGATGCCGAGCCGGCGCGCCGTCATCGTGAGCTCATGCGAGCCGTGCGCCAGCGCGAGATCGAAGTCGCGCCCCTTCGCCCACTTCCGCAGCGACTTCAACCGGGCGCGCATCTGACGCGCCTTGCCGAGCGACGAGCGTCCGCCGTGGTGGCCGATCACCGTTGCCGTCATGCCGTGCGATTCGACGAGCTGCAGCGTCTGCGCGTACTCGCGGGCGGTGATCTCGACGGAATGCCCCTGAGCCTCGAGCAGCTGAACGAGCGGCCGGAAGACGAGCGGGTGCGCACTCGCCGTGAAGTCGACCCAGACCTTCACGCGACGACCGCGTCGAGCGAGACGTCGCGCGTGATCCCCTCGACGTGCCGCTCGTACCAGAGCGTGAACGAGAGCAGGCCCCACAGCTGCCGTGAAAGGTCCTCGCGTCCCGAGACGTGCTCGTCGATCACGCGTGTGACTGCTCCGGGCTGCAGGAATCCCTGGCGGCGGAGCGTCTCCGGGGAGAGCGTCTCGCGTGCAAACGGCTCGAGCTCGCCCCGCAGCCACGCCGCGGCGGGAATCGAGAAGCCGCGCTTCTTCCCGTGCACCACCTCACGGGGAAGCAAGGGCTCGACAGCTCTGCGCAACAGCCGCTTCTTCGAGAACCCGCGGACCTTGTGCCGCACCGGAAGCGAGAACGCGAAGTTCGAGACGACGGTGTCCATGAACGGCACGCGCGCCTCGAGCGACCACGCCATCGATGCCCGGTCGGTCTTCGTGAGGAGATCGTCGACGAGGTAGAGCCCGAAGTCGACGTCCTGCAGGCGCGTGAGCAGCTCGTGTCCCGCGGTCCCTGCGAACCGCTCGCGGTAGCCCGCGAGCGGGTCGAAGTCGCTCCGCCGCCCGGTCAGCTCGGCGCGGCGGTCGGCGGCGAAGATCTCCTTGTAGGCGTGGTGCCGCTCGAGCGGCGGCAGTGCTGCGGCATGCGCAAAGCGCTTGAGGCGGTAGTCGATGCTCGCCTTCTTGGTCGACGACGGTAGGCGATCCACGATCGGTCGCGTCAGCGCGGCCACCGAACCGAAGCGCTCGGCGAGCAGATCGGCGACATAGGTGTAGTAGCCGCCGAAGAGCTCGTCGCCCCCCTCGCCCGACAGTGCGACCTTCACGTCCTCGGCTGCGAGCTTCGAGACGAGGTAGGTCGGCAGCGCGGACGAGTCCGCGAACGGCTCGTCGAACGCGTCGGCGAGCGCAGGGAGGAGCAATGCAGCGTCCGGCCGCAGCACGAGCTCGCGGTGAACCGTGCCGTAGCGCTGCGCGACCGCGCGTGCGCCGTCCAGCTCGTCGAACGAGGCATCTTCGAACCCGATCGAGAACGTGCGGACAGGCTCCGACGTCTCTTCCGCCGCAAGCGCCGTGAGGACCCCGGAGTCGACGCCACCCGAGAGCAGCACGCCGACCGGGACATCCGCGATCAGATGTGCGCGCACCGAGTCGCGCAAACGCGCACGGCATTCCTCGAGCAGCTCGGCTTCGTCCTCGTCGCTGCGGGGCTCCAGCGGCCCCGTGGGCGCGAAGCGTTCGATCGTCGCGCGCCCGTCGTGCCATGTGAGCGTGTGTCCCGGGAGCAGCTTGCGGATGTCCTTGAAGATTGAGAGCGGCGCCGGGACGACGTTGAAGGTCAGGAACGCGTCGAGCGCATCGGGATCGACGTCGCCGCGCTCGAGTGCGTCGAGCTCCGACGCGAACGACAGCTCCCCGTCGACGTCTCGGTAGGCGAGGGGCTTGATGCCGAAGCGGTCGCGCGCGAGCACGAGGCGCCGCTCGCGCGCGTCCCAGACCGCGACAGCGAACATGCCGCGCAGCCGCTCCCAGAGGCGCGTCCCCCATTCCTCGTAGCCGTGCACGAGCACCTCGGTGTCGCAGCGCGTCCGGAACCGGTGCCCGGCGCGCTCGAGCTCGTGCATCAGCTCGCGGTAGTTGTAGATCTCGCCGTTCTGCACCACGACGACCGACCCGTCTTCGTTCGCGATCGGCTGGTCGCCCGCCGCCAGGTCGATGATCGCGAGACGGCGAGCGGCGATGCCGACCGGGCCGTCCACGTGCGTTCCTTCCGAATCCGGACCGCGATGGTGCAGCGTCTCCGACATGCGCCGGAGCCGTTCGAGGTCGACTGCGCCGCGCGTGGACGCGATCCCGCAGATCCCGCACATGCGGCCAGCTTAGTGGCGGCGTGTCAGCGACTGGCGGAGGACGCGGACGCCCGTGAGCACGACGACGCGGAGGTAGAGACGCACGGACCGATCGGCGATCCACTCCAGATCGTGCGCAAGCTTCTCGGCCATCGAAGTCTCGTAGCCCCGCCGCACCTGCGCGAACCCGGTCAGGCCCGGCCGCACGACGAGGCGCTGCCAGTACGCGGGAAGGTCGTGCGCGAGCTCGGTGAAGAAGCGGGGCCGGATCGGCCGTGGGCCGACGAACGACATGTCGCCGCGCAGCACGTTCCAGAGCTGCGGGATCTCGTCGAGCTGCGACGCTTTCAGCCAGCGGCCGATGCTCGTCAGCTCGGCGTCGGTGCGCAGCACGAGCTCGGGACCGAGGTACTGGCCGATGCGCTCCTCGGCGCCCCGCTTCAGCGTCCGGAACTTCAGCATCTGGAAGAAGCGACCGCCGCGCCCGACGCGCTCCCCGCGATACAGCACCGGGCGCCCGCTGGTGAGGAGGACGACCAGCGCGATCACGAGCGCGACCGGCGCGAGCAGGATCGAGAAGAAGCCTGAGAGGAGGATGTCGAGCACGCGAAGCTCGAGATCGATCCGCCGGTGCGGTGCGCCCGACGCAAGGCGGGTGTAGCCGGTGACGAGCGTGTCTTCGAGCGGAGGTGGCGCAGCTGCCACCCGAGCGATGGTAGACCGTCGGAGATGAACGTCACCGGCATCGATCACGTTCAGGTCGCGGCGCCGCGCGGCTGCGAGGAGGAGGCGCGCGCGTTCTACGGTGGCCTGCTCGGCCTGCAGGAGCTGCCGAAGCCGGAGGCGCTCAGCGCGCGCGGCGGCTGCTGGTTCCGCGCCGGCGACCAGGAGCTGCACGTCGGCGTCGAGGAGCCGTTCGCGCCGGCCCGCAAGGCGCACCCCGGGCTCGTCGTCGCCGATCTCGACGCCGCCGCAGCACGCCTCAGCGGCGCGGGGATCGAGGTGACGCCGGACGACTCGATCCCCGGCGCGAGGCGCTTCTACGCGGCCGACCCGTTCGGGAACCGCCTCGAGTTCCGCGAACGCTTCGGATAAGCTTCCCTTATGGACACGCGGCAGTTGCAGGCGTTCTGCGAGGTCGTGGAGCGGAAGTCGTTCTCGCTCGCGGCCGAGCGGCTCGGGGTGACGCAGCCTGCGGTGAGCCTGCAGGTACGCGCGCTCGAGAAGCGGCTCGGGACGCAGCTCCTCGACCGCTCCGGGCGCCGCGTCGAGCCGACGGAGAGCGGGCTCAAGCTCTACAAGGCCTCGCAGCGGCTCCTCGCGCTCGAGGACGAGATCCTCTCCGACCTCGCCGACGAGGCCACGGGCGAGCTCGCCGGCGAATTCGAGATCGGGGCGTCGACCGGCCCCGGCGGGGTCGTCCTCTCGCGGATCCTGTGCGAGTTCGCCGACGCGCACGAGGGCCTGCACGTCGCGCTCAGCGTGTTCGACACACAGACGGTCGTCGAGCGCGTCGCGGACCGTTCGCTCGAGCTCGGGGTCGTCGGCGCCGGGCCTCGCCACCGCGGCGTCGAGTACGAGCCCTTCTTCCGCGACACCGTCGTGCTCGCGTGCCCGCCCGGGCACCGTTTCGGCGGCCGCGGCGTGACACTCGACGAGCTGAAGGAGGAAGAGCTGATCGTGATGCAGGACGGTGCCGGCGTGCGACAGATGATCGAGGACGAGCTGCGCCGCGTCGGCGTCAAGCTGCGAGATCTCGACGTGCGTCTCGAGCTCGGGCTCCAGGAGTCCGTTACGAGCGCGGTGCGCGGCGGCTACGGCGTCACGTTCATCTCGCGCTCCTCGATCGAGAACGACCTCGCCGCCGGCACGCTCGTCGAGGCTCGCGTCGAGCAGCTCCAGCTCGAGCGCGAGATCCTCCTCGTGCGCGCCGCCGGACGCGCCGAGACACGTGCCGCGCGCGCGTTCGTCGAGTTCGCGCGCGAGCGGCTCCCGTGATCGTCCGCTGGGGCCTCGACCAGCTGCCCGCGGTGCTCGTGGAGGCCGGGATCGAGCGGCCGATGGTGATCGCGAGCCCGCGCTGGAAGACGCTCGACCTCCCGAACGTCGAGTGGTGGGCGGAGGTGCCGTCGAACCGCGTGGAGGTTCCCGCCGCCGCAGACGGGCTCCTCGCGGTCGGCGCGGCTCCGCGATCGATACCGGCAAGTTCGCGTCGGCGCAGACCGGCAAGCCGGTCGTCCACGTCCCGACGACCTACTCCGGCGCCGAGTGGACGACCTTCTACGGCATTCGCTCGCCCGACCGGATCATGCACGGAGGCGGTGGCGGCGCGCACCCCGAGGGAATCGTCTACGACGTCGAGCTGACGCTCGACCTTCCGCTCGACGTGACGGCGGGCACGGCGCTGAACGCGCTCGCGCACTGTGCCGAGGCGTTGTACGCGCAGGGGCGCAGCAGGGAGGGCGACGAGCAGGCGCTGACCGGGGCGCGGTTGATCGCCGATGCGCTGCCGCGCGTGCTCGAGGCGCCGGAGGATCGTCCTGCGCGCGAGGCGCTGCTCCACGGCGCGGCGCACGCAGGCCACGCGCTCGCCCTCGCCGGCCTCGGGCTCGCGCACGCGATGGCGCAGGCGCTCGGCGGCCGGTACGGCATTTCGCACGGCGCGATGAACGCGCTCTGCCTCCCACCGGCGCTCGACTACAACCGCGCCTACGTCCCGGACGAGGTCGCGCGCTTCGGCGAGGCGATCGGCGGCGACGCGGTCGAGCGCTCGCGTGAGCTCGCGCGCCTCGGCGGGTTCGAGCGGCTGCGCGACTTCGGCGTCCCCGAGGCGGACCTCCCCGACGTGGCCTCCGCGGCGGCCGCCCGCGGCGGCAACCTCGCGAATCCGCGGCCCGCCTCGGCCGGCGAGATCCTCGAGCTCCTGCGCGCGATCTGGTGAGGCTTTCCCCACTGCGGCAGTGAACAAAGAATAAGATCCGCTAATCTCAGGTATAGTCGCTCTCGTGGCGCAGGAGGCTCACAGCTTCGACGTGCTCGTGATCGGGAGCGGAGCCTCCGGGCTGGCGGCGGCCGTCTCCGCCGATCGCGCCGGTGCACGCGTCGGCCTCGCGACCAAGGGCTCGCTGCAGGCGAACAACTCCTCCAAGGCGCAGGGCGGCATCCAGGCGTCGTTCGGCGCGGACGACTCGCCGGAGCAGCACGCGGCCGACGTCTGGAAGTCCTCGCACGAGACTGCCGAGAAGGAGCTCGTCGAGGTGCTGACGGGCGACGCACGCTCCGCCATCCACTGGCTCGAGGCGCTCGGCGTCGAGTTCACGCGCGAGAGTGGCGGCTACCGGCTCGCGAGGTGCGGCGGCGCGTCGGCGAAGCGCCTCCTCCAGGTCGGCGACCGCACGGGCCACGCGATCACGAAGCAGTTGCGCGAGGCGTGGGAGGCCGGCGAGGGGACGAGCCTCGTCAATTCACCGCTGCGCGAGCTCGCGCCCGTGAACGGGCATTGGCGTGCCGTCGTCGGCGAGCACCGCGTCGAGGCGGGGACCGTCGTGCTCGCTGCCGGGGGACGCTGCTACGCGGAGGCGGAGCAGCGGGGAGAGCTCTCGACCAACCACCCCAACGCGACCGGCGAGGTGACGAAGATCGCCCTCGAGGTCGGCGCCGACGCGCGCGATCTCGACGCGCTGCAGTACCACCCGAACGGCGGTGCCTGGCCCCCGAACATGCAGGGCTACTCGATTCCGGAGACGACGCGCGCGTACGGCGCGGTGCTGCTGAACGCGCACGGCGAGGAGTTCACGGACTCGCTCGGCCCGCGCGACACCGTCTCGCAGGCGATCTTCGACGAGGTCGGAAACGGCCGCGGCGTTCAGACACCCGACGGCCGGCCCGCGGTCTATCTCGACACGACGCGCATCTCGGCCGACGACGCAGCGATCTCGCTGCCGTACATGCTCCGCCGCTACCGGGGCGGCGGGATCGACCCGCTCAAGGAGAAGATCCTGACCTACCCGGTCCTCCACTACCAGAACGGCGGTCTCGTGATCGACACCGACGCCGAGACGACGCTCGAGGGCGTCTACGCGTGCGGCGAGATCGCCGGCGGTACGCACGGACGTAATCGCATGATGGGTAACAGCCTTCTCGAGTGTGTGGTTTTCGGTCGCCGCGCCGGTCGCGCCGCCGCACAAAAGGCGAGCGCATGAGCATCGTCGTGACGACGGACCTGCAGCACGCGGTCGAGGAAGCGGCGGCGCACCTCTACGTCTGGGCGCTGAAGGATCTCCCGCAGGACCTGCGCGGCGCGCTCGCGGACGCGCGGCTGCGCGAGACGTCCGTGGCCGGCAGGCGAGTGCTCGAGACGATCCACAAGAACGTCAACATCGCCGACAGCGAGAGCAACCTCGTCTGTCAGGACACCGGCATCGCCGTCTACACGTGCCGCGTCGGGGAGCACTTCCCGCTCCACCCGACGCGCATCTACGAGGGGCTGCGCGACGGGACGGCGCGCGCCACCGTCGAGCATCCGCTGCGTTCGAACGCGGTGCACACGATCACGCGCGAGAACACCGGGCCGAACATCGGCTACCGGCTGCCGATCGTGCACTGGGAGTTCATCCCGGACTGGGACGGCCTCGACGTCAAGTGCGTGCCGAAAGGGTCCGGCTCCGAGAACATGAGCTTCCTGAAGATGTGCGTCCCGGCGGACGGCGTGAAGGGGATCAAGCAGTTCGTGCTCGAGTCGATCGTGGGCGCCGGCGGGAAGCCGTGCCCGCCGGGGATCGTCGGCGTCGGGATCGGCGGCACCGCCGACTACGCGATGTACCTCGCGAAGGAAGCGATCACGCGCCCGGTCGGCACGCGCAATCCCGACCCGCTGGTCGCGGAGCTCGAGGAGGAGCTCTACGGGCTCCTCAACGAGACCGGCATCGGCCCGATGGGGCTCGGCGGCGACGTGACCGTCCTGCAGTGCCACATCGAGCACGCCGACACGCACATGACGCTCAACCCGGTCGCGGTCAACTACCAGTGCTGGGCCGCGCGCCGTGCCTCCGCCCACATCTCGCCCGGCGGCGAGACCGAGTTCGATCGGGAGTTCTAGGCAGATGGCAGGCCACACCCTCACGTTCCCGATCGCCGATCCCAGCGCGATCCTGAAGCTGCGCGCCGGCGACGAGGTGACCGTGCAGGGACACATCATCGGCATCCGAGATCGCACGCAGGTCAGGATCTTCGACCAGGGCGCCGAGCCGCCGATGGACCTCTCGGGAGCGTTCCTGCTGCACACCGCGCCGAACGTGCGCAAGGTCGCGGAGGGGAAGTACGAGAAGATCTGCATCGGCACGACGACGAGCGCGCGCATGGTGCGTTTCACCGAGCCTCTCGGTCGTCAGTACGGCGTCCGGGCGATCTGCGGCAAGGGCGGGTTCCCCGACGAGGCGATCGAGCCCATGCACGAGCTCGGGATGGTCTACTTCGCGATCGTCGGCGGCGCCGCGGCGCTCGAGACGACGCAGATCGAGGAGATCGAGGAAGTCGCGTGGGAAGACCTCATGCCCGAGTGCCTCTGGAAGTTTCGCGTCAAGGACTTCGGCCCGCTCACGGTCGGCATTGACGCGCACGGCAACTCGCTCTACCGCGACGTGCAGACGCGCGCGACGGCGAAGCTCGAGGAGCTCTTTGCTCGTCTCTAGCTCACGCAGCGGCGGCATCACGCACGTGATCGACAAGGGCCTCGGCCCGCGCGCGTGGGAGGACGTCCTCGAGACGTCCGGCCGCTACATCGACATCGTCAAGCTCGGCTGGGGCACGGCGTACGTCACGCCGAACCTGAAGCGCAAGCTCGAGGTGCTGAAGGAGAAGCCCGTCGTGATCGGCGGGACGTTCTTCGAGGTCGTGTACGTCGAAGGAAAGCTCGGCGAGTACAAGCAGTGGCTGAACGAGCTCGGGCTCACGCACGTCGAGATCTCCGACGGCACGATCGACATTCCGCGCGAGCGTAAGCTCGAGCTGATCGCGGAGTTCGCGCGCGACTTCACCGTCCTCTCCGAGGTCGGTTCGAAGGATTCGTCGGTCGAGTACAGCGCCGACGAGTGGAAGCGATGGTTGCGCGAGGAGCTCGACGCCGGAGCATGGAAGGTGATCACCGAGGCGCGCGAGGGCGGCAGCGCCGGCATCTTCGACTCGTCCGGCGGCATGCGCACGGAATTGATCGGCGAGATCGCGGGCGCCGTCGGGACGGAGCACGTCGTGTTCGAGGCGCCGACGAAGGCGTCGCAGGCGTGGTTCATCAAGCAGTTCGGCTCCGAGGTGAACCTCGGGAACATCCCGCCGGACGAAGTGATCCCGCTCGAGACGCTGCGGCTCGGCCTGCGCGGCGACACGTTGAAGGAGGTGCTCCTTGGCAACCAGCCTGCAACTGCCCGCTGACGTCGAGTCGCTGAACGCGGAGGAGATCCTCCGTTTCTGCCTCGAGACGTTCCCGGGGAAGGTCTCCCTCGCGTGCTCTTTCCAGAAGGAAGAATCCGTCTTGCTCGACATGCTCTTCGCGCTCGAGCCGAAGGCGCGCGTCTTCGCCATCGACACGCACTACCTCTTCCCCGAGACGTACGAGCTCTGGCGCGAGGTCGAGCAGCGGTACGACACGAAGATCGAGGTGTTCGAAGGCGCGCCGGTCGAGGAGGGGCTCTGGGAGCGCACGCCCGACCTGTATCTCGCGATCGCGAAGGTCGAGCCTCTCAATCGCGCGCTGCTCGACCTCGACTGCTGGATCACCGGCATCCGCCGCGACCAGTCGCCGACGCGCGCAAACGCGCCGAAGCTCAGCTGGGACGAGTCGCACGAGCTGTGGAAGGCGAACCCGCTCGCCGACTGGAGCGACGACCAGGTGTGGGCGGTCATCAAGGAGCGCGGGCTGCCGTACAACGCGCTGCACGACCGCGGCTACGCGTCGATCGGCGACACCCATTCCACGGTGCCGGGCGTCGGGCGCGAAGGCCGCTGGGCCGGCACCGACAAGACGGAGTGCGGGCTCCATGCGCCTTCGGCGGCGCCGAAGGCGCCAGACGAAAGGGTCACGAGATGAACACCCGTGACCTGTCTTCCAGAGATTCGGCGAAGCGGAATCTCTCGCACTTGGACGAGCTCGAGGCCGAGGCGATCCACATCATGCGCGAGATCGCGGCCGAGCGTGAACGGCCGGTGCTGCTCTTCTCGGGCGGCAAGGACTCGATCGTCATGCTGCGTCTCGCCGAGAAGGCGTTCCGCCCCGCGAAGTTCCCGTTCCCGGTCATGCACGTCGACACCGGGCACAACTTCCCGGAGGTGATCGAGTACCGCGACCGCCGCGTCTCGGAGCTCGGCGAGCGGCTCGTCGTCGCGAGCGTTCAGGAGTCGATCGACAGGGGCCGCGTGCAGGAGCAGACGGGGCCGCGCGCATCGCGGAACCAGCTGCAGACGACCACGCTGCTCGACGCGATCGAGGAGCACCAGTTCGATGCCGCCATGGGCGGCGCGCGGCGCGACGAGGAGCGCGCACGCGCGAAGGAGCGGATCTTCAGCTTCCGCGACGACTTCGGCCAGTGGAATCCGCGCGCGCAGCGACCCGAGCTGTGGAACCTCTACAACGCGCGGATCCGCAAGGGCGAGCACATTCGCGTGTTCCCGATCTCGAACTGGACCGAGCTCGACGTGTGGCAGTACATCGCGCGCGAGAATCTCGAGCTGCCGCCGATCTACTTCTCGCACGAGCGGGACGTGTTCCGGCGCGACGGGATGCTGTACGCCGCCTCGGAGTTCGTCGAGCGGTTCCCGGAGGAGGAGACGTTCCGCGCGAGCGTGCGGTTCCGGACGGTCGGCGACATGACGTGCACGGGCGGCGTGCTCTCCGACGCGCGCGAGCTCGAGGACGTCGTCGCCGAGATCGCGACCACCAACGTGACCGAGCGCGGCGAGACACGCGCCGACGACCGTGTCAGCGAGGCCGCGATGGAGGACAGGAAGCGCGTTGGCTACTTCTAGCCCCAAACCCGAACCTGGTTCGTTCTTTGAACCAGGTTCGAGAGCTACGAGCTGATGGCGACCTCGAAGGAACTGCTCGACACCGAGCTGCTGCGCCTCGTCACCGCCGGCTCCGTCGACGACGGCAAGTCGACCCTGATCGGGCGGCTGCTCTACGACACGAAGCAGATCCTCGTCGACCAGCTCGAGCACATCGAGGACGCCTCGCGGCGCCGCGGCCACGACTACGTCGACCTGGCGCTCCTCACCGACGGCCTTCGCGCCGAGCGCGAGCAGGGGATTACCATCGACGTCGCGTATCGCGGCTTCGTCACGCCGCGCCGCCGCTTCCAGCT